>NZ_JBPXMD010000002.1:0-618394 GCF_051918855.1 Streptosporangium sp. H16
GCTTCATGCACTGGCTTTTAACACACTGTTGAGTTCTCAAGAAACGGACGCGTACACCATCACCCTGACCCGACCAACCGGTCCGGCAGAACTCCGGGGCGTTCCATTTCGTGTCACTATCTTATCGGAAGTGCCGGTTTCGTGTCAAACTGTCGGATTTCCGACTCTCGACTCGATCCCGCCGAACCCGCTAGGATTGCGACTGCCCCGTTTCCAGGGCAACCCCTCTAACTTACTCCAACATCCGGTCGTTGTCCAATCGTGTGGACACGCCCGATTTGTCGGGATTTTTGGAAGGGAGGTGCAGGACACCGCCCTGCATAAAGAACTCTAGCAGTCCCCCAGGGCTGCGATGACCAACTTCCCGGTAAGAACTAGGTCTTCCCTGGGACGCCAGCCCTCAAACACGAGAACCCAGGGTCAAGAAACCCTGGGTTCTCGTCAAAGCGGCCACCAGTCCGGAGCCGTCCCCTTCCCGCTGCTCAGACCAGGTCCCTGCCTGCACGGGCAAAGTCCCCGCCCGGCTCACGACCTGTCGGGACAAGCCCTGTCGCCGGCTCGCGCTGCCGGGAGTCGGTCAGGCCAGAAGTCAGCCGGCCGGCAGCGACTCCAGCTGGGCGAGCAACCGTTCGATGTCCTGGTCAGCCTGTGCCGCCCGGGAGCGCACCTTGGTCACCACGTCGTCGGGCGCCTTGGCCATGAACTGCTCGTTGCCGAGCTTGGCCGCGACCTGGGCCGCCTCCTTGCGCGCCACCGCGAGATCCTTCTCCAGGCGCTTGCGCTCGGCGGCCACGTCGATCGTCCCGGCCGTGTCGATCTCCACGGCGATGCCGCCCACGTCAAGGCTGGCGGTCGCGGCGAACGACTCGGACGGCTGGTCGAGCCGGAGCAGCGACCGGATCGCCCCTTCGTGGGAGGCGAGTGCCGTACCGGCGAGTGAAAGCCGTGCGGCGACCCGCTGGCCCGGCTTGAGGCCCTGGTCGGAACGGAACCTGCGCACCTCTGTGATCAGCCCCTGCATGGCGAGGACTTCCTCCTCCGCCGAGGGATCGCGCAGCGACTCCTGGACCGTCGGCCAGGGGGCGACCACGATCGACTCGCGCCCGGTGACCGCACGCCATAGTTCCTCGGTGACGAACGGCACCAGGGGGTGGAGCAGGCGAAGCAGCGAGTCGAAGACGTGGCCCAGCACGAGCCGGGTGTGCTCCTGGCCCGAAGCGATCTGGATCTTGGCGAGTTCCACGTACCAGTCGCAGACCTCGTCCCAGGCGAAGTGGTAGAGCAGGTCCGAGATCTTGGCGAACTCGAAGCTTTCGAACGCGGTGTCCACCGACGCGACGATCTCCTGGAGCCGGGAGAGGATCCAGCGGTCCGCGGCGGTCAGCTCCTCGGTGGGGAGCTCGCCCGTCACGGCGCCGTTCATCAGCGCGAAGCGGGTGGCGTTCCAGATCTTGTTGCAGAAGTTGCGTGAGCCTCCGGCCCATTCCTCGCTGATCGCCACATCGGAGCCGGGGTTGGCGCCGCGCAGCAGCGTGAAGCGGGTGGCGTCGGCACCGAAGCGCTCGACCCAGTCGAGCGGGTCGACGACGTTACCGAACGACTTCGACATCTTCTTGCCGTACTGGTCACGGACCATGCCGTGCAGCGCCACGGTCCTGAACGGCGGCTCACCGTCCATGGCGTAGATGCCGAACATCATCATCCGGGCCACCCAGAAGAACAGGATGTCGTAGCCGGTCACCAGGACGGAGGTCGGGTAGAACTTGGCCAGCTCCGGCGTCTTGTCCGGCCAGCCGAGGGTGGAGAACGGCCAGAGCCCGGAGGAGAACCAGGTGTCGAGGACGTCGGGGTCCTGAACGTAGCCCTCGGGCGCCTGCTCGTCGGGGCCGACGCAGACGACCTCTCCGTCGGGGCCGTACCAGACAGGAATGCGGTGTCCCCACCACAGCTGCCGGGAGATGCACCAGTCGTGCATGTCGTCGACCCAGTCGAAGTAGCGCTTGGCCAGCTCCGGCGGGTGGATCTTCGTCCGGCCGTCGCGGACCGCGTCGCCCGCCGCCTTCGCCAGGGGAGAGACGTTGACGAACCACTGGAGGGAGAGCCGGGGCTCGACCACGGTCTTGCAGCGCGAGCAGTGCCCGACCGAGTGGAGGTAGGGACGCTTCTCCGTGACGATCCGGCCCTCCGCGCGGAGCGCGGCCACCACAGCGGGCCTGGCCTCGAAACGGTCGAGACCCTGGAACGGGCCGTGCGCGGTGACCACTCCCCGCTCATCCATGATCGTCATGGACGGCAGCGAGTGGCGCCGCCCGATCTCGAAGTCGTTCGGATCGTGCGCCGGGGTGACCTTGACCGCCCCGGTGCCGAAGGAGGGGTCGACGTGCTCGTCGGCGACGATCGGGATGCGGCGCCCGGTGAGCGGCAGCTCCACCTCGCGGCCGATCAGGTGCGCGTAGCGCTCGTCGGAGGGGTGCACGGCCACGGCGGTGTCGCCGAGCATCGTCTCGGCCCGGGTGGTCGCGACCACGATGGAGTCGTCGCCGTCGCCGTAGCGGATCGAGACGAGCTCACCCTCGTCCTCGCTGTGCTCGACCTCGATGTCCGACAGCGCGGTCAGGCAGCGCGGGCACCAGTTGATGATGCGCTCGGCGCGGTAGATGAGCCCGTCGTCGAAGAGCTTCTTGAAGATCGTCTGGACGGCCCGGGAGAGGCCCGGGTCCATGGTGAAGCGCTCCCGCGACCAGTCGACACCGTCGCCGAGCTTCTTCATCTGGCCGAGGATCCGGCCTCCGGACTCCTCCTTCCACTGCCAGACGCGCTCGACGAACGCCTCGCGGCCAAGGTCGTGCCGGGACAGGCCGTCCTTGGCGATCTCGCGCTCGACGACGTTCTGGGTGGCTATGCCGGCGTGGTCCATACCGGGCAGCCAGAGCGTCTCCTGGCCGCGCATGCGGGCACGGCGGGTCAGCGCGTCCTGGATGGAGTGGTCGAGGGCGTGGCCGATGTGCAGGACACCGGTCACGTTCGGCGGGGGCAGGACGATGCTGTACGGCTCGCGCTCGCTGCTCGGGTCGGCGGTGAAGTGTCCCTCCGATACCCAGCGCTCGTAGCTCCGGGTCTCCACGTCGGCGGGTGCGTACTGGGTAGGCAGCTCTGGCGTCGTCACGATGCCCAAGTCTAGGGATGTCCGCGTGCCCCCTGTCCCACGGACCGCCATACGGACCGTTTCTCCCCCGGCTTCTACCGATGAGCGAGATGATCCTCGCCGCCGAACACCGCCGAACACGCCGAACACGCCGAACACGCCGAACACCGGCGAGTACTGGCGAACACGGATGGACACGGATGGACACGGATGGATACCGGCGGACGCCGGGCGGGGGGGCGGCGAGGGCACCGGCCGGCCGCGGGTATGCCACCGGCAGGAACCGGAGACAGCCGAAAACGGCGGCGCCCCCCGCGGGAGAACCCGCGGGGGGCGCCGATCGTGCGAACCAGGAGGGTTCGCGCGGGCTTTCTAGGCCGACTTCTCGCGCGGCGGCCGCTGCTGCTTGTTGAGCTGGTCGCGCGGGACGAGCGTGGGATTGACGTGCTCCAGAACCGACTCGCGGGTGATGACCACACGTGCCACGTCCTGCCGCGACGGCACCTCGTACATCACCGAGAGGAGGACCTCCTCCAGGATCGCCCGCAGGCCGCGGGCGCCGGTGCCGCGCAGGATCGCCTGGTCGGCGATGGCCTCCAGCGCGTCGTCGGTGAACTCGAGTTCGACGTTGTCCAGCTCGAACAGACGGCGGTACTGCTTGACGAGGGCGTTGCGCGGCTCGGTGAGGATCTGGATGAGCGCCTCACGGTCGAGGTTGTGGACGCTCGTGATGACCGGGAGCCGGCCGACGAACTCGGGGATCATGCCGAACTTCAGCAGGTCCTCGGGCATGACGTTCTCGAAGATGTCAGCGCCGTCGATGTCTTCCTTGGAGCGGATGATCGCGTTGAAACCGATCCCCTTGCGGCCGACCCGGGACTCGATGATCTTCTCGAGACCGGCGAAGGCCCCACCGCAGATGAACAGCACGTTGGTGGTGTCGATCTGGATGAACTCCTGGTGCGGGTGCTTGCGGCCCCCTTGCGGCGGCACGCTCGCGGTCGTGCCCTCCAGGATCTTCAGCAGGGCCTGCTGCACGCCCTCGCCGGAGACGTCCCTGGTGATCGACGGGTTCTCGCTCTTGCGGGCGATCTTGTCGACCTCGTCGATGTAGATAATGCCGGTCTCGGCCTTCTTGACGTCGTAGTCGGCGGCCTGGATCAGCTTGAGCAGTATGTTCTCGACGTCCTCGCCCACGTAGCCCGCCTCCGTCAGGGCGGTGGCGTCAGCGATGGCGAACGGAACGTTCAGCATCTTCGCCAACGTCTGGGCGAGCAGTGTCTTGCCGGAACCGGTGGGGCCCAGGAGCAGGATGTTGGACTTGGACAGCTCGATGCCGTCGTCACGTCCGCGCTCGCCGGACTGCACCCGCTTGTAGTGGTTGTAGACCGCCACGGAGAGAGCCTTCTTCGCCTGGTCCTGACCGATGACGTAGGCGTCGAGGAATTCGTAGATCTCCCTCGGCTTGGGAAGGCTGTCCCATTTGAGCTCAGAGGACTCGCTGAGCTCCTCCTCGATGATCTCGTTGCAGAGGTCGATGCACTCGTCGCAGATGTATACGCCGGGTCCGGCGATGAGCTTCTTGACTTGCTTCTGGCTCTTTCCACAGAAAGAACACTTCAGCAGGTCTCCCCCGTCGCCGATGCGTGCCACCCCAGATACTCCTTTGCGTGGGACCGCCCTGGCTGCCGCGGTCCGTTTCTTCCGACCGGCCCGATACCCGATCGAAAAGTCATCCCGCTTAGGTTTCGACGTTACCGTCTTCTGAGCCCTCAGTGAGCCCCCTAGCGGCGAGTCGCACCGGAACGTGCCTGATTCGGCACGGTTCCGGTGCGATATGCCTCGTTAGGAGGCTACGGCCTTCGCGAGTTTCTTGCGGGACGGAATGATGTCGTCGATCAGTCCGTACTCCTTGGCCTCGACGGCGTCAAGGATCTTGTCCCGCTCGATGTCCTTGCGGACCGCCTCCGGTGCCCTGCCCGAGTGCTGAGCGATGATCGTCTCCATCTGCGCGCGCATCCTGAGGATCTCGCGCGCCTGGATCTCGATGTCGCTTCCCTGGCCGCCACCCTCGGTGGACGGCTGGTGGATCAGCATGCGGGCGTTCGGCAGGGCGAAGCGCTTGCCCGGCGTGCCGCCGGCCAGCAGGACCGCCGCCGCCGAGGCCGCCTGGCCCAGGCAGACCGTCTGGATCTCCGGCCGGACGAACTGCATCGTGTCGTAGATCGCCGTCATGGCGGTGAAGGAACCGCCCGGCGAGTTGATGTAGATGCTGATGTCGCGGTCGGGGTCGAGCGACTCCAGAGTCAGCAACTGTGCCATGACGTCGTTGGCTGACGCGTCGTCCACCTGCACGCCGAGGAAGATGATGCGGTCCTCGAAGAGCTTGGCGTACGGGTTCATCTCCCGCATGCCGTAGGACGTGCGCTCGGTGAAGGACGGAAGAACGTAGCGGCCGTTGATATCTCCCGGCCGGATCAACTCACTCACCTTGTGCCCCTTCAGGAGACGGCGCCCGTGGAGGGCACCTGTCGAGCGCTGCGCACGACCTGGTCGATGAAGCCGTAGTTCTTGGCCTCCTCGGCCGTGAACCAGCGGTCCCGGTCGGAGTCGGCCTCGATCTGCTCGATGTTCTGACCGGTGTGGAACGCGATGCGCTCGGCGAGGGTCTTCTTGACGTAGAGCATCTGCTCCGCCTGGATGGCGATGTCGGCGGCGGTGCCGCCGATGCCACCGGAAGGCTGGTGCATCATGATGCGGGCGTGCGGCAGGGCGTATCGCTTGCCCCGCTCGCCGGCGCAGAGGAGGAACTGGCCCATGGAAGCGGCCAGACCCATCGCGACGGTGCACACATCGTTAGGGACATATTCCATCATGTCGTAAATCGCCATACCAGCGGTTACGGAACCGCCTGGCGAGTTGATGTAGAGCCAGATATCGCGCTCCGAGTCGTCCGCGGCGAGCAGCAGCAGCTCGGCGCAGATCCGGTTGGCGATCTCGTCGTTGACCTGGGTGCCCAGCACGATGATGCGCTCACGCAGCAGCCGCTGGTAGAGCTGGTCTTCGAGCCTGAACGAGCCGTTCGGCTGGCTCATCGACTCGGGCCCGGAGCCGGTCGGCTGGTAGAAGGTCGGCGGGCTGGTCACAGCGTCACCTTCCGATGCGTCGTAATCGATTGGCTTTGCTTGTGACCTTAACGCGCGTCACCTACCGGACATGCCTCCTCAACGCACTGTTCGCTGACGGCGCATGCTGCCCGCCGCCTTCCCACCACGTCCGGAACCCCCTGCCGCGTACCCGGGTGGAGGCTCCGAAGCCAGAGCCCGTACGGCGTGTCGCGTCCGCAGGGGGGCGGAAGCGGGGGCCGCGGAGGAGAGCCGTACGGCGGCACCGCCTCCGGAGAGGGGGGCCGACGGCTCTCAGAGGGCCCAGGAGCCCGCGAGGCCCCTCAGGGGGCGGGAGGCCGGGAGGAAGGCCGGAGACCCCCAGGTACCGCTCTGCGGCACGCTCACCACCCGGAGACCGAGGGCACGCTCACCACGCGGAAGACGAGGGCGCTCTAATCACCCCTCACACGAAGACGCCCCCGTCGCGCGGAACGCGGCGGGGGCATCGGGCGGTGGAGGCGCCGGGCGGGCCCGGCACCTCCACTCCGCAGGGAACTACTTGGCGGCCTCGACCTCGTCGGCCTGGGCGGCCTCGTCGGTGTCGGAGGCCTCCTCGCCGTTGATCTCGGTGTAGATGGCCTTGAGGTCGACCTCGTTGCCGGCCTCGTCGACCACCTTGGCGGCGTCGCCGATGACGCTCTTGGCCTTGTCACGGACGATCTCGACCATGGCCAGCGTGAGCTGGTCGTTGTCGGCAAGGTGCTGGGCGAGCGTGTTGGGCGCGACGTTCATCTGCATGGCGCGGCGCACCACGAAGTTGGTCAGCTCCTGCTCGCTGACGCCGAGGTCCTCGCTCTTGACGATCTTGTCAAGGACGAAGCCCGTCTTGAGGGCCTTGGCGGCGCTCTCGTCGAACTCCGCGAGGCGCTCCTCCTCGGTGGTCTGGTAGAGGCGGAAGTACGCCTCCTTGCTCAGGCCACTGTCGGCGATCTGGTGCTCGAGGTTGTGCTTGCGGTTGTCGACCTCGGCCTTGAGCGCGCTCTCGGGCAGCGGGATGTCGATCTTGTCGAGCAGGGCGTCGAGGGCGTTCTCGCGAGCCTGGACGACCTGGTCGATCAGCTTGTTGCGGCGGGCCGTCTCGCTGATGCTCGCCTTGAGCTCGTCAAGGGTGTCGAACTCGCTGGCGAGCTGGGCGAACTCGTCGTCCAGCTCGGGGAGGACCTTCTCCTTGACACTCTTGACGGTGATGGTGACCACGGCCTCCTCGCCGGCGTTCTCGCCGCCGACCAGGTTGGTGGTGAACTCCTTGGTCTCACCCGCGGACAGGCCGACCAGGGCGTCGTCCAGGCCCTGCAGCACCGAGCCGGCGCCGACCTCGTACGAGACGTCGTTGGCCTGCTGCTCCTCGATGTTGACGCCGTCGATCGCGGCGGCCAGGTCCATGACGACGAAGTCGCCGGAGGCCGCGGGGCGCTCGACGCCGGTCAGGGTGGCGAAGCGCTGGCGCAGGCCGTCCAGCTGCTCGTCGATGTCCTTGTCGGAGACCTCGGAGACCGGGACGGTCACCTCGATGCCCTGGTAGTCGGGGACGTCGAAGCCGGGGCGGACGTCCACCTCGGCGGTGAACTCGACCTGCTGGCCGTCCTCGATCTTGGTGACCTCGATCTCCGGCTGGCTCACCGGGAAGATCTCGCTCTCGTCGACGGCCCGGCCGTACAGCTTGGGCACCGCGTCGTTGAGGGTCTCCTCCAGCACCACGGCGCGGCCGAACCGCTGCTCGATGATGCGGGCCGGAACCTTGCCGGGGCGGAACCCGGGGACGCGCACCTGCTGCGCGACCTTCTTGTACGCCGCCTGCAGGCTCTCGCCGAGCTCCTCGAACGGCACCTCGACGGTAAGCCTCACCCGGGTCGGGCTGAGCTCCTCCACAGCGGTCTTCACGGGGTCGTCTCCTTGATCAAGCTTTGAGTGATCGCGGGCGCGTCAAGTCGTAACGGCTACCGCGGCAAGCTCGCGCGCCGCGCCCACATGAGCGGCACCTGGCACAGCCGTCGAGACACACGAGATCAGGGCATGCTCCACAGCGGCGGGTGTTCAGCGCCGCTGGCCAGTCTAGGGCAGAGCGGCACCATCGAGCGACCAATGGCCGCTCAGTCCTCCTTGATGATCCGCCTCAGGATGTCATTCGTCTCCCCGGGCGTGGTGCTGACCGCGCACAACCGCTCCATGACCTCGCTGTAGCGGTCGACGTCCTCGCGCTTGTCCAGGTAGAGGGCACTGGCCAGTTGCTCGACGTAGACGACGTCGGGGAGCTCGCGGTCGTTGAAGCGGAGCACGCTGAAGGCCCCGCCCTCCGCGCTGTGGCCGCCGAAGCTGAAGGGCATGACCTGGATGGTGATGTTCGGCTGCCGCATGAGGTCGAGCAGGTGCTCCAGCTGGGCTCGCATGACATCCGCGCCTCCGATGGGGCGCCGTAGCGCGGCCTCGTCGATGACGGCCCAGAAGAACGGGCCGTCGGGCCGCCCGAGCACCTGCTGGCGCTGCATCCGCAGGTCGACGCGGCGGGCGATCTCCTCCGGCGCGATGCCGGCGCTCCCCGCGGTGATGACCGCCCTGGCGTACTCCTTGGTCTGCAGCAGGCCGGGCACGAACTGCACCTCGTAGGTGCGGATCCGGGAGGCCGCCTCCTCGAGGCCGACGTACGTCTGGAACCACGAGGGCAGCAGGTCGTTGAAGCGGTGCCACCAGCCGGGCTCGTTGGCCCGCAGCAGCAGGTCCATGATCGCCGACCGGGCGTGCTCGTCCTCCACCCCGTAGAAGGTGAGCAGGTCCGCCACGTCGCGTTCCCTCAGGCCTACCCGGCCGAGCTCCATCCTGCTGATCTTGGACTCGGATCCGCGGATCAGATGGCCCGCCTCCTCGCGCGAGAGCCCCTTGGCCTCGCGCAGGCGACGCAGTTGGGAGCCTAAGAGGATACGCAGAGCTGTGGGACCCGATCCCGGTTGAACCTGCGTCACTTCGCCTCCCTCTGTGTACTTGGGCCAGCGCACACAGTGTCACTACTTCCGGCCGCTATGACAAGGTCTCAACTCCCTGCCCGATTCGCCAAGTCGCCCCCTTAACCGCCCATGCGGCTGCACACTGCAACTGCACGTGCATTTGGGTCTTGCAGCAGACGTTCCGGTGACCCATGATGGCCTAGTGCATATTGGGCTTATGGTGCACAAGCTCTGAAAACTCTCAAGTGGTACGGAGACTCACGATGACAGCGGGAGGTACCGGCAGGATGGTGGAGGAGCCAAAATCGGCTGCCGACTACCTGCAGGCGACCCGCCAGGTGAGCTTTGACGAGCTACTGGGGGCCAACCACTCCGGCGCGACCGCGTGCCCCCTGCCCAGCCAGGCCGACTCGGTGAAGACCGCCCGGGACGTGACACGCTCGACGCTCCACGACTGGGGACTGGCGGAGCTCAGCGATGACGCAGCGCTAGTGGTTTCGGAACTGGTCACCAACGCGGTCCGTTACGCGCTGTGTCCGCCCACCCAGACGGAGATCGCTCCGATCACGCTCGTCCTGGTGCACCTCTCCCCCCATGTGCTCCTGGCCGTGACCGACCCGAGCGACGAGATTCCGACCCCCAAGGAGCCGGACTTCGTCTCGGAGAACGGCCGGGGCCTCTACATCGTGGAGACCTACAGCCAGGGGTGGGGCTGGGACCACCTCAACTGCGGCGGCAAGGCCGTCTGGGCCTTCTTCAGCCCCCGTCGCTGACCTTCCTCCGCCCCCGCCGCCCGTGCGTCCCACGCGGCGAAGAGTTCTTGACCTCGTACACGAAGAACCGGGCATCGGTCGGAACCGATGCCCGGCACACGTCGGGGTGACAGGATTTGAACCTGCGGCCCCCTGCTCCCAAAGCAGGTGCGCTACCAAACTGCGCCACACCCCGGTACGTCGAGTGCGCGCATGCTCCGGAACTCCGGTACGCTTACGCCCTGACGAACGGATGAAGTCTAGACCAGACTGACGCCGGCTCGCGCGGACGTAGCTCAATGGTAGAGCCCCAGTCTTCCAAACTGGCTACGCGGGTTCGATTCCCGTCGTCCGCTCAGAATGGCGAAAGGCCAGGTCAACCAGCACATGGTTGACCTGGCCTTTTGGATTTCACACGCTCGTATCGAGCTTCCGTGCCACCTGCGTGCCACTAACTTTCTTTTTTTCTTTTTCCTGTGCCACCGTCAGCGCCTTGCCCAGGGCCGCAGCGATGACTTTGTCCCGGTCTCGGCTCGCGTGTTGGTAGATGAGCGCCGCTTGGTAGATGAGCGCCGCCCGCGCGGAGGCGTGCCCCATGCGGGACATCAGCTCTTCGAGGCTCGCTCCGCCGGCCGCAGCCAAAGTGTTACCAACGTGCCGGAGGCCGTGAAAGCGGAGGACGGGGAGCCCGACATCCTTGCGGATCTTGTTCCAGATCCGGCGGAATCCCGAACGCCGCAGCGATCTCCCCTTCGGCCCGATGAAGACATGCCCGTTCTCCCCCGGCTCCGCGAACTCGTTCAGGTGCGCCCGCAGCTCCGGAATGATCTCTTCGGGGGTGGAGACCACCCGGCGGCCCGCTCGCGACTTGGGCGTGTCGTGGAGGAGCTCGCCGCCATCAAGGCGGCGGCGCAGCGCGCCGCCACATCAGCTCTGAGATCGATGAACCGTAACATCGGCTCCCAGCAACGGCCCGTTCAAGACGTCCGGAGTCAATACGACACCAGTCAACCGCGCCGCGAGCATCAGAGCCCCGTCCACTGCCGGGCGATCGAACCTCCCTTCCTCGTTCTCCTCATCGTCTTCAATGCTCAGTTCGTACGCAGGATCAAAGCCCACGTCCCTCATCAGGTCGACCAGACGATCCGGATCACTCCCGGACCGCTCTGTGGGATCTATCGGATCGAAGGCGGTTACGTGTTCTCCGTCAACGGCATAGGCAAAGCAGCCGGCCGCGTCATCATGCCGCTGCACCGACACCGCCTCCGTCCCCACCGACAGCGCTTGCAAGGCGTCCAGCGACTTCCTGCCGAACACCTCGACGAGCACGGTCCAGCCATCCAGGTGCCCCGCCAGAATCTTGTTGGGGGTGGGGGGGAAGGGCCACGCATTCATCAGCTCCTCATGGGTGAGTGACCGGATGCTCCCCTCCTCGACGCCCACACGCCGAAACGCCTCGGCCTCGTCGAGCCCCCGAACAAAGGTCAGACACCATATGCCAAGGAGCGCATAGTCGCGGGCAAGCCAGGCGACATCGTCACGAGTGATCTTCATGCTGCACGCTTCCCGCCGTTCTCTTGGATGTGCCGCCACAGTAACGAGCAGTTCCGACAATCACCCCGCTCCCGGGTTCTATGGTCGTGGGCGCTATTTGCCTCCGGCGGGGGCTTCCGACTCCGGGATGATCGCCAGGGCAAGGGCGGAGGTCGTAAGTGGCTGGGACAGGCAAGGCGAGACCGCCTCTGACCTGGAACGCAGCAGGTCAGAGGGTTGCGAACCGAGATCTTCCGAACCGGCTACGCGGGTTCGATTCCCGTCGTCCGCTCAGATGGTGAAAGGCCAGGTCAGCCCACATACGGCGACCTGGCCTTTCATCTTTCGCCAAGACTTCAGGAACTTCCGTGCCCGTTGCGTGCCCGATGGTTTTTTGGATCCGTTTTCGCGGGCTTCCTTGAATTCCTTCCCGAGTGCCCACGCGATGACCCGGTCACGTTCCCGCCCGAGCACCGGGCGGGCGGACCGGGCACCGGAGCCGTCACCGACGGTGGGAACCGTGATGTGATGGCGTCGTGAGCCGCGCCGTCGAAGAGACCAACCGCCGCATGCTCCGGGCACGGGACGCGATGGACCGCGCCTACGCGCAGCCGCTGGACGTTCCGGCCCTGGCCCGGATCGCCCATGTGTCGGAGGCGCACTTCACGCGCACCTTCCGGGCCACGTTCGGCGAGACGCCGCACCGCTACCTGCAGCGCCGCCGGGTCGAGCGTGCGATGTCCCTGCTGCGGGACACCGACCGCAGCGTGACGGACATCTGCTTCCAGGTCGGCTTCGGCAGCCCGGGAACCTTCAGCCGCACGTTCCGCGACATCGTCGGCCGGTCGCCGAGGACGTACCGCAAGGAGGCGACGGCCGTGGGCGTGCCGACGTGCTTCACGATGGCGTGGACGCGGCCGAACGGCTGACCGCCCGCCCTGCCCGTGCCCTCCGCCAACTCAGCAGTTTCGGATAAGTTTCCCTCCGGCCTGCCCAGTAGCGTGATTCGCATGTTCAACGCCATCACGCACTCGCAGATATACGTCCTCGACCAGGACGAGGCCCTCGACTTCTATGTGGGCAAGTTTGGCCTGGAGGTCAACGCCGACGTCGACATGGGCTTCATGCGCTGGCTGACCGTCAGCGTCCCCGGCCACCCGGAGCGCCAGATCCTGCTGGAGAAGCCGGGGGGCCCGACGATGTCCGCGGAGACGGCGCAGCAGGTTCGCGAGCTGGTGACCAAGGGCGCGATGGGCGGCCATCTCATCTTCAGCACGGACGACTGCCACAAGACGTACGAGACGCTGCGGGGCCGGGGCGTCGAGTTCACCGAGGAGCCCACCGAGCGCCCGTACGGAATCGACTGCGGCCTCCGTGACCCCTTCGGCAACCACCTCCGCTTCACCCAGCTGAAGGCCTAGCGCCGTGACCGGTGAGGTCCGCCGGTCCGGCCGTCAGCGGCAGCCGGCACCGGCGTGACCGGCCGGGCCTGGCCGGTGGCGTCCTGCCCGCGGACGCGGGGCGGTCGCGAGCCGCGGTCCGGCCATGGCGTGAACGGGGGCGGAACGGGCCGGGCGAAGGCCGTCCCGTCTCACGAGAAGGCCCTGTGCCTCAGGGCCGGGAGGCGCTGGGCGGTGCGCAGGAAGGTCCTGAAGCCGACCCGGGCCACCGGGTTCTCGTCCACGAACTGCCGTGCCGCCCTGAGGGAGTCGCGCACGGCCGCGAAACCGTACTCGCGCATCTCCGCCTCGTAGGCGGCGATGGCCGCGACGGGGTCGCCTCCGCCGCCGAGGGCGCCGGTGAGGGCCCGGCAGAGTGATCGGGCGTCGCGCAGGGCGACGTTGGCACCGATGCCCCGCATCGGGGTCATGCTGTGGATCGCGTCGCCGAGCAGGGTGATGTTCGTGGCGGGCCAGGGGCCGATCGGCACCGAGGTGCGGATCGGCAGCAGCGAGACGGTGGCGGGGTCGGAGGTGGTGACCAGCGCGCGCAGGTCCGGGTGCCAGCCGGTGATCATCCGGGCCACGGTGTCCCTGAGCCGCTCACCGTCCATCACGGCGAGGTCGCCGGGAAAGCGGCCGGTCGCGGCGCCGAAGGCCCACATGACGTAGGCGCCGGTGTTGTCGAACAGGGCGCCCTCCCGCTCGGTCCTGCCGATCCCCGACGGCAGGACCGTGCTTCCGGCGTTTCCGGCGTTTCCGGCGCCTCCGAGGTCGTGCGGCGCGGTGAACATGCCGAGGCCCCTCGGCGGGATGATCATGTTGACGGCCTCGTACAGGGCAGGATCGACCAGGGCCCGGGCGGCGGCGGTGAGCGGGAACTTGCCCGCGACCGTGACGATGCCGGTGTCGACGCGCCGCGCGTGCGGCAGGTACAGGTGCCTGACGCGGGAGTTGCCGCCGTCGGCGGCGACCACGATGTCGGCGGTCTCGGTGGTGCCGTCGGCGAAGCGCAGGGTGACGGTGCCGCCGGGGTCGGCGGGGGCGCAGCTGTAGCTCTCGAAGGTCTTGCCGAACCGGACGACGCCGGAGGGCCCGTCGAGCCCGGACAGCAGGACCTGCCGCAGGGTGATCCGGCTGACCGAGTGGTGGGCGTTCACCGGGTCGGCCACGGGCCGGCTCTCCAGGGTCAGCAGCGGCCGCATCCGGTGGCTGAGGAAGCGGAAGTCCTGGGCGTCACGGCCGGAGGTCGCCAGGAACGCCTCCCACAGCTCGGGCGGCAGGCAGTCGCGCAGGGCCCGGGAGCCGTCGGGATCGATGTGGACGCGGTAGCCCTGGAGCCGGTCGGAGGGGGTGCGGTCGCGCTCGTAGACGGTCACGTCGACGCCCGCGCCGCGCAGCCCCTGCGCCAGGCAGAGGCCGCCGATCCCGCCTCCCACGACGGCGATTCTCGAATTGGTCATGGCATCACTATCACCCAGATGGATGAACTTATCAACCACACGGATGATAGATTCATCCCGTTGGTTGGCCGGTGTTACCGTGAGGCATGGACAAAACCCCTCGCCGCGCCCCCGTGGAGCGCAGGCGCGATCCCGAGCGCACCAGGAGGCGCATCGTCGAGGCGGCCAGGGCCGAGTTCTCCGCCAAGGGATTCGCCGGGACGAGGGTGAGCGAGATAGCCGCCAAGGCCGGGGTGAACAAGCAGCTCATCTCCTACTACTTCGGCGGGAAGGAAGGGCTGCTCAAAGCGCTCACGGCGGAGTGGCAGAGCAAGGAGGGCGTCTTCGCCGGGACGTCACCGTCGCCGTCGCTGCCCGAACTGATCCGCGGCTACGTCACCGGGACCGTGCGCGAGCGCGACCTCACCAGGATCCTCATCTGGGGCGGACTGCAGGACGACGGCGAGGAGGACCCCTCGCTGATCCAGCGAATGCGGAGCGACGTCGAGGGCCTGCGCAGGCGACAGGCGGAGGGGGAGTTCCCCGGCGACCTGGACCCCGCCTGCCTGCTCCTGATGCTCTTCGCCGCGGCCGGCGCCGGGGCGATATTCCCCCAACTGGTCCGCGCGCTCTGCGGGCAGGACCCGGCGTCCGAGGAGTTCGGCGAGCGGTACGGGGAGCAACTGGCGCGGTTGCTCGGCCATCTCGGCGCCGCGAAGTCCTAGTTCGTCTGGAAATATCTACAAATCTCTGTTAAACACAAGGTTCGTATATAGATCATTCTTTACAATCCTCCATACCAGCAGTCAGAGTGCCCCCTGGAGGGAAAGTGTCGGAGTTCGACGGCGTCATCGTGGGCGGGGGCCATAACGGCCTCACGTGTGCCGCCTACCTCGCGAAGGCGGGGTTGTCGGTCGCGGTCGTCGAGCGCAACGATGTCGCGGGCGGCGGTTGCAGTACCCAGGAGCTCACGCTGCCCGGGTTCCGGCACAACACCCACAGCAGCTATCACTTCCTGGAGGAGGGCCCGGTCCCCGCCGACCTGGAGCTCCAGCGTTACGGCCTGCGCTACATCTACCCCGAGACCCAGCACGCCACGGTCTTCAGGGACGGCCGGGCGATCACGGTCTACACCGATCCCAAGCGCACCGCCGAGTCCTTCGCCCGGTTCTCCAGGGCCGACGCCGCGCGCTGGCTGGAGCTGTACGAGCGCTACGCCGAGGCCGCCAGGGGCCTGATGAACGGCTTCCTGTACTCCAGGCCGCTGCCGCCGCCGGTGCTCGCCGAGCGCGTCGGGGGCGACCTCGGCCGCGACATGATGAGCTACATGCCGCTGTCGCTGTACGAGGCAGTCGACAGGAACTTCGAGAGCGACCAGGTCAGGGTGCTGTTCAAGTCCTTCCTGCACGCGATCTCCATCGAGAACGTGCCCGGCACCGGCGGTTTCTTCCCCCGGCTGCTGTCGCGCATCGCCAGGCTCGGGGTGCCCGTGGGTGGCGCGGGCAACGTCGCGAGCGCGCTGCGCGCCGTCATCGAGGAGCACGGCGGCACCGTGGTCACCAGCGCCCACGTCGAGCGGATCCTGGTCGACGACGGGCGGGCCACCGGGGTGCGGCTCGCCACCGGCGACGTGCTCACCGCCCGCCGGTTCGTGGCCAGCGCGGTGGACGCCCCCCAGACCGTGCGGCTGGCGGGCCCGGAGAACTTCGGCGCGGAGATCGCGGCCAAGGTCGAGGGCTACAAGTGGGCCGGGCACAGTCTCGTCACCCTCCACCTGGCGCTCGACGAGGCGCCGCGCTACCGGGCCGCCGAGTTCGAGCCCGACGTCGACCGGGCCTTCCTCGTGGTGCTCGGCGCCGACGACAGCGAGCAGCTCGGCCGCACCTTCGACCAGATCCACCAGGGACGGCTGCCCGACCGGCTGGCCGGCAACGGCGCGTGCCCCTCTTTGTTCGACCCCTCGTACGCGCCGGACGGCAAACACGTGGCGTTCTGGTGGCCGTGGGCCCCGTACGACCTGGGCGGCGACCCGGCGAGCTGGGACGCGCGGCGCGAGGAGGTCGGGGAGCGGCTGCTCGCCGAGTGGGCCGAGTACGCCCCCAACCTGGCGAGTGGCGCCGTCCTGGGGAAACGGGTCTTCACACCGCTCGACATCGAGCGGCACTGCGTCAACATGGTGCGCGGCAGCCACCACGTGGGGGCCTACGAGCCGTCCCAGCTGGGCGGCAACCGGCCGGTCCCCGAGATGGGCCAGTACCGCACCCCCGTCGACGGCCTCTACCTCTGCGGCGCCAGCAGTCACCCGGGCGGCTCGGTCTCCGCGGCCCCCGGATACAACGGCGCCAACGCCATCGCAGAAGACCTCGAACTGGAAACCTGGTGGACGCCGGTTCCCGCACCCCGGTGGAGCGAGTGAAGTCCCGTTTCGTCACCAAGAATCCAGCGACGCCAGGGTTCAGGATGGGCAGTCCCGCATCCATGCACGAGCAGCTGTCCCTGCTCAACGCCGCCAGCAAGCGCATCGGCAGCACGCTGGACATGTTCGAGACCGGCAGGGAGCTGATGGACGTCGCCGTGCCGCGCTTCGCGGACGCGGCGGGCATCCTCGTCCAGGACCGGCTGGTGACCGAGGGTGAGTTCCCCCAGGAGACCACCGACGGCTCGGCGCTGGTGCGGCGGATCGCGGTCGGCGTGGCCGACCCCTCCCCCGGCGAGTACGCCAAGGCGTTCCCCGTGGACGAGGTGGCCGTCTACGAGGCCTGGACCCCCTACGCCCGGTGCATGGCCACCGGCAACCCGATCCTCTACCCCCGCCTGGGACGCAGGACCGCCGAGGAGATCGGACGGTTCTGGAAGCGCGACTCGGTGTCGAAGGTGCTGGAGGACAGCTCGTTCCTGGTGGTGCCGCTCAAGGCGCGCGGCCGGGTGCTGGGCTTCGTCATCTTCACCCGCAGGCCCACCAGCCAGCCCTTCGACGAGCAGGACGTCAACCTGGCCGAGGAGCTGGCGGCCAGGACCGGCGTCTGCCTCGACAACGCGCGGCTCTACAACCGCGAGCGCCGCACCGCGCTCACCCTGCAGAGCAGCCTGCTGCCCGTCGACCTCTCCCAGCCGCTGGGCCCGACGATCGCCTCCCGCTACCTGCCGGCCAGCGACCTGGTCGGGGTGGGCGGCGACTGGTACGACGTGATCCCGCTGCCCGGCTGCCGGGTCGCCCTCGTCGTCGGCGACGTGATGGGGCACGGCATCAGGGCCGCCGCCACCATGGGCCAGCTCCGCACGGCCGCGCGCACTCTGGCCAGCCTGGACCTGAGCCCGGCCGACGTGCTGTTCCGGCTCAACCTGATGAGCCAGGATCTGGACGCCAGTCAGATCGCCACGTGCGTGTACGCCACCTACGATCCGGTCACCCGGCGGTGCGCGATGGCCTGCGCCGGGCACGTGCCGCCGATCCTGGTGCGGCCCGGCGGCGAGACCGAGCTGCTGGAGCTGCCGCCGGGGCTCCCCCTGGGCATCGGCAACGAGCCGGCCGAGATGCGGGAGTTCACGCTTCCCGGCGGGACCGTGCTCGCCTTCTACACCGACGGCCTGGTGGAGAGCCGCGACCGGGACATCGAGGAGGGGATCGGCGCGTTGCGCGGCCTGCTCTCCGGCCCCGACCATGATCTGGAGGAGGTCTGCGACCTCACGATCAGCGCCCAGCGGCCCGGGCACGAGCGTGACGACATCGCCCTCCTGCTGGCCAGGGTGTCGGAGCTGACGGAGAACGAGTTCGTCGAGACGTCGCTGCCCTCCGACCGCCGCTCCGCCTCCCATGCCCGCCGTTTCGTCCGGGCCACGCTCGACAAGTGGGAGCTGTCCTCGCTCTGCGACAACACCGAGCTCATGGTCAGCGAGCTGGTCGCCAACGCGGTCGAGCACGGTCAGGGCGAGGTCGAGCTGCGGCTGCTGCGCGGGCCCACGCTGGTCTGCGAGGTGTCCGACAGCTCCGCGTCCGAGCCGGTCATGCGGGAGGCGTCCACCACCAGCGACACCGGCCGCGGCCTGCATCTCATCAACTGGCTCGCCCACCGCTGGGGGTCCCGCCTCACCCCGAAGGGCAAGATCGTCTGGGTCGAGCAGCGGCTGCCCTGACCCGGCGGCCCTGCCGGGCCACCCGTACGGGCCGCGATGCCGCCTCACGCGTCATCGCGGCCGTACGGCCAGGGCCTCACGCCTCACGCCTCACGCCTCATGCCTCACGCCTCACGCGTCATCGAACGTCCCCGCTTCGTCGGAGCCCGTACGCGGCGAAGCCCCACGCCGCGCGGATTCTCGCGGCGTGGGGCGGGCGTGCCGGCGCGGTCGCCGGGGCGGGGTCCGGCGGAGGTTCAGCGGATCTCGTAGACGGCGGTGGTACCGCTGACCTCGTTGCCGACCACCAGGAGCGGGCGGCGGGTGGGGCTGTCGGAGGCGGGGACGAACAGCACGCCCTCGGGACCGACGTCCCCGGCGGTGCCGTCCTCGATGGAGCCGCTGAGGTCACGGGTGTTGACGTACCCGGCCAGGCGCGGCGCCCGCGGGTCCCCCAGGTCGTAGGCGACGATCCCGCCGACCCGCTCCAGCCCGGCGAAGGCATAGGTCCGGCCGCGCACCTCGCCGACCGTGACCCCCTCGGGCTCGGGGCCCTTGTTGTCGCTGCGGCTGTCGAAGGAGTCGTCCTCCTCGTTGTCGGCGTTGAAGGCGTCGGGCAGCTCCTTGGCGACGAGCCGCTCCAGCTGGTCGCCGGAGTCCCAGACGAGCGCTCCCGAGGTGGATCTGATCGAGATCGAGCGGGCGCCGAACGCGTGCAGCTCGGTGTAGGCGCCGCTCGCGTTCCTGGGAGAGTCGGCGGCCACGTTCAGCCGGCCGAGCTCGGTGTCCTTCTTGAGGTTCTCGGCGTCGGGCAGCGCGAGGTCCAGCGACTTGACCCTGACCTCGTCGGCGTGGCAGTCCCATTCGCGCCCGTCGCCCTCGTTGGCGGTGACCAGGTAGGTCCGCCCGCGGTCACGGAAGTGCGCGATCGCGTCGGGCTGGTACATGCCCTTCACCGGCCGGGGCCTGATGTCGATCTTCCCGTCCTTGTCCGAGGCGTCGAACCCGGTCTTCGACCAGTCCTTCAGCCCCAGCGGGACGACGTCGCGGACCGCCGCCCGGTCCAGGTCGACGATCGCGAGCGCGTTGTTCTCCTGGAGGGTCACGTAGGCGGTGTCGCCCTCGACGGTGACGTACTCCGGCTCCAGGTCCCGGGCGGCGGTGGCGCCGGGGCCGGTGATCCGCACTCCCCTGGCCCGCAGCCGCTCCGCGTCGAACTTCGCGAACCCCGCGGTCCGCACCGTCCAGCGGCTCAGGTCGACGACGCTCACCGAACCCTCGGGGTCGGCCACCTCGCCCTCGCAGTAGGAGGACGGCTCCCCCTCGTTGGCCACGACCACCCGGCGCCCGTCCGGGGTGAAGGTCAGCATGTCGGGCAGCGCGCCCACGGTCACCTGCCTGAGCTTGCGCCCGCTCCGGGCGTCGAAGAAGGCGACGGTGCCCGGGTCGGTCTTGACCGCGGCCTGCTGGGCCACGGCGACCAGGCCGCGGCGCACCGCGACGCTGTTGGCGCCCGGGGTGGCCAGGGTGGCGACCTTGCGCGGCTTGCGCGGGTCGCGGATGTCGAGCACGTCGACGGTGCCGGCCTGCGCGTTCACCACGAAGACCCGGCGGGTCGAGGCGTCGTACGCGGTGATCTCCGAGGCGCCGGCGGCGACGGTACCGGTGGTGTAACGACCGAGGAAGGTCAGCTTGACGCCCCCGGGGCCGGATTCGGCGGCGGCCGGGGCCGCGGAGACGGGCATAAGGAGCAGGCCGGTGACCGCCGCGGCGGCCGCCCGGGTGAAAGTCGTGGTGCGCATGAGACGAATTTTCACGAAATATCGTGACTTCAACCTGACGTCGAGATGACCGCGGGATGAAGCCCCTCGGTCAGGTGTGCCCGGACCGATCCCCTAGGCAACCCCGGGCATGCCGGTCATGTCCGTTGACGCGATGACTACTGGCTGTTCAGGGGTTACGGTCAAGATGAGAGCCGGGAGGAAACCCGGGAGGGCATCGGGAGGGGCATGATGACCATCGACATACCCGAGGCTTACCAGCGCGCGCTCGACGACTTCGGCGCTCTCGTCCACCGGGTCGGCCCCGACCAGTGGGAGAACCCGACGCCGTGCGTCGACTGGAACGTGCACGCCCTGGTCAACCATGTGGTCGGCGAGAACCTGTGGGCCCCCGTGCTGCTCGCCGGGGGGACCTCCGCGGAGGTCGGCGACGCCTTCGAGGGGGACCTACTCGGCGACGACCCCATCAAGGCGTTCGACACCTCGGCCGTGCCCGCCATCCAGGCGGCGACGAACGTCCACGCCCTCGACCGCCTCGTCCACCTGCCGTTCGGCGACGTGCCCGGCCGGGAGTACGTCACCGAGCTGTTCGCCGACGCGCTCATCCACACGTGGGACCTGGCCCGCGCCATCGGCGCCGACGAACGGCTCGATCCCGAGCTGGTCGAGGCCTGCGCCGCCTGGTTCAGCCACGCGGAGCCCGGCTACCGGCAGGCCGCGCCCCCCGGAGGGCACCGGGAGGTGCCCTCCGGCACCGACGCGCAGACCCGGCTGCTGGCCTCCTGGGGCCGTCGCGCCTGACCGGCCGTTCCCCGGGCGCTCGCACCCGGCTCACGCGGGGAGGCCGTGGCCACTAGGCCGGCCGCTTGCCGTGATTGGCCTTGCGCTTCCTGCGGGCCTTGGCCTTACGCGCCCGTCTGCCCATGCCGACCACCCCTTCCCTGAGATTCTCCGAGGTCCCGCCGAGTCCCGCGAGGTCCGGCCCCTGCTCGGGGCCGTACGGGGCTCGATCTCACCGGCTCAGACCTTCACATTCCTCCCGGAACGCCGGTCGCACAAGGCCCGAACGACGATCCGCCCGACTCCGGTGGACCGCGTTCCCCCGGGTTTCCCCGGGTTCCCCCGGGTTTCCCCTGCGCTTCCTCGGCCTTTTCCCGGTCCTGACGTTCCGCACCCCGGCGCGCGGTCACGTGATCGATTTCGCGCCCCGTCCCTCCGGCACGGCACCGGCCGGGTTCTAGGCTCCGTCACATGAGCGAGAAGCTGATGGCCCGTTGGCGGTCCCTGGCCGGCCTCGGGGCCGACCCCCTCGGCAGCGAACTGATCACCCGGTACGACGAGCCGCACCGCAGATATCACACGACCGCCCACCTGGAGGCCGTACTCGACCACGTCGACGCCCTGGCCGGCCACGCCGAGCATCCGGACCTCGTACGGCTGGCGGCCTGGTTCCACGACGCCGTCTACGACCCCCGGCGCGGCGACAACGAGGAGCGGAGCGCGGGGCTGGCCGAGCGCGCGCTGCCGGAGATGGGACTGTCCGCGGAGGCCGTGGCGACGGTCGCCCGGCTGGTCAGGCTGACCGTCACGCACGACCCCGCGCCCGGCGACGCGGACGGGGCCGTGCTGTCCGACGCGGACCTGGCGATCCTGGGCGCGTCCCCGGAGGTCTACGCCGACTACGCGGCGGCCGTGCGCGAGGAGTACGGCTTCGTCCCCGACGACGCCTTCAGGGCCGGGCGGGCCGCCGTGCTGCGCTCGCTGCTCGACCTCCCGGCGATCTTCCGCGTCGCCGATCTGGAGGGGGCGGCGAGAGCGAACATCGAGGCGGAGCTTGAGCGACTGTGAGCGGTTAGCCACCAATACTCAACAACGTTTCGTGTTCTCGCCGTGGTAATTTGGTGGAATCTGGTGGATTAAGGGGAGCGAGGGGAGCGAAGCATGCTTGCCCAGCAGCGGCAGCAGGCGATCCTGGAGAGGGTGCGCAGTAGCGGCGGGGTCAGGGTCGCCGATCTCGTCCGGGAGCTCGGCGTGTCCGACATGACGATCCGGCGTGACCTCGAGGTGCTCTCCGAGCGCGGCCTGGTGGAGAAGGTCCACGGCGGCGCCACCGCCGCCGGGCCCGGCTCGACCGAGGAACCGGGCTTCGCCGCCAAGTCGGCGCGCCAGCAGGCGGAGAAGGAGACGATCGCCCAGCACGCCGCCGGGCTCGTCCGGCCCGCCACGGCGATCGCGCTCTCCGCGGGGACCACGACCTGGACGCTCGCCCACCACCTGGTCGACGTGCCCGAGCTGACCGTGATCACCAACTCGATCCGGATCGCCGACGTCTTCCACCGCTCCCCCAGGGCCGACCGCACGGTCGTGCTCACCGGCGGGATCCGCACCCCCTCCGACGCCCTGGTCGGCCCGGTCGCGGTCTCGGCGATCCGCGGGCTCCACGTCGACACCCTCTTCCTCGGCGTGCACGGGATGAGCACCCGCGCCGGGTTCACCACCCCCAACCTGCTGGAGGCCGAGACCAACCGCGAGCTGGTCGCCTCCGCGCACCGCCTGGTGGTGCTCGCCGACCACACCAAGTGGGGCACGGTCGGCATCAGCACCATCGCCCAGCTGGCCGAGGCCCACATCGTGGTCACCGACTCCGGCCTGACCGAGGAGGCCCGTGAGGAGATCGCCGCCTCGGTGGGCGAACTGATCATCACGGAACCCCAGCGAGAGAGCGAGATCGCCGGCCGATGAAACGCACGATCACCCACCTGGCCGACGGCCGGGAGCTCATCTACTTCGACCGGCGCGACGACGCCGACCGCGGAGCGGTCGACCGGCGCGACCTGCCGCCCCGCCCCGCCGCCTCCGAGCTGCGCTACGACCCGCTCACCGAGGAGTGGATCGCGGTGGCCGGGCACCGCCAGGGACGCACCTTCCTGCCCCCGGCCAGCGAGTGCCCGCTCTGCCCCTCCACCCCCGGCAACCTCACCGAGGTGCCCGCCTCCGAGTACGACGTGGTGGTCTTCGAGAACCGGTTCCCTTCGTTCTCCGCCCAGCCGGGCGAGCACCGGGAGATCGGCGGGCTGAGCGAGGTCCGTCCGGGGATCGGCAGGTGCGAGGTGGTCTGCTTCACCTCCGAGCACGACTCGTCGTTCTCGCGGCTCTCCCCCGAGCAGGTCGAGCTGGTCATGGAGGCCTGGGTCGACCGTACGGCGGAGCTGTCGGCGACGCCTGGCGTGGAGCAGGTGTTCTGCTTCGAGAACCGGGGAGCGGAGATCGGCATCACCCTGGCCCACCCGCACGGCCAGATCTACGCCTACCCCTACGTGACCCCGCGTACCAGGCTCACCCTCGGGGCGGCCGAGCGCCACCGGGAGCGGACCGGAGGCAACCTGTTCGCCGACGTCCTGGCCGCGGAGCGGGAGGCCGGTATCCGGGTGGTGGGCTCGAACGAGCACTGGACGGCTTTCGTCCCGGCCGCGGCGCGCTGGCCGGTGGAGGTTCACCTCTACCCGCACCGCCAGGTCCCCGACCTGGTCGCGCTGGAGGCCGAGGAGCGCGCGGCGTTCGGCCCCCTCTACACCGACGTGCTCCGCCGCCTCGACGGGCTGTTCGGCGTGCCCATGCCGTACATCGCGGCCTGGCACCAGGCGCCGGTCTCCACCGGCCGCGATCTGTCGTACGCGCACATGGAGCTGTTCAGCATCCGCCGCGCGCCGGACAAGCTGAAATACCTCGCCGGGTCGGAGTCGGCCATGGGCGCCTTCGTGAACGACGTGTCCCCCGAGGGAACAGCACAGCTTCTGCGCTCTGTCATCACGAACTGATTACCGCTTGGTCTCGTCTTGAGGTCGCATGACCTGCTGTTTACCACTACTATCCTTCCCACATCGGCTGTAAACGCTGATTTGCCTAATCCTGGGCGCCTCGCCCAGGAGCCGGGGAACCACCGCACCTGGGGTGAAACCACTTCGGTGGAAGGGCTTCCTCCAGCCCGAACCCGTCAGCTAACCCGGTAGGCGGAAGGAGAGGAGAGTTCGTGGCGGCCTCGTCCCCCACGTTCCGTCGGCATGCCGCTGTGGTCCTCTGTCTGAGCTCGATCGCGGCGTTCACCATCGGTGCCCCCACCGCGGGAAGCGCGGAACCCAAGCCGACCGAGGCCAAACTCCGTGCCGACCTGGCCAAACTCGGCAAGAAACTCGACGGGCTGATCGAGACCTACGCGGCCAAGCGCGAGTCCCTCAAGAAGGCGCAGAAGGCCGAGGCCGTCGCCAAGCAGAACCTGGGCAAGGCCGAGGAGATCTATGTCGAGGCCAAGAGGCAGGTCGACTCCATCGTCCAGCTCCGCTACCAGACCAGCAGCAGCGGAGGGCTGCCCGCGCTGATGTTCTCCGGCGACATGGGCGCCGCCGCGGTGATGGAACAGCTCACCGCCCAGCAGAGCGCCTACCTGGAGGGCTTCGCCGGCAGCCTCGAACGCAGGAAGAAGGCGTCGGAGACGGCGTCCAGGCTCACCGACGAGATCCGCGACGAGGCCAAGGAGGTGGAGGGCCGGCGCGAGGAGGCCGAGGACGTGATCCGCGACGTCAAGGACAAGCTCGACCGGCTCGCCCCCACCGGTTCCGGCCGCCGCTCCGACGGCAGCTGGGCCCCGCAGCTGCCCACCGGTGCCGACAACATCACCGACCGCACCCGGATCATGCGCGACGCCGTCATGCGGCGCTTCAGCCTCCCGTACTCCGTCGGCTGCTACCGGGCCGCCAACGACGGCGGCGAGCACCCCCTGGGCCGCGCCTGCGACTTCATGATGAGCACCGGCGGCACGATGCCCTCGGCCGCCAACCTCGCGCTGGGCGACGAGATCGCCGCCTGGGCCCTCAAGAACAGGACCAAGCTCGGCGTGAAGTACGTGATCTGGCGCCAGCGCATCAACCACGGCTCCGGCTGGCGCTTCATGTCGAATCGCGGCGGCATCACGGCCAACCACTTCGACCATCCGCACATCTCGATGTTCTGAGCAGCCGGGCCTCCGGCCTGCGGTGATGCTGTGTCGAGGGCATATCCAGGGCACCTGGCGGGTTTCCCGTTCGCCGATCTTCGGCGGGCGCGACGGAAGATGAGGGCCGCGGCGACGCACACGCCGTGAGATGGCAGTGAGTGCAGGCACACGGGTCCGTACGGCCGAAAACCGCTTGCCTCGGGGGTGGGGCTCGGGGAACGTGGTGTTCATGACGCTCTGACGGACAGCACCCCGTTACTTCGAGATGCCACGGCGCCGACGCTTTTCGTAATGCTGTCAGCCCATACCCTTTTGAGAGAGCCTTCTTGTCCCAGCGACACTCCCGGCAGGAGTCTCCGCCGCCGTCCACCGCGGCCGTGGGTCCGGCCACCGTCACCGTGTTCGCCTCCTCCACGAGCTGGATCGAGTCCGACGCCCTCGCGCAGTGCCACCAGGTGGCCGCCCTCGACGGCATGACGCACGTCGCCGCCATGCCGGACCTGCACCCCGGCAAGGGCGCCCCCATCGGCGCCGCCATGGCTTCGACCGTGCTGTACCCGTTCCTGGTGGGCTCCGACATCGGGTGCGGCATCGCCGTGTTCCCCATGAAGCTCAAGCGCGCCGTACCCGAGAAGCTCGCCGCCCGCTTCCCCGACCTCGATCGCGCGCTGGATCCCGAGCGGGATGCCGACGACCCCGCCTGGGCCGTGGTGAAGGGCGACATCCCCGCCGGTCACGTCGAGGGCCTCGGGACGGTCGGCCGGGGCAATCACTTCGTCGAGCTGGCGCGGATCGGGACCGTCTTCGAGCCGGACCACGCGAGCCGTCTCGGACTCACCGACGGCGACCTCGTTCTCATCGTCCACAGTGGTTCCCGAGGGCTGGGCGAACGGATCCTGCGGGCGCACACCGAAATCCACGGAGCGGGCCCCGCCCCCGATCCCGGCGCCTACCTGGCGATGCACGACGACGCCGTACGCTGGGGATCGCTCAACCGGCGGCTGATGGCCGCCCGGGTCGCCCATGCCCTGGGGGCCGAGCCCGCCGAGCCGCTCGTCGACCAGTGCCACAACCTGGTCGAGATCCGCGACGGGGCCTACCTGCACCGCAAGGGGGCGGCGCCGGGCGACGGCCGCGACGTGCTCATCGCCGGTACGCGAGGCACCCCTTCCTACCTCGTGGCCGCCCACGCCGGACCGGACGCCGGCCATTCCGTCGCGCACGGCGCGGGCCGCAAGATGTCGCGTGCGGACGCCCTGCGCCGGGGCAGGGCCAAGCACACGGTCGAGGAGTTGCGCCGCACGCCGGTGGGGTCACTGGTGGTGTGCGGAGACCGCCAGCTGCTCTTCGAGGAGGCGCCGACGGCCTACAAGCGCATCGAGCAGGTGATCTCCGACCTCGTCGACCACGAGCTGGCCACGCCCGTGGCCACCACGGTCCCTCTGGTCACCTACAAGACGCCCGACCTCGGGTCCACGCCCCAGCGGGACCAGCGCCGCAAGCGAGGCCGGTCGTGAGCGTCCACCTGCTCCTGTCGGCCGGGCGTGGCCCGCAGGAGTGCGCCTGGGCGCTGGCCGCGGATACGGTCTCGCCGGAGCCTCAGACCGCGTAGACGGGTGCGAGGTCGACGAATATGCGGTAGTCCGAGATCAGGCCGTCGTCGCGGGTGCGCCAGATCGACACGGCCACGACGCCGGCGTCCTTGCCGTCGAGCCGCCGGTAGGTCACCTCGGTCTCGGCGATGATGTCGGCGTCCACCTGCCAGTTCCTGACGATCCGGTGCCGCAGGCCGCCGATGGTGGAGAAGAACGCCCGCAACCCGGCGGCGATGGCCTCACGTCCCGCCATCGGCTCGGCGTTACCGAACACCAGCGTGGCGTCCTCGGCCAGCAACCGTACGAACTCGTCGGCGTCGAACGAGTCGACCGCCTGGAAAACGCGTCGCACCGCGTCGTCGGTCATGCCGATCCTTCCCCGCGCCGCCGGGATCACTGGTGGGGACGATACGGGGCGAAGGACGACGCGCAACTATCGCGAAGGTGGGTATCTCATCGCCGAAGGCTCGAAGATCTCCGAACCGGGGGCGCGGCGCGGTGGCCATGCCGGCACACCGCGCCGGCCCGCGGCTTCCAGGGTGTCCACCTCGCCGGGGCGCGTCCGGGATTTCCGGCACGCCCCGTGCGCGGTGGACGGCGCGGGCTCTCACACCGGGTTCACCGATGAGCGGCCTGGTGGGCCTCCCCCAGGCATTCCAGTACGGCGTCGGCGGACATCGGGAACGGATCCGACTGCAGGATCCGAGTGTGCATGGTGCTCATTTCCTGGCCCGGCAGGATTCCCAGTTCCCGGTCGAGCAGCACGACGGTCTCCCGGAACACCTCCAGCGCCTCCCCCTGGCGACCGGTCCGGTAGAGGGCGAGCATCAACAGGGTGCGGAAGCGTTCGTGGAACGGGAAACGCATGATCAGGCTTCGCAGCTCGGGTATGGTCTCGAAGTGGTTTCCGAGACCTATGTCCGCGCCGATGCGAAGCTCCAGGAGTGAGGTTCGCAGCTCTTCCAGGCGGCTGACCTCATGGGCCGCGACGGCGCTCTCGGCCAGGTCCACGTACGGCCTGCCGCGCCACATGTCGAGCGCCTCCGCGGAATAGCGCGCCAGGTCCTTCATGTCACGGCGGTGCTTGGCGTTCAGCGCCTGCTTGGCGAGCGCCTCGAACCTGTGGACGTCGAGTTCGTCGGGATAGGTGACCACCGCGTAGCCCTCACCCCGCTGCTGGATCCGGTCGTAGCCGAGAACGTGCCGTAGGCGGAACACATAGACCTGCATCGCCTTCCGCGGATTCTTGGGCTGTTCGGTCCACAAAATATCCGACAGCAGGGCGACGGGTACCGACTGCCCCGCTCTGCTGAGCAGGATGCTCAACAGCTTCCTCGGCTTCTGGGCCGGTACCGGCACCTCGACGCCGTTCACGATAACCGCCAGATCCCCGAGAACGTGGAACTGTACCTCGCCCTCCAGGAGGGTGTTAGGCGACATGCGTTGTCCTTCGCGGATGAGAAAGGGACGTCAGCCTCTTCATGTGAAGGTCGTTCCCTCCGCCGTGGTAGGCCGTCACGGAACGGCGGTCTTGCACGAGCCGGGATCGTCGGGTGCCGCGCTCGCGCCGGCCGATGACGGACGCGTACGACGGCTCGGCGAAGCGCCCTGTCACGATCAGGGCAGGGTCGTGCCACCGCGCTCGGAACGGGCGGCCTGCGACTCGATCAGAAACGGGAGCCGGTGGACCTCACCGGCCACGCACCCGAGGAAGACGATGCCGCCAAAGGGGTGGCGCCCGTCTCCGCGTCGCGGACGACGGACGAGAACTCGCCGCGAGCGCACCGACGGCGCCTGTGATCCCGGTGGGACCGCCGTGACCGGGCTGCGGGACGGCCACGGCTCAGGCGACGTCACTCCGGCGAGTGCGATCCTGTCAGAGCCGGTTCAGTGGAGAGCCGGCTCCGGAGCCGGACTTCCAGCCCGGGGTCGTACGAGCGGGACGTGACCGGCTTTGGCACGGCGGCCCCCCGGCCCGATCCCGTACGATCGCCCTTCCGCGTCTCCTTCGTTGACGCGCCGCGGCATTGACACGAGCAGTTCGCACCGGCGGCGCTCTAAGCCAGCCATGTGCCTATCTGCGGTAATTTCGATCTGTTTGAGAACACGAAAACGCACAGCCATCCGGTAGCCCCCATACCTCTTGTCTGCTTCCGGCCATTATACGTAAACGTCGGTCTCGATCTTCGTTTTACCCCAACCCAAAAAGTTGGGTTTACACCGAATACATGGCTGAGCGAATTAGGAACAGACCGTATACCTTTATAACGTCATGCTGTTACGGTGCCTCCCGGCGAGCATCGCGCCGGGGCACGGATTCCCGGCATGGCGGACCGCCACGGAAAATCGCGCTGAGCAGGTGAATCGCGGTAAGCGGGTATCGGACGGCGGGACGCGGACGATCGCGGCCACACGGTGACAGCCGGCGAGGACACGAATGCTTCGCCATGAGCTGAACCCTCGACAGGGCGCGGGACCGGCCGACGGCCACCGGACGTCCCGGCGCGCGTCAGGCCGTTCCAGAGGGCGGTTCCGGCATCCGCGCCAAAGGCGGGTTCGGCCGTGTGCCGACCGGGTTCCCCACCGGCCGGCAGGCGGCGGGCACCCGTCCTGCTCACGGGTACCGGCCCCGCGTGGGCCGGTACCCGCGCGAAGCCCCTTGCGACGTCCCCGCGGACGGGCACCCGCCCCCGGGACGTCCCCGCGGACGGGTGCCGGCCCCCGGCTAACCGTTTGCCGGTGCGGTTTTCATCCAGCTCGGCTTGACCGCCATCATCTGCGCGGTCTTGGCGGGATCCCGGTCGACGAGATCCCCGAGCACCTCGTCCACCCGCTTCAGGACGGCCTCGTCGATCGTCCTGCCGGACGCCGCGGCGTTCTCGGTCACCTGCTCGGGCCTGGTGGCACCGGCGACCACCGAGGAGACCCCCGGCTGCCGGAGCACCCAGGCGATCGCGAGCTGAGCGGCCGAGAGACCGCACTCCTCGGCGACGGGGCGCAGCTCCTGCACACGTTCGAGCAGCGGCGTACCCAGCACCCTGCGGATGAACGTGGGAGCCCGCCCGCCGGCCGTTCCCCGCGATCCGTCCGGCGGCTCCTGGCCGGGACGGTATTTGCCGGTCAGCACCCCCTGGGCGAGCGGCTGGAAGGCGAGCTGACCGATGCCCTCGCGCAGGCACAGCGGGACGATCTCCGGTTCGACGACCCGCCACAACATGTTGTACTGCGGCTGGTTGGAGACGATGCGGCTGCGCAACCCGAGGTCGCGGGCGATGGCCAGCGCCGACGCGATCTGCGGGGCCGTCCACTCGGAGACACCGAGATAGAGCACCTTGCCCTGGCGCACCAGGTCGTCGAAGGCGATCAGGGTCTCTTCCAGAGGGGTGGTCTCGTCGAAACGGTGCGCCTGGTAGAGATCGAGGTAGTCGGTACGCAGCCGGCGCAGGGACGCCTCGCAGGACTCCGCGATGTGCTTGCGGCTCAGGCCGCGGTCGTTCGGGCCGTCGCCGGTGGGCAGGCAGACCTTCGAGGCGAGGACCAGTGACGACCGCCTCACCCCGGCGAGTGCGGCGCCCAGCACCTCCTCGGCCGCCCCCTGCGCGTAGACGTCGGCGGTGTCGAAGGTGGTGATGCCGGCGTCGAGTGCCGCCCGGATGCACGCGACGGCCTGGTCCCGTTCCACCAGCTCGCCGTGGGTGAGCCAGTTTCCGAAGGTGACTTCACTGATCATCAGGCCGCTCTGCCCGAGGTGGCGATGTTCCATTGGTAGTCAGGATGCGGCGCTCTCCTTCGAGGAGCCCGTTTTCCCGATCCTCCTTTCACGATGAAGGTCACGATACTGGTCTGCACGCGGCGTCAAGGCGGATCGGTCGCGCGGGCGCCGGTCCACCGGCACGTCAGGACACGCGGCTCCGGCGCGACTTCCCGTTCGTGTGCTCGCCCGCCTCGCCTGGGCGCGCATCCTCCCGAGGGAGAGGCGAATCGCCTGGACGACCTCCGGAGAAGGCGGTGGCGAGCGGGTGGAAGGCCCTCTGGTAGTAGATCAGCGGAGCACCGTCGCGCACGCTGTACGCCTGTACCGCGCCGATGACGACCTCGTGGTCTCCCGCGGGAAGCACGCTGTGCACGGTGCACTCCAGCGAGAAGAGCGCGTCCGGGACGACCGGCGGGCCGTCCGGGGTGAGTGCCCCCCACGTGCCCTGGAACTTGTCCAGGGCCGTCGTCGCGAACAGGCGCGCCACGACGTCGTGGTGCTGGCGGAGCATGCTCACCGCGAAGCGTCCCGACTCGTGTACGGCGGGCAGCGTGCGCGCGGACCGCGCGAGGCACACCAGGATCAGCGGAGGTTCGGCGGAGACGGAGCAGAAGGCACTCACGGTCAGCCCGTGCGAGCCTTCCCGCTCCCCTCGTGCCGTGACGACCGTGACGCCGCTGGGAAACCGGGCGAGCGCGGCCCGGAAGCCGTCCACGGTGATCATCACCGGGACGTCATGCCGTGAACGGCCGCAGCACCAGTTCGACCGTGCGGTCCTGAAGGGTGAACGTCGCCTTCTGGCCGGGCACCGCGTCGTCGAGCCAGCGGTGGAAGTCCTCCATCTCCTTCAGCGTGACGCCGTCGATGGCGTGGATCTCGTCGCCGGGCTGGATGCCGACGAACTCGGCGGCAGAGTTGATCGCCACGTCCTGCACGACCATCCCGGTCTCCGGGGTGACCCCCAGGGGGATGATGCCCGTCTTGGGCGGCGTCAGCGTCTTGTGGAACTGGAACGGCCGGTGCTCCAGGTAGGCCGCGAGCCGCTCCAGGTAGTGCCACCAGTGGTGGTCGTACGCGTCGAACTCCACCCGGGAGCGGACCGAGTCACCGAAACCCGAGTGGCGCACCTTCACCTCGGTGCTGTCCTCGTTGACCTGGACGAACTCCACCTCCACGAGGGTGGGCTCGTCGTTCCCCGGCACGTCCCAGTCGTAGGAGCACGAAACGCCGGGATCGACCTCGCGCAGCGTCGCCGAGAAGACGAGGTCGACCCGCCCTCCCCGGTTGAAGTGCCAGCGAAGCGGGTCGCCCGGCTCGACCGGGATGCTCGCGTCGTGCAGGTTGAGCCAGGCGCGGACCTCCTTCGGGTCGGTCCAGGCCTGCCAGACGCGGTCCCGGCTCACCTTGATCTCGCGTGCCGTCGATGTTTCGAGTGCCATGACACCGTTCTCCATTCTTGGGATCCGCGCCGACGAGGGCACGGGGTCAGCGGTACACCGGTCGATCGCCTACTTGGCCCCCGCCTCGTGCAGGGCCCTCTCGACTGCGGCGTTGGAAAGCGTCAGTAGTCCGATGAGTGACACGGCCGCCCCGAACAGGCCGCCCACCCGGTACACGGCCTCCAGGCTGACGTGGGTCGCGATCTGGCCGGCCAGAAGTATGCCGACCGGCATCAGCCCGAAGGCCACCAGCCTGTTCACGCTGCTGACCCGTCCGGTCAGCTCCTTCGGGACGATGGCCTGCCGGATCGACACGGTCGTGACGTTCCAGGTCATGGCCGTGTAGCCGGTGACGGCGAGGCCAAGGGCGACGAAGGCGACCTCGCTGGTGAACCCCAGGATCGTGAAGCCCAGCGCGCCCAGCATCACTCCGCCGAGCGCGGACCTCGCCGGTCCCAACCGGTGGGTGAACATCCGGCAGGTGAAGCCCGCGGTCACGCTGCCGACCGCGACCGAGGCGAGCAGCAGGCCGTACGCCACGTCGCTGATCTCCATGACCTGCCGGGCATACAGCACCAGCATCGCCAGCTGGCCGACCGTGCACATGTTGGTGAGGCCCGCGACCAGCGTGAACACGCGCAGCACGCGATGGCGGGCCAGCCAGCGCACGCCTTCGCCGATCTCCTTGCGCATCGCGCGCCGGGGTTTCGCCCCGGGAACCGTCGCCGCCCGAGCGCCGTCGGCGCGGAAATCACCGCGCATGAGGAACGAGAAGACGGAGCTCACGGCGAAGCTGATGGCGTCCACGCCCACCGGTACGGCCCTGCCCACGGTGTAGAGCACACCGCCGAGCGCCGGTCCAAGGAACTTCAGGGCGACCGTGTTGGCGGTCATCAGCCTGCTGTTGGCCCGCTCCAGAGCCTCCCGGTCCTGCGAGACCGCCATCGGGAGGATCGCCGAGCGCGAGCTGTCGTAGACCGTCTCGATCGACGTGATGCTGAAAGCGATCACCATGAGGAGCGGGATCGACGCCCAGCCACCGAGAACCGCGACGAACAGGACGACGAGGATCGCGCACCGGACGGCGTCCGACACCCACATCGCCCGGCGCCGATCCCAGCGGTCGGCGAGCGCGCCCCCCATCAGGGCGAGCAGCAGCCAGGGAAGCTTGTCCGCCATCCCGACGAGGGACAGCGTCGCCGGATCACTGGTGAGGTCGGCGGCCAGCAGCGGCAACGCGGTGACGGTCAGGCCGTTTCCCACGCTCGAAACCGACCAGCCTCCCCAGAGCAGCCAGAAGTTGCGCCCGAGGCCGCTGGAGATCCTCGCGCCCAGGCGCCGCCCTCCCCGCCCACCCGGCGGCGCGCCGGAGCCCTCCGGCTCCACCGTGGTCCGCAGGCCCCCGTCGCCCGGAGCCTCCCTCGTCGTCATGCCCCCCCGCCCTCCGGGGTGGACTCCTCGGGGAGCAGCGCGGCGGGATCGAGTTCGAAGAGCAGGCGGGTGGTGCGCGCGACTCCGTCCGCGTCTCCGAGCTCCCGCTGGCAGAGCACCGCCTTGTACGCCGCGCCCGCGCCCCTGAGGGCACCCGCCTGGGCACCCCGCTCGAACTCCACGGCCGCCCGCTTGACGTCACCGTTGCCCCGGAACCAGGCCCCCGCGAAATAGCGCGCGGAAGGCTCGTTCCCGTCCACCCGCAGCAGCTGCTCGACCGCCTGTTCCACGTGGTCGACGGGGTGGAGCATGGTGCCCGCCTTCACGGTCACGTCGAGGAGCAGCCTGGTGTTCTCCCGGGCGCTGTGCCACTGCTGCGAATCGGCGGCGAGGCTCTCGGCCTCGGCGCCCGCCTCGTACGCCGTGTCCATGGCCGCCCGGGCCCCGTCCGCGTCCTTCTCCGTGATCCGGTGGAAGGCCGCGGCGCGCCAGAACCTGCTCACCGTGAGCGCGCGCAACCAGGGTTCGACCTCGCTCAGCGCGGGCAACAGCTCTTGGCCGTACGCCATCCAGTAGTCGCTCCCGCGCTCGCCGCCCCGGTCCCGCAGCAGGATCGAGATCAGCTGGGTGCACGAGAGCACACGCAGTGTCGGCAGTTTTCCCTCGGTGGCCAGCCTGGCGAAGGCATCCGTCACCGCGGAGTCGCGCAGATGCTGGCGCAGCGCCCGGGCGGTCTCGTACGCGAGGTAGTCGCCGGCGGCGTGGGAGCCGATCGCGTCTTCGGCATCGCCCGCGGTCAGCTCCGCCGCGAGCCGGTAGAACCCGAGCTGCGTGAGGATCCTGACGAGCACCGCACGCCGTGGAACGGACTGGTGCGGCCATTCGGCGATCTGGCGGCTGAGGAACAGCCACGGTTCCAGTCCGGTGTTCGCCGCCACGGCCGCCGGCGAATCCCCCAGGAACACGTCCTGCCTGACCTGCCTCGCCAGCCAGGACCGTGAGTCTCCCTGCAGGATCAGGGAGCAGTGCGGAAGCAGTTCGTCCTGGTTCTCGTCGCGCAGCAGGGCGAGCAGCAGCGGCGTGCTCTCGGCGCAGAGCGGCCCGCCCACCGTGGGAGTCAGCGTGAACCAGGCGCTCCAGTTGCGCTGCAGCCCGACGGTGTCCAACTCGACCACGGGCGGGAATTCCAGATCCCCCCACGCGACATCGTCCGCGCGCGTATAGGTATGCAAGCCCGCCAATGCCACACTCTTTTCTGGATAAGCCGACTGCCTGGCCAAAAAGGCGGGAGAAGACTTCTGGAATCCTCTCCCGCCAGATATCGGCGTTTAATCCACCGACTTAGTAGACCTCGCTCGGCGCGTAAACCTCGCTCGGCGCGTAGACCTCGCTGGGCGCGTAGACCTCGCTCGGGGCGTAGACCTCACTCCGCATCTGAAACACCTCCTTTTGGGGTTGTTCCTTGCTGCCGGAGTCAGCTTTTCGGAGTTCAGTTTCGCGTCGGTTTCGCGCCGGTGTCACGGCGTCCCTGACAGTTCTTGAATACGATTGTCTTGCCTGGTGAACGGGGCTTCGATCTTTTTCCGGCGATCCGGCCGGATCACGGGCGAGGGAAGGAGCGTCGCCGTCACCGGAGGCCGCGCCGTGTCCGTGCGGTGCTCCGCGACGCTCTCAAGGTGCGGGCGGCGGAGCTCGGGGGGCCAGCGGCCTTCGCGAGGAATCCCACGGCGGCGTACACGGGCCGCTGCGAGCCACCCGCGATCACCAGGATGGCGGCGGGCATGACGAACAACGACGGCGGCGCGTGGCCCCGTCGTCCGCGCGGGTCGATGACCCGCGCCACTCCAGGAAGGGGATTCGGAAAGTTCTTCACCCGCGCCGGCGTCGACGGGCGTCCTTCACGATTCCCGCGCGCGCCCGTCCGCGACTCCTGCACTCGTCCTGTCCGCGCCGACCTCGGGGTTCGCCGGTGACCGGTCGGTCGGCGGCCGGCCGGTCGGCGCCGGGCTCAGCGCTCCTTCGGCCGGTCAGCGTCCTGTCCGGGGAGCCCCTGAGTCTCAGGGGACGCGGGGGACGCGGGCCGCCCGGAGGACTTCGGGCGCTCGGGAGAAGTGGCCCGGTCGGGAGACGTGGCCCGGTCCCGAGGCTCGGGAGCCGCGGGACGGCGGACGTAGACCGGGGTTCCCGTCGGGGTCATGTCGTAGAGCGCCTTGGCGTTGTGGAGCGGCACCCGGATGCACCCGTGGGACGCGGGATGCCGCGGGACCCGCTCCGAGCCGTGGAAGCCGATGCCCTGGTTGAAATAGATGGTGTAGAACTGGTCGCCCAGCGGCCCGCTGGTCCATCCGGGCGTCCGGTACCAGGCACGGAAGTCTCCGGTGGGCGTGACGGCGACCCCGCAGTGGCCCTTCTTGCAGTAGTGCTCGCCGTTGCCGGTCGAGATGTGGGAGACCAGCGCGGGCTTGCCGTCCTGCCACGCGGTGAGCAGCTGGCGGCGCAGGTCGATCTCCACCCTCGTGGGCTCCCCGTACGACACCAGCGGTTTGAGGCGCGCCGGGCGGGAGAGCGCCCGCCAGGTCCGCGGGTCGATCTCGTCGGTGGGAGGCAGCCCGTTCGCCTTCTGGAAGGCCCACACGGCCGCGCGCAGCGCGGGACGGTACTCGTCGCCGGCCTCTCCCGGCCCGAATCCCAGCCGGTCGAGGCGCCGGTGGACCTCCTGGACCTGAGTCCCCCTGTCGCCGGGGCGAAGGAGGGGAAACCGTGACAGCGGGGTGTGCTCGGCACGAGGCACGGGAGGGCGCTCATGGGGAATGGGCGCGCCGGAATGCCGTGACGACACAACACCGGTGTTCGCCACACCGAATGGCAGGCACGCGGTGAGCACGAGGGTCGAGTTCGCGATCAGGAGGCACGTGATGGTTCTCCGCATTTTTTAAACGCCTATCCACTCTCGGGCGAGATCCGTTAGAAGGAATACGAGTACTTGCGGTCCTCTATCGCCGCACGCACCAGACCGACGGCTTCCTGGGCGCAGCCCCAGGAGAAACTGAATCCTGCTCCGCCGTGCGCGAAGTTGTAGACGACCTGTTCCTCGTCGTCCCACTCAAGACAGACGTTCTCGTTCCGGAACGGCCGCAGCCCCGCCCGTACCGGCTCGTCGGGATCCAGCCTGGCGTGTCGCAGCGCGGGCATGAAGGCCAGGCACCGCTCGTACATCTCCCGTACGGGCCCGTGGTTCTCCAGGTTGATCCCGGTGTCCCACTCGTCCTTTTCCGCCAGTCCCCCGAGGACGAGGAGTCTCGGATTGCGCGGCACGATGAAGACGATGTCCTGCTCGTCCTTGTTCTCCTCGTCGTGGGAGACGCAGTGGGCCTCGCGGATCCGGCGCCCGCGAAGCCCGTCGTTGCGGACCCGCACCAGCGCGCCGCGCAGCGGATACATGCCGATGCCGCGGAGCCCGGCGGTGCCGAGCCCGGCGCAGCAGACGATCACCTCGGCGCCGAAGCGGTCGAGGAGCTCGGCCCTGCGCTCGGCCAGCAGCCCCTCGACCCGGTACCGCTCGACCCGCACACCGTGGATCTTGACCTGCCGCATCAGCCACGCCATGTACTGATCGGTGTCGATCATGGGCGCCATGTGCGAGTACGCGTCGACCACGCCGTAGTCGGGACTGACGCCGTTGCGTTCGGCGAGCGACCGGTCGCGGACGAAGCCGCGCACCTTCCCCGCGAGTTCCTGCATCTTGTGGAGGTCGTGCGGACTCTCCTCGACGGGGTGCTTGAAATAGAAGTTGGACCTTCGCATGGCCACCCCGGGAACCTTGGCCCGGGCCAGCTTCTCGAACATCTCGTACGAGGTGACGCACCAGTTCTTGGAGCGAGCGAGGGAGATCTGGTCGTGGTGGTAACCGCACACCGCCGGTGGCCACTCCCACAGCGCGCCCGCGACGACCGAGACGATGTCGGGCGCGAATCTCTCCGCGACGACGGTGACGCGAAACCCTTCCCTGGCCAGGCACAACGCAGTGGTCAACCCGCTTACCCCGGCCCCGACGACAAGTATCTTCTCTGAATTCGCGCGCACCTGGGAACGCCTTCTTTCCGGATCCATCCAGCTCGATCACTTTCCGGCGCGACCGACCGCGGGAGGCCGTCACGACGAACACCGAAACCCCTCCACAGTAAATGGGGGCGCCGGTGAATCCCGGAATGGCGGTGAACACGAAACGGGAGAGGATCGGCCGCGGGCCGATGGGAAACCATTACCGACCGAGGAAACAATCTGGATTGAACGGGGAAAAGCCGCACTCGCCCTGAATCCTCCGATGACAAATTTTTGGCCGCGTGCCGGATTTTCATCACCAATCCACCGATCGACCCGGGCGAATATTGACACCTCCTTAGTCGAGCCCGGGTCGCCAGGGTGGGCCGGCCGGGGTCATGGCGGGCTGAATTGCCTACTTTGCTCTGCGGACTCGCCTATATGCCCTCGGTGGGATTGTTGAGGGCAGGTGGACGGCCGAGTCTCACTTGTTGTAGAACGTGGTGGCTGAACGCCGGATGGTACTGGCGTATACCGGTGCGCAGGTGTCCTCCGGCACGCAGCGACGCGCGGACGCCTCGTGATCAGCCGGGAGGAAAAAGGTATGACAGCGGGCCCGCGTGCCGACAGGATGGGGCGCCATGACCGACACACGCGTTGACCCCGCCTTCATCGCCGACGAGAGCACCATGCTGCACTCCTGGCTGGACTGGCACCGGGAGACCCTGGCCGTGAAGTGCGCCGGGCTCTCGGACGAGCAGCTTCGCCTGCGTTCCGCCGAGCCGTCCACGCTCTCCCTGCTGGGTCTGGTCCGCCACATGGCCGAGGTGGAGCGTAACTGGTTCCGCAACATCCTCAACGGCGAGGGCGTCGCCCCGTTCTACTATTCCGACGACGATCCCGACGGCGACTTCGACACCCTGGAGACGAGCACGGCGGAGCAGGCGTTCGCCCGCTGGCGGGGCGAGATCGCGCACGCGCGCGAGCTGTCCGCCTGGCTTCCCATGGACACCGTGGGAAAGACGCGACGCCATGACCATGACGTCTCCCTGCGCTGGATCCTCGTCCACATGATCGAGGAGTACGCCCGGCACAACGGCCACGCCGACATCATCCGCCAGCGGATCGACGGGGTCGCCGGGGAGTAGCGCCGACCCGCGGGACGCACGCCTCCACCGGAGCGGACGGGCGAGGTACGCCCCCACCCGCGTGAACGGGCACGAAGAGCGGGCGGATCCCGCAGAGAACGGGCCGGTCGAGGCAACGGCCGGATCAGCCCGGGGCGGAGGTCTCCACGAGCGTTTCGGCGATCATCCGGTCGAGGTTGGCCAGGTTCGCCGGGCGGGCGACGGCGGCCTCGGCGAAACGGTCGAGAAGCCGGGCGAAGACCTCGCGGTCCGGCTCGTCCCAGTCGGCCATCAGGCCGTCAAGGTAGGTGCGCCGGTAGCGGATCACCACCTCCAGCACGCGACGGCCCCGCTCGCTCAGCACGAGCCGGGCTCGCCTGGCGTCCACGGCCGACTCCTCGCGCTCCACGAACCCCGCGCCGACCGCGTCGTTGACCAGCCTGCTGGCCGTGGAGGGGTCGACGCCCAGTTGCTCGGCGACGGCGCCCACGGTCACCTCCGGTACGTCCAGGCTCAGCTTGTGCACGGCGTGCACGACCATCACGTTCGACATGTGCACCGCTCGCTGCGGCTCCCCGGCCCTGCGCGCGCGCAGTGGCCGCGACCAGATCCGGCGCAGCCGGAACAGGGCCACGTCGATCACCGCTCCAGGCGTTCCCTCGTTCACGGCGTCACCCTAACCTCTGCGGGCGGATGTGCCGTGTCTCCCCGCCCCCGGCCCACGGGCCGCGCCACGTCGGAGGCCGCCACCCGTGGACCCGTGGCGGGCAGATCGGCGTGTACGGCACGACGGCCCGTACGGGACACCGGGGCGGGGATGGGGGAACGGTCAGCCGGATCAGCCGGACAGGCGGACCGGGTTGACCAGGTCGGCGTACATCAGCAGGCCCGCCATGATGATCATCAGGAAGGCGATCGCGTAGGTGAGCGGAAGCGCCTTGGCGATGTCGACGTGGCCGGGCGTGGGGCGGCGGGCCACGCGGGCGAAACCGCGCTTGAGCCCCTCCCACAGACCGCCCGCGATGTGGCCGCCGTCCAGGGGAAGCAGCGGGATCAGGTTGAACAGGCCGATCGCCAGGTTGAAGCCCGCCAGCAGGTTGATGAAAACGACGATCTTGTTTTCCAGCGGGATCGCGGCGGCGGCGATCTCACCGCCGATGCGGCTGACGCCGATGACACCGATCGGGCCGTTCCTGTCGCGCTCGTCCCCGGAGAAGGCTGCGTGCCAGACGCCCACCATCTTCTCGGGGAACCTGAGCAGCGAGGCGGCGGTGGCCGAGGTGAGGTCCCCCATGTGCGCGGCCACGGCGCCGAAGCTCTGCTGCTCGATGACGATCTTCGGGCTCACCCCGAGGTATCCGACACCTTTTTCGATCTTTCCGGGCTCGTCCAGCGACTCGCGGTCCTGGGCGATGAGGCTGGCGTTGACGGTCAGATCCTGACCGGCCCGCCTGACGCCGATCGCGATCGGGCCCGCGCCGTGGTCACGGATGGCCCGCGTCGCGGCGTCCCAGCTCGTGGCGGGCTTGCCCGCCACGGACACGATGACGTCTCCCGGCCTCAGCCCCGCCGCGCTGGCCGGGCTGGGCTTGTCGGCCGCGGTGCACTCGGGGTTCTTCTCGTATTCGGCGGCGGTCTTCACGCACTGCGGGATCGAGGCGATCTCGGTCTTCTGCGTGGGGATGCCGAAGCCCATGAGCACAACGCCGAACAGGATGAACGCCAGCACGAAGTTCATCGCCGGACCGCCGGACATGATGATGACCTTCTGCCACCAGGGCTTGCGGTAGAACACCCGGTTCTCGTCGCCCGGCCGCACCTCCTCCAGGGCGACGTCGCGGGCGTTCTCGATCAGGCCCTGCCAGGGACCGGTGGAGACCGAGCGCACCTTGCCGGGGGCGTCGGTGGGCCGGGGCGGCAGCATGCCGATCATGCGGATGTAGCCGCCGAGCGGGAGCCACTTGATGCCGTACTCGGTGTCGCCCTTGCGGCGCGACCACATCGTCGGGCCGAACCCGACCATGTACTGGGTGACCTTGACACCGAACAGCTTGGCCGGCACCAGGTGGCCGATCTCGTGCAGCCCGATCGACACCATCAGTCCCACGAGAAAGACGATGACCCCGACCACGGAGAGCCAGCTCACAGGTTCATACCCCCATCGCGGTTTCACCGACAATGCCCCATAAGAGGTTAGCCCAAGTATCCGGCCCCCACGCCGCCGCGAAAAGCGGCGTTCCCGGCCGCTCTCCCGGCCGGGCCGTTCGGTGCCCTTTGCCGATTGGACACACTCCGTTGACATTCAGCGATCGCACGAACACTCTTTGATGAGGGTGAGGGCGGGAGAGAGGAGCGTTTTGATCGGGATCCTGGTTGCCGAGCATCTTCCCCTGGTCCGGCGCGGGCTGGTGGCGACGCTGCAGAACGAGAACGACATGAAGGTGGTGGCCGACGTGGCCGCCGGGGAGGACGTGCTTCCCGCCGTGCTGCGGCACGCGCCGGAGACGGCGGTCATCGATCTCGACCTGCCGGACGTCGGCGGTCTCACCACCGCCCTCCGGCTGCACGAGGAGGCTCCCGGCTGCCGGGTTCTCCTGCTGTCGCGCGACCCCAGCCCCGGCCAGGTCCGCCAGGCCTTCGCCGCCCACGCGCTCGGGTTCATGAGCCTGGAGGTCGGCCCCGAGCAGCTGGCTCACGGCGTCCGCCAGGTGGCGGCCGGCCGGCGGGCGGTCGACTCCGAGCTCGCGGTGGCGGCCCTGAGGTCGGCGGAGAACCCGCTGACCCGCAGGGAGCTCGACGTGCTCCGGCTGGTCGCGCAGGGGGCCAGGTCCGGCGAGATCGCCGACCAGCTGTTCCTCTCCGTGGGAACGGTCCGCAACCACCTGTCGCGGATCATGTGCAAGACCCAGGCGCGCAACCGTCTCGACGCCGTACGCATCGCCGGCGACTCCGGGTGGCTCTGAGCCCGCCCTCGTCCCTCGTCCCTCGTTCCCGAGAGCCTCCCAGGGAGACGTGCCTTCCCCGGCGCTTGCCCCCGGCCCTTTTCCCGGCGCCTTCTCAGGGGCGCCAGATGAGGATGAGGGCGCAGTCGTCGTTGTGGCCCGACGACATGGAGGCCACCAGGTTGCGGGCACCGTCACGGAACCCCGAGGGCACCAGGCGCTCGGCCTCTCCCAGCAGGCGGTCGAGACCGGCGTCGATGTCGCGCCCCGGCTGCTCGATCAGGCCGTCGGTGTAGAGCATGAGGGCGTCGCCCTTGCGCAGCATCCCCTGGTCGGCCTCGCAGTGCAGGTCGGGCACGACACCGAGGACGACCCCCTTGGCCGCGGAGACCCGCCACGTCCCGGTGCCCGACTCGAACTTGACCACCGGGGGGTGACCGGCCGAGGTGATGACGTACTCGCCCGTCACGAGGTTGAGCCGGAGATGGACCGCCGTGACGAAGCCCTCGGCCTCGCGCTGGCGGTGCAGGTAGGTGTTGCAGGCGGGCAGGAAGTCGGTGACCGAGCCGAGCAGCCCGCCGAAGGTGCCCGACAGCAGCAGCGCCCGGGTGCCCGCGTCGACGCCCTTGCCCGACACGTCGACCAGGGCGAGCTCCAGCGTGTCGTCCTCGCGCATGGAGACCAGGAAGTCGCCGCCGAAGGAGGAGCCTCCGGCCTGCTTGAGAACCACCTTCGAGCCCCACCCCTTGGGCAGCGGGGGCAGGTCGCTCTGGCTCTTGAGACGGTCGCGCAACTCCAGCAGCATCACGTCGCCGCGCAGACCCTGCACACCGAGCTTGCCCCGGGTGCGGGCCATCAGCGCGGCCAGCACCGCGGTGAAGCCGAAGGTGACCAGCAGGCCGGGACCGATGTGCCCCACCCCGCGCACCACGGCCACGTAGACCAGGGAGACCGCGACCGCGAACAGCAGCTTGGCGAGACTGTTCAGCCTCAGCTGGAGCCCCGCCACGAGGGTGACCGGGATCATCAGCGCCGGGGAGAACCACTCCATGGACACCCTGGCGGCCAGCCCGCCGATCAGCAGGGTCAGCAGGATCAGGGTGATGAGCAGGTTCCGGTCGCGCGCCAGGGGGCCGCGCCGCAGGAAGCGCACGACGGGAACAAGAAGAGGGACGCGGACCAGGAACGCGCGGAGCGCCGGAGGGAGCAGCGGCACCGGACGGGAACTCATGATGCGCTCGACTGTATCTGGCCGCCCTCCCTTTGGGCAGCCCACTTGACCAACGCCTTGATCATTAAGCAGGGATATTAGATGGCCGGAACCGTTTGTCCCCTACTACCGTTCGGAAGATGACTCTCAGCCTACGTCCGATCAGCGAAGCCGAATGGTCCGCTTGGAACACCGTGGACGAGGAGGCGTTCGGCGCCGCCACCCCGGAGCACCGGCAGGAGATCTTCAAGCGCAACCTCGAGTTCGACCGCTCGCTCGGCGTGTTCGACGGCGACCTGCTCGTGGGCACCACCGCGGTGTACAGCTTCAGCATGACCGTGCCCGGCGGGCCGATCCCGGTCGGCGGCGTCACCGCGGTCGGCGTGCTGCCCTCGCACCGCCGCCGGGGCATCCTCTCCTCGCTGATGACCCGCCAGCTGTCCGACCTTCACGAGCGGGGCGAGGCCGTCGCCGCGCTCTACGCGGCCGAGGCCGCGATCTACGGTCGCTACGGCTACGGCAGGGCCTCGGACTGCATGGTCTTCCGGATCCCCACGGCGAGCGCGGCCTTCACCAGGCACGCCCCGGCCGATCCCGCCCTGCGGCTGCGCGTCGTCAGGCCCGCGGAGGCCAGGTCCACCTTCGAGAAGATCTACGAGTCGGCGTTCGAGCAGCGTCCGGGACTGTACGCCCGCACGCCCGCCCGCTGGGACACGGTGCTGACCGACCAGGAGTCCGACCAGGGCGGCGCCGGTCCGCTGCGCGCCGTGGTCGCCGAGGACGACGGCGGCCCGCGCGGTTACGCGCTCTTCCGGATCAAGGGCTCCTTCGACGACCACGACCTTCCCGCCGGCGAGCTGCGGCTCAAGGAGCTGTTCGGTCTCGACCCCGCCGCCTACGCGCTGCTCTGGCGGCACGTCCTGGACCGCGACCTGGTCTCGCACGTCCTCGCCCAGAGCAGGCCCTCGGACGACCCGCTGATCCATTTGCTCGCCGAGCCGCGCCAGCTCCACGCGCTCTGGCTGGACGACCTGTGGGTCCGCGTGGTGGACGTCGAGCGGGCCCTTCCCGCCCGCCGCTACAGCGCGCCGGTGGACGTGGTGATGGAGGTCGAGGACACCGTGTGCCCGTGGAACGCGCGCCGCTGGCGGCTGACGGCCGACACCTCCGGCGCCCGTTGCGCGCCCTCCGACGACCCCGCCGACCTGACCCTGCCCGTCTCCGTGCTGGGCGCCGCCTACCTGGGAGGGCAGCCGCTGGCGGCGCTGCTGGCGGCGGGGGTGGTACGCGAGTCGCGCGCGGGGGCCCTGCGAGAGCTGTCCACCGCCATGTCGTGGGGCCCCGCCCCCTGGGGCGGGCTGGTCTTCTGACGGCTCTTCCGGTCCTCGGACGTCTTCCGGCGACGGCGACGGCCCCGGCCGCTCCGGACAGCCGGAGCCGGTCCGGAGCCGTTCGGGACGGGGCGGGCCGGAGCGGGTTATGGTGGCCGGCATGGCACTGCAGAGCTTGCAGATCAACGCGATCACCGCGATGCGGGCGCGAGACGTCTCACGCCCGTCACGGGAGCAGCAGGAGGCCGCGGACCGCCGCCCCCTGCGCGACGAGACGCCCCGCAAGGAGCCGGCGCGCAACGGGGCACGCAGGGAGCCGCCGCGCGGGGAGATTCCGCCCCGCGAGCGCCACCGCTGAGGAAGGGCCACGGCGGAGGGCCCCGGGGAGGGCCCTGCGGACAACCGAGGGCTACTGAGGGCTACTGAGGGCTACGGCAGCGGCGGGAGCTGGCCGATGGTCTCGTACGAGGTGAGCTGCGCGATCCTGCGGTTGTGCCGCTCGGCCCCGGAGTAGGAGGTGCCGAGGAAGATCTCGACGAACCGGATCGCCTCCTCCGGCTCGTGCATCCGCGAGCCGACGCTGACGACGTTGGCGTTGTTGTGCTCGCGGGCGAGCCTGGCGGTCTCCTCGCTCCAGGCCAGGGCGGCGCGGACGCCGCGCACCTTGTTGGCCGCGATCTGCTCGCCGTTGCCCGAGCCGCCGATGACGACGCCCAGGCTGCCCGGGTCCCCCACGACGCCCTCGGCCGCGCGCAGCACAAACGGCGGGTAGTCGTCCTCCGCGTCGTAGACGAAGGGACCGCAGTCCTCGACCTCGTGGCCGTGCTCCTTCAGCCAGGAGACGACGTGGTTCTTGAGCTCATAGCCGGCATGGTCGGCACCGATGTAGACGCGCACCCGCACAGTTTCGCAGGTGTACGCGGGCGACTCCACCCGGCCCCCGGCTAGAGTAATAGCCATAACGCTCATGGAACCCTTACAGAGAGAGCCCCCGCATGCGTGACATCCGAGTGGTCGGTGACCCTGTCCTGCGCACGCCCGCCGAGCCGATCATCGACTTCGACCGCGACCTGCGGCGCATGATCGACGAGATGTTCGCCGTGATGTACGCCGCGCAGGGCGTCGGCCTGGCCGGTCCGCAGATCGGCGTGTCGAAGCGGATCTTCGTCTACGACTGCAGCAACCGCAAGGGCCACGTGATCAACCCGGAGCTGACCGTGGACGACGACACCGAGGTCCTCGACGAGGAGGGCTGCCTGTCCGTCCCCAACCGCGGGACCGGCGCCCCGATCTACACCAGGACGCCCCGGGCCGCGGGGGTCACCGTGAGCGGCCTGGACCGGCTGGGACGGCCGATCCGGATCAGGGCCCGCGGCATGCTGGCGCGCTGCTTCCAGCACGAGACCGACCACCTCGACGGCAGGCTCTACGTGGACAGGCTGGCCAGGGACGCCGCCAGGAAGGTCCTGCTCCAGGCCCCCTGATCCCGGTGGCCGCCGGAGCGGCCCCCGCGGTGGTCGTCAGAGCTGGACGGCTTTGATCTCCAGATACTCCTCGAGCCCGAACTCGCCCAGCTCGCGGCCGAGGCCCGACTGCTTGTAGCCGCCGAAGGGCGCCCGCGGGTTGAACTGGCCGCCGTTGACCGCCACCTGGCCGGTGCGCAGCCGCCGGGCCACCGCGACCGCGCGCTGCTCGCTGCCCGCCCACACCGCGCCCGCCAGGCCGTACGGCGTGCCGTTGGCGATGGCGACCGCCTCGTCCTCACCGCGGAGGTAGGGGATGATCGTGAGGACCGGGCCGAAGATCTCCTCCTGCTCGATCACCATCCCCGGCTCCACCCCGGCGAACACCGTGGGCTCGACGTAGAAGCCGCGCGGCAGGGGCCGGTCGGTGCCTCCGGCGACCAGCCGGGCGCCTTCCTCCTGGCCCCGGTTGATGTAGCGGACGACCCGGTCGCGCTGGGCCGCGGACACGAGAGGGCCGAGCCTGGTCCCCTCGTCGAAGGGGTCGCCGACGGTGTATCTCCCCGCGGCCTCGACGGCGAGGCGGACGGCCTCGTCGTACCGGTCGCGATGAACGATCATGCGGGTCCATGCCGAACAGGTCTGGCCGGAGTTGATGAAGGCGTTGGCCACCGTCGCCTTGACGGCCGTCTCCAGGTCGGCGTCCGGCAGGACCAGGCTGGCGGACTTGCCGCCGAGTTCCAGGGCCACCCGCTTGATCGTCTCGGCCGCGAGCGCGGCCACCCGGCGCCCGGCCCGGGTGGAGCCGGTGAACGACACCATGTCCACCTCGGGATGGGTGGCCAGGGCCTCGCCCACCACCGGGCCGTAGCCGCTGACCATGTTGAACACCCCGGCGGGCAGCCCGACCTCGTCGAAGATCCCGGCGAGCGCGAAGGCGGCCAGCGGCGCCACCTCGCTGGGCTTCAGCACGACCGTGCAGCCCGCGGCGAGCGCGGCGCCCACCTTGCAGACGACCTGGTGGAGCGGGTAGTTCCAGGGGGTGATGGCGGCGACCACCCCGACCGGCTCCCTGAAGACGCGGGAGTTGCCGACCTGCCCGCCCTCGAAGTCGTAGGTCTCGGCCAGCTGGGCGTACGAGGCCAGCACCCCGGCCGGCATCAGCGTCTGCACCCTCATCGCCAGGCCGTACGGGGCGCCCATGTCCGTGGCGATGATCCTGGCTATCTGGTCGGAGCGTTCTCGTATCAGGTCCGCGGCCGCGGCGAGGATCGCGCCTCGCTCGGCGGGGGCCGTCGCCGCCCAGGAGGGGAAGGCCGCGCGCGCGGCGGCCACGGCGGCCTCGACGTCGGCGGGCGCTCCCGCGGGAACCCTGTCGATCAGCTCCTCGGTCGCGGGATTGATCACGTCGATGCTCTCGGCCGACGCGGACGACTGCCAGGCTCCGTTCAGATAAAGGTGACGCATGTCCCTCATCCTGGCGTGCGTGCCGTTGTTATGCGAGAGCGAGCCGGGCGCGGCTCCCGTACAACGATGATCTTTGTACGGGAGCACAGCGGGGTCGTACGGGGGCTCGGCCGGCCCGGCCGGGCCGCCGGCCGCGGTCGCGCGGGACGGGCGGGCGGGGGCGGCGAGTGGACCGGATCAGTCGAAGATCGGCTGCCGAGTCCTGGAGCGCTTGAGCTCGAAGAAACCGTCGGTGCCCGCCACCAGGCGCACGCCGTCCCAGAGCCTGCCCGCCTCCTCGCCCTTGGGGGCCGGCGAGATGACCGGGCCGAAGAAGGCGACACCGTCGACGGAGATCACGGGGGTGCCGACCTCCTGGCCGACCCGGTCGATGCCGTCGTTGTGCGAGGCGCGCACCACCTCGTCGAACTCCGTGGAGTCCATCGCGTCGGCGAACGCGCGGTCCAGCCCCGCGGCCTCCAGGGCCTCCTCGACGGTCTCGCGGAGCGTGTCGAGCTCCTGGAGCCTGCCCTGGTTGTGGAAACGGGTGCCGAGCTCGGTGTAAAGGCGGCCGACCGTCTCGGAGTCGTACTTCTCCTGCACGGCGGCGACCACCCGGACCGGCCCGATGGCCCTGGCGATCATCTCGCGGTAGCTGTCGGGGACGTCCTTGTCCTCGTTCAGCACGTTGAGGCTCATGATGTGCCAGCGCGGCTCGATCGACCGCACCTTCTCCACCTCCAGCAACCAGCGGGAGGTCATCCACGCGAACGGGCAGAAGGGGTCGAACCAGAGATCCACGGGGGTGCGCTCAGTCATTTTCTTCGGCTTCCTGGTCGTGAGGGTGCTTCGGTAGCGACAACCCGGACGGTGGAGTCCCCTATTCCACAGGCTTATTAATACCTTGACATGCCTCTTTATTCTCGAATCCGGGTATCAGTCCGCAGGCTGATGCGAAGCGGCGGTCCGCGCCCTTACATGGCAGGATTCAGTCACCCCTTAGCAATGGAGCGGGGGAAGTTGTGAAGAGGGAGCGGTAGTGGCAGGCAATCTGACCCGTGACGAGGCGCGCGAGCGCGCACGGCTGCTCAGCGTGCAGTCCTATGCGGTGGAGCTCGACCTGACCGAGGGTGAGGAGCGCTTCGAGAGCGTCACCACGGTCCGCTTCACCAGCACCCGGCCGGGTGCGGAGACGTTCGTCGATCTGGCCGGCGCCAAGGTGCGCAAGGCCGTCCTCAACGGCGTCGAGCTGGACGTGAGCGGCTACGACCCGGAGGCCGGGCGGCTGCCGCTGCCGGGCCTGGCCGAGACCAACGAGCTGCAGGTGGACGCCGACTGCTCCTACAGCCGCACCGGCGAGGGCCTGCACCGCTTCGTCGATCCGGTCGACAAGAGCGTCTACCTGCACAGCCAGTTCGAGACGGCCGACGCGCACCGGATGTACGCGTGCTTCGACCAGCCCGACCTCAAGGCCTCCTTCGAGCTGACGGTGCTCGCGCCGTCCCACTGGGAGGTCGTCTCCAACGCGGCGCCCGACGCGGCCGAGGAGCTGCCGGAGCACCGCGGCAAGCACGGCGCGCTCCAGGCGGCCAAGCGCTGGCACTTCCCGCCCTCCCCGGTGATGTCGACCTACATCACCGCGCTGTGCGCCGGGCCGTACCACAAGGTGACCTCCGAGCACGACGGCATCCCGCTGGGCCTGTACTGCCGGGCCTCGCTCGCCGAGCACCTCGACGCGGACAACCTCTTCGAGGTGACCAGGCAGGGCTTCGACTTCTTCCACAAGGTCTTCGGCGTCCGCTACCCGTTCGGGAAGTACGACCAGCTCTTCGTGCCCGAGTTCAACGCCGGGGCGATGGAGAACGCGGGCTGCGTGACCTTCCTGGAGGACTACGTCTTCCGCTCGCGCGTCACGGACGCGGTGATCGAGCGCCGCGCCGAGACGATCCTGCACGAGATGGCGCACATGTGGTTCGGCGACCTGGTCACCATGCGCTGGTGGGACGACCTGTGGCTGAACGAGTCGTTCGCCACCTACGCCTCGGTGCTCTGCCAGGCCGAGGCCACCCGCTGGGGCCAGGGCGCGTGGACGACCTTCGCCAACGTCGAGAAGGCCTGGGCCTACCGCCAGGACCAGCTGCCCTCGACCCACCCGATCGCCGCCGACATCGTCGACATGCACGCGGTCGAGGTCAACTTCGACGGGATCACGTACGCCAAGGGCGCCTCGGTCCTCAAGCAGCTCGTCGCCTACGTGGGGCTGGACAACTTCCTGGCCGGGGTCCGCGACTACTTCAACGAGCACGCCTGGGGCAACACCACGCTCGCGGACCTGCTCGGCGCGCTGGAGCGCACCTCGGGACGCGACCTGTCGTCCTGGTCGAAGGAGTGGCTGGAGACCTCCTGGGTCAACACGCTGCGCCCGTCGTTCACCGTCGACTCCGAGGGCCGTTTCCTGGAGTTCGACGTGCTCCAGGAGGCCCCGGCCGACTACCCGACGCTGCGCTCACACCGCGTCGCCATCGGCCTGTACTCCCTGCGCGACGGCGAGCTGGTCCGCGTCAAGCGGGTCGAGCTGGACGTCGTCGGCGCGCGCACCGCGGTTTCCGAGCTGGTCGGCGAGGTCCAGCCGGACCTGGTCCTGATCAACGACGACGACCTGACGTACGCCAAGGTCAGGCTCGACGAGCGGTCGTTGCGGACCGTGACGGAGGGCGGCATCGGCGCCTTCACCGAGTCCCTGCCCCGCGCGCTGTGCTGGTCGGCCGCCTGGGACATGACCCGCGACGCCGAGATGTCCACCCGCGACTACCTCACCCTGGTCGTCTCCAACATCGAGTCGGTCACCGACATCACGGTCGCCCAGACCGTGCTCCGCCAGGCCCGGCTGGCCGTCCAGCAGTACGCCGACCCCGCCTGGCGTGCCCAGGGCCTGGCCCGGCTGGCCTCCGCGCTGCGCGGCCTGGTCACCGCGGCCGCGCCCGGCTCCGACCACCAGCTCGCCTACCTGAACGCGCTGGCGGCCGTGGCCGCCTCCACCGAGGACCTGGCGTTCCTGAAGGGGCTGCTGGACGGCGAGACGGTGCTCGAAGGTCTCACCGTCGACGCCGACCTGCGCTGGACGCTGACCGGCGCCCTGGTCTCCGGCGGCCTGCTCGGCGAGGAGGACGTCGCCCAGGAGCTGCTGCGCGACGCCACCGCGACGGGCGAGCGCTCCGCCGCGCTCTGCCGCGCCGGGATCCCCACGGCCCAGGGCAAGGCGAACGCCTGGGCCGCGATCACCGAGGGCAGGCTGAGCGGCGCGCTGCTCCGCTCGACGATCGCCGGTTTCATGGATCCGCGCCACCCGGACCTGCTGGAGCCGTACGGGGCGAAGTACTTCGAGGAGATCGGCAGGATCTGGTCGTCCTGGAGCTCCGACAGCGCCCAGAACTTCGCGAACGGCTGCTACCCGGCGCTGAACATCTCCCCCGAGACGGTCGCCAGGACCCAGGACCTCATCTCGTCCACCCAGCCGCCGCACGCGCTCAAGCGCCTGCTGCTCGAAGGGGCCGACAGCATCGGCCGTGCCCTGCGCGCCCAGGCCAAGGACGCCTCGGCGGCCTGAGGCCGGCGCGCCCCGCGAGGCCGGTCCCGGTCGCGAAGAAGCCGGACCGGTCTCGCGGGGGCCCGGGGCGAAGCCTTGGCCGGCCCCCGGAAAATACTGGTAGAAATAATCACCAAGCAGGGGAAGTGCCCTGCGGGGCATTTTGCATAGACAACATCTCTGTCGTTCGTGGGTCGTGAGAGGGTAATCACGTGGAATCGGCGCGTGACCTGCTCGTCTCCCTGGCCCGCAGATACGCCTTCGGTGACGTCGGGGCCCTCGCCTCGGGCGTCGTGAAGGACGCCGGCAACATCGAGGCGGCGTGCGAGTTCGGCCAGCGGCTGCTCTCGCTCGACGCGGAGGACTTCGCCGCCGAGGCACGGGCCGTGCCGAGCGATCTACGGCGGCGGGCGCGGGCCTGCACGATGCCGCAGACGCCCCGCGAGCAGCCGCGCGGCGCGCTGGAGTCGCTGCGGCCCGCGTACGGGCTGCTGCTGGAGGTCATCGCGGTCAGGTGGCACCGCCGCGAGCTGAGTCCCATGGTCGCCGCCCTGCACATCGCCAGCGAGTACCTCCCGCTGCTCGCCTTCGAGCCGGTGCTCGGCAGCGCCGGAGACCCGGCGCGCTGGCCGGAGGGCCTCACCGCGCCGGACAGCAGGTTCGGGGTGATCGGCGACCGCGACTGCGACCACACGAGGGCCGAGCAGTCGGCCGTGAACCGGACCCTGCGGGTGGCCGGGGAGCCGGCCGAGGGGTGGCGCGCCTACTTCGACCGCCAGCACAGCCAGGTGGCCGGGGCGCTGGCCACCTGCGTCGCCGACTGCCGCAACCCCTGCACCGCGATGGACTGGGTGGACCCGGAGCGCCGCGACGACCTCACGCTGCGTTCCCGGGTGGCCCTGGCCTTCGCCGACACCCCGCTGGTGCGGTTGCGCCACGCGGCCCCGGTGGGCCACGGGTTCGGCGTGCCCTCCCCCGAGGAGGTCACCGAGGCGTGGGAGCGCAGCCGGACCGCGCTGGCCAAGAACGGCGTGGGCGGCGAGGCGTCCGAGGACGACGGCTTCCCGCTGCCGGGGTTGCCCGCCCTGTTCTCCGCCGTGGCGGGCGTCCCGGTGACGCCCTCGACGCTGCTGACGGACATCAGCACGTACCTGGTGAAGCTGCTCCAGTCCTGATCGGCCGGGCCCGGCCCCGAGGTTCGGAGACTCAGAGCGCGCTGTCGATGAGCAGTGACAGCGCGCAACAGGCGATGGAGAACGTCATGAGCAGGACGCTCCGGCGGATGTAGCGCTGTTTGGCGTCCCCGACGGCGTTGAGCCTCCTGATCTCCAGGACGGCGAGGTCGACCCTGGCCTCGCCGTCGAGGCCGCCCGCGGGCGGTGCCACCCGGTACCCCAGGCGGGGGTCCGGTGCCGGCGGCGGGTCGTCGGCGAACCCCCCGGGGTAGAAGCGGCGCCGCTCCAGGGCCCTGCCCGCGAGCCCGGCCGTACGGCGGTAGAGGGCTCCGGCGAGCACGAGCATTCCCATCAGCCAGAAGAACATGCTCGTCCACCAGAGCCACTCGATCTTGCTGGACAGCTCGCCTGGCCTCCAGTGGCCGTTCAGCAGCCCGACGGCGACGGCACCGGCGGCGGCCCCCGTCGCGAACAGCAGGATGGCCGCCGTCTCATCCTCCCTGCGGACCTTCCTGCGGGCGTCCGCGAGGGTCGCCTGGACGTAGTCGAGAATCCTGTCCGGCTCCCGTTCCGCCGCGGACCTCCTGCGAGAGCGACCCGGCAGCGCGTCCCACACGATCCTCAGCACGAGCCGATTATCCGGGAAAATCATCCTCGTTCCGCCCGGACGGACCGTCCTGAAGATCATTCACTTGGCGGGACTACGGGATCACCTGCGCCGCGACGCCTGGTCGGCGAGCAGCAGAACGCCGGTGACCAGCCCGCCCACCAGATCGCCCAGGCCGAGCACCGCGGCCATCGACGTCGCGGCCACCCGGCACTCGGCGTCGGGCAGCCACTCCCTGGCCAGCGAACCCGTGACGATCTCCAGTGCCCTCCCCCGCTGGTCCACGAAGACGAGCACGGCCCTGTCGGCGTCGGCGCCCAGCGCGGCGTGCAGCCGCTCGGAGAAGTGGCGGCGCGGCCCGATCGCCGGCCCGAGGTAGGCGGCGAAACGCAGCCCGGTGTTCCGCTCCGCGGTGCGCAGGGCCCCGCGGACGTCGTCCCCCTGTGTCGGGGTCAGAGTGAGCATCTCCGCCACCTCGCCTTCACCAGTGCCTTCACCGGTCCGGTGATTCGCCGGTCGGCCGGTTCACCAGGCCGCCGACGCCCCTCCGGTGTGCCGTCCGGGCTCGGAGGTCTCCGCGAGCGCGACCCAGTCGGCCTCCGGCTCCAGGGACCCGGTGGGTCGCCGCCCGGTCAGCACGAGGACGGAGCCGGTGATCCCCCGTTCGCTGCCGAGCGGGCCACCCAGCCAGACCGCACCCGCCGAGGTGCTCCTCGCGGCCTTGTCACGCAGCCTGCCGGGCATCGTCACGAGCAGGGCGATGAGCAGGAACAGGCCGCCGGAGACTCCGACGAGAAAGCCGAAGACCTCGATCGCACTGTCCACACCTCAAAAGTAACCCGGCGCCGACCCCCCGTCGAGAGCTACCGGACGGCGGGTCCGCGCTCGCTCCGTAAACCCCCGCGGGCGGCCTCGATCTGCGACGACACGGAGATCGGCGTGTCGCCGGGTGAGATCTCCCCGCGCCGCGCGGCCGCCGCCGCCCGCTCCGGGGGGTTAAGATCATGAACGTGGGTCACGCCCCGCGCGGCAGGCCCGGAGCACGCGGTCATCCGGAGCGAAAAGTTCCTAAGGTACCCGGTTCATAGCAGTGCCAAGCGGGTGACGGCGGTCACAAAAGTATGAGATACGCAATACTAGGCACCCCCGAGGACGTCAGCTACCGTGAGTTACGTGGATTCCGGTCAGGTACCAGAAGACGGTAACACTACGTCACCGATTTGGGTCAGCGACCGACAGGCCGAGGACCGGCCGACGTCTCGACCCGCCGCGCCAGCGTCTACGTACGCACCTGTCGAGCGCGCCTCGCTGCGCAGCCTGCTCGACCACCCGAAGTACCGCCACCTGCGCCGACGCGTGATCATCTCGGTCGGCGTGGGCGTGCTCGCGGGCGTCCTGCTGGCCAGCTGGCCGCTGGGCCTCAGCGCCGCCGTGGTGGCCGCGATCGTCGACACGGTGCTCCGCGCCCGCTCCAACTCGTCGGTGCCCGCCTGGCGGCGCGCCTCGGTCGCGGAGCGGCGCACGGAGATGCAGCTGAAACGGCTGGAGCGCGGGGGTTACCGCACCCTGCACGCCCGCGCGATCCCCGGCAGCGAGGCCCAGATCGACCATCTGGTCGTGGGCCCCACCGGCGTCTACGCGGTCGACTCCGAGAAGTGGGACAAGCGCCTGCCGGTCCGCGTCCAGTCGCACCGCAAGCTGTTCCATGGCCCGTTCAGCCAGAAGCCCCGCCTCGACGAGGCCCGCTGGGAGGCCTCCCAGGCCGGAGAGCTGATCGGCGCCGAACTGGGCCGCGAGGTCACGATCGTGCCGTCCCTGGCGATCTACGGCCCGGCCATCCCCTGGAAGGTCCTCAACGTCCGCGAGGTCGACGTGTTCGACGGCAGTCGTGTCCGTAAATGGATCACCAAGCGGGAACGCTCACTCACCGACGCCGAGATCGACAGGATCTTCGAGGCCGCCGAGCAGGTTCTGCCCGCGCGCTACCCGGAGAACTGATCCCGGCCGTCCCGCGAGCCCGTTCTCGACCGACCGCCTCCCCCGTCGGGACCGACGGGAGTCCGCCCCGCCACGGCGCTCCGGCCAGGCGACTCCCGTCTCCCCTCCTTCCGGCGCCCTCGCGTGCTTCCCGTGCCCACGGGCGCGCCGGGAGCCCGGCCCCTCCCCGCGCGGGCGTCGCGGCGGGCGATCGGAGGCCTTCCCTCATAAGCGTCGCGGCGTGTGACGGGTGACCGAGGCCCTTCCTGCGCGGACGTCGTGGCGTGTGGCGGGTGACCGAGGCCCCTTCGGCGCGGGCGCCGCTCGTCCCGGGTTCGCCGGGCGCGGAGACCTTCGGTAGTGTCGGGGAACACCCTGGGCCTGTCGGGCCCACCGGCCGCCGCCCCGGTGCCCACCCCGTGCCCCGTCGGCGTTCCGGAACCGTCCCGGACACCGGCGCGGCGCCTCGCCGCCCCCGGCCCCGTCCACCCCGTCTCGTGCGTCGATCATGCTCGTGCGGTGTCGACGGAGCATGTGGTCACCGGCCGGACGTCTCGCGGCGTGGACAGGCGTCTCACGCACCGGGCGATAGCCGTACCATTTGTAGACACGGTTTCGATGATGGGAGAAGCCTTATGCCCGCCCTCAGGTCTCGTACGGTCACTCACGGCAGGAACATGGCCGGGGCCCGGGCCCTGCTCCGGGCGACGGGCGTAGCCGGCGAGGACTTCGGGAAACCGATCATCGCCGTGGCCAACAGCTTCACCCAGTTCGTCCCCGGGCACGTCCACCTCCGCGAGGTCGGCGACGTCGTCGCCGGCGCGATCCGCGAGGCGGGCGCGATCCCGCGCGAGTTCAACACGATCGCGGTCGACGACGGCATCGCGATGGGCCACGGCGGCATGCTCTACTCGCTGCCCAGCCGGGAGCTGATCGCGGACGCGGTCGAGTACATGGTCAACGCGCACTGCGCCGACGCCCTGATCTGCATCTCCAACTGTGACAAGATCACCCCGGGCATGCTGCTCGCCGCCTTCAGGCTCAACATCCCCACGGTCTTCGTCTCCGGCGGGCCGATGGAGGCGGGCAAGACCCCCAACGGCAAGCTCGACCTGATCGACCCGATGATCGCCGCCGCCAACGACGCCGTCTCCGACGCCGAGCTGCTGGAGATGGAGGAGAACGCCTGCCCGACCTGCGGTTCGTGCAGCGGGATGTTCACCGCCAACTCGATGAACTGCCTCGCCGAGGCCATCGGCCTCGCACTGCCGGGCAACGGCACGATCCTGGCCACCCACAAGGCGCGCAGGAAGCTGTTCGAGGACGCCGGCCGCCAGCTGGTGGAGATCACCCGCCGCCACTACGAGCAGGACGACGAGACGGTCCTGCCGCGCGCCATCGCGACCAAGGACGCGTTCGAGAACGCCATGGCGCTGGACGTGGCGATGGGCGGCTCGACCAACACAATCCTGCACATCCTGGCCGCGGCCCGCGAGGCCCAGGTCGACTTCGGGCTGAAGGAGATCAACGAGATCTCGCTGCGGGTGCCCTGCCTGTGCAAGGTCGCCCCCGCCACGGCGAAGTACCACGTCGAGGACGTGCACCGCGCGGGCGGCATCCCGGCGATCCTCGGCGAGCTCGACCGGGCGGGCCTGCTCCACCGCGACGCGTACACCGTCAACGGCGGCACCCTGGGCGACTACCTCGACGGCTGGGACCCCCGGTCGCCGCAGGTGCTGCCCGAGGCGCTGGAGCTGTGGCACGCGGCCCCCGGCAACGTCCGCACCGTCAAGCCCTTCTCCCAGGGCGCCCGCTGGGAGGAGCTGGACCTCGACCGCTCCGAGGGCTGCGTGCGCGACGCCGAGCACGCCTACACCCGCGACGGCGGCCTGGCCGTCCTGTACGGCAACATCGCCACCGAGGGCTGCATCGTCAAGACCGCCGGGGTCGACGAGTCGATCTGGAGGTTCGAGGGCCCGGCCGTGGTCTTCGAGTCGCAGGACGACGCGGTCGAGGGCATCCTCAACAACAAGGTCAAGGCCGGCGACGTCGTGGTGATCCGCTACGAGGGGCCGAAGGGCGGGCCCGGCATGCAGGAGATGCTCTACCCCACCTCGTTCCTCAAGGGCAAGGGGCTGGGCAAGGACTGCGCGCTGGTCACCGACGGCCGCTTCTCCGGCGGCACGAGCGGGCTGTCCATCGGCCATGCCTCCCCCGAAGCGGCCGAGGGCGGCACCATCGCCCTCGTCGAGGACGGCGACCTCGTCGCGATCGACATCCCCGGCCGTTCGATCGAGCTGAAGGTCGCCGAGGAGGAGCTGGCCGCCCGCCGCGAGAAGCTCCTCGCAGACCTGGGCGGCTACCGGCCGCGCGACCGCCAGCGCCAGGTGAGCGCCGCGCTCCAGGCGTACGCCGCGCTCACCACCTCCGCCTCGACCGGCGCCTCGCGCGACCTGTCACAGCTGTCCCGCTGACCTGGGCTTCCTGTCGGGTAGAGATGCCTTACCCGACAGGAAGTTCGAAAAAATGTCGGTACTCGGCCGTATTATCAGGGTATGGCTGATGTCATGAAGCTCACCGCCCCGCTGACGACCGCCGAGATCGCCGCCCTCGCCCTGTCGATGGCACATCTGGGGTCGGGTCCGCAGGCCAACGCCGCCCGCAGCGGTCTGCGCCACGCCTTCGAGCAGATGGAGCTCGACGACGACATCGTCGCCACCACCCTGGCGACCCTCACCGAGCCGATGCCCCCCCAGATCGCCGACCGAGCCCGCACGATCGCCACCGCCATCACCTCAGGCCTCGTCATCCGCCTCCACTACCAGGACGTCTCCGGGCGGGTCACCGTCCGCGACGTCGACCCGGTGACCTGCATGGTCCACCGCGAATACTGGTATCTCGTCGGGATGTGCCGCCTGCGCGGCGCGATCCGGGCGTTCAGGTTCGACCGGATCATCGCCACCGAGCCCACCTTCGTGCCGGCCCGCCCGCACCGGGCCGAGGCGTTCCTGCCCTTCCAGGGCAAGCGCGCCGCCTGACCGCTCGCACACGGCCGATCAGGGAGCAGGCCCGGAGCGGCCGTGGTCATCCGATCTGTCACCCGGCGGCGCGAGCCGACCCGGGTGGCGGATCCCGGCGGGGATTCCCTGCCGCGACGGTTCCGGGCCGGGGCTCCGCCGACGGCGGTGCCTAGCCGCAGCAGCCGCCCCCGCAACACCCGCCGCCACCGCCGGAGGGCCGGGGCGCGGCGGCGGAGCCCGCGGAGCCGCCGGTCACGGCGACCGTGGAGAGCAGTTTGACGGTGTCGTCGTGGCCGTCGGGGCAGAGCGCGGGCTCACCGGAGCGGGCCATCGGGCGGGAGATCTCGAAGGTGGACCCGCAGGCGCGGCAGCGGAAGTCGTATCGGGGCATGACTCCAAGGTTACCCAGATTGCCCGGATCACTCACGCGAAGGTGATGGAGGCGTAGTCGCTGACCGGCCGGTAGCCGATCGCCCGGTAGATCGAGTTGGAGGTGGGGTTGGACAGGTCGGTGAAGAGCAGCACCTCGGTGGCGCCCTCGGCACTCACCTTGGCGCTCACCGCGTGCGAGATCGCGGTGCCGTAGCCCTTCCCGCGAAACTCCGGGGGCGTGTAGACCGGGCCGACCCGGGACATCCCGCCGAGGGGCACGGAGGCCCCGGCGAACGCGACGGGCCGCCCGCCCGCCTCCCACACAATGAGCTCCCGCCTGGCGATCCGGCTGGCCACCAGCGCGGTCAGGCCGACGTGGGCGATGCCTTCCGCCTCGGCCTGGAACTCCTCGCCCCACCGGACCAGGAGGTCGAGATCGGCGGGGCCGGCGACGCGGGAGGCCCCGTCCGCGAGGGGTTCCGGGGAGACCAGCGTGTCGAGCCGGTAGAGGCGTTCGGCGCGGCGCCCCGCCTCGGGCCGCCACCAGGAGGCGGCGAACGCCTCGGCCGGCGGGAGCGGCCCGCTCACACCGGGGATCGCCCTCTCCGCCTCGATCAGGTGGGTGGCCAGCTCGGGCACGACGTCCGCGGGGATCGCCGGGAGCAGGAGGAAGTGGGGAGGCGTCTGGATGGCCGTCGCCACGACCTCGCCGTCGCGCTCCAGCCGTCCCAGCAGCGGGTCGTCGCCCCACATGCCGTTGCGTACGGCACGCAGGACCGTCAGGGGGACGGTGTTGCGAACCGGGTCCCGCAGCAGCCACGGCTCCGCCACGCCCGTGTACGCCTCGACATCGGAGGTGAAGATCCATGTCATGAGGTGATTGTGCCGATCGTGGATCTTCCGCGCCAGCGGATACGGCCTGGCGCGCGGGCATGGCAGGCGTCCGTGGCCACCGCGGCCGCCTCCGGGAAGGCGGCCGCGGCGGGCCCCGTCATCGGACCCCAGCCCTCAGGCCGCGCTCTCCGCGAGGTAGGGCGCCCACTGGGGGTCGCCGACGATGTGCGCGCCGATCAACCGCCAGTGGACGCCGCGTGGCACCACCGGGGCGACGTTGAGCGTCCACCCCAGTTCCTCCAGCATGCGGTCGGCCTTGCGGTGGTTGCACGTCGTGCACGACGCGACGCAGTTCTCCCACGTGTGGGGGCCGCCTCGCGAGCGCGGGATGACATGGTCGATGGTCTCGGCCCGCTGGCCGCAGTAGGCGCACCGGTAGTCGTCCCGGCGCATCAGCGCGGTTCGGGTCAGCGGGATCCGCGACCGGTAGGGGATCCGGACATATCTTCGAAGCCTGATCACCGAGGGGACGTCGAGCGTGCGGCTCGCCGAGCGGAACACGGCGCCCCGCCCGTCACGGTGCACGACGTCCGCCTTCTCCCTGAGCACGAGCACGACGGCCCGGTGCAGGGAGAGCGTGGTCAGGGGTTCGTAGGTGGCGTTCAAGAGCAGGACCTGGCGCATCAGCGAGCCTCTCCCGCCGCACGACACGTCAATCGAGGGGGCACGCCGATGCGTGCCCCGGCTGGCGGCCCCTCCTGGGGCCCGGGCGCTTCCGTCACGAGGACCTCCGCCGGACGGCCCAGCGGATGCTCACCACGGCACCGTCCTTCACCAAGTTTGGCTGCTGCAACGTAGTTCTCGCCACCCATAAATGACTGGAGAGACACCTGATACGTTTTATGCCCGCATTACCAGTTCTTAACTCCTCCCGCCGCAGATCAGATACGCCCCCCGCGCAATGCGCCCGTCCCGTGGTCCTGACGTCGTAGGGTTCCAGCCATGACGCGACAGCCATACCCTCCAGCCAGCCGTCTCGAGCTCGTCGAGGAGCTCCACGGTGTGCCTGTTCCCGACCCCTACCGCTGGCTTGAGGACCCGGACGACCCGGCGACGAAGGACTGGCTGGTGGGGCAGGAGAGACTGCTGGAGACCGAGCTGGACGCCCTTCCCCGGCGTGAGGGCTTCAAGGCCCGGATCGCGGAGCTGCTCGGCTCGGGGTCGATCGGCGCGCCGACGTGGCGCGGGGAGCGGCGGTTCTTCATGCGGCGCACCCCCGGGCAGGAGCACGCCGTGCTCTACACCGTGGACCCCGGCGGCGCCGAGCGGGCACTGCTCGACCCGATGGCGCTGGACCCGACCGGGTTGACCACCCTCGACTCCTGGCAGCCCGACAAGGAGGGCCGCCTGCTCGCATACCAGGTCTCGGTGGGCGGTGACGAGGAGTCGAGCCTCTACCTGATGGACGTCGCGTACGGCGACCGGATCGAGGGGCCGATCGACCGCTGCCGCTACTCCCCCGTGGCGTGGCTGCCCGGCGGTGAGGCTTTTTACTACGTGCGCAGACTGCCCGCCACCGAGGTGCCCGAGGGTGAGGAGCAGTACCACCGCCGGGTCTACCTTCACAGGGTCGGCACCTCCACCGAGGAGGACGTCCTGATCTTCGGCGAGGGCCTGGAGAAGACCAACTACTACGGTGTGGCGGTCTCCCTCGACGGTCGCTGGCTGCAGATCTCCGCCTCCAGGGGTACGGCGCCGCGCAACGACCTGTGGGTGGCCGACCTCCAGGCGTCCTCCCACTCCTCGCCCGAGCTGGTCGTCGTCCAGGAGGGCGTCGACGCCCAGAGCGCCCTGCACTTCGGCCGCGACGGCCGCCTGTACGTCTTCACCGACCGGGAGGCCCCTCGTGCCCGCGTCTGCGTGACCGACCCGTCCGACCCGCGGTTCGAGAACTGGCGCGACCTGATCCCGCAGGACCACGAGGCCGTGCTGACGGACTTCGCGATCCTCGACGACCTCGACCGGCCGGTCATGCTCGTCGGCTGGACCCGCCACGCGATCAGCGAGATCTCGGTGCACGACCTGGTCACCGGCGAGCGCGTCGGCGAGGTGCCGACCCCGGGGCTGGGCACCATCGGCGGCATCAGCGAGCGTCCCGAGGGCGGCCACGAGGCCTGGTTCGGCTACACCGACAACACCATGCCGCCGAGCATTCAGCGCTACGACGCCCGCACCGGCGAGACGACGCTCTGGGCCGCCTCCCCCGGCGCCGTCGAGGTGCCCGCCGTCGACACCGAGCAGGTGACCTACCGCTCGGCCGACGGCAGCGAGGTCCACATGCTGGTGATCTCCCCTCCCGGCGCCGAGGGCCCGCGCCCCACCGTCCTGTACGGCTACGGCGGCTTCGGCATCTCGATGACCCCCGGTTACTCCGCGTCCATCCTGAGCTGGGTCGAGGCGGGCGGCACGTACGCCATCGCCCAGCTGCGCGGCGGCGGCGAGCAGGGCGAGGAGTGGCACCGGGCCGGGATGCTCTCCCACAAGCAGAACGTCTTCGACGACCTGCACGCGGCGGCCGAGCACCTCATCGCCACCGGCGTGACCACGTCCTCGCAGCTGGCCATCTCCGGCGGCTCCAACGGCGGCCTGCTGGTCGGCGCGGCCCTGACCCAGCGCCCCGAGCTGTACGCCGCGGTGGTCTGCTCGGCGCCGCTGCTCGACATGATCCGCTACGAGCTGTTCGGCCTGGGCGCGACGTGGAACGTCGAGTACGGCTCCGCCGAGAAGCCCGACGAGTTCGCCTGGCTGCACTCCTACTCTCCCTACCACCACGTGCGGGAGGGCGTGTCCTATCCGGCGACGCTGTTCACCGTCTTCCAGTCCGACACCCGGGTCCACCCGCTGCACGCCTGGAAGATGTGCGCCGCCCTGCAGCACGCCCAGGCCTCGGATCGGCCGATCCTGCTCCGCAACGAGGCGGAGGCCGGTCACGGGGCCCGCGCGGTGAGCAAGACCGTCGAGCTCGCCGCCGACCAGCTCACCTTCCTCGCCCACCACACCGGGCTGACCTCCTGAAGGCGCGGCAGGACAAGGCTTGAGAGGACGGGGCGAAGAGGCACGGCTCGGCAGGCGCGGCCCGAGAGGCGCGGGTCGAAGTAGTACGGATCGCGGAGGCGCGGGCGCATCCGGGACTCCGGGTGCCCCCCGGCGGTCTCGGCGGTCTCGGCGGCCGGATTGTCGGGGGCGGCGGCTATGGTCGGGGCGTGAACGACGCGGCGGTGGCCGAGGGCCTGACCTTCACGGAGAGCGACCCGGGGGCCTTTCTGCGGCCCCACGTCACACACCTGTCGGCCTACACCGAGCGTCACGCCGATCCCATGGCCCAGCGGCGGCCGCCGTTCGCCGGGGTCGTCATGATCTTCGGGTTCGGTGCGCCGCTCGCGCTGAGCGGCCCCGGGGGGTCCCGGCTGCTGGCCTCCTTCGCCGGTGGCCTGCATGACACCTATGTCGACACCACCACGGCCGGGATCGCCGAGGGGGTGCAGGTCAACCTCACACCGCTCGGGGCCAGGCGGCTGCTCGGGATGCCGCTGCGGGAGCTGACCAACCGGGTGGTCTCCCTGGAGGAGGTGCTCGGCGGCTGGGCCACGACCACGCTCGAGCGGCTGGCGGAGGCCCCCGGCAGGGCCGCCAGGATCGCCCTGCTGGACGGGGCGCTCAGCGGGCGCATCGGCGAGGCGCCGCCGCCCGACCGCCGCGTCGGCTGGGCGTGGCAGCGCCTGGTCGCCACCCGCGGCACGGTGTCCGTGGCCTCGATAGCCGCCGAGCTGGGGTGGAGCAGCCGGCACCTGGTCTCCCGCTTCCACGACCAGATCGGGCTGGCGCCGAAGGTCGCGGCCAGGGTGCTGCGCTTCGAGCACGCCACCGGCCGCCTGAGGTCCGGCATGTCCCTGGCCGACACCGCCGCCGTCTGCGGCTACTACGACCAGGCCCACATGAACCGCGATTTCAGGATCATGGCGGGCGCCACTCCCCGCGAGCTGGTGCCGTCCCCGTGCGTCATCGGGTGATCAGGTCAGATTTTTCCAAGCCTCGACGCTCCCGCCGGTGACATCGTGGTGATCACCGCAGGGGAGGAGAGAGCATGCGAACGGTGTATCCGCTGGTCCATTACCGCGACCCGGGCAAGGCCGTCGACTGGCTGGTCCAGGCGTTCGGGTTCGAGGTCCACGAGCTCGTCACGACCGCCGACGGGGGCGTCGGTCACGGCGAGCTGATTGTCGGCACTGGAATGATCATGACCGGTACGGGCGAGCCCGGCGGGCCCGGGATCTACGTCGTCGTGGACGACCCCGACGCCCACCACGCCAGGGCCGTCGCGGCCGGGGCGGAGATCACCAGTGAGCCGGCCGACAAGGACTACGGCTCGCGCGATTACGCCTGCAGGGATCCGGAGGGCAACGACTGGTACTTCGGAACGTACCGGCCCTGACGGTTTCGGGTGGCGTGCGCGGGTCCGGACCCGCGCACGCCACTCATGCGAGGAACACGAGCTGCGCGGCGAGGAGGATGTCGAAGACGCCGCACCACTCCGCGTACGAGCGCGACACGACCGCTTTCCTCCTGAGATGGACGAAGTCCCAGAGGCCGTGCAGGAACCAGCCGGCCGCCACCAGATAGCGGCCCAGGTCGGGCTCCACGACCAGCGCGGCCAGCGCCAGCGCCCCGAACCCGATCATCCCCAGGGCCTGCGCCCGGAACTCGCCCGAGCGGCGCAGGTCACCGGCGACGACGCCCCACACCATGACAGCCAGCGCCAGGGCGGCGAACACGACCGGTACGGCGACCACGTCCAGTACCCGAAGGACCAGGTAGAGGACGACGAGGACGAGGAGCAGCGGCCACGACGCCTCCGGCCGCCGGATCTTGGCCACCAGGAGATAGAGCAGGGCCAGCAGCGGGAGGATCTCGGCGAGCGAGGTGACCTCCCCCGTCGAGGAGCCCGCGGCCAGCCTCGCCGCCAACAGCCCGACGGCGAGGGCGATCGGCCAGCGCCGCAGCACGGCCTTCCAGCGGGAACGGCTCGTCGTGACGCCAGACCTCGTCGTGACATCAGACACGGGAGGGACCTCCGTACTCGTCGCGGCGGCGGAGCATCACCAGGAGCATGAGCGGGAGCATCACGACGTGCTCCAGCAGGAGGAGCGCGTCGCCCGAGATCACGCCCGTCCACAGCAGCGGGAGCAGCGCGAGGGCGGGGACGATCATGAATGCGGCCATCTCCAGCGTCGCGGCCCAGCCGTGGCCCCGGTAGCGCATCCAGACGATCATCCCGGCGGACATGTCGACGGCCATCTCCAGGGCTACCACCTCCGGTCTCGCCGGGAACTCCAGGCCCGCGAGCGCCAGGCCGGCGCGCACGGCGGCGCCGAACACCGCCATGCCGACGACCATCGCCGCGAGCATCTCCAGATAGTGGCGAAAGAAGGGCCACCAGCCGTGGGTATGGGCGGCTCTCGCTGTCATGTCGCTCCTCCGTGGTACGGGGTTGGGGTATGCGACACCAGACTGCGGGAGGGCAGAAGCCGCCAGTAGTGCCGAAACGGCAGGTCCCCGCATGGTCATGTCACGAAATCTCGTGACATTTGTCATTGGGGTGCTCCATACCCCCGATGGCGCGGGGGACAATGACCGCGTGCGTGACAGGCCGAGCGAGCGCGGGACGGGACTGAGCGGTTTCCGCCGCTACACGTGGTGGAGCCTCACCGGGAGCATCACGGTCTCCCTGGTGCTCTTCGTCAGGGCCTGGGCCATGGACGAGGGCGTGGCCCCCTGGGTCAGGGGCGTCACCGGCCTGGCCCTGGCCGTGCTGGTCGTGGCCGTCATCGTGCTGTTCGGCCGCCGGCTGCCGCGCTCACCCGGCGAGGCGCGGGACCGGGCCGGCGCCTCGGGTACGCGCGAAGGGACCGGCGGGCCGCCGGTGGGCTGGTTGGTGGCGGGGGGCCTGGCGGCGGCCGTGCTGGGCGCGGTCCCGCTCGCCCTGCGCGACGACGGGCTGTGGGCGGTGGCCCCGGCGGTGATGGTGTCGATCACCGCGATGTTCCTGCGGCCGGCGCACCGGCGTACCCTCATCGCCGGCGCGGTGGTCGTCGCGGCGGCGCTCGGCGGGTCCGTGGCCCTCGCCTCGGGGAACGGCGAGTGGCTCCTCGCGGGGGCCTTCCCCGCCGGCATGGTCGCCTCCGTCGCCTGGATGGCGCTGGGCACGCTGTGGGCCTGGGACGTCGCCGACCGGCTGGACCGGGCACGGCTCCTGGCCGCCGAGGTGGCGGTCAAGGACGAGCGGCTGCGGTTCGCCGCGGACCTGCACGACATCCAGGGACACCACCTGCAGGTGATCGCGCTGAAGAGCGAGCTGGCCGAGAGGCTCGCCGAGGCCGCCCCCGTCCGGGCCGCCGCGGAGATGCGGGAGGTGCGGCGGCTGGCGGCCGACGCGCTCCGCGACACGCGTGCCGTGGTGCAGGGATACCGGCGCACGACCCTGGAGGACGAGATCGCCAACGCCGCGAAGGTGCTGGCCGCCGCCGGCATCGACACGGGCGTGGACCACGGCCCGGCCACCGGGGCGGACACGCTGCCGGAGCCCGCCCGCCACGTCCTTGGCCTGGTGATGCGCGAGGCCACCACCAACGTGCTGCGCCACAGCCGGGCCCGCCGGGCGCACATCGCCTACGACGTCGAGGACGGTCGTGCCCGCCTCCGGGTCGGCAACGACGGCGTCGAGGACGGTCGTGCCCGGCAGGAGGGCGAGGGCCCGGCGGGTGACGGCGCCCGGCCGGAGGGCGATGACGAGGGCGTGACGGGTGGTGGTGCCCGGCGGGGGGCCGGTGGCGACGCCGAGCGGCCCGGGGCGGGGACGGGCGCCGGCACCGGTCTGCGCTCCCTGGCAGAGCGGCTGGAGCGGGCCGGCGGCACGCTGGGCTGGCGATGCGAGGGTGACCGGTTCGAGGTGGTGGCCTCGCTGCCCGCCGACGCGCGCGCGTACCCGGCCGAGGCGGGCGCGCGGTGATCCGGCTGCTGATCGCCGACGACGAGGACCTCATCAGGGGAGCCCTGGCGGCACTGCTCGCGCTGGAGGATGACCTGGACGTCGTCGCCGAGGCGGCCACCACCACGGACGCGGTGCGCCTGGCACGCGAGCGGCGGCCGGACATCGCCGTACTCGACCTGGAGATGCCGCCCGCCGACGGGCTGCGCGCCGCGCAGGCGATCCGCGCAGAGCTGCCCACCCGGATCGTCCTCGTCACCCGGCACGCCCGGCCCGGCGTGCTGCGCCGCGCCCTGGCGGCGGGGGTGAGCGGGTTCGTGCCCAAGACCACGCCCGCCAGCCGGCTGGCCGAGATCATCCGCGACGTCGCCGCGGGCCGGCGCTACGTGGACCCGGACATCGCCGCCTCCGCCCTGTCGGAGGACGACTGCCCGCTGTCCGAACGGGAGCTGGAGGTGCTGCGGGCCTCACGGACGGGCGCCTCGATTAACGAGATCGCGGCGCAGGTCCACCTCGCCCCCGGCACGGTGCGGAACTACCTTTCCGCGGCCATGGCCAAGCTCGGCGCCGGCTCCCGCCACGCCGCCGCGCACCGCGCCTGGGAGGAGGGCTGGATCTGACCGGCACCGGGCAGATCGTGACGGCCGGCCACGACCCGCGCGATCCACATCTCCCGGCCACCGTGCCCCCGCCGTGACGACACTTCCCTAGACGAGGCCGAGGGTGTCGCGGGCCGCGGCCACGGCGGCCTGGCCGAAGCTGACGCCGCCGTCGTTCGGGGGGACGGCGCGGTGGGTCAGGACCCGGAAGCCGCGGAGCCCGAGGGCGGCGACGAGGCCCTCCAGCAGCAGCCTGTTCTGGAAGACCCCTCCCGACAGGGCGACCGTGCCGAGGCCGGTGTCCTCGCGGAGCCGCGCGCACACCCGGGCGGTGGCGGCGGCGAGCCCGTTGTGGAAGCGGGCCGAGACGAGCGCCGGAACCGCCCCGGCGCGCGTGTCCTCGACGACCGCCCGGACGAGGTCCGTGGCCTGGATCGTCACGAGTGCCCCCTCGTCGACGGCCCTGGCCGAATAGGCGCCCTTCTCCGCGGGGTCGGCGCACTGTTCCAGGGCGATCGCGGCCTGTCCCTCGTATGTGGCGGTGTCGCGGAGTCCGAGGATCGCCGCCACCGCGTCGAACAGGCGCCCGGCGCTGGAGGTGAGGGGGGAGTTCGTCCCGGCCCCGGCCACCGCGACCACCTCGTCCCAGCGCGAGCCGTGACGGGCCCTGACTGGTAGGTTCCCGGGAAGCGTGTCACCGTACGCCGCGTACAGGTGCGCGGCCGCCATCCGCCAGGGCTGCCTGATCGCCGCGGTGCCACCGGGCATCGGCACCCGGGCCAGGCACCCGGCGCGGGTGAAGCCCGCCAGGTCGGCCACCAGGAACTCGCCGCCCCAGATGGTGCCGTCGGTGCCGTAGCCGAGGCCGTCGAAGGCCACCCCGATGACCGGGCCGGTCTCCCGGTTGTCGGCCAGGCAGGAGGCGATGTGCGCGTGGTGGTGCTGGACCCCGGTCAGGTCCACCGATCCCGGCACCTCCAGGTCGAGGGCGTACTTGGTGGACAGGTATTCGGGGTGGAGGTCGTGGGCGACCAGCCCCGGGGTGATGCCGAGCAGGCGCCGGAGGTGCTCGATCCCCTCGGTGAAGGAGCGCAGCGTCTCGTAGTTCTCCAGGTCGCCGATGTGGTGGGAGAGGAAGGCGTGCCCCTGTCTCGCGAGGCAGAACGTGCTCTTCAGCTCGGCGCCGCAGGCGAGCACGGCCCGCCGGGCGGGCGGTGAGAGCCGCAGGGGCTCCGGGGCGTACCCCCGGGATCTGCGCAGCGGCACCGTCCTCCCTCGCGCGGCGAGGAGCACGGAGTCGTCGGCGCGGACGTGGATCGGCCGGTCGTGGGTCAGGAAGGCGTCCGCGACCCCGGCGAGCCGGGCGAGCGCGTCGCCGTCGCGGTAGGCGATGGGCTCGTCGGAGAGGTTTCCGCTGGTGAGCACGTACGGGCGGGCGAGTTCGGCGGCGAGCAGGTGGTGGATCGGCGTGTACGGCAGCATGAGGCCGAGGCGGCGGTCGCCCGGCGCGACGGCCCCGGCCACCGCGGCTCCGGGGCGGCGGGGCAGCAGCACGATCGGGCGCCGGGAGCCGGTGAGCAACCGTTCCCCCTCGGCGTCCAGCTCGCACAGTGCCCGCGCGGCACGCAGGTCGGGGACCATGACCGCGAACGGCCTGTCCTCGCGGTGCTTGCGGGAGCGGAGGGTCCGGGTGGCCTCCTCGTCGGTGGCGTCGACCGCCAGGTGATACCCGCCGAGCCCCTTGACGGCCAGGACGCCGCCCGCTCGCAGCACCTCCACCGCGGCCGCGATCGGATCGGCACCGCCGCCCGGGCCGGCACCGGGACGACCGGCGTGCGAGCCGTCGCCCTCCCGGTCACGGGGATGCGGGCCGTGGGCGTACGAGCCGTCGCCGCCCCGGCCACGGGGGTCCGGGCCGTCGCAGGGACGACCGGCGTCCGGACCGTGGGCAGGCGAATCCTCGCCGCGAAGGTCGCCTTCGAGAAGGCCGCCGTCGAGAAGACGAAGGACCGGGCCACAGGCCGGGCAGCAGATCGGCTGGGCGTGGAACCTGCGGTCCGACGGGTCGAGATACTCCCTCTCGCACTCCCCGCACATGGCGAACCCGGCCATCGTGGTTGCGGGCCGGTCGTAGGGGACGTCCCGGATGATGGTGAACCTCGGCCCGCAGTTGGTGCAGTTGACGAAGGGGTGGCGGTGACGCCGGTCGGCGGGGTCGAACAGTTCGGCCAGGCAGTCGTCACACGTCGCGACATCGGGTGAGACAAGGGTGACGCGCCGGGTCCCCCCTCGGCTGGCCGCGATACGGAACCCCCGGTCCCCGCACGCCGGTATCGCGGTGGCCGTCACGCGGTGGATCGCCGCCAGCGGCGGGGCCTGGTCCCGCAGGGCCTCCCGGAAGCGCGCGACGTCGCCGGGCTCCCCCTCGGCCTCGATGAACACGCCCCGGTCGTCGTTGCCCACCCACCCGGACAGCCCCAGGCGCCGCGCCAGGGAGTGGACGTGGGGGCGGAATCCCACCCCCTGCACGATTCCCTCGACCCTGATCCTGACCCGGATCCGTGCCCGTGCGCGTCCCGTGCCCATCCCGCCATCCTTCCCGCGACCGGCGGGAACGCCTCGGGGGCTCGCATGATCTGGACGGGAAGGTTACGTCAATGATCAGAGCTTTGCCGTTGGTTGTCGAGCCGAGGGTGTCGGGCCTGAAAGGGCCAATCGTAATGTGGCGACTACCGTGAAAAATACGGAGCGTCGACATGTCTGGCACACTGAGTAAGCAAACAACGCCTCTTTCGCCATCGGCCGTCATACCGGTCACGGAGGCGGCCGTCATCGCGGCCTTCGCACGGCGGGACCACGCCGGGCACGCCCTGGCGGGTGACGTGGAACGCATCGCGTGTGCCGCCCGGGCCATGGCCGCCGGATTCCGCCTCGGCGGCAAGCTGATCGTGTTCGGCGGCACGGGCACGGATGCCGCGCACATCGCGGTCGAGTTCATGCACCCGGTCATCGTGGGCAAGAGGGCGCTCCCGGCGGTGGCGCTGAGCAACGGCGCCCCGGCGGCCGGCCGGGTGAGCGACCAGGCGGGCAGAAGGAACGGGGACGGCTCCGGGAGCGACGGGGGCTTCCAAAAAAGCGGGGACCTCCAAAAAAGCGGGAACCTCCGGAAAGGCGGGGACGGCGAGGGGAGTACCGAGGTCGCCGAAGTCTTCGCCCACCAGGTGCGCCACTGGGCGGACGCCGCCGACACGGCCTTGGGGATCTCCCGTGACGGCCGGTGCCCGAGCGTCCTGCGAGGGCTGGAGACCGCCGGGGAACTGGGCCTGCTGACCATCGCCCTGACCGGCGGCGGAGGCCGCGGGGAGGGGGACGGCATCGCGAATGGTACGGCGAGCGGCGGCCTCCCGGCCGACCGCACCTTGACCGGCCGCCTCCCGGCCGGCCACACCATGACCGGCCGCCTCCCGGCCGGCCACACCATGACCGGCCGCCTCCCGGCCGACCACGTCCTGGTCGCCGCGTCCGACGACCCCGCCGTGGTCAAGGAGGTTCACGTCACCGCCTACCACCTGCTGTGGGAGCTGGTCCACGTCTTCCTCGACCGGCTCGGCCCGCCCGCGCGAGGGGCGGGCCGGTGAACGGGCCCGAGGACTGCACCGCCGGTGTCTGCGTCACCTGCTCCGACCAGGCGCTGCCGATGAGCGTGGTCAGGCTGCTGGAGGGAGAGCTGGCGATCGTCGACGCGGGCGGGGTCCTCGAAGAGGTGAGCGTGGCGCTGGTCGACCCGGTGGTGGGCGACACCGTCCTCGTCCACGCCCGGGAGGCGATCGCCGTGATCGCGCGCGGGAGCACCGGCGAAGGCGACGGCGACGGCGACGGCGACGGCGACGGCGACGGAGGGAAGGACGACGATGAGCAGGCCTGACGGAACACCCGCGGAGGTCATGCGCGGCCTCTACCCCTTCCTGTACGACCACGGCCATGACCATGACCATGACCACGACGGGCGCACCGACCAGACCACCGGCCGGACCACCGGCCGGAACGGCCTCGGGACAGCGGAGGTGGAAGCGGAGGCCGTGCGATCGGCCGCGGAGAAGACCGGCGAGATCGTACGGCTGCGCGAGCGGATGGGTGCCGAATCGGCGGCGGAACTGGCGGCGTGCGCCGAGGAGATGGCCGCGCGGTTCGCCGCGGGCGGGCGGCTGTTCAGCTTCGGCAACGGCGGGAGCAGCACCGACGCCCAGGAGGTCGCCACCGCCTTCCTGCAGCCCTGCGACGGCCCGGCCCTGCCCGCCCTCTGCCTGACCGGCGACGTCGCCGTGGTCACCGCGCTCTCCAACGACGTCGGCTTCGAGGTGGTCTTCGCCAGGCAACTCGCGGCGCTGGGCCGTCCGGGGGACATCGCCGTCGGCCTGTCCACGAGCGGTGGGTCGGCCAACGTCGTCCGGGCGTTCGAGGAGGCGGCCGAGCGGGGCATGCTCACCGTCGGGCTGGCCGGGGGCGGGGGCGGCAGGCTGGCCGAGCTGTCCGAGCGGGGCGTCCTGCACCACCTGTTCGTCGTCCCCTCCTCCTCGGTGCACCGGATCCAGGAGGCGCAGACCACCCTCTACCACGTCCTTCGGGAACTCACCTGGCACGCGCTCGGGCCGGCGCCGACACCGCGGGCGCACAGCCCCGGGTGAGGGAGAGCCCGCCCACCCGCGCAGGTCCTCCCCCTTCACGTTCCGCAGACATCCACCAGGAGTGGGAGGCGTCATGACAGCGCCGACGGACGCAACGAGCAGCAGACCTCAGGAGCAGGAGGAACCCGTCGTCCACATACTGTGGATCAACGCCGGACTGAGCTGCGACGGCGACTCCGTCGCGCTCACCGCGGCGACCCAGCCGAGCATCGAGGACATCGTGCTCGGAGCGCTTCCCGGGCTTCCCAAGGTGGCCGTGCACTGGCCGCTGATCGACTTCGAGTCCGGGCCGATGCAGGGCGCGGACGTCTTCATCGAGTGGTTCTTCAAGGCCAAGCGTGGCGAGCTGGACCCGTTCGTGCTGGTCGTCGAGGGCTCGATTCCGAACGAGGCGCTCAAGCAGGAGGGCTACTGGTCCGGGTTCGGCAACAACCCCGAGACCGGCCAGCCCATGACGACCAGCGAGTGGCTGGACCTGCTCGCGCCCAAAGCGACCGCGATCGTGTGCGCGGGCACCTGCTCGGCGTACGGCGGCATCCACGCCATGGCGGGGAACCCGACCGGGGCCATGGGCGTGGCCGACTATCTGGGCTGGGACTGGAAGTCCAAGGCGGGGCTGCCGATCGTCAACGTGCCGGGCTGCCCGGTGCAGCCGGACAACCTCTCCGAGACGCTCCTCTACCTGCTTTACCAGGTCGCCGGGCAGGCACCGATGATCCCGCTGGACGAGGAGCTGCGCCCGACGTGGCTGTTCACCCAGACCGTGCACGAGGGGTGCGACCGGGCGGGCTACTACGAGCAGGGCCAGTTCGCCACCGAGTACGGCTCGCCGAAGTGCCTGGTCAAGATCGGCTGCTGGGGGCCGGTCGTCCGGTGCAACGTCCCCAAGCGCGGCTGGATGAACGGGATCGGCGGCTGCCCGAACGTCGGGGGCATCTGCATCGCCTGCACGATGCCGGGCTTCCCCGACAAGTTCATGCCGTTCATGGACGAGCCACCCGGCGCCCACGTCTCCTCGGCGGTGAGCGGCGCGTACGGGACCGTCGTCCGCGCGCTGCGCGGCATCACCCTGCGGACCGTCGACAAGGAACCGAAGTGGCGCCACAAGGGGCGCGAGCTGCTGACCGGCTACAAGGCGCCCTGGAGCTGACATGACGACATCGGAGCAGAACCCCGACCTCGTGGAGATGGCCTGGGACCCCATCACCAGGATCGTCGGGAGTCTCGGCATCTACTGCAAGATCGATTTTAAGAACCGGCGGGTCGCCGAGTGTCACAGCACCTCGTCGATCTTCCGCGGCTACAGCATCTTCATGAAGGGCAAGGACCCGCGCGACGCCCACTTCATCACCAGCCGCATCTGCGGGATCTGCGGCGACAACCACGCGACCTGCTCGGTCTACGCGCAGAACATGGCGTACGGAGTGCGGCCCCCGGCCCTGGGCGAGTGGATCCTCAACCTCGGCGAGGCCGCCGAGTACATGTTCGACCACAACCTCTACCAGGAGAACCTGGTGGGGGTCGACTACTGCGAGAAGATGGTCCGCGAGACCAATCCCGGGGTGCTGGCGATGGCCGAGCGCACCGAGGCGCCGCACGCGGGCGAACACGGCTACAAGACCATCGCCGACATCATGCGCTCGCTGAACCCGCTGGAGGGCGAGTTCTACCGCGAGGCGCTGGCGGTGAGCCGCCTCACCCGCGAGATGTTCTGCCTCATGGAGGGCAGGCACGTCCACCCCTCGACGCTCTACCCGGGCGGGGTGGGCACGGTCGCGACCGTACAGCTGTTCACCGACTACCTGACCCGGCTGATGCGCTACGTGGAGTTCATGAAGCGGGTCGTGCCCATGCACGACGACCTGTTCGACTTCTTCTACCAGGCGCTGCCCGGCTACGAGGAGGTCGGCCGCAGGCGGGTGCTGCTCGGCTGCTGGGGCAGCTTCCAGAACCCCGAGCACTGCGACTTCACCTACCGGAACATGAGCCACTGGGGTCGCGAGATGTACGTCACGCCGGGGGTGATCGTCGACGGCAAGTTGATCACCAACGACCTGGTCGACATCAACCTCGGCATCCGGATCCTGCTGGGCAGCTCCTACTACGACGACTGGAAGGACCAGGAGCCGTTCGTCACCCACGACCCGCTGGGCAACCCGGTCGACATCCGGCATCCGTGGAACCAGCACACCATCCCGCACCCGCAGAAGCGCGACTTCAGCGACAAGTACAGCTGGGTCATGTCCCCCCGCTGGTTCGACGGGCAGGACGCGCTCGCGCTCGACACCGGCGGCGGGCCCATCGCCAGGCTCTGGTCGACGGCGCTGTCCGGCAAGGTCGACATCGGCTACGTCAGATCGACCGGCCACAGCGTGCAGATCAACCTGCCGAAGACGGCGCTGAGGCCGGAGAAGACGTTCGAGTGGAAGATCCCCGAGTTCAGGGGGCAGCCGCTGTCCAACGCCCTGGAGCGCAACCGGGCCCGCACCTACTTCCAGGCCTACGCGGCGGCGTGCGCGCTCTACTTCGTCGAGCAGGGCCTGGCCGAGGTTCGGGCGGGCCGCACCCAGACCTGGGAGCCGTTCACGGTTCCCGACGAGGCGATCAGCTGCGGCTTCACCGAGGCCGTGCGGGGCGTGCTCTCCCACCACATGGTGATCAGGAACGGGAAGATCGCCAACTACCATCCGTACCCGCCGACGCCCTGGAACGCCAGCGTCCGCGACGTGCACGGCACGCCGGGACCGTACGAGGACGCGGTGCAGAACACGCCGATCTTCGAGGAGAACCCGCCCGCGGACTTCAAGGGCATCGACATCATGCGCACCGTGCGGAGCTTCGATCCGTGCCTGCCGTGCGGGGTGCACATGTACCTCGGCGGCGGCGAGGAGCTTCGCCGGGTGCACACCCCCCACGCCTTCGACGCCACGTGAGCCGACCGTTTCCCGGCACCGGAAAGGGGGCCCGGGCAGATGCCGCAAGCCCATGACGTCCGGGCGACGGGCGATCGCGTCGAGGCGCTGATCGCCGACCTCGGCGCGCTGAGCGACGCCGTGACGCGCGCCAAGGCCGAGGATCTCGTACGGGCCCTCGTCGAGCTGTACGGCGCCGGCCTGGAACGCGTCGTCGAGATCGTCACCGAGGCCGGGGCCGCCGAGGTGCTGGGCCGCATGGTCGGCGACCCGCTCGTGGCCGGGCTGCTGGTCCTGCACGACCTGCACCCGCTGAGCACGGCCGAACGCGTCCGCGACGCGCTGGACACCGTACGCCCCCACCTGGGGTCGCACGAGGGCGGCGTGGAGTTGCTCGGCGTGGACGAGGACGGGATCGTGCGGCTCCGCCTGGAGGGGACCTGCCACGGCTGCCCGTCCTCGCGGCTCACCGTGACCGACGCCATCGAACGGGCCATCGCCCAGGCGGCGCCCGAGGTGTCGCGGGTGGAGGTCGAGGGGGTGAGCGGCGACCGGCCGGGGGTGCTGCAGATCCAGCACCGCCCGCCCGGTCCGTGCCCGGTGCCCGAGCGGACGTCGCTCTCCGAACCGGAACCGGAACCGGAACCGGAACCGGGACCGGCGTCGGCGTCGGCGTCGAGGCGGGAACCGGAGGCTGTCCCCGAGCCGGTGTCGGAGCCGGAGCCGGCGCCGTGACGGCCACCGGGCTGCGCAGGTTCCGCGAGCCGCCTCGGGCGGGCCGGTCCGGCGCGCCTCCGGTGACGCTCTGCGAGCTGTGCGCGGCACCCGCGGGCGAGGACCACGGCCACGTCGTGAACGTCGAGAGGCGAGGACTGCTGTGCGCCTGCCGGGCCTGCCACCTGCTGTTCACCCGCGACACGACCGGCCGGGCACGCTACCGGGCCGTCCCGCGACGCTACCTGCACGCCCCGCGGTTCCTGCTGGGCGCGGCCGACTGGGACGAGATGCAGATCCCGGTCCGCACGGCCTTCTTCTTCCGCAACTCCGCGACGGATCGGACCGTGGCGTTCTACCCGAGCCCGGCCGGGGCCACCGAGTCGCTGCTGCCGCTGGAGACGTGGGAGCGCGTCCTGGCGGCCAACCCGGCGATGGCCGACGTCCAGCCCGACGTGGAGGCGCTCCTGGTGGACCGCCGCCCCGACGGCGGCTTCGCCTGCCACCTGGTGCCGATCGACGCCTGCTACGAGCTGGTCGGCCTGGTGCGGATGCGCTGGAAGGGCTTCGGCGGCGGCCAGGAGGCGCGGGAGGCCATCGAGGGTTTCTTCGCCGGCCTGCGCGAGCGCAGCCGCACCGTACCGCCCGCCTCCGATGAAGGCGGTGGTGATGACGGTGGATGAGCTCGCGTTCGACTGCGTGGACGTGCGGGCGGAGGCGTACGCGGCCTTCCCGACGCTGATCTTCCGGCTGCGCGTCACCGACCCCTCCCCCGGCGGGGTGCACACCATCGCACTGCGCTGCCAGATCCGGGTCGAGCCCCATCTGCGGCGCTACGGCGACACCGAGGCCGAGCTGCTCGGCGACCTGTTCGGGGACCGGGCCCGATGGGGCGACACGCTGAAACCCCTGCGGTTCGCCGATGTCTCCGTCATGGTCCCGGCGTTCACCGGGAGCACCGAGATCGACGTACCGGTGCCGTGCGGTTACGACCTGGAGGTGTCGGCGGGCAGGTATTTCGCCGCCCTGGACGACGGCGAGATCCCGATGGTCATGCTCTTCAGCGGCACGGTGTTCGCCAGGGCGCGGGACGGCTTCTCGGTGAGCCAGGTGCCGTGGCACCGCGAGGCCCGCTGCCGGCCGCCGGTGGCGGTGTGGCGGGAGCTGATGGACCGCTACTTCCCGAACTCGGGCTGGCTGCGGCTCCATCGCGACACGCTGCGGGAACTCAGCAGGTTCAAGTCCGGGCGCGCCCTGGCGACCTGGGACGAGACCCTGGAACTACTGCTCAAGGAGACGCGGCGATGAGCGTTCCGATGGACATCGCGCGCCGGGTGGCGGACGCGGTGCTGTACGAGGGCTACCTTCTCTACCCCTACCGCGCCTCGGCGACCAAGAACCAGGTGCGCTGGCAGTTCGGGGTGCTCGTACCACCGGGGTTCACCGCGACCGCCGAGCATCCGGCCAGCGTGACCGAATGCCTCCTCGAAGGGGCCGCGTACGCCGTGGCGCACCTGAACCTGCGTTTCCTGCACGTCAGGACGCGCGGCGTCGAGCGCGCCGAGGACGACGGCTACTGGCCGGTCCAGCAGCTGCGGAACGGCCACCGTACCTATCTCACCTTCGACGAGGCGACCGAGCGGGAGGCGGAGGTGACACTCCCCATCGCCGGCCTGCTCGACGCCCCCGAGCGGGTGATCGAGGTACGCATTCCCGGAGACCGCGTGGTCGAGCCGATCGTGGCGCCGTCCGGAGAGGTGATAGGGCGTCTCGTCTCCGAGCACCTGCCGCTGCGCGCCGCGCTCAGGGTCTCCGCCGAGCTGGTGCCCGGACCGTACGACCTGGTCAAGCTGCGCGCCCGGGTGGAGAACACCGACGACTGGCAACCGCTGGGCGCGCCGCGCGAGCAGGCGCTGCGGCACTCGCTGGTCTCGGCGCACCTGCTCATCGCGGTGACCGCCGGGGCCTTCGTCTCGCTGCTCGACCCGCCGGAATGGGCGCGGCCCGCCGTGGAGACCTGCCGCAACGAGCACACCTGGCCGGTACTCGTGGGCGAGCCCGGTCACCGGGACGTCGTGCTCTCCTCCCCGATCATCCTCTACGACCACCCGGACATCGCGCCGGAGAGCCCCGGCCCCCTGTTCGACTCCACGGAGATCGACGAGATGCTCCACCTGCGCACGCTCACCCTCACCGACGAGGAGACCCTGGAGGCGCGGGAGACCGATCCCCGGGTGACCGAGCTCATCGACATGGTCGGCAGCATGCCCCCCGAACTGCTGGAACGGCTCCACGGCGCGATCCGCTCGGTGGAGGCGGCCACCGACCGCACCGACCGCACCGACCGGCAGTCCCCCGCGTCCCCGGAGGCCGGGGACTCCCCGAGCCGCCAGGACGCACCCGTGCCCTGGTGGGATCCGGCGGGTGACGCGGCGGTCTCCCCGGAGACCGACAGCGTGACGGTCGCCGGGGTGACCGTCTCCAGGGGCAGCAGGGTCAGGCTGGTGCCCGGCCGGCGGCGCGCCGACGCCCACGACATGTTCCTGGCCGGCAGGACCGCCCACGTCGAGGCGGTGCTCCTCGACCTCGACGGCGCCCACCACCTGGCCGTCACCCTCGACGACGATCCAGGCGCCGACCTGCGCCGGTCGCACGGCCGTTTCCTCTACTTCGCCCCAGACGAGGTCGAGCCGCTCACGGACGGCTCACCGGCGGGCGGTTCCGCCGCCGACGGGGAGGTGGGCGCGTGAGGGTCCTGGTGGCCGGGGTGGGAAACGTCTTCCTCGGCGACGACGGCTTCGGGGTCGCGGTGGTCAGGCACCTGGCCGGTGCCGACCTGCCCGGCGGGGTCGAGGTGAGGGACTTCGGCATCCGGGCCATCCACCTGGCGTACGAGCTGACCGGCGGACGGTACGACACCACGATCCTGGTCGACGCGGTCTCCCGCGACGGCCCGCCCGGCACCCTGTACGTCCTCGAACCGTCGGCGGGCGGCGCGCCGGGATCCTTCCTCGACGCGCACTCGATGACGCCCGAGAGCGTGCTCTCGCTGGTGGGCACGCTCGGCGGCGAGGCCGGTCGCGTCCTGCTCGTCGGCTGCCAGCCCGCCGACACCTCGCCGGGCATGGAGCTCAGCCCGCCGGTCGCGGGCGCCGTCGGCATGGCGGCGGACCTGGTCACCGAGCTCGCGGGACAACAGATCACGACGGCCGCCGGCGCCGCGGTTCACGAGGAGGAACGGACATGCTGAAACGCCTGCTGGCCGGGGCGGTGCTGGCGGGGGTCGCCGTACTGGTCTACCAGTCGCTCCCCGACATCAAGCGCTACCTGAGGATGCGGAACATGTAGCGGGCCCGCACCGGAGAGCCGGGGATACGCGGCTCGGCGAACCACGCGAACCACGGGCCGAGCCGGGGTGGAACACGACCCGGGGGCCCCTGCGGCCGCCGGGCCGCCCGGACAGCGGGGCCGGGCGGATCGTGTCCGGTCGCACACGCCGGAACGACAGGAATTCCAAGCGCGACGAAAGGGAACGACCATGCACGAGTTCGGGATCGCCGAGGCGATCCTCACCGCCGTGGAGAAGCGGGCGGACGGCAGGCGGGTACGGCGGGCGCGAGTCCACGCGGGCGCCCTGCTCCGCGTCACGGAGCAGGGGATCAACCAGGCGTTCTCCTCGATCTCCGAAGGGTCCGTGGCCGAGGACGCCCACGTGGACCTGGTCATCGTCCCGGTGCGGATGACCTGCCGCTCCTGCGGGAGCACGTCCACCTCCGTCGAACCCTTCGCCGTCTGCGCGGGGTGCGGCGACACCGATGTTCACGCCGAGGGCGGCGACGACCTCGTCCTCGAATCCATCCAGATGGCGGAGGCCTCTCATGTGCCTGGGAATTCCCGGCGAGATCGTGGAAATCCTGTCGGACCGTCCTGACCTGGCCATGGTCGACGTCTGCGGCGTCAAGCGCGCGATCAACGTCGGCCTGCTCGATGACCGGAGCGTCGGGCCCGGCGACTGGATCCTCATCCACGTCGGGTTCGCGATGTCGAAGATCGACGAGGGGGAGGCCAGGGCCGCGCTCGACTTCCTCGAAAGCATCGGCCAGGCGTACGAGGACGAGATCGCGGCCCTCCGAGAATCCATGATCGAAGAGAGGTGAGGGCTGATGCGTTTCGTCGACGAGTACCGCGACGCCGGGAAGGCCCGGATGCTCGCCACGCGGATCGCCGCGCTGTGCGAGCCCGGCCGCGACTACAAGTTCATGGAGGTGTGCGGCGGGCACACCCACACGATCTACAAGCACGGCCTGGAGGACTACCTGCCCGAGGCCGTCACCCTGGTGCACGGTCCCGGCTGTCCCGTCTGCGTCATCCCCATGGGACGGGTGGACGACGCCATCCACATCGCCGAGCAGCCGGACGTGATCATGACGTCGTTCGGCGACATGATGCGGGTGCCCGGCGGGAACGGCTCGTTCCTCGACGCCAAGGCGCGGGGAGCCGACATCCGGATGGTGTACTCCCCGCTGGACGCCCTGAAGATCGCCAGAAAGAACCCCGGCAGGCAGGTGGTCTTCATGGCCATCGGGTTCGAGACCACCGCGCCCTCGACGGCGATGACGGTCCTGCGCGCCGAGGCTGAGGGGATCGAGAACTTCTCGGTCTTCTGCAACCACGTGACGATCATTCCCGCCATCAAGGCGATCCTGGACTCTCCCGACCTGCGCCTGGACGGGTTCATCGGGCCGGGCCACGTCTCCACCGTGATCGGCTGCCGGCCGTACGGGTTCGTCGCGCGCGGCTACGGCAAGCCCATGGTGGTGGCCGGTTTCGAGCCGCTGGACGTGCTGCACACGGTCTACCGCATCCTCGTACAGCTGTCCGAGGGCCGTTCCGAGGTGGAGAACCAGTACTCCCGGGTGGTCCCGTGGGACGGCAACCCCAAGGCCCTGAGCGTCATCGGCCAGGTGATGGAGCTACGGCCGTACTTCGAATGGCGGGGGCTGGGCTTCATCTCGCAGTCGGCGCTCAGGATCGCGGAGCGGTACGCCGCCTTCGACGCCGAACGGATCTTCCGGATTCCGGGCGGGCGGGTGGCCGACCCGAAGGCGTGCCAGTGCGGCGAGGTGCTCAAGGGAGTGCTCAAACCCTGGGAGTGCAAGGTGTTCGGCACCGCGTGCACCCCGGAGACGCCGATCGGCACGTGCATGGTGTCGTCCGAGGGCGCCTGCGCGGCGTACTACGACTTCGGCCGGTTCTCGCGCGAGCGCGTCAAGGAGGCGACCCGGAGGTGAACGACGGGGAAAACGGCACCGGACGGGGCGGGGAACACGGCGTGCGGGAGATGGATCCGCCGGGACCACGCGGCGAGGAGCGGCAGGCACCGGCCCTGAGGGAAGAGGCACACGCCCGTGGCCGGGTACAGGACCTGAGGCAAGAAGCACACGATCACGGCCGGATACCGGACCTGAAGGAAAGGACACACGACCATGACCGGGTACCGGACCTGAGGGAAAGCGCACGCGACCGGGAGCAGCAGGTGCTGGACCGGATCGAGCGGGTGCGGCGGCGCGGGGCGCGCGTGCGGGAGGACCGCATCACCCTGGCGCACGGCGCGGGCGGCAAGGCCACGCACACCCTGATCGAGGCGGTGTTCCTGGAGTCGTTCCGCAACCCGATGCTGGCGCCTCTGGAGGACGGCGCGGTCGCCGACGGGCTCGCCTTCACCACCGACTCGTTCGTGGTCACGCCACTGTTCTTCCCTGGCGGCGACATCGGCGACCTCGCGGTCAACGGCACCGTCAACGACCTGGCCATGTGCGGGGCCCGCCCCCGCTACCTCTCGGCCGGATTCATCCTCGAAGAGGGCTTCCCCGTCGCCGACCTGCGGCGCATCACCGCCTCGATGGCCGAGGCGGCACGGGCGGCGGGCGTGTGGATCGTCACCGGCGACACCAAGGTCGTGGAGCGGGGCAAGGCGGACGGCTGTTACGTCACCACCTCCGGCATCGGGACGCTCGACCGGCCCGTCCGGCTGAGCGCCGCCTCCGCACGGCCGGGAGACGCGGTCATCGTGTCGGGGCCGATCGGCGAGCACGGGATCACCATCATGCTCGCCCGCGGAGAACTCGACATCGAGGCCGAGCTGTGCTCCGACACCGCCGCGCTCAACACCCTCGTCGACGTGCTGCTGGACGCCTGCGGCGGCGGTGCGGACGCAGGCGACGGCAACGGCGCGGTGCGCTGCCTGCGCGACGCGACCCGGGGCGGGGTGGCGACGATCGTCAACGAGATAGCGGAGGCCTCGCGGGTCGCCGTCGTCCTCGACGAGGACGCGGTGCCGGTCCGTCCCGCCGTACGGGGGGCGTGCGAGCTGCTGGGGATCGACCCGCTCTACGTCGCCTGCGAGGGGCGGATGGTCGCGGTGGTCGCCGGGGATTCCGCCGACGCGGCTCTGGCCGCCCTCCGCTCCCACCCACTCGGCTCCGAGGCGGCGGTCATCGGGCGGATCAACGACGACCCGCCGGGACTGGTCCTGCTCAGGACCTCCTTCGGCGGCACCCGCATCGTCGACCTGCTGGTCGGCGACCCGCTACCGAGAATCTGCTGACCACCGAACGAATCCAGAGGTACCGGACATGAACGACAAACACGAACCCAAGCACAAGGGCAAGAAGGCGAAGCACGGCTACTCCCGCGACGTGGGTCACGCGAGCGAGGAGGTCGTGCGGTCGGGCAACCTGGCCTTCGGGCCCCCTCCGGACGACAAGGGACCGCCCCGCGTGGTGTCCGGCGCGGAGCGCGAGGGCGTCCCCTCCACCGACACCCAGGCCCGGTCCCCCCTCGGCGTCGGCACCAGCGAGAACCGCGGCGCCGAGAGGATCGCCTCCCGGCGGAAGGAACGGGGCCGCGAGAAGGTCGGCACCGACGAGCGGGGACGCCCCTACGGCGTCTCCCACCCCGAGGACGTCACCGGCGTCAGCCCGCGGAAACCCGGCCGCCGCCCAGGGTGATCGGTCACCGCGCCGGAGGGAAAGCCCGCCGTCTCGTCGCCGTCGGGCAGGACACGCCGCCGGTCGCCGCGCTAGCGGGGAAAGACGATCGTCTTGTGGCCGTCGAGCAGGACGCGCTGCTGGGTGTGCCAGCGGACGGCGCGCGCCAGGGCCTGGCACTCGACGTCGCGGCCGATGGCGGCGAGGTCCTCCGCGGAGTGGGTGTGGTTGACCCGGGCGACCTCCTGCTCGATGATCGGGCCCTCGTCGAGGTCGGCGGTCACGTAGTGCGCGGTCGCGCCGATCAGCTTCACGCCGCGCGAGTGCGCCTGGTGGTAGGGCTTGGCACCCTTGAACGACGGCAGGAACGAGTGGTGAATGTTGATCACGTTGCCCGCGAGCTTCACGCAGAGGTCTTCCGACAGCACCTGCATGTAGCGGGCGAGCACCACCAAATCGGCCCGGTAGTGGTCGACCAGGGTAAGGATCTCCGCCTCCTGCCTGGGCTTGGTCTCGGAGGTGACCGGCAGGTGGTGGTAGTCGATGCCGTACGACTGGGTCAGCGGCCGAAGGTCCGGGTGGTTGGAGACGACCGCGACGATCTCGATGTCGAGCAGGCCGGAGCGCATCCGGTAGAGCAGATCGTTCAGGCAGTGGCCGAACTTGCTGACCATCACCAGCACGCGCGGCTTGATGGAGACCTCACGCAGCTTGAAATCCATGCCGAACTCGGGGGCGAGCGCGGCGAAGGCCTCGCGCAGCTCCTCGTCGGGCAGCGAGGAGGCGAACTGCACCCGCATGAAGAACCGCTCGGACACGACATCACCGAACTGCTGGCTCTCGATGATGTTGCATCCCCGCCCGGCCAGGAGACCGGAGACCGCGGCCACCACCCCGGGACGGTCCGGACAGGACAGCGTCAACACAAACTCGGCCCTGGAAGTCATGCCTTCACCCTTGAGCTTGAGAGGTCGGATCGTACGATGCTTCAACCTGACGTCGGCAGAGTACAGCGAATCCCGCCGCCACACCCGGCGGTCCGGTAGGTGGCAAGCAGGCGGCGGGCAGGAGGCGCCGAGGCCGCCGGAAACGCGGAACCGGCGGACGTGACGGCGGGTGGTAGCGTCCCTGGCCTATGGACGACCCTCAGCCGAACGACCGGCCCGCGGCCCGGGTGATCTGTGTGGACGGGTCCGGCCGGGTGCTTCTCATGCACTGGCGCGACCCCATCGGGGGCCAGACCCTGTGGGAGCCGCCGGGCGGCGGGATCGACCCGGGCGAGACCCCCCTCGACGCCGCGCGGCGCGAGCTCGCCGAGGAGACGGACCTGCCGGGCGAGGCGGTGCTGGACCGGTGGGTGCCGGTGCGCCGGGAGTTCCGCTGGCTCGGCGTCCACTACGCCAAGACCGAGCGGTTCTATCTGGCCAGGTTCGAGGACACCCCCGAGGTGGGCCCGGGGTCGTTGACCGCCGAGGAGAACATCACCTACCTGGGCTCCGGCTGGTTCTCACCGGCGGAGATGGCCGATCTCCCCGGCGCCCTGGAGCCCCCGGACCTGCCGGAGGTCGTCTCCCGGATCATCCGGCTGGGGTGAACCGGAGCCACCGGAGACGGCCGGGACCGAATGGACAAGGGGTGGAAACCCGCGCGGCCCTCAATCTCGCCGATCGAGGGCCGCGGCCGTCAGAGCCGATTCTTCCGCTCGGGCGGAATCTCATCCCTTGTGGATGACGCTGGCGACGCCACCGAGCCTGGACACGCCGGTTTTGTGAACAATGATCTTTTTCATCGCACTCACCAGAGAATAGCGGTAGGTACGAAGAACAATTATTCGCTCATCTCCGAAATAGGCAACACTTAGCAGTAAAACAACTTAAAATTCAGGTCATTGAGTTAAAGAGGACATAGCGGCTACTAGGTCTTTTTCTCCATAAACCACCACACATCCCCCTCGTTCTTCCCGGCGGATCTCGCGCCATCCGAACTTGCGATAGAGCTCCATCGCCGCGAGCTGATTCAGAGTGGTGTCACCACGAAGGCGCGCATAGCCGAGTTCGACGGCCCGCGCCTCCAGCGCGAGGACCATCTGGGCACCGAAACCGCGACGCTGGAACTCCGGATGGACCCGCATGCGGCACATCTCGGCGGTCCGGTCGTCGACGCGGCGGAGACCGCCCATCGTGACGACGCGCCCGGCGGGCATCTCCCCCACCAGGAACTCACCCCGGTCGGCGAGGTAGATCTCGTGGATCCTCGGGAAGTCGTCCTCGTAGTAGACGCCGTCCCCCGGCGCGAGACCGACCTGGGCCAGGCATATCTGGTGGAGCGCCCAGACCGATTCGAGGTCGGACCAGCGATAACGCCGAAGCCTTGGCTTCAACTGCCACTCCTGTCGGCCACCGGATCATCCGTCGACGCGCTGCGGCTGCGCAGCGACTCCATGTAGGTCTTGAGCTTGGGATGGCCGGGCGCCTTCACCTCGACCTGCTTGCCCACCTCGTGGGCGCGCTGCATGAGGATGTCGGGCCGGCAGGCCTCGTCGAGACCCGAGACCGTACGCTGGGCGATCTCCAGCGCCTCGTCCACGTCACCCTCAAGGATCTTGCACTGGGCCCGGTCGAACTTGATGAAGGTCGGATCGAGCCAGTCGGTCGGACCGTACTTGGTGAGCGCCTGCTCCAGGATGAGGTCGGCCTCCATCGCCTGCCCGAGCTTGACCAGCGCGTCTCCCTGGTGGAAGTAGAGCTGGCGCTCGGTGTAGCCGAAGGTCGAGTCGTCCTGGTCCGCGGCGGTCATCTGGGAGAAAGCCGCCCTCGCCCTCGACAGCGCCCGCTTCGCCTGGTCGACCACGTCCTTCTTGCCCGAGCCCGACATCATCGCCAGCGCGCGGGCCTCGACCACCGGGGCCATCGCCTGGGCCGCGCAGGGCGTCTGCCCGGCCAGGTCACGGCTCTTCTTGGCGAGGTTGAGAGCCTCGCGCGGATCGCCGTAGTAGAGCGGGACCAGAGCCTCCCTGGCTATGACCCACGCCCTCAGCGCCCGGTCGCCGGTCTCGTCCGCCGCGGTCCTGCCGGTCCTGAAGAAGGACCGGGCGAGCCGGTGGTCGCCGAGATTGACCATGATCATGCCGCTCAGACCGGCGAGCTGCGCCGCCATACGGCACAACCGTTCCTGCAGGTCGACCGGCTGGCGCCGCTCCATGGCCTTGCGCACCGCGCCGAATTCGAGCATCACGTCGCACAGCAGCCTGAGCGGGGCGGTGTTCATGTACTGGCGGCCGAAGCCGATGGTGGATTCCTCCCACTGATCGAGCATCGCGGGCGAGACGGTGGCCGAGACCAGCGTGTCGTCCATCCTCCTGCGCATGCTCTCCACCGATCCGAGCACCTGTCCGTCCAGCGCGATGCCACTGCTGCCGGCCAGGAGCTGTAAGAGCGTCCTGCGTAGCACGTTCTCGTCCTCCTCACCCCCGTCCGCGGAATGATCGACGCCGATCGGCTGGATCAGCAGCTCACGCGGACCAGGGGACGTGTCGGGTCTTCCATCCTGGAGATCACCTCGGACGACACCGGGCATCTTGTGGCCGTGGCCGCAGATGCACGGGCCGTCGTACCCGAGGGAGGCGGGTTCGACCCGGTAGGCGGAGCACAGGTAGTGCAGGTATTCGGGACCGGGCCGCTTCAGCCCGCTCTCGTACGCGGACAGGAGCGTCTCACCGATACCGGGAGCCGACTTGCCGTCGCGTTCGAACAGCGCCCGTATCTGTTCGATGACGTCCGCGAGAGCGACGCCATGCGCGAGGCGGTGACCTTTAATCCGAGTGGTCCCGAATTGCGAACTACACTTATCGTAGATTTCCTCGGCTATCTGCGCCGAGGACTTCCCGGCGGCCAGGCCACGGGCCCGGACCTGCCGCGCTAACTCTGTCTCCCTGTGCTGCCTGCCGGACATACCGGCCCCTCTCTCGTGGCCAGCTGGGCTGGCTGGCACACTGGTCCCGACCGGTCCTCTCTCCCTTGACTCAGTGTGATCTTTCCGTCGCACTGCGCCTACCGAGAATGATGGACCATGTTTGACTCATCCGGAACACACCAATAAAGCTACTGGCTAAGAATCGTCCCCCGAGGGACTGTTTCTTTCAACCTACTTGGCACATCGCCCACCCTGAACTGGGTTTTCCCCGAATTGACCCGTAGGGCCACCGTGAGTCATCTTTGGCGAGCAGCACCGTAAGCGTGATCGAACGAACACGATTCGGTGCCGGCAAGCCGAGACCACGAGGAGGGACGAGGTGGGTGAAGACGATTTCCGGCACCTTGAGCGGCTGGTGACGGAGCTTGACTGCCGCGGGCTGCACGCCCGTGTGGTGCGGACCCACTCGGGCCGGGCGTTCGTGCGTGTGATCAATCCGAAGGCGACCAGCCTGGCGGAGAACGTCACCTGCCGGGCACAGGCCGCCCCCAGCCATCGGGATTGGTATTACTGGTGGTCCTGGGGTGAACGAATGCACACGGTGGAAGATCCCGCCGGTGCCGCGACCAAGGTCGCACGCGTACTCGCCGCGGTAGGAGAGTGAGGTGAGCGGCACAACGGGCCTTCCCGCCCGCTGTGCCGCGCCTGCCGCGGCTCGACGGAGTCGGCGGGGTGACCGGTGCGGAGCGTCCTCGGACGCTGGGCACCCCGCCGGCTCCGAATCGTCCGGCCGACACGCGCGAACTCCCACCTGCGGAAACTTCGAAGAACGCGGCCGGAACGCGGAGGCTCTCGCGAGCCGAAGCCCACAAACTGCTGTAAAGCACAGGCTGCCGTCCGGTCTCTCGTCCGGGCGGTGACCGGAGGGATCCCTTTCGGGAACGGCACGGGACACGCTTCCGGGTGCGTGTCCCGTCCGGGCCACCCGTCACCGGGGCATCCGGGTCCGCCCCCGCGGCCCTAGACCAGGATGTCCCCGTCTTCCCCGGCGTGATGTGACGGAGGCCGGTTCGATCGGCAATATGGGTGGGTCGCATGACTCATCCGGCCTGCCGGTCGATCCGATCCGAGAGGGATCCACTCCGTGTTCCTGCTTTCCCCCACGCCCGCCCCCACCCCCAGCGTCACCTCGACCTCAGGTCCGGGAGTCGTCGTCGAGGACCTTCTCGACGCGAGCGCGGGCTTAACACGGGGATGCGGGGACGGCGGGGGAGTAGTCTGCGACTTCGTGAAGATGCTCGTGCCCGCGGCCGTCGACTGGGTGGCCCCCGTGATCGCGGGCCTGATCGCCATCACGCTGGTCGTGGTCATCGCGCTGATCCTGCGCAACGTGGCGCACCGGCTGATCGGCCGGGTGGTGCGCAGGGCGTCCACCGAGCGCGCGTCCCTGGCGGGGCGGCTGCGCGGCAGGGAGACGATCACCCCCGAGGGCCTCGACGCGATCGTGGCCGAGCGGCGCAGGCAGCGGGCGGAGACCATCGGCTCGGTGCTCAGGCACATCGCCTCGATCATCATCCTGGGCACCGCCGTGCTGACCGTCCTCGAACGCCTCTCCGTCCCCATCGCCCCCCTGCTGACCAGCGTCGGCATCCTGGGCGTGGCGATCGGCTTCGGCGCCCAGGAGCTCGTCAAGGACTTCATCGCCGGCATGTTCATGCTCTTGGAGGACCAGTACGGCGTGGGTGACGTGATCGACGCGGGCGCCGCGATCGGCACCGTGGAGGCGGTCACCCTGCGCATCACCCGCCTGCGCGACGCCGACGGCCGGGTCTGGTACATCCGCAACGGCACGATCACCCGGGTCGGCAACGAGTCGCAGGGCTGGTCGCGCGCCACGGTCGACGTGCCGGTGGCCTACGCCTCCGAGATCCCGGTGGTCCGCGACCTGCTCAAGGAGGTCGCCGACGAGATGTGGAACGAGCCCGCCTTCCGCGACTCGATCATCGTCGAGGAGCCGCAGGTCTGGGGCATCGAGCAGATCTCCGACACCGCCATCATCTTCCGGGTCAGCGCCAAGACCATCCCCTCCCGGCAGGCGGAGGTCGCCCGCGAGCTGCGCCTTCGCATCAAGTCCGCCCTCGACCGGGCCGACATCACGATCGCCGCCTGACGTCAATTAGGCTGGAGACGTGTCCGCTACCCCCGAGGAACCCCAGTCCTTCTACGACGCCGTCGGCGGCGAGGAGACCTTCAGGCGTCTAGTGCACCACTTCTACCAGGGGGTGGCGGCCGACCCGATCCTCCTGCCGCTGTACCCCGAGGACGACCTCGAAGGCGCCGAGGAGCGGTTCCGCCTGTTCCTCATCCAATACTGGGGCGGTCCCAACACCTACAGCACGCAGCGCGGCCACCCTCGGTTGCGTATGCGGCACAACCCGTTCGTCATCCGCTCGGCCGAGCGCGACGCATGGCTCCGGCGCATGCACGACGCGGTGGTCTCCCTGGAGCTCCCCGACGACCTGGAAAAGCGTCTCTGGGACTATCTCGTGTACGCGGCGCACAGCATGGTCAACGCTCCCGACGCGTGAATCACCGCGCGGTCGGGGTTCCCCGCGCGTGGACCACCGCATGATCGGGGCCCTCGACACGCGGACCACCGCATGGTCGAGACCCCCGCGTACAAACACCGCATGGTCGAGGGCAGCGACGCATAAACACCGCTGGGCGGGGGCAATCCATGCACATGGAAACCCCCTGGTGGCGTGACGCCGTCGTCTACGAGATCTACGTTCGCAGCTTCGCCGACGCCTCCGGAGACGGCGTCGGCGATCTGCCCGGCATCAGGCAGCGCCTGCCCTACCTCGCCGAACTCGGCGTGGACGCGATCTGGCTGACCCCCTTCTACCGCTCTCCCATGGCCGACGGCGGTTACGACGTGGCCGACTACCGCGACGTCGACCCGCTCTTCGGCACTCTCGCCGACTTCGACGAGCTCGTCTCCGAGGCGCACCGGCTCGGGTTGCGAGTGATCGTCGACATCGTTCCGAACCACAGCTCCTCCGCCCACGAGTGGTTCCAGGCCGCGCTGCGGGGCGAGGGACGTGACCGCTACATCTTCCGCGACGGCGGGGACCTGCCGCCCAACAACTGGCAGTCGACCTTCAGCGGCCCGGCCTGGAGCAAGACACCCGACGGGCAGTGGTATCTCCACCTCTTCGCCCCGGAGCAGCCCGACTTCAACTGGCGCAACCCCGAGGTGCACTCCGAGTTCCTGGACGTGCTGCGGTTCTGGCTCGACCGGGGGGTGGACGGGTTCAGGATCGACGTGGCGATGGGCCTGTACAAGGCCGAAGGGCTGCCGGACACCTCTCCGGAGGGACAGGCGTTCAAGGCCGTGTCGCCGATCTGGGGGCAGCCTGAGGTTCACGAGATCTACCGCGACTGGCGCAAGGTGCTCGACTCCTACGAGGGCGAGCGGATGGCGATCGGCGAGGTCTGGACCGACTCCGCCGAGGATCTCGCGCTGTACGTCCGCCCCGACGAGCTGCACCAGAGCTTCAACTTCGCCTGGCTGGAGGCGCCCTGGTCAGGGCCCGCGTTCAAGAAGATCATTGATGACACGCTGGCCGCCGTGACCGCTCCCACCTGGGTGCTTTCCAACCACGACGTGGTCCGCCACGTGACCCGGTACGGCAACGGCCTGACCAACTCCACGACGGGCCTCTCCCGGGCCCGGGCGGCCCTGCTCGCCATGCTCGCCCTACCGGGCTCGGCATATATCTACCAGGGGGAGGAACTAGGCCTCCCCGAGGTGAAGGATCTTCCCCCGGAGGCCCGCCAGGATCCCATCTTCGCCCGCTCCAAGGGAGAGCTGCCCGGCCGTGACGGCTGCCGGGTCCCCCTCCCCTGGTCCGGCGTGGCCGAGCCCTACGGCTTCTCGCCCGAGGGGACACGGCCCTGGCTGCCCCAGCCGGTCGAGTGGGTCGTGCTCTCCGCCGAGCGTCAGGCGAACGATCCGGGCTCGACGCTGAGCTTCTACCAGGAGGCACTGAGCGCCCGCCGCGAGCTGCGCGGCAAACTGCCCGACGAGATCACCTGGCTGGACTCCCCCGAGGACGCCCTCATCTTCAGCCGAGGCCCCCTGACCTGTGTCATCAACTGTGGTTCCGAGCCGGTACAACTGCCGCCGCACGACCGCGTCCTGATCGGCAGCGCCCCGGTGGACGGTCACCTGCTCCTGCCGGACACCGCGGCCTGGCTGTACACCCCCGACGCCTGAGGCTCCCGGTGCGCGGCCGTCCGCCCGTCACGGGCGGACGGCGCACCGGACAGACGAGCGCGCCACGGGCGAACAGGCGGACGTGCCGTGGGAGTGGGGCGAGCCGCTCCGCGAGGAGGGACGGCGGGCGCTCCAGAGACGGATGGCACACACCTCCGGCCTTCGTCCTGCTCCCTTGTCCCTTCGCCCTGCTCCCTGTCCCCTGTCCCCCGTCCCCGGTCCTCAGGCCTCGGCGAACCTGCCCAGATAGGCGAGCTCATCCTGGTTCAACCGCCGTGGGGAGGCGCTCGCCACGTCGTAGGCCACGAGCACCGAGCGGGCCTTGACGAAGATCTCCTCATCGTCGCGGATCTCGTACGCGAGGGTGAACCGCACCGGCCGGATCTCCGTCACCCACGACTCCACCCTGACCGGATCGGGGCGGAAGGTGAGGGGACGCAGATAGTCGACCTCGTGCCGGGCGATCACAAGCCCCTTGAACGGCTCGTTGCCCTCGCGGTGGGGGTCGACATGGAACAGCGCCAGCCGCGCGTCCTCCAGATAATCGAGAAACCGCACGTTGTTGACGTGTCCCAGCGAGTCGATGTCGGCGAACCTGACGGACCTGGGGAACACATGCCGATGACCACGGCCGACGCCGTCTGCGATTCTCTGTTCAAACACACCCGAAACCGTAGCGAGCCCCCGGTGCCCCGCCGTACGGCGGGGCACCGGGGGCTCGTCGGAAGCGCGGCCTGTCACGACCGGACCACACCGGGCCCGGGCCACACCCGTCGCGGGCGGGCCCGGTCAGGTGCGGTGCCCCGGACCGGAGACCAGAGCGGTCTCCGGGACCGGGATCAGTCGCGGGTGAGCTTGCGGTAGGTGACGCGGTGCGGCCGGGCCGCGTCGGCACCCAGGCGCTCGATCTTGTTCTTCTCGTAGTCGGCGTAGTTGCCCTCGAACCAGAACCAGTTCGAGCCCTCTTCCCAGGCGAGGATGTGGGTGGCGATGCGGTCGAGGAACCACCGGTCGTGCGAGGTGATGACCGCGCAGCCGGGGAACTCCAGCAGCGCGTTCTCCAGGCTGGAGAGCGTCTCGGTGTCGAGGTCGTTGGTGGGCTCGTCGAGCAGCAGCACGTTGCCGCCCTGCTTGAGGGTGAGCGCCAGGTTGAGCCGGTTGCGCTCTCCGCCGGACAGGATGCCCGCCTTCTTCTGCTGGTCCGGGCCCTTGAACCCGAACGCGGCGATGTAGGCGCGGGACGGCATCTCGACCTGGCCGACCTTGATGTAGTCGAGCCCGTCGGAGACGACCTCCCAGACGTTCTTGGACGGGTCGATCCCGCCCCTGCTCTGGTCGGCGTAGGAGATCTTGACGGTGTCGCCGACGACGATCTCGCCGCTGTCGGGCGTCTCGCTGCCGGTGATCATCCGGAACAGGGTCGTCTTTCCGACACCGTTCGGGCCGATGATGCCGACGATGCCGTTACGCGGGAGGTCGAAGGAGAGGCTCTCCATCAGGACCCGCTCCTCGAAGCCCTTGGTGAGCTTCTCGGCCCGGATGACCGTGGTCCCCAGGCGCGGGCCCGGCGGGATCTGGATCTCCTCGAAGTCGAGCTTGCGGTGCTTGTCGGCCTCGGCGGCCATCTCCTCGTAGCGCTGGAGACGCGCCCGACTCTTGGTCTGGCGGGCCCTGGCGTTGGAGCGGACCCACTCCAGCTCCTCTTCCAGGCGCTTCTTGCGCTTGGCGTCTTTTTGGCCCTCAAGCTTGAGCCGCGCCGCCTTGGCCTCCAGGTAGGTGGAGTAGTTGCCCTCGTAGGGGTGACAGCGCCCCCGGTCGAGCTCCAGGATCCAGTTGGCCACGTTGTCCAGGAAGTAGCGGTCGTGGGTGACGGCCAGGACGGTGCCCGGGTATTTCTCCAGGTGCGACTCGAGCCACTGGACACTCTCGGCGTCGAGGTGGTTGGTGGGCTCGTCGAGCAGCAGCAGGTCGGGCTGCTCCAGGAGCAGCTTGCAGAGGGCGACCCGGCGGCGCTCGCCACCGGAGAGCTGGGTGACCTCGGACTCCGGCGGAGGGCAGCGGAGGGCGTCCATCGCCTGCTCCAGCTGGCTGTCGAGATCCCAGCCGTTGCGGTGGTCGAGGGCGTCCTGGAGCTTGCCCATCTCGTTGAGGAGCTCGTCGCTGTAGTCGGTGGCCATCAGCTCGGCGATCTCGTTGAAGCGGTCGAGCATCGCCTTGGTCTCGGCGACACCCTCTTCGACGTTGCCGAGGACGGTCTTGGATTCGTTGAGGGGGGGCTCCTGCTGAAGCATGCCGACGGTGAAGCCGGGCATGAGCCGGGCGTCGCCGTTGGACGGCTGCTCCAGGCCCGCCATCATCTTCAGCAGCGTCGACTTTCCGGTGCCGTTGGGGCCCAGGACACCGATCTTGGCGCCCGGCAGGAACGACAGCGTCACGTCGTCAAGGACGACCTTGTCGCCGTGCGCCTTGCGCACGCGCTGCAGTGTGTAGATGTACTCCGGCATGCCTTTAGTTTAGGGCCTGGGGAGTTCAGCTAGGGCGGCCTCGGACAGGGCCCGGGAGTTCAGCCGGGAGTGGCGTCGGATCCTGGCCGGCGGGCCGGGGGCACGACGGTGGCGGGCAGGCAGATCTGGTCGCGGCCGAGCTCCTTCGCACGGTAAAGAGCGAGGTCGGCGGCGGCGAGCAGCTCGATCAGGTCATCTCCGTGCACACTCATGATCGCGACACCGACCGAGATGGTCACGGTGATCATGTTCTCGTCGGCGGGGACCGCCATCCTTCCCACCCGGGAACGCAGCCGCTCGGCGACCCTGCGGGCCTCGGTCACGTCGGCCCTGGGCAGCAGGACGACGAACTCCTCGCCGCCGAACCGGCCCACCACGTCGTAGTCGCGCAGCTGGCTGCGGATGGTGTCGGCCACCCCCACGAGCACCTGATCGCCGATCAGGTGGCCGTAGGTGTCGTTGACCCTCTTGAAATGGTCGATGTCGACGATCAGCAACGCGAGCGTCTCCCCCGTGCGACGCGCCCTGACGATCTCGGTGTCGGCCTCCCGCTGCCACGCCGCGGCGTTCAGCAGGCCTGTCTTGAGATCGGTGCGGGCCGCCGCCTGGAGCTGGGCGTGCAGCAGGCTGCGCTGCAGCAGCACCACCGGCGGCAGCGCCAGGACCAGCAGGGCCAGGTTGAGTCCGCAGGTGATGGAGACGAGGACGCCGAGACAGAGCTCGACGACGTCGAGGAGCAGGTTCTCCCGGTTCCACAGGACCTCCCGCCAGCGGCTGTCGGGGTCGGCGGTGTGCGCGGCGACGGCGATCAGCGCGGTGTTGATCACCGTGAACAGGACCGCGCAGCCGATGGCCACCAGGATCGGTCCTCCCTCACCCCTGGTCAGCGCGTTCAGGTCGCCGACCGCGGCGTGGAAGAGCAGGGAGGCCGCGCATCCTGCCAGGCCGATCGCCGCGGAGCTGACGACCCGCCGGTAGACCACCGTCGCGCGCACCCGCTTCTGCAACAGGAACTGGAGCGGAATGGGCGCCAGGAGCGCGTAGAGGGGCGGGAGGAGCAGCGCGGCGGGCAGCCACCAGGCGGAAAGCAGATCACGGTAGACGCCCGCGGGCATGCCGAGTCTCCGGGTCGCCTCGATGCACACGGCTCCGCACGCCATCAGCGCGGTGAAGGTCAGCACATCGGACCAGCGAAAAACACCGGATATCGAGAAAAACACGATCGCGGCGAGATCCAGCACCACCAACCCGCAGAGGTAGCCGACCAGCGGGCGACGCTGCCCCAGCAGGGGCCACCGATCGACCAAGGGTGTCATGCCGTCGCGCGGTTTGACCGAGGTGTGACTGGGAGCCGCCATGTCGTCCCCCTCTCCGACTAACGATGTGTAACACAATAGTTGCGGAGTGTGCGACGCGCGATGGTAACCGCTACCTTTGGCAGAGTGAGTCAGCCCACCGGTTGACCCACGACTTGGAAACCGCTCGCTCGCGAGCGGGCCGTGTGGGAAAGGAGCAAGCCATGCTGCGGGGCGTGACCTGGACCTAACAGGTGTCTCGGCATCTGACACGGGCAAGACCATCGGCCGGTTATCTCGGCGTCACCGCGCTGTCACGGCGAGACACCGACCGCGTCCGGCCGATGCCCCCTCACTCCGCCCGCACCAGGCCCCCTCTCCGCGAGGCTCCTGCTTCGTCAGACGCTCTTCCCAGGCAAAACCCTCATCCCCCAACCCTCACCCCGTCTCTCCCGTCTCTCCCCTCTCTCCTATTCCTCGCCTCTTCACCTCGAACGCTTTCCACACCGGCGCTCCAGGCTTGAACGCCGGCTACTGAGAGGCCCGCGGCCCGGACCTCCCAGTGGCCGGGCCTCCCAGTGGCCAGACCTCCCAGCGGCCGGGCCTCCCAGCGGAAAGTGGCTCAGGCCGCCACGCTCTCCCGCGTCGGCCAGGGCGTCTCATCGCTCGCATCCGGGCGGATCCTCATCGCACCCGGCACGCCCCCGGCCATCTCCTCCCCCGTGTCCGAGCTTCTCCTGCCCGCCGCGTCCTGCCGCCTCGTCGACGTGCTCTTCCCCGTCCTCCCCCGCCTCGCCACGGTCTCTCCCTCCACCGGCTCCTTCCCGGCGGGCTCGTGATCCTGTCCGGCGAGCTCGTGATCCGCCCCGCGTGGCGTGACCCCGGCGGCCTCTCCGGGATCGACACTCTCCCGGAGGTCGACGGCGTCTCGGAGTTCGATGACGTCTCCGGGATGGGTGATGCCCCCGAGATGGGTGATGTCCCCGGGCATCGCACCGTTTCCGGTCGCTTCACCGCCCGGCGTGATCTCCGTCTCGCGCGGCGTGGACGTCTGGCCGTCGAGGCCGGTCTTCGGGTCGTCGAAGCCGGTCTTCAGCAGGGACAGGGCACCGACGGCCCCGGCCGCGACGGGGGCACCACCGCTCATCGCCCAGTCGGAGGTCTCCCTGTCGAGCTCGATCCGCTCCGCGCTGCCGAGAGCCGCGACCGGCCCGCCGCGCTGCGGCTTGGTGAAACTCCCGAGCCCCCAGCGCAGGTCGTGACCGAGCGAGTTGGCCTCCACCTCGGGCATGAACCGGCGCTCCCCCTCGTGGGCGAACTCGCGGATCCGCAGGCGTCCCTGGACCACGACCGGCTGGCCCAGATGGACCGACTGCGCGACGTTGTCGGCCAGCCCGCGAAAGCAGCGGACGCCGAAGTAGGTCGTCTCACCATTGCGCCACTGCTGGTTCTCACGATCGAAGTAACGGCTCGTTGAGGCGATCTTGAGTGAGGTCACCCGGGAGCCGTCGGGGAAGGTGTGCTGGCGCGGCGGGGCCGCGACGTTACCGGTCAGCGTGACGTAGATGTCGTTCATCGTGCCTCCCATGAGAGCCGGCTGAGTGCCGGCGGCATGAAGACACGATGGCCCGGCCCACCCCCCGCACGGATTACCGAATCGCGCTCTGTGGACAAGCCCAAGACGCGTGCGAAAACTGTGGACAACCCGGCCTCAGCCACCCCTGAGTGAGACCCACCCCAGCGCAAGGCTCACCTCGTACGGGACTTCGCCCCTGCGCGGAACTCACCCCTGCGCGGAGCTCACCTCTGCACGGGGCTTCACCCCTGCGCGAGGAGAAGAAGGCGGATCAACCGCGCAGACCTCGCATGGCTGAATAGAACTCGTTATAACGGGTCAGCTCCCGCTCCACCGGCTCGATCACCATGCTCTCGGCGACACCGGCGACCCTGCGGCGCATCTCGCGCTCCAGCGCGTCACGCTCGTTGCCCGCGCCGAGCACGACGAAGTTGCGGCTGGCCATCGCGGTGAGCAGGCCGAGCCCCAGGACGGAGAAGATCATCAATCCGACCCACGGCAGCGAGGCGGCGTCGCCGAACACCTCCAGCCCTTCCGGCGGGCTCCCTGCGCCGAACACGCCGTAGGTGAGAGCCGCACCGACCCAGGCCAGGCCCGCGACGAAGAGCAGGACCAGGAAGTACTGCCAGGCCAGGAGCAACCGCCACCAGCCTGGAACCCTGTCCAGCCGCGGCGCGACCTCCGACAGCTCCTCGGAGAGCACCTCCGGGAGCTGCGAGGAGCGGGAACGCGCGGCGTCCCTGATCCCGTTCTGCCACGCCTCGTGCATGCCAGAGCTCAGGCCGTCGGTGAGCGCCTGGACGGCGGTCTCCACCTCGGCGGGCTGCGCGCTCACCGAACCGCCGGTCAGGCCGTGGATCTCGTCTCGCAGATCGCCCAGACGCAGGCTGTTCAGCGGGTCGGGACGGAGCTTGGCGGCCCAGCGGGTGTAGGGCCAGCCGACCCACTCGCCGGACCTCGCGGCGTACACGTTCTCCATCGCCTCGCCGACCGCGGGAACGCCGACCGCGTCGCAGAGGGCGTCGGTGAGACCGATCCTGCGGGCGTCGTCGATGGAGGAGGGCGGAGCGGACGCGCCGTCGACGGGCATGATCTTCGTGAGACGGAGCGTCAGCCGGCCGAGGTCGGCCTCCAGCCGCTGGGTCGCGGCCCTGCGCTTGGAAACGGTCTCGGCGAGGACGCCCTTGAGGTTGTCGACGCCCCGGCCCGTGATCGCCGAGGTGGTGACGATCACGGGGTCCTCGACCCCCTCGCGGCGGAGCAGGCCGTCCAGGTCCGCGACGCACTCGGCCAGCTCCTCCCGGTCGAGCCGGTCGGCCTGGTTGAGCACGAAGATCGTCACTGCCTCGTGCCCGGCCAGATCGGTCACGTAGCGCCGGTGCGTGGAGGCGTCGGCGTACTTCTGCGGGTCGAGCACCCACACGACGAGGTCGGCGACCTGGATCAGCCGGTCGGCCTCGGTGTCGGTCAGCGCCCGGATGGAGTCGTGGTCGGGCAGGTCGAGCAGGATCAGCCCGTGGAGCTGGCTCTCGCCCCGGTCCAGGGCGCTGGCCCGCGCGAAGCGGTGCCGCCACTGGATCTGCAACCAGTCGAGCAGCGGGCCGGCGCCGTCCAGACCCCAGACGCAGGCGTGCGTACGGGCCGTGGTCGGGCGGCGTACCCCTGTCGGCGACAGCTCCAGGCCGGAGATCGAGTTGAACAGTGTCGACTTGCCGCTGCCCGTACCCCCCGCGAGCGCGACCACGGTGTGGTCGGAGGAGAGCTTGAGCCTGTCACCGGCGCGCAGCAGCAGCTGACCCGAGTCGGCGAGGAGCTTGGGCTCGACCTTGCCCGGCCCCAGCTCCACGATCCGAGCCAGCGCGGCGAGCCTGCTGCCGAGACCCTGGCGTGACTGGGTGGTGCCAACACTCATCGGGCGACCTCAAGGTTGTACGTTGCCTGGTAAAGGCGGGTGGCGGCGGATTCGTCAGGTATGCCCGCACCGTCGAGAGCCTGGGTGTAACGCGCCATCTCGTCGTCGAAGAGCATGCCGATCCGGGCTCGGAGATCGCTCCGGGCCTTCACGCCGATGTTGCGCAGCGACTCCGCGCCGAGCAGCGCGTGCACCAGCCGTTGCGGCAGCGCCCCGGTGCCGTTCTGCGCGTCCGAGGAACCGTAACCGAGCAGCCCGATGGTCAGGATCAGCGACAGGGACTCGACGTCGAACGAGATCACCCTGGCCACCGACCGCTTGGTCACCCCCTCGGTGCGTATCAGCTCGATGATGTGCTCCTGCCAGGCCGCTATGGTCCGGCCGGTCCTGCGCAGGAGCTCGTCGGACGCGCGGCCGAGGCCGGGTGCCGACGCCAGGGCCTCCTGCGCGCCCGGACGGTTCAGCCAGCGCGAGGCGGCCTCCTCCGCGGCCCGGTGCGCCGCCGAGACGACCGCCGACTCCAGCCCCGCCCGCAGCGCGGACTTCAGGGCGCTGAGCCGCTCGGGCGCCTGCTGGCTCGCCTTGCCGCCGAAACGGCTCGGCCTGCGCAGGTGGAGGGTACGCATGAGGTCGCCGGACCCGGCGAAGTCCTGCCAGCGGGCGAGCACCTCGCCCCGGAGCAGCGAACCGTCGCCGGTGCTCTTGTCGATCTCGGCCAGCGCGCGGGCGTAGGCGCCGTCCACGTCACCGCGGAGGTCCCTGCGGAAGGCGACCTGGATCTCCAGTTGCTTGGCCAGCGCGGGGACACGGGTGCGGAAACTGTTCAGCACTCCGTCCAGGGTCGCCCGTACGGCCTGCGCGCGGCGCCGGTCGTCGACCGACAGCTCGGTCAGCCAGAGACGCAGCTCGCTCACCTCGTGATCGGGAAGCATCCCGTCGGTGACCTTGCTCTCGTTGATGACGAACCGGTCGACCTCACCGAGGCCGTACTCGGTGAGCATCCTGACGAAGTGCTTGCTGATCACTTCTTGGGACCTGGGCGGAACCCGGGAGAGCACGATGGCCAGGCGGGCTCCGCGCTCCTTGGCCAGGCGGAGCAGTCGCCAGGCCGGAGCGTCGGCGTACCGGGCGGCGGTGGTGACGAAGATCCACAGATCGGCCGCGTCGAGCATGCGGTGGGCGATCTCGTGGTGCTCCTCGACGACCGAGTCGATGTCCGGCGTGTCGAGCAGTGCCACGCCGGGGGGAAGGCGCTCGGTGGAGACGAGCACGAGGCCTCCGGAGGCACCCTCGGGATCGGGCTCGCTGAGCCGCCGGAGGCTGCCGAGCAGGTCACCCTCGGCGAACCACTCGTGGTCGTCGGGGTGGCAGGCCAGAACGGGCGTGCCGGTCGTCGGGCGGCGCACGCCGGTCGCGCTGACCTTGGCGTTGGCCAGGGTGTTGAGGAGCGTGGACTTGCCCGCGCCGGTGGAGCCCGCGACCACGACGAGGGCGGGCGCCGTGCTCGTGTGGATGCGAGGGATCACGTAGTCGTCGAGCTGGGCCAGGATCTCGCTCTGGACCCGCCTGGCCTCGTCCGCGCCGGGGAGGTCCAGGCCGAAGCTGAGGTCGGTGACACCGGTGCGTACGGCGGTGAGCGCGCTGCTCAGCGCCTCGGAGACGGCCTCGGGGAGGGGGGTCTCCCGCGTCCGGCCGCCCGGCGACCCCGCGTCCTTCCCGTCCGGGACCTCGTCGTCCTCGTCCCGGGTCTCGTCGTCCTCGCCGCGGACCCTCTCGTTCTCGGCCTCCGTGCCGCCGTCGGCGGTTCCGGTCTTGTCCCGGACCTCGCCACCGGCCGCGTCGTCGTCCTTGTCGTCGTCCTTGTCGTCGTCCTCGTCGTCGCTCTCGTTCTCGCCCCGCGCCTCGTCAGCGCGCTCGGAGGAGTCGGCGAGTTCGACCTCACTCGCGGTCTGGCGGCCGGTGGCACCGGTGCCGTCGGTACCGGCATCGCGGCGGACATCACCGCCGCTCTCGGCCTCGTCGTCGATACCGGCGGGACCGGCGTCGTGCCCCGCCTCGGCGCCGGTCTGGCCGGTCCGCGAGGCGTTGTCACCGGCCTGCGGGGCCGCGTCATCTGCCTCGGCGTCACCGGTCTCGGCGTCAACGATCTCGGCCTCAACGGTCTCGGCGCCGCGGCGGGTCCTGCCGTCGTCATCGATCTCAGCGGTCCCGTCCTCGTCCTGGGACGCGAGAACGCCACCGCTGTCGCTCCGGGCGCCGTCGGCGCCCTCGGAACCGGACCGGGGAGCGTCGTCGGCCCGCGAGGCGTCGCCGGTCCTGCCGCCCTCTCCGGTGGTCAGGGGCCGCTGCCCGGCCTCGCCCTCGACCTGGCCGGTGCCCGGCGTGCCGCCGCCGCTCTCCGCGCCGTCCTCGGACTCGTCGCGTCGCTCCTGCGGGGTCGTGCCGAGGATGACGATCTCATCCCGCTCCTCCCCGGCCCTGCTCGCGCGAAGGGGCGGGGCGCCTTCGGCGTGGGACCGCTCGTCCTCGCCGCCGGGAACGCCGCTCTCGAACCGGGGGGAGGAACCCTCGTCGGCCGTACGGGAGGCGTCGGCGCCTTCTCTGGAGGCGGGACTCGGTGCCTCCCGAGGAGCGGGGCTCGGGGTGTCGCTTCCGGCGGCGCCGGGCGGGGGGACGGCGGGGCCGCCGGTACGAGGGACACTCGGCGGAACAGGGGCGCCCGGGCGGAAAAGAGCACCGGGCGCGGCCCCGGCGGTGTCACCGTCTTGGGGAGCGTTCGAAGAGGCAGGAGTCCCCGGACGGAAGGCCGCACCGGGGATGGCGGCCGGGGAGGCAGGAGCACCGGAGGCACCGGAGGAAGGCCTGACAGGAGCGCCGGGAGCACCGGAGGAGGGCATGGCGGGGCCGCCGGTGCGAGGAACGCTCGGCGGGACAGGGGCACCCGGGCGGAAAAGCGCGCCGGGGGCGCCGGGGGCGGCGTCCTCACGTGAGGCGCCCGGAGGAGCCCCCGCGGGAGCACCCTGCCCTCGGGAAACGCCCGGAGGAGCCGTGGGGGTACCTCCTCGAGGAACACCCGGCGAGGCCGGGACACCGTGAGAGGCGGGGGCGCCGGGACCGGAGACGGCACCGGGTGAGGCGGGCGCACCTCCACGGGAGGCGTTCGGCGGGACAGGGGCACCCCCGCGCGAGGCGCTCGGCGAGGCGGGCGCGCCCCCGCGGGCACCCGGGGAGGTGGGAGTGCCCTGACCGGGGGCCGCACCGGGCGAGGCGGGCGCACCTCCGCGCGAGGCGGGCGTACCCCTGCCGGGTGCCGCGCCGGGTGGAGCCGCGGCGGGGCCGCCCCGTGAGGGGCCCGCCGGACGACCGCCCTGGGCGCGCGGTGAGGTGGGGTTGGGAGCCGCTTCACGGGAGGTGGTGATGGCTTCGATCTTGGCCTGGGCAGCGGCGGCGGCGGCGCGGAAGGCCGCCATCGCCTCCTCGGAGGCGGGCGGGGAGGCAGGGTCGCTCGCCCCGGTCTGGGGCGCGGAACCGGCGGAACCACCTGGCCGGCCTGGCCCGGCGGGGCCCGCCGTTCTGCCCGCGGGCGTGGCGGGACCGGTCACGCCACCCGGGGCCGCGGGCCCCGCCGCCCGGCCCCGAGGCGCGGCGGGACCGCCGGGCGCTCCGGGAGCGGCCGTCCCGGGCTGGGTCCCGGGGGACTGTCCGCGTGCGCGGATGGAGGCCGCGTCGTCGTCGGCGCGGATGGCGCCGAAGGTCACCGTCTGCTCGCCGGGGGATTCCTTGTCATCCGACGAGGTGTCGTCGGGTGGCTCCTGGGGGGTGCCGGCAAGGCGAGGGTCACGGCCACCACCCGAGTGGGGGGGCCTGTTGGACGCCGATTTCACGGTACTCGCTCCGCTCGAACCATCTCGACCTCCTGGCCGACCTTCACGACATCGCCGACGATCACGATCGCAGGTGGCCGGATCCCAGCCGCGCTCACGCGCTCCGCCACGGTGGATAGCGTGGCGTAAAGAGCGCGTTGGGTCGGAAGAGTACCGTCCTGTACCACCATTACGGGAGTTTCCGGCGAACGTCCGTCATGGATCAGCGTTTCGGCGATCACTCCGATCCGTTCGACCGCCATCATAAGCACCAGCGTGCCGCCGGATCTGGCCAAATTGGGCCAGTCGACGGTGGATCTCTCGTCGCCCGGCGGAACATGTACGGAGATCACGTGGAATTCCTGGCTCACCCCGCGATGTGTAACGGGCACGTTGACGGCGGCGGGCACCGCGACCGGGCTGGTGATGCCGGGAACCACGATGACCGGGATGCCCTCGCGGGCGCAGGCGAGCATCTCCTCGCCGCCGCGGCCGAAGACGAACGGGTCGCCCCCCTTGAGCCGGACCACGAACTTGCCCTGCCTGGCGTGCTCGACCAGCAGCTCGTTGATCCTCTCCTGGGCCATGTAGCGGCCGTAGGGGATCTTCGCGGCGTCGATCAGCTCGACGTCCGGGGAGAGCTCGTCGAGCAGGGCCTGCGGGGCGAGGCGGTCGGCGATGACCACGTCGGCCTGGGCCAGCAGTTGCCGCCCGCGGACCGTGATCAGGCCGGGGTCGCCGGGCCCGCCGCCGACCAGGGCGACACCCACCGGCTTGCTGCGGTTGCGCCTGGCGTCGACCGTACCGTCCCTGAGGGCTCCGACGACGGCGTCCCTGATCCCGGCGGCGCGGCGGGGATCGCCTCCCGCGGTGATCGCCACGCTGATCTCGTCCACCTTGCCGCTGGCCGGGGTCCAGGCCGCCGAGGCGTCCTTGTCGTCGGCGCGTACGCACCAGATCCGCTTGGCCTCGGCCTCAGCGGCCACCGCGGCGTTCACCGCGCGGTCGTTCGTGCAGGCCTGCACCAGCCAGGCCCCGTCGACGTCGCCGACCTGGTAGCGCCTGGTCTCCCAGGTCACCCGGCCTGTCGCGATGAGGTCGTCGAGGGCGTGCGTGACGCTCGTCGAGACGATGGTGACCAGGGCGCCCGCGTCGAGCAGCGCCGGCACCCGCCGCTGGGCGACGCGTCCTCCACCCACGACGAGCACTCGCCGCCCGGAGAGGCGCAAGCCAAGCAGGTAGGGCGACATGGCGACAGATCTCCCGTTCGCGAGGAATTGTGAAGCATGGCGTGCTAAGAGGTAAACCTACCGGCTAACAGCGCCCTCTTCGCTGCTCCCGTGTTAACAGCTGTCAAGAAAGAGCTGACCGCTGTCAACCTGCCGGCTCAAGACTTCCGTAGATCAGGCTTCCTTGTCCGTCACACCGGCGGAATCGAAGGTCGCGACCTCGTGCATCACCCTGACCGCCGCGCAGACGAGAGGGTGGGCGAGCAGGCCGCCGGTACCCTCGCCGAGCCGGAGTTCCAGCTCGACCAGGGGGCGCAGCCCGAGGTGGTCCAGGGCGACCGCGTGGCCGGGCTCGGCCGAGCGGTGTCCCGCCACGCAGTGGTCGACGACGCCCGGGGCCAGCGCCGCCGCCGCCAGCGCAGCCGCCCCCGCGATGACACCGTCCAGGATGACCGGTACGCGAAGAGCGGCGCCGGCGAGGACGAACCCGGCGATCGCCGCGTGCTCCAGGCCGCCGACCGCGGCCAGCGTCTCCAGGGCGGGCACCCCGGAGACCGGGGCAAGCGTCCCGGAGGCGCCGTTCCACTCGGGCTCCAGGCCGTTCACCCGGAGTGCCTCGCGGACCACCTCGACCTTGCGCGCCAGGGTCTCGTCGTCGACACCGGCGCCCCTGCCGGTCACGACGGCCGCGTCGTGACCGGTGAACGCGCAGATCAGCGCGGCCGAGGCGGTGGTGTTGGCGATGCCCATGTCCCCGGTGACCAGGCAGCGGGCGCCCCCCTCGACAAGGTCGCGGGCCACGGCCATCCCGGCCTCCAGGGCCGCGATCGCCTGCTCGGGGGTCATCGCCGGCCCCCTGGACAGGTCGGCCGTGCCGTACGCGACCTTGCTGATCGTCAGGCCGGGCGCGGGGTCGAGGTCGGCGGCCACGCCGACGTCGACGACCGTCACCGAGGCGCCGACCTGGGCCGCGAAGGCGTTGGCCACGGCACCGCCCGCGAGGAAGTTGCCGACCATCTGCAGGGTGACCTCCCGTGGCCACGGGGTCACGCCCCTGGCGTGGACTCCGTGGTCCGCGGCGAAGATCGCCAGAGCCGCGGGAACCGGGAGCGGGGGCGGGCTGACCGCCGCGGCTCCGGCCAGCCGTACCGCCACGTCCTCCAGGGCGCCCAGCGCGCCACGGGGCTTGGTCAGGCGGTCCTGGTGGGCACGGGCCTCGGCGACGGCCGCCGGATCCGCGGGGCGGATCGCCGCGATGGTCTCCTCAAGGATGGTCATGTGATCAGTCTCCCTTGAGAAGCGGCTTTTCGGAAAAAGCGCCGAAAGGTCGTACATCGGCTGCACACGGTCACCGAGGGCGTACCCGCAGGGGGATCACCAGGCGATACCGCTGAGCGCCTCCTCGTAGCGCTCGATGACCACGTCGGCCAGGCCCTCGCAGTCGCCGATGACGTCGGCGCAGCGGACGTCCAGGTTCGAGTGACCGGCGGCGTAGGCCATGGCCTGCGCCCAGACGCGGTCGAGCAGGCCACCGGCGAACAGCAGGTAGGGAACGACGATCACGCGCTTGGCGCCGAGGCGGCGGCAGCGCTCGATGCCGCCGGGGACGCCGGGCGGGGTGAGGGAGACGAAGGCCGTCTCCACGGTCATGTACTCGTGGGCGTGGGTCTCCCAGAAGAGGCGCGAGACCCGGTGCACGTCGGCGTTCGTCTCGGGACTGGTGGAGCCGTCGCCGACCAGCACCACGGCGGTCTCGCCGATCTCGATGTGCTCGGGCTCCTCGTCGAGCGCCCCGGCGGCGGCCGGGACCAGCCGGAGGCTGGCGACCTCGGCGGCCGCGTCGGCCAGACGCTCGGCGAGCAGCGCGAGGATGCGGGGGTCGGAGCCCAGGGGGCGGCCGTAGTCGCAGGTCAGCATGGGGTGCCTCTCCTGCTCGCGAGCCATCGCGGCGGGGATGTCCGCGCCGAGCCACACGTCGCCGGTGAGGCTCATCGGCTGGGCCACCAGCCGGTGGTGCCCGCGCGCGACCAGGGAGGCGACGGAGTCGCTGAGGCGCGGCCTGGCCCTGGCGATGTAGCCGCCGGAGACGTCCGCGGCCGTCTGGTCCAGGCGACAGCGGAGTCGATGGATGAACCTGCCGAATTCAGCAGATCCATTGTCGTCGTGCGAGCCCTGCCCGATGAGCAGCAGCGGCGGTTTCATCAAATTTCTCCAGCGTGGATACCCACGCCTTCAGGCGGGGGAGGAAACGCGGCACGAGGCCACGCCTCTGAACGGAGGGTGTAGCCGTAGCCGTCCGCTCTCTGGAGCAGATGTACGTGGCGGTGGCCGATGCCCTGCACGGTGCCGTGCCGGGTGGTGATGTTGAACGTGCCGGTGGAGCGGACCGCGACCCGACCGGTGTGGACCCCGGCCTTCTTGCCGGTCGGGACGTTCGCCCGGACCAGGTTGCCGGTCTGGAAGCCGCGTACGGTCTTGATCCGGGGAAGCCGCAGGCGGGGGGACCCGTACTTGTCGGTACGGGTCCGGCAGTAGGTGCCACGCCCGGTCGCCTTGACCACGAGCACCCTGGACGGCCAGCCGGTGACGGCTTCCATCGCGCCGACGTGCAGCGCGTCCAGGCTGTGCGACTTCGGGGCGCCGGTCCGGCTACGGTTCCACTTCGTTCGACCACCCGAGCTGGTGGTCACGGGCAGAGTCGTGGCGCTCAGCGCCCGCCACAACGCCCACCTGGTCGCGTTGACGGCCGCCGCATCCCGCAACGGCGCCTTCGTCTTCCTGAGAATCTTCGTCAGGAGCGCGGGCTTGGCCTTGGGGAACTCCTGGATCGAGGCGGCGTTCTTGGCCTGATTGCAGGGGACGCACGCCAGGGTGAGGTTGCTGATGCGCTCGGAGCCGCCCCGGGAGCGTGGGTGGATGTGGTCGATGTCGAGCGGCGCGTCCTGCTTGCCGCAGTACGGGATGACGAACGAGGTATGCCGGTGGACCACGGCCCGACCGGATGCCGGCAGGCGGCGGGCGCGGGCCGGATGGCACGGATCCAGCGGTTGGCCGTGTGTGTCCAGAACGAACACGACCGGGTGAACCTCACGGTTGACTCCCTCGGGCGCCGTGGCGCCGTCGGGGTGACGCCGGAGCGGACGGGTGCCGTCCGATCCGATCTCCCCTCGCCTATGTTCCATGCCGGCTACCGCCGCGAGGCGGTGTCCGCGTCCCGTTTCGTGCCCACCCTCGGGCGTGTCTGCTGACGCGGATTCCAGAGCAGCGGGCTGAGGAAGCACCCGCTGGTGGGTCTGCTGGCCCACATGAAACGTAGTCAATCGAATGCACCTCCTCAATGATCGACTCGGGCTGGTCAACGCGGGACTTCGAAGCGCATCGCTACACCTCAAGCCCTCTCCTTCAGGAGGGGGTCGTTGACGGAAACAGGACTCCAATGACCTTGACCTGGGGTTACGCAGTGGCGACTCGCGACAATATCCGATGACGGCACCACATGAACAGGTAACGGATCGGTAAATTCCGTCTTTTCTCGCGCGAGTGTGACGGGCCGCGAGGATCGGGCCGACGGCGGCGGGCGATGCTCCCTCACTGGCCGGGCCATCTGGATCACACGCCATGGCACGGTAGCCAGGCTCGCGGGAGACGTCCAGCACGGCCACGCCGGTGTTTCACGCCCCGCGCACCCCGCCCGGCCCGTTCACCTCTCCCGACCAGGCAGGTCTTCCATCGCGCCGCCCGCGACACGAAAATCCGGCGTGTATCAGGACAGATCCGTTCTGAGCATTCCGAACACCACGATGTCGCGCGGTCCGTCCTCCCCCAGCTCGGCGGCGCGCAGCACGCCCTCCCTGACGAAACCGGCCTTCTCCGCGACCCGGAGGGAGGCCGTGTTGGTCAGGTCGGCGCGGAGCTCGATCCTGCGCATCTCGGTCGTCTCGAACACCCAGCGCGCCACGCCGAGCAGGGCCTCGGTGGCGTAGCCCCGGCCCCGGTGCAGCGGGTGCACCCCGTACCCGACCTCGGTGGTCCCGGCGCCCCAGAGGGTCCTGAAGAGGCTGATCGCCCCCACGACCAGTTCCCCGGCCTCCATGGCCAGGTGCACGCCCTGGCCGGAACGGCCCAGCTCGTGCACACCGTGGGAGAGCCACTGGGAGACACCCGACGGATGACCGGGCGCGCCGGGCGGCAGGAACCTGGCACGCGCCTTGATCACCGAGCGGACGCGGGCGGCGTCGGCGGGCCGGAAGGGCCGGATCACGAGCCGGCCGGTCAGGATCGGCGGATCGGGGGTGAAGGCGGTCACGCGCCCTCCTTGCCGGGGACCGGGGGATGTGTGGCCCCAACCTCATCCCAGCGGCCCCGCCCGCGCAAGCGACGCCTGAGCTCAGCGGACGATGACGACCTCCAGCGTGCGCGGACCGTGCACGCCCTCCACCCGGTTCAGCTCGATGTCGCTGGTCGCGGAGGGGCCGCTGATCCAGGTCAGCGGTCTGGAGGGGTCGAGCCTGCCGACGGCCTCCGGGACGCCGGCCACGATCTGCCCGGCCCGTACGACGCACAGGTGGTAGTCCGGGACCAGGGTCAGCGCCCGCCGGCCCTGCCCTGGCCCGGCGTCCAGCACGATGGTGCCGGTCTCCGCGACGGCGACCGCGCACCCGGTGACGACCCCGTCCGCCCCGTCCAGCTCGGCCGCGCTCAGCGGGGGGTCGTCGGTGACCGGGGCGTTCGGAACCCACTCCGGCGGCAGGCCGTCCGGGACGATCAGCCGGGTGGCGCCCCGGCGGGCCAGCGCCGCCGCGATCGTCGCGGCCACCTCGGCCGCCTCGACCACGTGCACGACGGCCCGGTAGTCGGCCACACGCTCGGCGAGCAACTCCACCACGCCCTCCGGATCGGCCGGCGGTGACGTGCGGTAGGCCCGGGTGATCTCGACGTCGGGGGCTCCGGCCACGGCGGAGCGGATCCTCGACAGGATCCGCTCCCTGCTGCCCGTGCCGGAGACGCCGCCGGTACCGGCGGAGACGCCGCCCGCACCGGACGAGCGTCCGGGTCCGGGCTCCGGGGTGGCTGCTCCGGCGGTCATCGGGCACCTCCGTCGGTACGGTTCCACCAGTCGCGGAAGGACTCGGCGGGGATGTCGGGAATGTCGCGGGTGTCGGTCCAGGCCGACAGCGGTCCCGGCAGGCGCCCGGGAACGAACCTGCGCAGGCGGCCGCCGAGCCGCTGGGCGCGTGCCAGCCGCGCGGGGCGGTCGAACACCCACCCGGCGGCACGCATGCCCATGCGCTCGGCACGCGCGTGGCGGACCTTGCCGCGCAGGTGGACCAGGACCTCGGGGATGTCGATCGCGACCGGGCAGGCGTCGAAGCAGGCGCCGCAGAGGGTCGAGGCGTACGGCAGCGACGCGTCCAGCTCCGAGGCGGTCCCGCGCAACTGCGGGGTGAGGATGGCGCCGATCGGGCCCGGGTAGACCGAGCCGTACGCGTGGCCTCCGGCGCGCTCGTAGACCGGGCAGACGTTGAGGCAGGCGGAACAGCGGATGCAGCGCAGCGCCTGGCGGCCGACCTCGTCGGCCAGCACGTTCGTGCGGCCGTTGTCGAGCAGCACCAGGTGGAACTCCTGGCCCTCGACCGCGCCCGTCCAGGTGGACGTGTAGGGGTTCATCCGCTCGCCGGTGGAGCTCCTGGGCAGCAGCTGGAGGAAGACCTCCAGGTCCCGCCAGCTCGGCAGCAGCTTCTCGATGCCGACCACGCTGATCAGCGTCTCGGGCAGGGTGAGGCACATCCGCCCGTTGCCCTCGGACTCCAGCACCACCAGCGTGCCGGTCTCGGCGATCATGAAGTTGGCGCCGGAGATCGCGACCTTGGTCGACAGGAAGCGCTCGCGCAGGTGGAGCCTGGCGGCCTCGGCGAGGGCGCGGGGCTCGTCGGTCAGGTCCTCGGGCGCCGCGCGGCCCCAGTCGGCCATCTTGTCCTGGAAGATCTCGCGGATCTCCGAGCGGTTGCGGTGGATCGCCGGGACCAGGATGTGCGAGGGCCAGTCGTCCCCGAGCTGGACGATCAGCTCGGCCAGGTCGGTCTCGTACGCGGTGATGCCCTCCTCCAGGAGGGCCTCGTTGAGGCCGATCTCCTGGGTGGCCATCGACTTGACCTTGACCACGCTGGTCTCGCCGGTGGCCTTGACCAGGCCGGCGACGATCCGGTTGGCCTCCTCGGCGTCGGCCGCCCAGTGGACGTGGCCGCCCGCCGCGGTGACGGCCTCCTCCATCCGGAGGAGGTAGCGTTCCAGGTTGCGCAGGGTGTGGTCCTTGATCTCCTTGCCCGCCCGGCGGAGCTCGGCCCAGTCGGGCAGCTCGCCGACCACGGAGGCCCGCTTGCCGCGGATCGTGCGGGTGGCCTTGCGGAGGTTGTATCTGAGCTGCGAGTCCTGCACGGCGACCGCGGCGTTCACCGGGAAGGCGGGCATGCCCAGGAACGTGCCGCTCATCGGGTGGCCTCCGTGGCGGCGAGGATCTCGGCGAGATGCATGATCCGCACGCCGGCGCGCTGGCGCTTCAGGGTGCCGCCGATGTGCATCAGGCAGGAGTTGTCGGTGGCGCACAGCACCTCGGCGCCGGTGGTCGCGACGTTGTGCACCTTGTCGGCGCACATGGCCGCGGAGATCGCCGGGTTCTTCACCGCGAAGGTGCCGCCGAAGCCGCAGCACTCGTCGGCTCCGGGGAGCGGGACCAGCTCGAGCCCCCTGACCTGCTCCAGCAGCCGGGTGGGCCGGTCGCCCACCCGGAGGACGCGCATCGAGTGGCACGTCGGGTGGTAGGTCACCCGGTGCGGGAAGTAGGCGCCGACGTCGGTGACACCGAGGACGTCGACGAGGAACTCGGAGAGGTCGTGAACCTTGGGTGCCATCTCGGCCACCTCGGCGGCGAAGGAACCGGGCGCCTCTCCGGCCGCGGCGGCCTCGGTGGTCCCGGTGATCAGGCCCCCGGGGGTGCCGGACCCGGCCATGGCGGGGGTGGCGGAAGTGCGGGTGGCGGAAGTGCGGGCGAGCCTCGGGTACTGCTCGCGGACCATCGCGGCGCACGATCCCGACGGCGCGACGACCGCGTCGTACCCGGCGAAGACGTCCACGAAGTGCCGCGCGAGCCGCCTGCCCTCCTCGGGGTATCCCGTGTTGACGTGCATCTGGCCGCAGCAGGTCTGCGCCCGCGGGAACTCGACATCACACCCGAGGCGGCGCAGCAGCGTGACGACCGCCCGCCCGGTACCGGGAAACAGTGTGTCGTTCACGCAGGTGATGAAGAGGGCGACGCGCACGGCACTCCTTCCTTTCAATGGTCCGACCACAGTATGGTCTGACCACATTTCCCCACAAGAGGAGGTCCTCTTGAGCGGTTGGCAGCCGGTCCGGCGCACCCGGGCGTTCGAGGACGTGATCGCCCAGATCGAGCGGCGCATCGCGGGTGACGGGCTCCGGGTCGGGGACCGCCTGCCCGGCGAGCGTCAGCTCGCCGAGCAGCTGCGGGTGAGCCGGTCGTCGGTACGCGAGGCGATGCGGGTTCTGGAGACCCTGGGGGTGGTGTCGTCGCAGGTCGGACGGGGTCCGGACGCGGGGGCCTTCCTCATCTCCAGGCCCGCCGAGGCACTGAGCGACCTGCTGAGGCTCCACCTCGGGTTGTCGAACCTGTCACTGGAGGAGGTCGTCGACGCCCGGCTGATGATCGAGAAGTGGTCGGCCGCGCACGCCGCCGCCCACGGGGCCGACCTGTCGGCACTCACCGCCGCGCTGGAGCGCATGGACGCCACGACGACGGCCGAGGAGTTCGTCGAGCACGACACGGCCTTCCACGTGGCCATCGCCGAGGCGTCGGGCAACAGGCTGACCACCGCCATGATGCTCTCCCTGCGCGACTCGCTCCGCCGCTACGCGGTCGAGGCGGTCGAGCGCCTCGGCGGCACGGCCGGGCTCATGGCCGACCACCGCCGGATCCACCGGGCCATCGCCACCGGGGACGCGGCGGAGGCCTCGGCCGCCGTCGAGGACCACCTGCGGCGGGCCTACCCCGGCATCTCACGTCCCCCAGGGGCTGAGGACGACGAGGGGCTTGAAGGGCAGCAGGGGCGGAGTGACCGAGTCGGCTGAGCGGCAGGTGGCGCCCGAGCAGGAGACCAGGGCGTCGAGCTGCCGGTTGAACTCGGCGATCACGGGGAGCGGCGTCTCGGCGGCGAGGTTGCGGAGCTGGTAGGGATCCCTGAGGAGGTCGTAGATCTGGTACTCGCCGGTGGAGTAGCGGACGAAGGTGTGCTGGGCGGTCCGCATCCCCTGGTACGCCGGGACCGGGGTCTGGCGGGCCGAGCTCGGGCTGGTCGGGCGGTAGAACTCCAGCAGCACGTTCTGGCGCCACGAGGGAGGTCTCTCGCCCCGCAGCAGCGGCAGCAGGGAGCGGCCCTCGGCGAAGTCGGGGAGCGTGGCCCCGGCGAGCTGGGCGAACGTCGGGGCCAGGTCGATGCTCGCGGCCATGTCCCCCACGACGCGGCCCGCCTGCACACCGGGCCCCCTGACCAGCAGCGGCACCTTGATCGCCTCGTCGAAGGGCGTGGTCTTGCCGTGGGGAAGCCGGTGCTGGCCCAGGTGGAACCCGTTATCGGAGGCGAAAAAGATATACGTTTCATCCAGCTTGCCGGAGGCCCTGAGAGATTCGACGAGGGTGCCCACCATGTCGTCCACGCCGAGCATCGCCCGGAGCCGGTCCCGGTAGTGCCGGTCGATTCTGCGGATCTTCGAGGCGTCGAGCGGCGGGAGCGACCTGAGCCAGAGCGGCTCGGCGCTGACGTCGGGCTGGTTGAAGGACGGGGTGCGCGGGGCCACCACCCCGGCGAAGGCGGCCTGGTGCCGGGGGGCGTAGTTGGCCGGGTTGTGCGGGGCGACCGGGGCGAGGTAGAGGAAGAACGGATCCTGGCTGGGCTGGGAGACGAACGCCGCCGCCTTCGCGCTGAGCACATCGGTCAGATAGTCCTGCGGCGCGAAGCCGTAGTCGCGCAGCATGCCGTTCTCGTTGAGCGTGTAGCCGTACTCCTCGTACAGCCTGCGCACCGGTACGTCCCACTCGTCCCAGCCCGGAGGCACGTGGGTGGCGGAGGTGGCGCCGCCGGGATAGTGGTTGAGGTATTTGCCCATCAGCCCGGTGCGGTATCCGGCCGACTTCATCCACGTCGCGATATTGGAACGTTCCAGGCCGGATGTGTAGTACTTGGTGAAGCCCCCCTCGGGGGCGGTGTTGGTGTACACGCCATGGCTGTGCACGTACTGGCACCGCATGATCGACGCGCGCGAGGGGCAGCACCAGGAGTTGGGCACGAAGAACCTGTCGAAGCTGGTGCCACCCTGGGCGAGCAGGCTCCAGATATTGGGAAATTTCTGTAGATCACCCGATTCCAGGTCGTCGACGAGGATCAGCACGACGTTGGGCCGTCCCGCCGCGTGCGCCACGGCCGGGATCGTTCCGATCGCGGCGAGGGCGAGGAGCGAGATCAGGGAGAGGAGTTTGCGAGCGGCATTGAGCACATGTGCACGCTTCCCGGGAGACCGAATTTCGACACCTCACACTCGACCGACCAATATAGAACGTGTTCTAATTGCGGAGCCCGTCCGGCGTCACGTCGCGAGGAGACCCCCGTGAGCACCGACCTGAAGCTCGGCCTGAACCTCGGCTACTGGCAACGGAACGCCGACGACGCCACCGAACTCGTCCAGACCGCCGAACGGCTGGGGTACGAGTCCGTCTGGACCGCGGAAGCCTACGGTAGCGACGCCTTCACCCCTCTGGCCTGGTACGGCGCGCGGACGTCCCGCATCAAACTGGGCACATCCGTGGTGCAGATCTCCGCGAGAACCCCGGCGGCGACCGCGATGACCGCGATGACGCTCGATCATCTCACCGGCGGGCGGCTGCTGCTCGGCATCGGCGCGTCGGGGCCCCAGGTCGTCGAGGGGTGGTACGGCACGCCGTTCCCCAAGCCGCTCGCCCGCACCCGCGAGTACGTCGAGATCATGCGCAAGGTGTGGCGCCGCGAGGGGCCGGTGACGAGCGACGGCGAGCACTACCCCCTCCCCTACCCGGGAGGGGCGAACCTCGGCAAGCCGCTGAAGCTGATCACCCGCCCGCTACGCGCCGAGATCCCCCTCTACCTCGGCGCCGAGGGCCCGAAGAACGTCGCGCTCGCCGCCGAGATCGCCGACGGCTGGCTGCCGCTGTTCGTGTTCCCCGAGAAGATCGAGCGGATGTACGGCCCCTCGCTCGCCGGAGCCGGCCCCGGCTTCGACATCGCCGCGATGGTGATGACCGTGATCACCGACGACGTCAGGGCGGCGCTGGACGGGGTGAAGATGATGCTGACCCTCTACATCGGCGGCATGGGGGCCAAGAGCCGCAACTTCCACGCCGACATCATCGGCAGGATGGGCTACGCCGAGGCCGCCGAGGAGATCCAGGCCCTCTACCTGGCCGGACGCAGGGACGAGGCGTTCAACGCGATTCCCGACGAGCTGGCCGACGGCATCTCCCTGGTCGGCCCGGTGGGCCGCATCCGCGAACGCCTGCAGCTGTGGCGCGAGAGCCCGGTGAGCAACCTCCTGGTCATGGGCCCCCGCGACGAGGCGTCCCTGAAGACCGTCAGGGACATGGTCCTGGGCTGACCACACCCCGGACCCGGGCGGCGCCACTCCTCTTGGCGCGAACCGGCGCGAACCGGTGCGAGCCGGTGCGAGCCGGTGCGAAGACCGCCCGCCCCGCCTCTCTGGCGGGGCGGAGCGGCGCGGCGCGTAAGCCTGCCTGCGGCCGAGGGCAGAGAATGCGGCGTCGATCCCGGCGCCGTCGATCGCCGCCGGGAACGAGACCCACCCTCCCGGCGGGGAGCGCGGCGACGGATCGGCCGATCGCTTCCAGGGTCCCCCGCCGGGGTCGGCCGAAAGGATGATTCGCCACCGTTCGCCGGCACATCGGCCGGATGCCCGATCCGGACCCGCTCGCGGGCTGGCACAATCCATGAGGTGACGATTCGGGTGCTCATCGCCGACGACCAGGAGCTGGTACGGACCGGGTTCCAGATGATTCTGGACGCCCAGGAGGACATGGAGGTCCTGGCGACGGCCGCGAACGGGGCCGAGGCCGTCGAGCTGGCGCGGAGGCTGCGGCCGGACGTGTGCCTGCTCGACATCCGGATGCCCAAGCTGGACGGCCTGGAGGCCACCCGCATCCTCGCGGGGCCGGGGGTGCAGGACCCGATGAAGGTGGTCATCGTCACCACCTTCGACCTCGACGAGTACGTCTACGGGGCGCTGCGCGCCGGGGCGACCGGTTTCCTGCTCAAGGACAGCGGGCCGACGCTGCTCATCGAGGCGATCCGGGCCGCGGCGGCAGGGGACGCGCTGGTGTCGCCGTCGGTGACCGTACGCCTGCTCGAACACCTGTCCCGTCCTCGGACCGGTGCCGTCCGGCCGCCCAGCGAGCCCCTCACCGAGCGCGAGCTGGACGTCGTGCGCCTGGTGGCCAGGGGGCGGACCAACCAGGAGGTGGCCGCCGAGCTGTTCGTCTCGCTGTCGACCGTGAAGACGCACCTGGGGAGCATCCACACGAAGCTGGGTGCCAGGAACCGGGTGGAGACCGCCGCGTGGGCGTGGGAGTCCGGCATCGTCGGCTGAGCGGGTCGTTTGGGCTGATTAGCGGGAGAGCTGACGGGATAGAAAGAGGGCAGGTCCTCGGCGCATGGCGGGGGGAGATATACATGCGCTCTATCCCATCTCTACAGAAAAGGTCGGCTTCGGCCGTCTACGTCGCTCTCACCGCACTGGTGATCGCGATCGCCGCCCTGGCGGTGTTCGAACAGGCCCGTGGCCGGCGCCTCGTCCTGGAGATAGCCGAGCTCGGCGGCGACCCCCACGCCCCCGGCGCCGACGCGGTCTTCGGCGCGGTCACCGTCTTCGCCATCCTGATCATGTTCTTCGCCGCGACCGCGATCGCCGCCGTCGCCGCGTACCTGAACTGGCTGCTGCGCGCCCGGCAGGGCGCCGACCTGACCGCGGTGGCACCGGTCCTGGTGAGCTGGTTCGTGCCGGTGGTCAACCTGGTCGCGCCCGCCGTGCTGGTCGACCGGCTGTGGTGGGCCTCCCGTCCGCCGCTGGACCGCCGCCTCCGCTGGACGGCGCTGCTCACCGCCTGGTGGCTGAGCTGGCTCGTCGCGCTCACCCTGGTGCTGGCCCGGCTGTGGCCGGGGGCGTCCCAGGGAGGCACGAACCTGACCGGCTTCGGGCCGACCGAGCTGATCGCCGTCGCGGTCGCCTCCCTGCTGTGCGCGGCGACCGTACGGCAGATCACCGGGATCCAGGCCGTGGGTGCCAGGCACCGGCGGCAGGCCGACGCGGAGCACCACCTCCCGCCGCCTCCGGCGGAGGCCGTCCCGCACCTGCTCGTGAGGAGCTCCCCGCCCCCCGCGCCCGCCGCCCCGGAGGCTTCCTCGCCGGAGGCGTCGGAGCAGGACCAGCCCCAGGAGGTCCACCCCGCCGGGCAGTGAGCGAGGGCCGCCCCACCCGGCGGAAGGCGGACCGGGGCGAAGCGTCAGTCCCATGCCCTGATCAGCAACCAGTCCTCGCCCGCGGTGTCGAACCGGAGCTCGTAGGTGCCGGCCTGATCACCCGTGGCGGCCTCGGCCCGCCAGAACCGCCGCTCGCCGGGATCGCTGTCGGAGATCTTCCACCACTCGCGCGCGACGACCCAGTGGTCGAGGACCCGGCGGACGGTGTAGAGGCGGTCGCGCCAGACGAACTGGACGGGCTGCCCGTCGCGGATCCACACCTCGATGGGGTCGCCGTAAAGTCTGCTCAAGACGCCTCTCCCGCGGCTTTCGAACGAGCACCCGGGGGAAGGCGGGCCTGGCATATCGAACATACGTTCTCACGGCGCCGGGCGCAAGTCACCCACCTGCCGTACGAGCGGGTTGGCGTCCACCGAGTTGCGGATGCTGAAGGTCACGCTGCCCGCGCGGTAGCGGTCGTCGGACCACTCGACGGGCCGTCCCTCGTGGGTGGTGGTGACCCGGCGCTGGCGCAGCAGCGGGCTGCCCCTGCGCACGGCCAGCAGCCTGGCGTCCTGGACGCCCGCGGCCACCGCGTCGATGAGGTGCTCGCCGTAGGCGAAGACGAGGCCGACGCTGTCGTACAGCGCCTGGGTGACCGACTCACAGCCCGGCTCGATGCGCTCGACGGCCGGCGCGATCCACCCGGCGTAGACCGTGCGCTCCAGCATCACCGGCTCGCCCTCCAGGGAGCGCAGCCGCAGCACGGAGAGCACCGGATCACCGGGCTGGAGCGCCAGCCGTACGGCCTCGGTGGCGCCCGCACCCCTGCGACGCTGCTGCAGCACCTGCCCGCTGACCCGGTAGCCCATCGCCCGCGCCCACTGGGCGAAACTGTGCAGCTCGGCGAAGCTCTGGCTGCGCTCGCGGCCGAGCACGATGCGCCTGGCCCCCTGCCGGGACCCGACCAGGCCCTCGGTGGCGAGCACGGCGACCGCCTGGCGGATCGTGCCGCGCGAGGCGGCGAAGCGGGTGGCCAGTTCGGCCTCGGAGGGCAGCTGGGCGCCCACGGGGTGCTCACCTCGCATGATCGCGTCGCGCAGTTCCTCCGCGATGCCCATGTACCGGGCCGTCATGCCCGCCCCCCTTCCCGACGGCCCGCGAACGCCCGCGCCCCTTCCCGACGGCTCACGAGCGCCCGCGCCTCCGTGAGAACCCGCGCTCGTTCCTGACGGCCCGCGAGCGCCCGCGTCCCCTCCGGCGCGCCCGCGAACTCCAGGGCACCTCTCCACGCATCCGCGAACACCCGGTGACCGCGCAATCTCGCCTCGCCTCGCCTCTCAAGCCGCCCTCTCGCTCCCGGCCCGGCGCGCGTCGGCGGGATCCCTCGCTGCGCGCACCTGGCGGCCGGCTCAGCCCCACCCTAAACAAGCATTAATAGCTCACATAGCCCCGGTTCACGCATTTCACCGCCGTACTTCGTCCGTTCACCAAACAGCAACTGATTCACGACAGAGGAGGTCTAGCTTGTTTGTACAAGTTCGTCTACTTTCGTGAAATATTGCGCGACACCCCCTTGGGAGACACCGTGATCGCATCCCGAGTTCGCTTTGCAGGCCTGGCCGCCTTCCTCCTGGTCGGCGCCGCCGCGTGCGGAGCCGCCCCCGGTACGACGGCACCGTCCGCAGGCACCTCCGACGGAGGTTCCGCGGCCGGAGTGGACGCCAGAACCGCCACCTCCGCGGCCGACTTCGGCGGGCTGGACAAGCTCGTCGAGGCCGCCAAGAAGGAGGGCAAGCTCCACGTCATCGCCCTCCCGCCCGACTGGGCCAACTACGGAAAGATCATCGAGGCCTTCAAGGCGAAGTACGGCATCGAGATCGAGAGCGAGACCCCCGACGCCTCCAGCGCCGACGAGATCAACGCGGTGAAGACCCGCAAGGGCCAGGACCGCGCCCCCGACGTGCTCGACCTCGGCCAGTCCTTCGCGATCAGCGGCGCCGCCGAGGGCCTGTTCGCGCCGTACAAGGTCGAGACCTGGGACAAGATCCCCGAGAACCAGAAGGAGCCCAGCGGCCTCTGGTTCAACGACTACGGCGGCTACATCTCCATCGGCTGCGACGCCAAGAAGATCGCCAAGTGCCCGGAGACCTACGCCGACCTGCTCAAGCCCGAGTACAAGGGCAAGGTCGCCCTGAACGGCAACCCCACCAAGTCGGGCTCGGCGTTCGCGGGCGTGTACGCGGCGGCCCTCGCCAACGGCGGCTCCTTCGACGACATCCAGCCCGGGCTGGACTTCTTCAAGAAACTGAAGGACACCGGGAACTTCAACCCCGTCGAGACCACCCCGGCCACCATCGAGAAGGGCGAGACCCAGATCAGCATCGACTGGGACTACAACAACGCCGCCTACGCCCCCAAGATGGCCGAGAAGGGCCTCGACTGGAAGACCGTCATCCCCAGCGACGGCAAGTACTTCCAGCTCTACGCCCAGGCCATCAACAAGGACGCCCCGCACCCGGCCGCCGCGCGCCTGTGGCAGGAGTTCCTCTACAGCCCCGAGGGCCAGAACCTCTACCTCGGCGGCTTCGCCCGCCCGGTGCTGCTGCCCGCGATGAAGGCCGACGGCACGGTCGACGCGGCCGCGGAGGCCAACCTCCCGCCGGTCGAGGGTGAGCCCACCTTCCCGACGGAGGAGCAGGTCAACAAGGCCAAGGAGGTCCTGGCCGGAGGCTGGGGCGCCGCGGTCTCGGGATGACCGTCCCCGCCGTCACGGCCGCCGCCCCGCGCGGCGGCGGCCGTCCTCGATCCAAGAACTGGCTGGGAACCCTGCCGCTGCTGGTCGTGACGGCGGTGGCCTTCGGGATCCCGGCGCTCACGCTGCTGGTCGGCGCGTTCACCGTCAAGGACCCGGCGACCAAGGTGTCCTCCCTCGGCACCGCCAACCTGTCCAGGAGCCTTCAGGGGCCCTACCTGAACGCCCTGCTCAGCAGCGTCCAGCTGTCGGCCGTGGTGGCGGTCGCCGCCGCGGTCGCCGGGACGTTCCTGGCCCAGGCGGTGCTGACCTCCCGGTTCACCGCGCTGCGCGAGGCCGTGCTGACCTTCTCCGGCGTGCTGTCCAACTTCGGCGGCGTGCCGCTGGCCTTCATCTGGATCGCCACCCTGGGCAACTCGGGGGTGATCACCACCACGCTGGGCCTCGGCCCGGGGGTGCTGTACAACTTCTGGGGCCTGGCCCTGGTCTACATGTACTTCTCGGTGCCGTTGATGGTGCTCGTCGTGACCCCGGCGCTGGACGGCCTGCGCCCGCAGTGGCGGGAGGCGGCGCAGAACAACGGCGCCACCGCCTGGCAGTTCTGGCGCTACGTCGGCATCCCGGTGCTGACCCCCGCCCTGCTCGGCGGCGTCGTCCTGCTGTTCGGCGGCGCGTTCGCCGCCTACGCCACCGCCTACGCCATGGTGGGCAGCACGGTCCCGCTGGTCACCCTGCAGATCGCCGAGGCCCTCACCGGGGACGTCCTCATCGGGTACGAGAACGTCGCGCTCGCGCTGAGCCTCGACATGATCGTCGTCGCGCTGCTGGTGATGGCGGTCTACCTGCCGCTGCAGAAGAGGAGCTCCCGATGGTTGCGGTAGCCACCCTGACCGACGTCACCCCGGGCCCCGCCGCCACCGCCCGCCCCGGGCAGCGCCGGGCCTGGCGGGGGATCGTGCTGGTCGTCGCGGCGATCTACTTCGTCGTGCCGATGGCGGTGTCCTTCTGGTTCACCGTCTACTCGGAGGGGCAGGGCTTCTCGCTCGCCGCCTACGGGCGGATCCTGTCGGCGCCCGGTTTCCTGCCCAGCCTGCTGCTCTCCCTCGCGCTCGCCGCCTGCACCATCGTCGCGGTGCTGCTGCTAACCCTTCCGGCGATGCTGGCCGTACGGCTCGGCGCGCCCCGGCTGCGGCCGGTGCTGGAGCTGATCTCCACGCTCCCGCTGGTCGTACCCCCGATCACCTACGTGGTCGGCATCAGCACGGCGCTGCGCGAGGGCGTCGACGCGCTGGCCGCCACACCGTTCTGGGCGACGCTGATCGCCATCCAGGACGAGAGGTTCCCGTTCGTCCTCGTGCTCGCGTACGTGATGCTGACGCTGCCGTTCGCCTACCGGTCGCTGGACGCCGGGCTGCGCGCGATCGACGTGCGGACGCTGGTGGAGGCGGCCCGCAACCTGGGCGCCTCGTGGCCGTACGTGCTGTTCCGGGTGATCATCCCCAACATCCGCTCCTCCATCGCCAGCGCCTCGTTCCTCACCCTCGCGCTGGTGCTCGGCGAGTACACCATCGCGGCCCTGCTCGGCTACGAGACGTTCCCGGTCTGGATCGTGACCATCTCCGGGAACGACGGGCAGCTCTCCGTCGCCCTGTCGATCATCAGCCTGCTCCTCATCTGGCTGCTGCTGCTCACCCTCTCGGGTGCGGGAAGGAAACGCAGATGACCGTCGAGTTCCGGGGGCTGCGCCGCGCGTTCGGCCGTACGGTGGCCCTGGACGGCCTGGACCTCACCGTCGAACAGGGCGAGCTGATGGCCCTGCTCGGCCCTTCCGGCTGCGGGAAGACCACGGCGCTGCGCTGCGTCGCCGGTTTCGAGCACCCCGACGCCGGAGCGGTGCTCGTGGACGGCAAGGACATCACCCGGGTCCCCGCCAACCGGCGGGACGCGGGCATGGTCTTCCAGTCCTACAGCCTGTTCCCCAACCTCAACGCCAGGGACAACGTGGCCTTCGGGCTGCGGGTGCGCAAGGTGCCGACCGCCAAGCGGCACGCGCGGGCGGACGAGCTGCTGGAGCTGGTCGGCCTGCCGACGCACGCCCAGCGCTACCCGCACGAGCTGTCCGGCGGCCAGCAGCAGCGCGTCGCCCTGGCCAGGGCGCTGGCGCTGGAGCCGCGCGTGCTGCTGCTCGACGAGCCGCTGTCCGCGCTGGACGCCAAGGTCCGTGTCTCGCTGCGCGAGGAGATCCGGCGGCTCCAGCTCGAACTGGGCATCACCACCATCTTCGTCACCCACGACCAGGAGGAGGCCCTGTCGGTCGCCGACAAGGTCGCGGTGCTGCGCGCCGGGCGGCTGGAGCAGTGCGGCCCGCCGGCCGAGGTCTACGACCGGCCCGCCACCCCGTTCGTGGCGGAGTTCGTCGGTGCGATGAACCACGTCCCCGGCCGCCTGTCCGGCCAGGAGGTCACCGTCATGGGCAAGCTCATGCCGGTGGACGGCCCGCTGCCGTCCTCGCCCGACGTCGACGTGCTGGTACGCCCCGAGGCCGTGCTGGTCACCCCCTCCCCCGACGGGAACGCCACGATCGTGGCGTCGTCCTTCCGCGGCTCCACCGCGCGGCTGCGGGTGCGGGTGGGCGAGCTGGAGGTCCTCAGCGACGTGCCGGGACACGACGCGGTACGCCTGGCGCCGGGCACGCGGGTGGACGTCGCCCTCGTGCAGCGGCCCGTGCTCGTCGCCGCGCGCACCGCCCCCGCGCCCGCCCTCACCTCCGAGGACCCCGCGGAGTCCCCGGCGTCCCCGGGGTCCCCGGAGGCGGCCGAGTCGGAGGACGTCGCGGGTGTCGGGTGAGCTCGGAGCCGTCCTGTTCGACATGGACGGCACGCTCGTGGACACCGAGGGGATGTGGTGGCAGGCATGCGTGGAGGTCGCCGCCGAGCTGGACCTGGAGCTGACGGAGGCCGACGCCGGCCACGTCCTCGGCCGCCTGGTCGAGGACGCGGCCGGCTACCTCGCGCGCCGCGCCCCCGCGCCGCCCGGTACGGAGCGGGCCGGTACGGAACAGGCCGGGGTCGAACGGGCCGGTGCGGAGCGGGCCGGGGCCGAACGGGCCAGGGTCGAACGGGTCGGGGCGCGGCTCACCGAGGCCTTCGCCGAACGGGTCTCCGGCGGGGTGACACCGCTGCCAGGCGCGATCCGGCTGCTGGACGACCTGGGGGCGGAAGGCGTGCCCACGGCCCTGGTCAGCGCCTCGCCGCGGCTCATCGTCGACATGGTCCTGCACACCGTCGGGGCGGAGCGGTTCGCCCTGGTCGTGGCAGCCGAGGACACCGCGCGCGGCAAGCCGCTGCCCGACCCGTACCTGCGGGCGGCCTCCGGGCTGGGCCTCGACCCGGCCGACTGCGTGGCCGTGGAGGACAGTCCCACCGGGCTCGCGGCGGCCCGCGCGGCCGGGTGCCGGGTGGTGTCGGTCTCCGGCGATCCGGTGGCGGAGGACGTGCTGAGCGTGGACAGTCTGGAAAAAGTGGACCTGCCGCTGTTGCGACTGCTGGCGAGCGGCAAGAGATCGATAGGCTGAGCCACTCATGTGACGGCGTATGCGGTTAGGTACAAAGGTGAACAACCTCAGTCCCGACGAACCCCTGCAGATAGGCCGATACCGCGTGCTCAGCAGGCTGGGCCGGGGCGGGATGGGCACGGTCTATCTTGGCGAGTCCCCTGACGGGCAGCAGGTCGCCATCAAGGTCATCAATCCGGAGTACAGCCAGCACGAACGGTTCCGGATGCGCTTCCGCAGGGAGGCCGACGCGGCGCAGCGGGTCCGCAGGTTCTGCACGGCCGCGGTCATCGAGGCGGCGCTCGACGACGACCAGCTCTACGTCGTCACCGAGTACGTCACCGGGCCCAACCTCGAGGAGGCCGTCGACTCCGGCGGCCCGCTCCGCGGCTCCAGCCTCGACGCGCTCGCCGTCGGGGTGGCGACCGCGCTGACCGCCATCCACAGCGCCGGAGTGGTGCACCGCGACCTCAAGCCGTCCAACGTGCTGCTCTCCCCCGTCGGCCCCCGCGTCATCGACTTCGGCATCGCCCGCGCGCTGGACACCCTCAGCGGGATGACCGGGACCGGCGAGATCCTCGGCACCCCCCGCTACATGGCGCCCGAGGTGCTGCGCGGCGAGCCGGTCTCGGCCGCCTGCGACGTGTTCTCGTGGGGCTGCCTGATGGCCTTCGCCGCGAGCGGGCGGGCACCGTTCGGCGGCGAGGCGCTGCCCGCGGTGCTGTACCAGGTGCTCAACACCGAGCCGTCCCTGGAGGGCATGGAGCCCGCGCTGCGCGAGCTGGTCACCTACGCGCTGACCAAGGACCCGCGGAACCGGCCCACCTCACAGCAGCTCCTCGACCACCTGGTGGGCCGCTCCGCCGCGCCCGAGCAGGCCGCCCACTCGGTCCAGGCCTCCTGGCAGGAACCTCAGGGACCTCAGGGACCGCCCGGCGGCGCCCCCTGGACCGGACCCGCCGGGCCACCCTTCCCCGGCTCCGGCAGCGGACCCGTGGAACAGAACTCCGTTCCCGGCCGAGGGCGCGCGGGTCACGCGGGTCACGCGGCCGATCCCGACTGGAGCCACACCGCGCCGTCCGCGCGAGGCGGCCACACGGTCTCCGGCGCCTCGCAGGCGGGGCCCGGCCACGTCGCGCCCGGCGCCTTCCACGACGGTCCCGGCCACACCCTTCCCGAGCGGCCACGGGACGACACCGGGCCTTTCCTCTCGCGAGGCGGGACTGCCGGACGGCGGAAACTGGTGGTCGGGGTGGTCGTGGCGGCCCTGATGGTGGCGGCCGGAGGGCTCGGCCTGCGCCTCGCGCTCGCTCCCGGCGGCCCGCCGGAGAACCTCGCCCTGCTCTACCAGGACGACTTCACCCAGAGCGGCACCGGCTGGAGCGGCGGCACCTACAGCCCGATGACCGGCACGTACGGCTACGCCCCCGAGGGTTACTACGCCGTCGACGTCAGCGGGTACTCCCCCGTCAGGCGGGAGCAGGCCCCGATCCCCTTCGTGTCCGCTCCCCCGGCCACCCCCGACCCCACGGCCAGCCCCACGCCGATCACACCGAGCAGGATCCTGCTCGGCTCCGACATCACGATCCGCTCCGGCACCACCGGGATGGGCGAGTACGGGCTGTTCTGCCGGGGCGAGGACGACAACAAGGCGACACGGTACGAGTTCCTGCTCGACACCACGGGCAACGCCCGCATCCGCAAGACCGTGAAGAGCGCCGGGGGCGAGCTCACCAAGCCCGTCAAAGTCGACCTGCCCAAGGGCGAGGCCATCCGGCTCACGGCCGAGTGCACCGGCGTCGAGGGGGGCGTGCAGCTCACCATGTGGGTCAACGACGAGCAGACCCAGTCGTTCCTCGACACCAACCCGTTGCCCAACGGGCTGGTCGGCGTGATCGCCAGGGTGGGCGAGAACAGCAACGCGGTCCTGCGGACCGCGTTCGACAACTTCACCCTGCACGGTCCGCCCACCACCCGGCAGCCCTGACCGGATGGCCTCGACGGTGAGTGATCCGCATGACAATGGGGACGATCGAGACATTCGACTGACCTAAGGAGTTCAGCACGATGCGCGCCATAGTCGTCTCCGCCACCGGCGGGCCCGAGGTTCTCACCTACACCGACGACCACCCGGATCCCCAGCTGAACCCGGGCGACGTCCTGGTCGACGTCGCCGCCTCCGGCGTGAACTTCATCGACGTCTACCACCGGATCGGCCGCTACCCGCTCTCACTGCCCTTCGTCCCCGGGGAGGAGGGCGCGGGCACCGTCGCCGCGGTCGGCGAGGACGTCCGTGACGTCGCCGTCGGCGACACCGTGGCCTGGGCCAACGTGCCGGGCAGCTACGCCTCCAGGGCCACGGTGCCCGCCTCCAAGCTGCTCACCGTGCCCGAGGGGGTCGCCGCCGAGGTCGCGGCGGCCGTGACGCTCCAGGGGCTGACCGCGCACTACCTGACGCACTCCACGTACGAGGTGAAGGCGGGGGACGACGTCCTGGTGCACGCCGCCGCCGGGGGCATGGGCCTGCTGCTCACCCAGATCGCCAAGCTGCGCGGCGCCCGGGTGATCGGCACGGTCTCCACCGAGGAGAAGGAGATCCTGGCCCGCCAGGCGGGCGCCGACGAGGTGTTCCGCTACAAGGGCTTCGCCGACGCCGTCCGCGACCTGACCGGCTCCGGCGTGCACGTCGTCTACGACGGCGTGGGCGCGGCCACCTTCGACGAGAGCGTCGCCTCGCTGCGACCGCGCGGCATGATGGCGCTGTACGGCCAGGCCAGCGGCCCAGTCCCGCCGCTCGACCCGCAGCTCCTCGCCAAAAGCGGCTCCCTCTTCCTGACCCGCCCGACTCTGGGCACCTACATCGCCACCCGGGACGAGCTCACCTGGCGCGCCTCCGACCTCTACGGCTGGGTGGCGTCCGGTCAGCTGCGGGTGCACATCTCCGAGCGCTACCCGCTCGCCGAGGCCGCCCGCGCGCACGAGGACCTCGAAGCCCGCCGTACGACCGGCAAGGTGCTTCTGATCCCGTAACGGCACGGCGGTCGGCAGGGCGGTCGGGCGACCCGGCCGGCACGGCGAACGGACGGACCGGCCCGGTCGGCGCGGCCGGTAGGCGAGCCGTCCAGGTCAGTGCAGCGGGTGGGCGGGCCAGTCCAGGAGGCGGGCTCCCAGGACCGCCGTCTCCAGGGTGAAACGCTGGGTGGGGTCATCCGGTGAGAACCCGGTGAGGCGGCGGATCCGCTCCAGCCGGTAGGTCACCGCCCGGGTGCTGACGCCGAGCCTGCGCGCGGCGGCGGTCTGGTTGCCCTGGGAGGCGAAGACGGCCTCCAGCGTGGCGAGCAGCGGCTCGGGACCGCCCCGCGCCTCCAGCAGCGGGCTGAGCACGCTCGTCACCAGGTCCTCGATGGCCGTACGGTCCCGCAGCAGCACCGGGAACACCAGCAGGTCCGCGGCCTTGAGCACGGGGGCGCGCAGTCCCAGCCGGTCACCGAGCTCGATGGCGTTGGCGCCCTCCCGGTAGGAGGTGACCACCCCGCCGGGGCCCCGGTGCGCCCGGCCGAGCCCGACCCGCCAGCCGGGCGCGAACGCCTGGCGCACGTGGTGGGTGAACTCGCCGTTCGCGACGGTGAGGCTGCCCGGCGCGACGCACACGAGCATCCCGTCGCGGACCGCGACCAGCACGTTGTGCGAGCCGAACCGGGCGACCAGCGCTTCCTCGATCCGCCGGGCCGTCCCCTCGGCCTCCCCCGCGAGCCCGCCGTCCTCCGGAGCGGCGGCCGGGGCGGCCGTGGCGACTCCGGCTCCCGCGACTCCGGCGGAACCGGCGTCTCCCGCGGCTCCGGCGGCTCCCGCGGCTCCGGCGGGACGCGCGACGGCGACCACGTACGTCTCGGCCAGGCGGAGCCCGAAGTGCTCGGCCCGCTCGGCGAGCCTGTCGGCGCGGCCCTGGAGCAGGTCGTCGACGAACTCCCTGCGCGCCGCCTCCTCCTGGCGCAGCGCCGACCGCTGGGCGTTCTCGTACCCCTCCATCAGGGCGGAGACCGTACGCCGCAGGGCCGGGAGCGGGGTGGGGCTCACCAACTCGGCCATGGCCAGCGCGGCCTCGACCAGGGCCCGCGCGGACGCGCCCCGCTCGGCGGCCAGCGCACCGGCGGCGCGGCAGTCGTCGAGCTCGGCCCGGCCGGGCAGCCTGCCGGTGGCGGCCGCCTCCCGTAACACCCGGAGATGGCCGCCAAGCAGCTCGTCCATCAGACTCCCACGTCACGCCTGTCGAAGGCCGGCATCGCGATCAGGAGCAGCGCGACGGTCGCCCCGGCCAGCACGAGATAGTCCCACACCGGGAACCCCAGCTGGAGCGGCCGTCCGTCGAGGTAGTAGTGGAACGGCGAGATCCAGCGTAGCCAGGACACCCCGTCCACGTTCTTGCCCATGGTCTCGACCACGTAGCCGGCCACGACGACCACCCCGACCACCGCCGGGGCGACCCCCCTGCGGCCCGTCGCGGCGCCGACCGTCAGGCAGAGCGTGCCGAAGAAGAAGGCCAGCAGGAGGACGCCGACGTGACCGGCGAGGATCCTGTCTGCGGGGACACCCATGTCGACGGCCGTCGCCAGGCCCAGCACCACGAGGAAGGTGACCGCCGCCACGCCGAGCAGCGCGAGCGCCAGGGCGGCGAAGCGCTCCAGGACCAGCCGCCTGCGGTCGATCGGGAGGGTCAGGACCAGTTCCAGCGTGCCCGACTCCTCGGGCTGGGCGATCGCCCGGTTGCCGATCACCGCGGCGCACACGATGAACAGCAGCGGCCCGAACAGCTGGTAGACCAGGGTCTGCAGGTAGCCGGAGCCGCTGGTGAAGCCGCCCTCCATGCCGCCCATGAGGTCGCGCATGGCCCCGGGGAACTTGCTCAGCGCGATGTCCCCGTAGAGATCGGGGTTGCTCTGGATGGTCGGGTAGTAGGCCAGGTACATCGCGAAGAACGCGCTGATCCCGACGGTCCAGCCGAGCAGCGTCCTGCGGTAGTCACGCAGGCTCTTAGACACCAGCGTCGGCATGGCTCGCCTCTCCTTCCTCGTTCTGGCTGTAGTAGGTGAGGAAGATCTCCTCCAGGTCGGGCTGTGCGCTGACCATGTGCACCACGGTGAACCTCGCCGCCGCCTTGATCAGCGCGTCCGGGCGGCCGTCGATGGTGCAGCGCAGCCCGGCCCCCTCCATCCGCAGGTCCCGTACACCGGGCAGGTTCTCGAACGCCTCGCGGGGCACCGGGGCGTCGAAGTGGAACTCCACCCGGCGCACCGCCTTCTCCCTGAGCGCGGAGACGTCCTCCACCGCGACCAGCCTGCCGCCGCGCACGATGCCGACCCGGTCGGAGACGTCCTCGGCCTCGGCCAGCACGTGGGAGGACATCAGCACGGTACGGCCCGAGGCGCGGACCTCGCGGACCATCGCGAGGAACTCCTGCTGCATCAGCGGGTCCAGGCCGCTGGTCGGCTCGTCGAGGATCAGGAACTCCGGCTCGTGCATGAACGCCTGGATGAGCCCGACCTTCTGCTTGTTGCCCTTGGAGAGCTTGCCCATGGGCACCGACAGGTCGGCCTCCAGCCGCTCGGCCAGCGCCTCGATCCGCCCCTTGGGCACGCCGTCGCGCATCGCGCCGAGGAAGGCGAGGAACTCCCCCGCCTTCTCCCTGCCCTCCAGGGCCAGCTCGCCTGGCAGGTAGCCGATCCGGCTCCGCACGCCCGCCTCGCGGGGATCCCGGCCGAGGACCGTCATCCGGCCCCTGGTGGGGCGGATGACGTCCAGGAGCAGCCTGATCGTCGTCGTCTTTCCCGATCCGTTCGGGCCGAGATACCCGAACACCTCCCCGGGCCGGATCTCCAGGTCGAGATCCTCAAGTCCCCGGCGCCCGCCGTAGAACTTGGTGAGCCCCTCGGTCTCCACTACCGCTGTCATGCGTCAGATCGTGCCCGCTCGGCACCGCCGGGGTCATGACCGGACCCGGACAGCTGATCGCCCCTTCGTTGCGCGGATCCGGAACCCGCCAGGCGGCGCCGCGCTCGGCCGCGGGGCTATGGTGAGCCCATGAGCCTGGACACTGCCTTCGTACTGGGTGGCGGGGGCGTCCTCGGCGCCCACGAGGTGGGCATGCTGCGGGCGCTCGACGAGGCGGGCATCAAGCCCGACGTGATCATTGGCACGTCCGTGGGCGCGCTGAACGGCGTGGTGCTCGCCGCCGCCCCCGGTGACGCGGTCGCGCGCCTGACCACGCTGTGGGGTTCGGAGATCGTCCGTACGGCGTTCGCGGGGTCCTGGGTGACCCGGCTGTCCACCCTCGCCAGGAGCGGCACCCACCTGCACTCCTCCGAGCCGCTGCGCGACCTGCTGGCCCGGACGCTGCCGGTCTCCCGCATCGAGGACCTGTCCGTGCCGTTCCAGTGCGTGGCCGCCTCCGTCGAGCGCGCCGCCGCGCACTGGTTCACCGAGGGCCCCCTGGTCGACGCGGTCCTCGCCTCCTGCGCCGTCCCCGGGCTGCTGCCGCCCGTCCGCGTCGGCGACGGCCACTACCTCGACGGCGGGCTGGTGCACAGCATCCCGGTCGGCCGGGCCGTCGCGCTCGGCGCCCGGCGGGTCTACGTGCTGCACGTGGGCAGGATCGAGCGTCCCCTGGTCGTGCCCCGGCGCCCGTGGGAGGTCGGCATGACCGCCTTCGAGATCGCCCGGCGGCACCGCTTCACCGAGGAGATGGCCACCCTGCCGGACGACATCGAGGTCCATGTCATGCCGTCCGGGGGCGAATCCCGCCCAGGAATAGACCTCTCTCAGCTGCGTTATCGGGATTCATCGCATATATCTGAATACATCGACCGCGCGTACCGGGCCTCGTCCGACTACCTGATCCGGCAGGCGTCCCCCTGAGCCACTCCACCGTCCGCACCGGGCCGATATAAACCAAGCCGAGTCATATGTCCACATTGGGGTAGGGCCACACCGGGGGTACTCCTGAGGAGGTACGTCCGGATCATCGCCTCCTGAGTCACGCCGGCCCCGCACACACACCACGACCGCACATCCACACAGGCAGGAGCCGCTCGTGCTGCCTCCTCGCATCATCCGCCGCCTGGTCCTGGCCCCGCTCGTCATCGTGCTCACCGTCGTCGCGGTGCTCACGCTCCCGATCTGGCTGCTGGTGGTGACCGCGGCCTCGCTGCGCCTGCCGCCCCCGCAGCGGCGCGGCACCCGGCTGGTCTGGTTCGCGATGGCGTGGCTGACGCTGGAGTCGATGGCGCTGTGCGCCTGCCTGTGGCTGTGGGTGGCGAACGGTCTGGGCGGCCGGCTCAACCGCGACGAGTACCAGGAGCGGCACTACGAGCTGATCCAGTGGTTCCTGTCCAAGATCTACGAGGCCGCGGTGCGGATCTTCCGCCTGAGCGTCGAGGTCGACGAGCCGCCGCCGACCTCCGAGGAGATCTCCCGCCGCCTCACCCGTCCCGTCATCGTCCTGTCCCGCCACGCGGGCCCGGGCGACTCGTTCCTGCTCGTCCACCACCTTCTCGCCCGGTACGGCAGGCGCCCGAGGATCGTGATGAAGGCGGCCCTGCAGTTCGTCCCCTCGCTGGACGTGGTGATCAACCGCCTCCCCAACGCCTTCGTCCACCGCAAGGCCGCCGAGAGCGGCATCCTCGGCGAGATCCGCCGCCTGTCCTCCGACATGGACGCCGACGACGCCCTGGTGATCTTCCCGGAGGGCGGCAACTTCACCCCGAAGCGCCGCTGGCGGACCATCCTGCGGCTGGAGCAGAAGGGCCTGTCGGAGGAGGCCGCGCGGGCCCGCAGGCTGCGGCACCTGATGGCCCCCCGCCCCAACGGGGCTATCGCCGCCATCGAGGCCTGCCCCGAGGCGGACGTGGTCTTCGTGGCGCACACCGGTCTCGACGACCTGGTCACCTTCGGGGACATCTGGACCCGCCTGCCGCTCAGCGCCCAGATCAAGGCCAAGTGGTGGCGGGTCCAGGCCGCCGACGTGCCGCGCGACCGTGAGGACCAGATCCGCTGGCTCTTCGACCAGTGGGAGGAGATCGACGCCTGGATCACCGCGAACCAGCCGGCTCCCGCCCCCGCGGCCTGACCACGGCCGGCGGGACTACCAGTCCTGGGAGAGGCCCGACATGCGGCGGAGGTATTCGTCCTCGTCGATCTCACCGGCCGCGTAGCGGCGCTTGAGGATCTCCCGGGGACTTTCGGCGATGGACCTGCGTGCCGCCGAGGCGCGGACCGCCATCGTCACACCGACAACCACCACCGCGATCACCGCGATGACGAAGAGCAACATCAGGATGCGGGACATGGTCGGCCTCCCATACCCCCATCGGACCTGGCGGGGGAATTTCGAGTTTACCCGGCGGCGGGAACACCGGCCGAGAAGTCCGGAGCCTCGCGCGAAGCCCCGCCGGGTGGCAGCGGCGGCAGTCCCCGAGGTGCCCCGCCCTCCAGCAGCCTGAGCAGGGCGCCGGTGTCGACGTTCCGCTCGATCAGGTCACCGAGCGCGTCCAGCCTCTCCTCCCGCAGGGCGGCGAACGACACATCCGGTGCCGGGGTGAAGTCACGCCCGGAGACGGCGGCCACCTCGGCGAGGAAGGCCCGGCGGAAGCCGTCGTTCTCCAGGGCGCCGTGCCAGGTGGTCCCCCACACCGAACCGTCCCGGCAGCCGTCCAGGAAGGGCTCGCCGCCGTCGGCCGTCACCACGCCGTGGTGGATCTCGTACGCGGCGACCGGATGGCCGTACGCGGTGCCGGCCGGACGGCCCAGCGTCTTGTCCGCGGCGAACTCCACCGACGCGGGCAGCAGCCCCAGCCCCTCGACCAGGCCCGCTCCCGACTCGACGTCGTCGCGGATGGTCCTGGCGAGCATCTGGTACCCGCCGCAGATGCCCAGCACCGCCCGGCCCGGCAGGGCCGCGGCCAGGCCGGTGGCGCGGAGCCACGCCAGGTCGGAGACCGTGGCCCGGGAACCGGGCAGCACCACCAGGTCGGCGTCGTCCAGCTCGCCGGGGGAGGTCACGAACCGGACCGCCACCCCGGGTTCCGAGGCCAGCGCGTCCACGTCGGTGAAGTTGGAGATCCGCGGCAGCCGCACCACCGCCACCCGCAGGGTCTGCCTGCCGTACGGGGCGCGCGCTCCGATCGCGGGCCGGTTGTCCAGGGCGAGGGAGTCCTCGACGTCCAGCCAGAGGCCGTCCAGCCAGGGCAGGACCCCGTACACCTCGCGGCCGGTCAGCTCCCTGATCATGTCCAGCCCCGGTTCGAGGAGCTCGGGCGCCCCCCGGAACTTGTTGATCACGAACCCGGCGATCAGCGCCTGGTCGGCGGGTTCCAGCAGCGCCACCGTCCCGTACAGCGCGGCGAAGACCCCGCCCCTGTCGATGTCGCCGACCACGATGACCGGCAGGTTCGCGGCACGGGCCAGGCCCATGTTGGCGATGTCCCCCCTGCGCAGGTTGATCTCCGCCGGGCTGCCCGCCCCCTCGCAGACCACCACGTCGTACGCGCCCCGCAACCGCTCCAGCGCGTCCACCGCGACCTGGCGGAGCCGCTCCTTGACGTCCCAGTACTCCATCGCGTCGACCTCGGCCATCGGCCTGCCCATCACCACGACCTGGCTGCGCCGGTCGCTGCCCGGCTTGAGCAGGATCGGGTTCATGTCCGCGCTGGGCTCCAGCCCGCACGCGGCGGCCTGCATCGCCTGGGCCCGGCCGATCTCGGCGCCGTCGGCGGTGACGAAGGAGTTGAGCGACATGTTCTGCGCCTTGTACGGCGCGACCCTCACCCCCTGCCGGGCCAGCCAGCGGCAGATCCCGGCGGTGACGACGCTCTTGCCCGCGTCGGAGGTCGTCCCCGCGACCAGCAGCGCCCCTTTCACCCCTTTCACGCCTTCCTCCCGCGTGAGCCGCGAACGGCGGCCAGGACGGCGAGTCCCGCCGCGGCCAGGCCCACCGCCCGCGCGAGCCGTACCGACCTGCGGATGTCCGCGACCGAGGGCTCGGGCCCGTCGCCCATCTCCGGCCGGTGCTCCACGCGGGTGCCGTACACGTTGACCCCGCCCAGCGTGAGGTCCAGCGCCCCCGCGAAGGCGGCCTCGCAGCGGCCCGCGTTGGGGCTGGGGTGGCGGTGGCCGTCCCTGCGCAGCACCGCCACCGCGCGCCGCGCCGAACCCCCCACCAGAGGGGCGCCGAGCGCGGCGAGCAGTCCGGTGATCCGGGCGGGCACGAAGTTGGCGACGTCGTCGAGGCGGGCCGCCGCCCAGCCGAAGCGCTCGTAGCGCGCGTTGCGGTGGCCGACCATCGCGTCCAGCGTGTTGACGGCCCGGTACGCGAGCAGGCCGGGCACCCCGGCCACCGCCCCCCAGAACAGCGGCGCCACCACCGCGTCCGAAGTGTTCTCCGCGATCGACTCGACGGTGGCCCTGGCGAGCCCGGCCTCCCCCAGCCCGGCCGGGTCGCGCCCGCACAGGTGCGACAGCCGCCCCCGCGCCCCCGCGAGATCACCGTCCTCCAGGAATCCGGCCATCGCCGCGCCCTCGCGGCCCAGCGTCGTACCGCCGACGACCGCCCACGTCGCCGCCGCGCTCAGCGCGGCCCGCACCACCGGGTTGCGCGACCGGGTCGCGGCCTGGCCGAGCAGCGCCACCGGGATGACGCACAGGGCCACGTGGAGGACGCCCCGGGCCCGGCCGTCTCCGTACACCCGCCTCTCCACCCCGGCGGCGGCGGTACCGAACAGCGCGACCGGGTGCCCGCGCCGGGGGTCGGCGAGCGCGGCGTCGATCACGACCCCGGCGAGCATCCCCACCCCCTCGGCCGTCCCCGGCCGCCTTCCCCTCACCCTGATCTCCGGCCGCCTAAACGAGATGCTCATGAAGCTCATCCTGGTGGGTCTCCAGCCACACGCGGGCCCGCCGGATGCGCTCCCCCGCCCCGCCCGCCCACATCCGGGCCCATCCGCCGCCCTCGCCCTGCGCCTCGGCCTTGGTCCGCATCGCGTGGTACGAGCGGTCGAAGCGGAGCCGGGCGAGATCCAGCAGGCGGCGGCGGTCGCGGGGCGTCAGACCGTACTCGTCGCAGAACAGCCGGAGCCGGGGACCGACGTCGAGGCGGCGCTGGAGTGGCTCCAGATCGACGGGATCGGCGATCGGCGCCCAGTGGCGCAGCGTGGTCACCACGTCGAACAGCCGGGTCGTCGGCCGGGCCATGTCGAAGTCGATCAGCGCGGCGGGCAGCCCGTCGCGGAAGATCACATTGTCGAGGTTGACGTCGCAGTGCCCAATCAGTTGCGGTGCCGCGTCGTCGTTGGACCCGGCCTCCCAGACGGCCCCTCGCGGCGGGACGAAACCCTCCGCCGCGTCGTGGAGACCTCGCAGCAGCCGCGCCAGCGCGGCCAGCGACTCCCCGGTGAGCGCGTACGAGGGCAGCGGCCTGGCCGCGGACTCCCCCTCGACATAGCTCAGGATCTCCCTGCCCCGCTCGTCGACTCCCAGCGCCCGGGGAGCACCCTCGAACCCGGAGCGCTCCAGGTGGCGCAGGAGCGCGTGCACCGACCCCGTGGAGGCCCTGCTGGGCCGCCGGACGGTGTCCCCGACCCGCACCACCCCGTCGGTGACATCACCGCCCAGAAGGGGAATCTCCTCTTGGACCGTGGTGACGAACATGGCATACGAGCCTAGACCGCCTCGCCTCTTCGAGAGAACGATTCGGGCAGACCGCTCCCGCCGGATGGACAGCCCGGAAGGACTCCCGGCCCTTCCGAACGCCCGGTCCCCGCCCTTCCGAACGCCCCGCCCCGGCCCTTCCGAACACCCGCCCCCGCCCCCGCCGCGCCCGGCGGAAGAACTCCCAGGTCAGACGCGCAGGGGAGTCCTTCGCCGTTCCGGCCCTCCCCTTTCGAACGGCCATCACCCACCTGAGCCGGAGCGGGTGAGCGGTCACTCTCCCCGCAGAGCGGGTGATCCACAGAGTGATCCTCACGACACCGGCCCAAAACCGTTACGTGGGCACTCCCCGGATCATGCACAATTGAGCGGGAGCACCCTTAGCTCAGCTGGATAGAGCATCGGACTTCTAATCCGACGGTCGCAGGTTCGAATCCTGCAGGGTGCGCGATCAAGACCAGCGAGAACCCCCGCCTGACCTGCGGCAACGCAGGCGCGCGAGGGTTCTTCACGTCCGGCCGGCACTGGGTGTTTGCGACTGATCCTCCCCAGTGCCTTCTCAATACCTTCTCACGGGCTGATGTCCTCCCACGGGATCAGGATCGATCATCACCCCTCCGGCGCTCCAGTCCTACGTCCGAGAACCGGCCTCGCGTGAACGGCAGCACAATCCCATCCGCAAACACTTATCGCTTGACCTGCGGGCACAGGAGCACGCGAAGGTCGACTCATGCACCACTTCGCTGGACGTGAGCGTGCCGTCGGTGCGTCCCCATGGGCCGGGTCGGGCATGTCCTGACGCGCGAAAACGAGGTGAGACCGCCGGGGCTCGCTCGGTAGTCTCACCTCAACGCGCAGGGGCTGAGCACGTGGTGAGCTCACCCGGTTGTAACCCGGACGCTTCGGCTGTGGCGGTTCGACTCCGTCCTCCTGCACGCCTGCATAGCTCAGTCGGTGAGAGCGCCGCACTCATAATGCGGAGGTCCCAGGTTCGAATCCTGGTGCAGGTACACCTCGGTGTCGATCATCCGGGCTGTGGTCTTGGCACCCGGGCGGCACCCTCACGGAGGAGTGAGGGGGTTGCAGGTCAGGGCGGGTGCCACGGGGTATCGCGTCGGCCGTCGATGCACCTGGCGTAGCCCTGAGCGTCACGTCCACCCCGTGACCGGCCCTGTCCGCCGCTTCCGGCACGGTTCGCGGGCCGTTGCCGGCCGATCTCCCGTACGTCGTTCGCGAGTGTCGCGTGCCGGGAGGCTGGACTGCCCCCCGTGGACATGGCCATTGCCGGGCTGCGGTACCGGACCCTGTCGGCGGGACCCGAAGTTCCAGCCGGGTGGGACCGAACCTTTCGACCTGTCACCGGAGTCAGTAACGGTTGAGAGGAGTCCCCTTGGACCGCAATGACAGCTTCCGCGGGTTCGTCGCGGGCCATCAGCAGGCGCTGATGCGCACCGCCTACCTGCTCACGGGAGACGCCCACCAGGCCGAGGACCTGCTGCAGAGCGTCCTGCTCAAGGTGCTCGGACGCTGGTCCAGGCTGTCGCGCGTCGAGCGCCCCGAGGCATACGCGCGCAAGGCGCTGCTGAACCAGTACATCTCGTGGCGGCGGCACCGGTTCAGGAGCGAGCTCCCGACCGCCGAACCGCCTGACCGGCCGTACTCGGGCGAGGACTCCACCATCGTGCGGCTCGTCATGCGCCAGGCTCTCATGCGGCTGCCGCCCCGGCAGCGGGCGGTGATCGTACTGCGCTACTACGAGGACAGGACCGAACGTGAGACGGCCGAGCTGCTGAACTGCTCGATCGGGACGGTGAAGAGCCAGGCCCACTACGCGCTGGCCCGCTTACGCGAGCTGGCGCCCGAACTCGCGCCGAAGCTCGCCGACCTGGAGACCGAGGAGACCTACCGATGACCTGGCTACGGGACGTGCTCGTCGACCTGGCCGACGACTCTCCACAGGTGGACCTGGCCGAACGCACGATCGCGGCGCACGACCGCAGGCGGCGTACCGTGATCTCGCTCCTCGCGGCGGCCACGGTGGTGGCCGTCGCCCTCGGCACGACGGCCGCCATCCGGCTGCTGCCGGACGAGCCGCCGCCGGACGGGTCGCAGGAGGTCGCTTCCGGAGGCGACCTGCCGGCACGCGGGGTGGGGCCGCTGAGCCACGCGTACAAGACCTTCTGCAAGCCGGCCAGCGGGAAGGCGCCGTCGGACTGCCGGGACGGAGGCTGGCGGGTGGTCACCCTGAGCGGCAGGACCTACCACGTGCCGGAGGCGCTGCCCAGCCTCGCCCCCGGCCGCACCGGCCTGCGCGACAGCCCGCTGGCGATCAGCCGGGACGGCCGGAAGATCGCCTATTACAGCGCTGGGGAAGGCACCTTCCAGGTCCACGACCTGGCCTCGGGTCAGAAGACGACGGCCGCGAACAAGGTGCCGAAGTCCCTGCTGGGAAGCATCTCGCGTTTGATGCTGTCGGACGACGGGCGGTTCGTGGCCTTCAGCAAGGTCCCGGAGTTCAAGGATCCCGCGCTGCTCATCGACATGCGCGACAGGGTCGTCCGCGAGTTGCCGAACCGTTGGGTCCCCGTCGGCCTGTCACGGGACGGTGCCACCATCACGCTCGCGGACTACTCGCCCAGATCACGGCTGCGGACGATCTCGAACCTGTGGCCGAGTTCTTCGAAGGGCGATTCCACGTCGTTCATCCTGCCGGTGAGCTACTCCTTCAGCCCGCTCGCCCCCGACGGGAAGACCGTCGCGGCGATCGAGAACCTCAGTACCCCCGAGAAGCCGTGCCGTCATGGCAACCTCGCCCTGATGGACACGCTCACCGGCAAGAAGCGGAAGACGACCGTCATCAGCGGGCTACCCGCCGATGTCTCCAAGATCTCGCTGCGCACCTGGCTCGGCGCCGAGGAGGTCACGGCTCTGACCATGTCCCTGCGGTGCAGGCCGGCGTCCCAGGTGCCGGACGACGAGCCTGCGGTGATCGACCTGCCGTACCGGACCATGACCGCCTACGCGGTGAACGTCAGGACCGGCAAGGCCAGGAAGCTCGCCACGTACAGGGCGCAGGGCTTCTTCGAGATCGTCCTGCCCGGCCCGCCCGGGGCGCTGTGACCTCAGCACACCGCCGGAGGTGTTCCGCCCTCGCCGCCCCCGGACGTCCACGCCACCTCTTGGTCACCTGTCGTGCGTGTCCCGGGACGGAACCGTCACCCATCTTCCGGGACAGGACGAGCCACCGCCGGATGTTCCGGGTGGATGTCAGGGCGGCGGCGCGGCGCGCCGCCGCACGGCCCTCCACCCCCCGCCGTCCGAGCGCGGCATGGGCGCCTTCCCCTGTGTGCAGCCGGGGAGGTCCCCCGGGAAAAGCCCCTGACCTCGGATGTCCGTCACGCCGGATCGAGCCCGGGCACCACGGTGTCGGCAGGAGGTCCTCAGCCGGTGTCCGCGACGGGCGTGCACGGTCGCACGGGGGTGTCCGCCCGGGCCAGCCACTTGCCAAGTCGCCAGGGCACCTGTGCGTTCGGGTTGTCGCGGAACTCCATCACGAGCGTCTCGCCCGGCCTGATGTGCTCGGGGGAGATCCGGATCGTCCGTACGGAGGTCACCGTGGCGGCCTTGAGCGAACGCGATTCGTTCACGAGTGAACGCAACTCGTCCGGTCCCGTGGTGGGCGGCCCGTCGTAGCTCGGATCCACACCGGCGAACCGAGGAGCCACGCACCGCGTGCCCGCGGCCAGGAACGTCACGTCCGCCTTGACGCCGGCCGCGCCCAGCTTGGTCTGCAGCCCTTCGGGGTCGCGTAGCTCGTTGACGGTCACCGTGAGCGTGCCGTCCGAGCTCTTGGCCAGCGCGTAGGCGGGAGTGTCGTTTCCGATGATCAGCGGTGTGACCGCGACCGCCGCCGCGACACCAGCCGCGACCAGCAGCCGGGGGCCGGTGACGAAGCGCCGCCGGGGGTGCATCCCGTCGAGGAGCCGTCGCCGCGCTCCGGCGAGCTCCCCCGGGGTGGCCGGCGGAATGGTCTCCCACATGGCCTTCAGTGTGTCCATCGTCATTCTCCTCGTTCTTCCTGGTTCAGGGCTTGGCGGATCTGGAGACGGGCTCGGCTGAGCCGCGAGGCGACGGTGCCCGGTGGGATGGCGAGCGCGTCGGCGACCTCCTGGTAGCTCAGTTCGGCCCAGGCGACGAGCAGCAGCACGTCGCGATCGGCTCGTTTGAGTTCCAGCAGGGCCCGTGCCAGCGGTCGGTTGACGGCCAGGGTGTTGACTCCGTCCTCCACCTGGAGGCCGGGTATCTCCGCCGGATGCACGCCGCTGCGGATGTACGCGCGGTAGAGGTTCGTCTCGGTGCGCCGCCGCTTCCCGATCACGTTGGAGGCGATGCCGTACAGCCACGGGCGGGCGTCGGAGCGGCCCCGGTCATAATCGCTCCGGCGCTGGAAGGCGGCCAGAAAGGTGTCCGCCACGACGTCCTCCGCCTCGCTGGGGCCCAGTCGCCTGGTCACGTAGCGGTGCAGGAGCGGCGCGTGCCGGTCGAACAGGACGGCGAAGATCTCGGGCTCGTTCAGCGACCGCTCGATGAGGGTCGCGTCATCGACCTCGATGACTTCGCGGGGGATTGTCATACATGTCGGCCTTTCCTGGCGTATGAGGACACCTGTAGTTACCGCGCCGGGCCGAAATCCTTCATCGGGCAGTCACCGCGCCCCGGGGACGCGGCCGACGCGGAACACACAAGGAACGATCTTCGTCGCGCCCGCCCGGCGAACGACGTTCTCCCCCGACGACGGCCCTTCCGGTGCCGAAGCCGTCGAGCGGGTCTTGAACGGCCAGGTCACCGACGGTATGGGAAGCGCCCCCAGAAGTATGACGATGGTCACTATCAGCCGATTTTCCCCGAAACGGACTATTGAGTCCGGTACTGTTTGTCACCAAACGGACCATGGAGTCCGCTTCCATGTCGAGTCGCCGCGCAGAAGGAAGTTCGAGTGATGAACCATTCGCGTATCAGCGAAGCCCTCCGGGAACTGGTCTTCGAGCCCAGGCTTGAGCTGGACGAGGCCTTGGACAAGTACTATGCCCCCGGCTACGTCCACCGCAGTGACGGGACGTCCCTCGATCGCGCCGAGTTCGCCGAGATGGTGGCCGGCACCCGGAGCCGGATAGTCAGCGGCACGGTGACCGTGCTCGACGAGCTCCGGGACGGTCCCACCTATGCCGAGCGGCATGTCTTCGAGATCACCATGGTGGACGGTTCCACCCTCCGGCGGGAGGTCTCCGTCTTCGGCTCCTTCGCCGAGGACGGCCGCTTCCAGCACCTCAGCGAGACGGGGTTCTCCGTCAGCCCGGACGAGACCCGCCGAACGACCTGAAGAGACCTGACAAGACCTGAGGAGAGTGGAGAAGGACATGCCCCGTCTCGCGGATCCCGATCCGAAGAACATCCCGGACGACGTACGCGAATTCCTCGCCGTCCTGCCGCCGGACCCGCTGGTCAGGATGCTGACCCACTCGGCCGGCACCGTGAAGCCGTTCATCCGGCTCGCGAAGGCACAGTTCAGCTCGCTGGAGCTGCCGGCCCGCTCGCGGGAGCTCGTGATCCTGACCGTGGCCGAGTACGCCGGGTGCGAGTTCGTCGCGGCCCAGCACCGGCCGATGTCGGAGGCGGCCGGTGTCGACGAGCGCACCCGGCGGCTCATTCGCGGCAGGGAACTCGACAGTCCCGAGCTGTCGGCCTCCGACCGGGCCCTCATCCGGTTCACCGCCGAGGTGGTTCGGCGGCCCACCGTGTCCGACGAGCTCTTCGACCAGGCCCGGCGGTTCCTCACCGAGCGCGAGATCGTGGAGGTTCTCCAGGTCGCCGGCTACTACTGGTCGTTCAGCCGGGTCTGCACCGTGCTCGAGGTCGAGATCACCAAGGTGTACGGCGCCGGCGAACCGGTGCTCGCCGGCGGATCCGACGCCGCCAGGCTCGGGCCGGCGGGTGTCCCAGGTGAGCACGGCGACGATGCTGGGGCACACTGATTCCATGGCCTCGTCCGACATCATCCGGCCGCCGATCGAACCGGCCCGCTCCCATCGGCGCCTGGACGCCCGGCGCAACCACGAAAGGGTGATCGCGGCCGCCCGGGAACTTCTCGCCCAGCACGGCCTCCAGATGACGGTGCCCCAGGTGGCGGAACGGGCCGGGGTCGGCCGGGCGACCGTGTATCGGAGTTACCCCACCAAGGACGACCTGATCGTCGCGATCGTCCAAGAGCAGTTCCAGCAGCTGGAGCAGCGTACGCTCGCCGCGCTCGACAGCGACGACGCCTACCAGGGACTACGCGACTACATCCCCGACCTGCTCGAACACCTCACCCGCAACCGGGGGCTCGCCGCCGCGTTCTTCGAGGGCAGGCTCGTCCCCGCCGGCCGCCTCCTGGAGCTGATCGCCCGGCTCGTCGAAGCCGCCAAACCGTCCGGCCAGATCCGTCAGGACGCCGGCGAGCTGGATCTGCGTGTCGTCCTCTGCGGAGTGATCAGGCAGCTCATCACCCTGGACCGGTGGGACCAGGCCCTGTGGCGCCGTTACGGGCACATGGTGCTCAACGCGTTCCGCCCCTGAGCGGTCCGACGAGACGCCCTCGCCGCACGAGGCCGGTCACGGCCGGCGATTCGCCCCCGATCCGGCGGTCGCGGACATCCGATCCGCTCAGGCCGCCAAACCGTGGCGTTCGGATGTGACCGGCGAGCAGGAGACGTCTCCCGTGAGCAAGCGAGCGCACTCGCGCCGGGATGCTCCGTTGCCCAGCTTCGCCCTGAATTATGACGCGCCAACCATTCCATCCTTTTCCATACGGCATTATTCGGCACTGCATACCATTTCTCCGTGAACGAAACGATCATGGGCATCTTTGCGGCCTTCGCGCTCAGTTCCGTGGGATTCGCGGCGCGATCAGCCCCGGAGGGCCGCCACATGAGCGTCCCCCGGCTTCACCTGCTCTGGGGAGCGGCTCTGTCGATGATCGGCATTGGGGTGATGGCGTTCGCCGCGTGGTCCACCCGCGAGGACCAGCACTATGACGACTTCGGATGGGCCATGACCACCCTGGCGGCCATGATGGGCGGGGCGCTGCTCCTTCTCGGTCAGGGGCCGTTCGTCCCGTGGCTGCTGGGAATCCTCGGGCGACGCGTCGTACGGCTGCCGCCGCCGCTTCGCATGGCGGCCCGCGACGTGGCCGGTCATCGTGCCCGGACGACTCCCGCGGTCGCGACGACGATGATCGCGACAGCCCTCGCGATCACAACGACGATCATCGCGACCGCCACCACGGCGCAGAGCAGGGCGGAATATCATCCCCAGGCCCGGCCTGGAGCCCTTCTGGTGGACGGCTTCTGGACGGAAGAGGCGGCGACGGTGCGTGCGGCCATCCAGCGTGAGTTACCCGGAACACCCATCGTGCAGAGCGACCGTCAGCGCGAACGCGGACACTTCGGTCTGGATATCGAGAATGTGCGCCTGCCGGACCTGGAAAGCGTCGCTCCGGCCGGCATCATCGGCGACCAGGCGCTGCTCCGCTACCTCACGGGAGACCCGTCGACGCCCTATGACGAGGACAGGGCCGTAGTGGTCACGACCAAGGACGTGGAAGTCGGCAAGGTGACGATCCACTACGACCACGACTACTCCAGGAACGACGAAACGCTGTTGACCAAGACCATTCCGGCGGTCGCCGTCAAACCCGCCGACCCTCTCGTGGAGGAGCTCTTCCTCCCGGCGAAGGTCATACGGGATCTCGGCTACCACCTGGAACCGGAGAAGTTGATCATCGATCCCTCCGTCCATCGGACTTCGGCGATCGAGCAGGAGCGGATCGAGCGCCGGCTGGGTGAGGCCGCGGTCGCATACGTCGAGCGGGGATTCCAGGCGCCGACCGGCTGGCTGGTCCTCGTCGCGGTGATGGTCTCCGTCGCCCTCGGTGGCGCGCTGGCCATGACCCTCCAGGCCACCGGCTCCCGATCGAGACGTGCACTGCTACGGGCCGGTGGCGGCTCGAGCGCGACCTTGCGGTTGTTCGCCGCGTGCCGTGCGGGACTCGGCGCGGCCTGCGGCACGGCCATGGGCGCGGTCGCCGGGTGTGTCATCGGCCTGCTCCTGGTGTGGCCGTTGACGGCCTCGATCGAATGGGAGCCGATGCCGCGGGTGGCCTTCGACACCCCGTGGCCGTCGATCGCCGCTCTGGTCATCGGCCTGCCCGTTCTCGCCGCCGTCGCCGCCGGTCTCGCCCCGCCTCGCATGACCGTCCGGTCCGCGCCGCCGGGCGAACCCCCGGGGCGGCAGGGCACGCACGCCCACCGCCCCGGCGATCGCCTGTGACAGCCGGGGCGATCGACGGTCCGGGACGCCGTTCCCCGGCCCGCGCCGAGTCGATGGGCGCCACGGACCGGTGGGCGCCCGGATGGTGAGAGTCGGTATGGTGTCGCCCGGAAGGCGAAAGGATCACTGTGCCGTACTCTTCCCGCTACCTGTATCTCACCCGGCACGGCGAGGCCTCGCCGGTCGAGGGCGAGCTGACGGAGAACGGCCGCCGCCAGGCCGCGCTGCTCGGCAGGAGGCTTCGGGGGGTTCCCCTGTCGGCGATCCACCACGGTCCGCTGCCCCGGGCCGGCCAGACCGCACGGCTGATCGGCGAGCAGCTGGACGGCGTCCCCCTGCACGTCTCGGAGGCCGCCGGAGACTACGTTCCCTACACGCCGGAGAGGGATGAGCTGCCGCCCGAGGCGGCCGACCACCTGCTCCGCTTCCTCGGCCTGTTCCCTGCCGAGGAGCGCGAGCGCGGCGAGGCGCTGGCCCGCGAGGCGCTGGAACAGCTGACGGGCCCGGTGGAGGGCGACGCGGACCGCCACGAGCTGGTCGTCACCCACAACTTCTTGGCCGGCTGGTTCGTGCGGGCCGCGCAGGACGCCCCGAGGTGGCGGTGGCTGGGGCTCAACCACTGCAACGCGGCGCTGACGGTCATCCGGTACGCGCCGGGCCGCCCCTCGGCCGTCCTCTTCTTCAACGACATGAGCCACCTGCCCGCCGGGCTGCGCTGGACCGGTTTCCCCGACGTGCCGCGCGTGTGAGGCGCGGCCCGGCCGTGGCGGCGGCCGGTTCGGGCCTTCGGTTCCGGGTATCCGTATCGGGACAGGTCAGGTGTTCGTACCGTGACTCCGGCGGCGGCCCCGGGGCAGAGTCGGAGTCATGAGACCAGTTCGCGGTTTGGCCCGTTTCACTTCCCGGTACAGGCGGGGCACCCTCGCCTTCGTCCTCAGCGGCCTCTACGTCCTGCTCGTCATCGCCGCGCACGTCGTCGCCGAGGTCGGCATGCGCCAGCCGGAGAACCAGGGCCTGTCGGCGGTCATGCTGATCCTGGTGACCCTGCCGCTCTCGTGGCCGGTGATGATGATCCCCGCGGAGACGATTCCCGCCAGCGCGCATCTGCTGCTGCTCACCGCCGCCGGGCTGGTCCAGGCGTCGTTTCTGTGGTGGCTGCTGCGCGGGCCGAAGGTGGCCGTGCCCCCGGCGCGGGAGAGGTGACCGTCCGCCGGCCCGGAAGGATCCGGGTCGGCGCCGGCGGACGGTCGGCACGGGGTCCGCGGAGAGTGGGTCAGGTCAGGGATAGCTGACGACGTTGCTCGTCCCGTACGAGCCGACGACGGGAGTGCCCGCCTCGTTGATCGTGCGCTCGATGCCGCCGCTGCCGTTGAGGAAGACCGTGACCATGTTGTGGAACCTGGCCCCCGGCGTCCTCGGGACCTCGATGCCGCGGTCCGCGCGGATGTCCACCCCCTGGTTGAAGAAGGAGTAGACGCCCATGCCCCACGCCTCGTGGTTCCGCACCCTGCGGTCGACCTTGTACGAGGCCCAGCCCTTGCCGGTCGGGCTGTTCCAGGCGGCCTGGCTCGGCGGGTCGTAGGGGATCTCGCTCTGGTAGAAGATCGTCCGGCCTCTCTCGCCGTTCCAGATCGTCTGGTACTTCTGGTAGTGCTCGACGAACAGCCCGTACGCCGTCACGTCGTCGCCGTTGACCACGACGCCCGTGTCGGCCGTGTTCTGCGTCCAGCCGATCCCGTTGCCGTGGTCGCCGCGCCACGCCCAGATGTTGTCGACGATCGTGTCGTCGCTGTTGATCACGAGACTCGTCTTCGCCTTGCCCACCCAGGGTCCGCCGATGCGGAAGAAGACGTCCTGCAGCGAGATCGGGTTCCTGGAGTGGTCCCGGCGGCTGTGACGGTCGCCGACCTCGACGAGCGCCTCGGACTCGCGCCGCCCGGCGTCGACGAGCACGCCCGCGATCCGGACGCCGTCCACGTCCTCGATCCGCAGTGCCGCGTCGCCGGTGTCCGGAGCCAGGCTGGGCATGCCCAGGCCGAGCACGACCGTGTCCTTGTGCTTGACGCGCAGCGCCCGGTCGAGGTGGTAGACGCCCGGGGTGAGCAGGAGGTGCTTGCCGCGCGACAGCTGCTGGTTGATCCTGCTCGCGCTGTCGGTCGGCTTCGCGATGAAGAAGTCGCGGATCGGCAGCGACGATCCCTGCTGCTGACCGTCGGCCCAGGTCGTGCCCGAGGTGTCGCGGCGCAGGGCCGGGACGAAGACCCGGTAGGCGCCCGCGTCGTCGACGTACAGGAAGGGCTTCTCCCGCGTCACGGGACTGGTGGGCAGCGTCGTGTAGGGCGGGTTCGGGAAGCCCTCCGCGGGGGCGCCTACCACGCCGGAGAACACCTGGTTCCAGACGCCGTTGGTCCAGGCGTCGCCGAGCTGGCTGTCGCGCGTCAGCCACTGCTGCTGCGAGCCGTTGATCGTGACCCCGTCGATCTTCGAGTCGGCGATGTACCCGCCGCTGGAGAAGCCGCCGTTCCCCGGCTCCAGCCAGAGGGTGCCGCGGATGTGGACCCGTCGCATCGGGGAGGCCTGCGACACCGCCCACTGGTTCGACCAGTCGGTCGGCGTCACGGACAGGTTCTCCGCGGAGCGCCAGAAGTTGGTGAGCGCGGAGATGCCCGCCTCGGAACTCGGGTCGGGCCGGCCGACGACCCGCACCGCGCCGTTGATGTCGACGTCGTCGGGCGACCGGCCGAGCCCCGCGACGGTGGTGTAGTAGCCGAGCTTGGCGTTGACGTCGTAGCGGCCCGGCTTGAACAGCACCGCGTACCGGTTCGTGCCCATCTCGTTGTTCTCTTGCTGCGCGAAGATCTCGTCGAGCTTGGCCTGGATCTGGGTGGCGGGTGTCGACGGGTCGTACACGAAGACGTTGGGCCCGAAATCTGGTGCCCCGCCAGGATGCGCGGCGGCGGGGCTCGCCACGGACACCAGCCCCGTGGCGGTGAGCGCCGCCACCGAGGTGGCCAGCGCGAGGAAACGGACTGAGGAGATGCCTCTGCGTGCGCGCGACGTCGCGCGTCCATCCTGGTCACGAGCTGTTCTCATCGACCTGCCTATCGAGAACGGGCGGCGTGACGTCACCGGGATGCCGAGAGAGCGCTCTCTCGCCGCCGCCGCGCTTACGTCAAGCCTTAAACGAAGTGGTGACGTATTTCTATACGGTTAATCGCGTCTCGCGCTACGGCAGAACGACACCTTTGTCGGCTCGTTGTGGATCGGACCGGAGCCGGGGCCCGTGTCCGGGGGCGACGGCGAGCTGCCAACTGCCACGAGAGTTCGCCGCGGCGCTGACCGTTTGGGCTGCTCGTCGGCCTTCTCCGCGCTCGGGCCGCGGATGCGGGGCGCCGTCGGGTCCTGTGTGCCGGCCACGAGGACACGAGAGGTCTTCGCTGTGCGCCCGGTTCCTGCGTGGTCATCGGGCGGCGACGGCCTCGGGGGCTTCTGTCTCGTCCGTGACCGCGGGAGTCGTGTTCCTGGGGCCGCGGAAGGCGATGTAGACGAACAGGACGCCCATGACGGCGGCTCCTGCCCACATGGCCTGCTGCCAGCCGTCGACGAAGGACTGCTGGGCTGCGTGGAGCAGGTCCTGGGCGCGCGGGCCGGCGTTGCCGGCCGCTTCGACGGCGTTGGCGACGCCTTGGCGCGCGGTGTCCGCGGTTCCCTGGGGGATGCCGTGCAGCCGGTCGTCGATGGCGCCGCGGTAGCCGTTGGCCAGCAGCGCGCCGAGCAGAGCGACGCCGAGTGCGGTGCCGAACTCGCGGGTGACGTCGTTCAGTGCGGAGGCCACACCCTGCTCGGCGCGCGGCAGGGAGGCGGTGATGGCAGTGGTGGACGGGGTCATCGACAGGCCCATGCCCAGTCCCATGGCGAGCAGTCCGGGCAGGATGGACAGGTAGCCGCCCTCGACGGAGACGAACAGGGCCATGAGCGTGAGACCGAGTCCGGCCAGCGCGATGCCTGCCGCCATGGTGGAGCGGGAACCGATTCCCGCGGCGAGCTTGGGGGCCAGGCCGGAGGTGGCCATCATCATGACGGCCATGGGCATCATGGCGGCCGTGGACAGCAGCCCGGACCAGCCGAGCACGGCCTGGAAGTACGGGAAGAGGACCACGCCGATGCCCGCCTGGACACCGAAGACCACCAGCAGCGTGATCGAGCCGCTGCTCAGGCCGCGCTCGCGGAACAGCCGCACGTCCAGCAGTGCGCTGTCGCGGCGGCGCAGTTCCCAGGCCACGAAGCCGACGGCGGCGAGGAAGCCGACGGCGAGGCTGATCAGGGTGGCGGGGGCGGTCCAGCCGCGTTCGGGGCCTTCCTGCAGGACGAAGATGAGGCCGGTCACGGCGAGGGTGGAGAGCAGTGCGCCGGCGCTGTCGAAGTGGTGGGCCGAGGTCTCGCGGGAGTTGGGAACCGCCTTCAGGGTCATGGCCAGGGCCACGAGGATCAAGGCCACCGGCAGAGCGAACAGCCAGCGCCAGGTGGCGACGTCGACGAGGAGGGCGGAGAGGAACATGCCCAGGATGCCGCCGCCGCCGGCGACACCGGTCCACACGCCGATCGCCTTGGCGCGCTGTTCTTCGGGGAAGGTGGAGGTGATGACGGCGAGGGTGACCGGCATGACCATCGCGGCGCCGATACCGCTGGCGACGCGCGCGGCGAGCATCACCTCCGCCGTCGGGGCCAGGGCCGAGACAACGGTGGCGACGCCGAAGACGCCCAGCCCGGCGAGGAGCATGGGCTTGCGGCCCAGGCGGTCTCCGATGGCGCCGAGCGGCAGCAGCAGCGCCGCGAGGGCGAGGGTGTAGATGTTGATGATCCACAGGACCGTGCTCTGCGAGGCGCTGAACTCCACGGCCATGTGGGTCTGCGCGACGTTCAGCCCGGACACCGAGGCGATGACCGACATCAGCGCGAGGGAGACGGCGATCAGGACCGTACGCAGCTGACGCGCGTCCGGCATGTCCTCGCCACTGGCCGGTGCGGCTTGCCGGGGCTGGGGTGTACTCATGATTTCCTCACAAAATGGGCATGCCGAGCCGGTGCCGGGCAGGGCCGGCCGGCGGGTGAAAGGGGTGGGTGGGGCCTGGCGGACGCAGGGCGGGTCGGGCCGGGCGGCCGGGCCCCAAGGGGATGTCAGGGGGCGGGCGTCTCGTCCCGTGCTGCGGCGAGCGCGGCGTCGGTGTCTGCGGCGGCCAGCACGGCGTTGATGTGGGAACCGGCCAGGGCACCGGCCGCGGCGGAGGCGCCGACCTGGGCGGAGAGATCGGTGGCGTTGCCCGCCACCCACACGCCCGGCACCTCGGTGGTGCCGGCCGTGCCGGAGACGAAACGGCGGCCCATGGTGTCGGGCAGGTCCTCCATCGGCAGTTTCAGACCGTCCAGGCCCTCGGTGCGGGCCTGCATCCGCGTGGCGACCGCAAGGACGCGGCGGGCCACAACCTGCCCGTCCGTCAGGCGCAGCCCGGCGAGGGTGCCGTCCTCGCGGTTGACGACCTCCCGCACCGGGGTGTCGACGATGCGGATGCCGCGGGCGGCCAAGCGCGTGCGGGTGTCCCCGTCCAGGGGAGTGCCGTGGGTGAAGTAGGTCAGGTCCTTGGTCAACTGGCGGAACAGGAGCGCGTGGTGGACGGAGGCCGGGCCGGTGGCGAGGACGCCGATGGGCTGATCGCGCACCTCCCAGCCGTGGCAGTGCGGGCAGTGCACCACACCGTGTCCCCAGTGCTGCTCGAGGCCGGGGACCTCGGGCAGCATGTCCCGCAGACCGGTGGCCACCAGGAGGCGGCGCGCGGTGATGCCGCGGCCGTCGGCCAGGGTGAGGGTGAAACGCAGGTCCCCGTCGGCTGACGGGGCGGCCGGGGCGGCATAGGTCACCTCGCCGAAGACGACGCGCCCGCCGTACTGGCGCACCTGCTCGCGGCCCCGCCGAAGGATCTCGTGCGGTGGGATGCCGTCCAGCACGATGAAGCCGTGCATGGCCGCAGCCGGCGCGTTGCGCGGGGAGCCGCTGTCGATCACGACGACCGAGCGGCGGGAGCGGGCCAGCATCAAAGCGCCGTTCAGCCCTGCGGCGCTCCCGCCGATCACTACTGCGTCAACGGTCCCACCGGGCAGTGCGTCGCTCGCGTACGGAGAAGTCGTCACAGCCATGTCCTCCTGCTCTTTCGTCGTGCGTGGTCCCAGACGGTGCGGACCCTTTGCACACGACGCTAACCCCGCCTTGCATCCAAGGCATACAATGTTGCCTATGACGCAAGAAAGTGGAGAGCTGGACAGCCTTGTGCGCAAACGCATCCGCGCGCTGCGGGTGGCACAGGGCTGGTCACTGGAGGAACTGGCCACCCGCGCCCACCTCAGTCAGTCCTCACTGAGCCGTATCGAAAACGGCCAGCGCCGCCTCGCACTGGACCAGCTGGTCACCCTCGCCCGCGCCCTGGACACCACGCTGGATCAGCTCGTGGAGACCGCCACCGACGACGTCATCACCAGCCCGATGATCGACAGCACCCACGGCCGGATGCGCTGGGCACTGAAGGCCGACCCCGGCATGAGCGTGGTGCGCCAGCGCCTGACCGACCCCCCGCCCGACAACCCCGCCCGCATGCGCGCCCATCCGGGGCGCGAGTGGCTCGTCGTGCTGTCCGGCACCGCGATCCTCCTACTTGGCCAGCGCCGTTTCCGCGTCGAGACCAACCAGGCCGCCGAGTTCCCCACGATGATGCCGCACGCGATCGGCGCCGAGGGCGGGCCCTGCGAGATCTTGGGCCTCTTCGACCATGACGCCCGCCGCGGCCACCAGCGCGACGACGGCGGCGGCGACGCTCAAGGCTCTCCCGGATGACGGCGCGAGTCGCACGACCGGCTCCGCATCAGTGACCTCTTGCGCGCCAGGCAGGACCCGCGACCATCCTCTTGCGCAAACGGCAAGATGTCACGCCTCTGGCGCATAGCGCTCCTAATGTGAAGAGCATGAACCAAACACATACGCATACCCCCCACCACGGTGCTTCGCACGGCCACCACCACGAGCAGGACACCAGCGGCCAGGCGGAGATCCTCGACCTGGACGCCGAGGTCCTCGCCGAGCACACAGCCTCCATCACCGCATGGCTGCCGGTGAAGGCAAGCCCGCGTCAGATCGTGGACCTGGGCTGCGGCACGGGCGCGGGCACCTTCGCCCTTCTCGACCGCTTCCCCGACGCGCACGTCACCGCCGTCGACACGTCCATCGAACACCTTCGGCGCCTGCGCACCAAGGCGTGCGTCCGCGGCGCCGAGAAACGCGTGCGCACCGTGCAGGCCGACCTGGATGAAGCCGCCTGGCCCGACCTCGGCTCACCGGACCTGATCTGGGCATCGGCCTCGATGCACCACATGGCCCACCCCGAGCGCGCACTGCGCACCGTCCACGACACGCTCGCGCCCGGCGGCCTGTTCGCCGTCGTCGAACTGGCCGGCCACCCCCGCTTCCTGCCCGAGGGCGCCCCCAAGGACCGGCCCGGCCTGGAAGAGCGCGTCCACGCCGCAGCCGACCGCCGCCAAGCCGAACACATGCCCCACCGCGGCGCCGACTGGGGCCCGATGCTGACCGCCGCCGGCTTCATCGTCGAAGACGAACGCACCATCGCCGTGAACATCGAAGGCGACCGCAGCAAAGCGATCGGCCGCTACGCTCTCGGGGTCCTACGGCGCATCCACAGAGTCATCGCCGACAGGCTCTCCCCCGAGGACCTCACCGCGCTCGCCCAGCTCCTCGACGTCAGCAGCCCGCACAGCATCCTGCGCCGCGACGACCTGACGGTACGCACCGAACGCACCGTCTGGGCCGCCCGCCGTACCTGACCGCGAGGGTCTGTCAACCAAACGCCTCCGGCACAAATCCGGTAGTGACGGAGGGGCCCATCACAAGATCGCGACAAAGAGAAGCAGCGTCAGGATTCCCTCGCCGAGCTCACCCTGAGTAGCTGATCATCGAAAGTGGGCCAGAACCCGCTCTCTCGTGGCGGTTGGTAGCGACGGCGAGCCGCGTCACTCCGGATGTCACCATGATCGGCCGGTTCACAAGCGGTGAAACACCCGCTTGGGGGTAGAGTGCGCCGTCATGAAGGCCACCCCCGGGGCGAGCCGATGGACCAGCGGGTTCGTCAGAGCATGGACCGCGATGCGGCACCGGTGCGGCTGGTTCGACCACCTTGTCCGGGCCGCCGTCCACTACGACCGCACCGACGCGGGCCGCCTGTCCGCGGGCATGACCTACTACGCGTTCTACGCCATCTTCGCGCTGGCCCTGCTGGCCTTCGTGATCATGGGTCACGTGCTGGACACGCCCGCCGCGATCGCTCAGGTGGAGGGCTACCTGAGCGACACGTTCCCGCGGCTGGACGTGCAGGCCCTGCGCGACGCGCGGGACACGGCCGGGGTGATCGCCTCGTTCGGCCTCCCGCTGACCGGCCTGTTCTGGATCGACTCGATGCGTTCCTCCATGCGGGCGGTCTGGGGCCTGGAGCAGTATCCGGGCGACTTCTTCCTCCGGTGGCTGATCGACCTGGCCGTACTGGTCACGCTCGGCCTGCTGCTGTCGGTCTCGCTGACCCTGTCCTTCGGCGCCCAGACCGCATTGACCTGGCTGGCCGGGCAGACGGTCGGGGTCGAGGCACTGCCGACGCGGTGGGCGCTGTCCGCGGTCGCCTTCGTGCTCGGCATCTGCGTGAACCTCCTGCTGTCGATGGCGCTGCTGACGCTGCCCCCTCGACTGCGCCTGTCGCCACGTCGGGTGATCGGACCGGCCCTGGTCATCACCATCGGGCTGGAACTGCTGAAGACGATCGGACAGGTCTATCTCAACTTCAGCTCCGCGAGCCCGGCGTACCAGGTCGTCGCGGGCGCGGTGGGCATGCTGCTGTTCCTGAAGCTGGTGAACGTGCTCATCCTGTTCGCCGCCTCGCACGCCACGACCAGCGGTCACGGCACGGTCATCGACCTGACCACGCGGCGACCCGTCGGCGAGCCGCGCGCGGAGGTCGTCACCGCGCCGGCGATCCCCGAGATCAGGGCGGAGCCGCCGGCGCAGACGGAGCCAGAGGTGGAACCGGAGACGGAACCCGAGGCGGAGGCGGAACCGCGACCGCGGGCGCAGGCACCGCCGCGAGCCAGGCCGCGCAGGTACGACTTCAGAACGCGGCGAGTGCGCTGACCTCGCAGGCGGACAGCCGCGACCTTCCAGAAGGCCGGCGAGCCGACAGGGACAGTGAGCCGGCAAGGCCGCCCTCGCCCACCGGCCGCGCCGGCCCCGCCCGGGAGACATCGGGACGGCCCCGGCCCCGGACCCCCGCCCTGTCAGGGGAGCGGAGCCGGCACCACCCGTAGCGGCGATCCGGCGCGCGCGGCCGCGGTGCCGAGACCGGTGGGGGCGCCGACCGGGCGGACCGTCGCGGGCGGGTGGTGCAGCTCGGACTCGTCGTAGCGGCGCGTCTTCATGTGCCACAGCAGCACGCCGGCCATCCAGTCCTGCAGCTCCGCCACGTATCCGTTGAGCGTCTCCCTGGCCTCCCCGTCGAGGTCGAAGTCGTCGAAGAGAGCCGGGAGTTCGGTGGCGACGATGTGCTCGAACTGCCGCATCCGGGACGTCATCAGGTCGTTGACGATGTCGGCGGCCTGCCGCGCGTCGCAGTTCAGGAAGTCCTGGACCACCAGGACGCAGTTGTGCAGCTCGCCCTCGAACTGGATCTCCTTCTGGTACGAGCAGAGGTCGTTGACCAGGCAGGCGTAGTCGGCCGCCGAGTCGTCCAGGCCGCGCATCGTCCGGGTGTCGTAGATCTCGGGCGGCACCGCCTGGCCGTGGGCCAGCCGCGACAGGCTCATCGTGAGGTCGGAGCCGAAGGTCCTGCGGCGCATCTCGATGTAGTCGACCGGGTCGGGGACCCGGTTCTGGATGTGGTTGGCCAGCTCCCACAGCCAGCTCTCCGTCATGTCCTCGACGGCCCGGCGGAACCTGGCGCGCGCGGCCTCCGACATGGGGGCCGCCGTACGGAACCACAGGTCGGCCAGGCCCCGCTCGATCGGGTTGACCGGCGGCGGGGTGGCGGAGAGGTCCAGCGGCATGAACGCCGACAGCCGCTCGTTGAACACCTTCGCGCCCGCCATGTCGCGGCGCGGCCCGAACACGACCGGGAAGTAGTCGTCGGCGTAGGTTCCCCAGGTGAGCCAGAACGTCGAGATGTCCAGCTCGGGACCGGGGGCGTCCGGATTGATGGCGCCGGCACAGATGGCGAAGTCGTAGGCGTCGAGCTTGTGCTCGGTCCAGACGGCCAGGCCGGGGAAACCGGGGAGCTGCTCGAACATTCCCATCTCACGCGCCCATTCCACGGCGTTGCGGCGGGAGGCGTCGAGGTGGGGATTCATCCGGGCGGTGTACGGCATGTAGATCTCGGGCAGCGGCAGCGGCCCCACCTTCCGGAGGGGGACGTGGGTGTGGCTTCTGAGGCCCCCCGGCCCCGTGATGCCGGGCGCCAGCCTGATGCGCGCCGCCGAGACGCCCAGGCCGGTCGGCCCGCCGAGCAGGGCCGGGGCCACCGGGGCCGCCCGCGAGGCCCCGTTCATGTAGCGGCTGGAGCGCATGTGCCACTCGTGGCCGCCCGACTGCCAGTCCTGGAGCCCCTTGACGTAGGCGAGGACGTCGAGGCGGGACCTCAGGTCCAGGCCGTGCTCCTCGAAGAGCGGGGGCAGCTCGGTGAGAACGGTGTTCTCGAACTGGTGCAGCCGGGAGGTGATCAGGTCGTTGACGGCGTCGGCGGCCCGCTGGGTGTCGTAGCCCAGGAAGCGCTCGAAGACCAGCACGCCGTTGCTGAGCTCGCCCTCCTCGCCGACCTCCCGCTCGTAGGAGAAGAGGTCGTTGCGCAGGTGCACCGCGTCGGAGAAGGTGTCTCTCAGCACGCGCATCGGCCTGCTCGCGGCGACGGCGGCCGGCACCTCGGCGCCCGCCGCGTGCTCGACCAGGTTGGCCGACCAGGGGGCGCCGCCGACCTTGCGCCGCATCTCGACGTACTCGATCGGGTTGGCGACGCGTCCCGCGTTGATGTTGGCCAGCTCCCACAGGGACTCGTCGAGGAGGTTCTTCGTGCTCTCGACGAACCTGGCCCGCCAGTCGGCGGACATGGCCGGGATCGTGCGGGCCCACAGGTCGGCGAGGCCACGCTCCACCGGGTTCTCCGGCTCGGGGGGCGGGCCCGTGGGATGCACCGGCATGAAGACCGCCAGCCTGTCGAGGTATTCCTTGGCCCCGGTCAGGTCGCCGCTGCGCTTGAAGGTCTCCAGGAAGTGGTCGTCGAAGAAGAACACCCACACGTACCAGTCGGTGATGAGGTCGAGCTCGGCGGCGGGGGCGTCGGGGTGGGTGTAGGCGCACAGCAGGCCGTAGTCCATGGCGTCGAGCTTGTGCTCGTCCCAGATGCCGAGCTCGGGGTCGAGGATGCCCATGTCGTACGCCCAGGCCCTGGTGTGCTCGCGCGCGGTCTCCACGTGGGGGTTCAGCCTGGCCGGATACGGCAGGTAGAAGTCAGGGAGCTCGAAGGGTTGCATGTTCTGTCCTTCCATATCTGACTTCGACGCTTTCGGGAACGCCCTGGGCATCGGACGCCGGGACCGCGACGGAGTAGCGGGTGGGCGGATCGGCGAGACGGCCTGCCCTCCGGAAGCCTCGCCAGCCAGAACGTTACGCAATGACCACGGAGAGTGAAAGGGATTGCCACGAATATCCGCGGCGCGACCATGGCGCACTCCGGTCCCACCCGAGGTCAGGGTCCGGACGCGCGGGAACCCTCGCCCGTCCGGGGCCGGGGGCCGGCCAGGACAGGCGAGGGGAAGCGAGAACGAGCGGGGACGGGCGAGCACCCGGCCAGGACCGGTGAACACCCGGCCAGGACCCGGTGAGGCCTCGATCAGGACAGCTGATGCGCGCCGGCCGACGTTACGGCCAGGACGGGACGTCGCACGCCGGTCGCGAGGTCACGGAGCATGTCGGCGAACGCGAGCGCCTGCTCCGGTGTCATGCGGGGCTCGGTGCCGACGTAGAAGACCACGATGTCGCCGCTCGGGGACGTCGTGGCGGTGAACGGGAGGGACGGGGAGATGACCATGATGGGAGCAATCATTGCCTGTCCCACCGACAGTTCACAGTTCATTTACCCCCCGGCTCCTCACCCCCTACCCCTAATCCTCGCCCCTGCCGGCCCGCGACACGAGAGGCGCGCAACATCAACTAGAGCTTCGGCGGGAGTATGATGCGCGGAAATGAAGTGTCGGCGACGATCGCCCGGCACGGAACGAAGTCCGAGCGGAGGTCGCCGATGGGCGCGGGGTCGTCGTTGCCGTCCCAGGAGTCGTCCCCGAAGCCGTCCCGGGAGGGACCGGGCCTGACGAGGCCGGGCCGGGTGCCCGGCCAGGGGGCGGACCGGGTGTCGAGCTGGGCGAGCGAGCGGTTCGGCGACCGCGCCGACGCCGTACGCGGGCGGCTGGCCGCGTCGCTGCTGGAGGCGATGGGCAACGCGCAGGACGCGCAGAGTTCCGGGCACAGCGACAAGCGGTACACCTACGGCTTCACCATGATGGCCAGGCGCTACGAGGCGATCGCCGAGGGGCTGCGCGACGAGCCGGGTTTCCAGCTGGTCAGGCCGCACGGCTCGCCGCACCACCTGGTGGTCCTGGGCGGCAACCTGCTGCTGCCCTTCCGCTACGCCGAGGACGACCGCACGCCGATCTCCGAGGCCCGCGTCAGCGACGGCCGGATCTCCTCGCTGGTGCGCGAGCTGTTCGACCGGTTCGGCCCGGCGACCTCCTACCGCCAGGAGGAGCTGGACCTGGCGCTCGGGGAGGAGTCCGCCCAGCCAGCCCAGGAGGAGCTGGACCTGTCCGCGGGGGCGGACGGGCCGGCCACGGTGCGTCCCGCCCTCACCGGGCTGCCCGGCGACACCCGGCTGGTCCCGGTCGCCTACGCGGGCAACGCGCAGGCCGGCCTGCTGCGGCTCTACTGGGGCGAGGCGGAACTCATCGACGAGTTCGGCAGGATCCGGTGGCTGCACCACGAGCCGATCCCGCTGCCCGCCGCCTCTCCCGGTGCCGTCCGTGGCCTGTGGACGGCCGATCCCGGTGCCGCGTCACGCTTCGACGACGGCCTCGTACCCGCCCTCGCGTTGAGCACGAGGTCTCCGGCCGAGCGGAAGAGTGGCAAGATCTTCCCCGTAAGCAGCGAGGCACCCGAGGAAACCGTGGTCACCGGCGACAATGAGCAACCGTAACCAGCCCCCTCCGTTCGGCGCTCCCGGCGTCTCCGGGAGCGGCGGGCCGAGCCCGCAGGCCGTGGCGGACGCGTTCGACCAGGGGCGGCTGACCCAGGCGCGACAGCTCGCGGGGATGACCAAGAAGGACCTGGCCGAACGGATCGGCGTCACTCCCGCGGCGGTGGGGCAGTACGAGACGGGCATGACCCGTCCCCGGCCCGACCTCGTTCCCCGCCTGGCCGACGCGCTCGGCGTACCTCCGGCGTTCTTCCTGCTGGGCCGGCCGCACGGCAAGCTGGACGGGTCCATGGCGCATTTCAGGAGCCTGCGCTCCACCCGCGCGCACCAGCGGGCCAAGGCCGCGGCCTTCGTCGAGCAGGTGTGGGAGCTGGCCCACGCCCTGGAGAGGCAGGTCAGGCTGCCGCACGTCGCCCTCCCCGGCTTCTCCGGCGGCGAGGTCCACTCCGGCGTGGAGCTTCCCAGCGACCCCGCCCAGGCCGCCCGCGCCCTGCGGCGGCTCTGGGGGCTGGGCACCGGCCCGCTGTCGCACATCGTCCGGCACATGGAGGCTCACGGGATCGTCGTGGTCCTCCCGCCGCCCGACGAGGACGCCACCACGGTGGACGCCTTCTCCACCTCCCAGCTGCCCCGTCCGATCGTGGTGCTGACCGCCAACCGGTTCGACGACATCCACCGCTACCGCTTCACCGCCGCCCACGAGCTGGGGCACCTGGTGCTGCACGGCGACACCGCGTCAGGAGACACCCAGCAGGAGCGGGAGGCCGACGTCTTCGCCGCCGAGTTCCTGACCCCGCGCGACAGCATCCTGCCGGAGCTGCCCGGCCGCCTCGACCTGCGCAGGCTGGTCGAGCTCAAGCACACCTGGGGCGTGTCGGTCGACTCCCTGCTGTACCGCTGCCGCGAGGTCGGCCTGATCTCCGATTCGGCGGCGAGCCGCGCCTACCAGCGGCTCAAGACGCTGCGCGACCAGCCGGGCTTCGCCGCCGAGCCGATCAGCGGCTATCCCGGCGAGCAGCCCGTGCTGCTGCGCAGGGCCTTCGACCTGGCCGTCTCCGAGACCGGCCTCACCATGGCGCGACTCGCCGCCCAGCTGGCCTGGCCCGTCTCCCGGGTGCGCGAGCTGCTCGACCTGCCCGACCAGCGCCCCGCGCTGCGCCTGGTGCCCTGACTCCCCGTCCCGGCAGGCACCGGCCCCGGATGTCCGGGCCCGCGGGAAGGCGTCCAGGATCCAGCTCCGCCCCGGAGTTCCGCGTGCGGCGCGGCGAGTATCGGGGCCGCGGATCCCGGCCGGACCGCGCTACTCGTCCTCGACCCGCTCCTTGATCCATTCCAGGCCGTCCTGCCAGGAGGCGAAGGCCTGGAGATAGCGGCCGTCGCGGGCGTGGAAGATGTGATAGCGGAAATCTCCGTTGCTGCCCGTGCGAATCAGGTCGTAGAGATCGCCCTTGGAGCGATACCACACGCACTCGCCGTCAGCGGGACGCGAGGGCGATGCGTAGGCGAACTCACGTGTGATGGACATGGGACGGATGCTACGGACCGGCGAATCAGCAGGCAATGCCGTATCTATTTCATTCGGGGATAAAGTTCGCCCTCCCTGAGGACCCGGGAACCCGGCGGGAAACGCGTGCGCGAGACCACCGGCACCGGGCGAGGGGGAGCCGAGGGACTACCGCCGGCCGGCGGACGCGGCGAGCTGGTCGATCAGCATCGCCAGCCGTCGCTCGTGGTGGTCCGCCGGAAGACGGCCGCTGCGGGTGAGGGTGACGAGACCGTGCACGGAACCCCAGGCGACCTCGGCCAGGATGCCGGTGTCGCGGCCGGCGGCGAAGGCGGCGATCACCTCGCGGAACTCGGTGAAGGCGGCCTGGAGCGGGGCGGGGGTGTCGGGACGGCCGAAGGGCAGGTCGACGGCGAGGGTGAGCATGGCGTCGTACAGCGACGGGTTCAGGCGGGCGAACCCGGCGTAGGCGTGGATCAGGGCGGCGAGCGCCTCGCGCGGGGTACCGGCCGTCGCGCGGGCCTTGCCCAGCTCGGCGGCGAGCTCGGCGAAGCCCTCCAGGGCGACGGCCGCCACGATGGCGTCCTTGCCCGCGAAGTGGCTGTAGAGGACCGGCTGGCTGTATTCGATACGCTCGGCGAGACGGCGCGTCGTGACCGCCTCCCATCCCTCGGCCTCGGCCAGCTCGCGAGCGACCGTCACGATCAGCCGATGGCGTCGCGCCCGCTCGCGCTCGCGGCGCTCCTGTGTGGACATCCCGCAGATGCTAGCACCGCTATCGAGCCGATCCTCGCTAGCAATAATGCCGCTCGCATATCTAGCACCGCTATAGCAAGCGGTGCCCCGGCGGGCGGTGCCCGGACGTGCCGCGGCCCCGGCCCGCGCCGGGCGCGTTCGCCCGGCGCGGGCCGGCCGCGCTCGTCACCCGGCGGGCGGCGTGGGGGTCGGGGTCACCCGGTGGTCGGTCAGGTGCAGGTCTCCGCCCAGCGTCACGCGCAACTCGTCCAGGACCTTCCTGGCGCCGAGCACGGTCCACAGCTCCCCGACCAGGTGCGGGTTGTACTCCGGAGCCTGGTCCATCCACTGGTCCTTGCCGGACTGGGTGACGAAGGTGCTGATGAAGAACTGGCCGACGGAGGTCTTGCAGGCTCCCGTCCGGATGTCGACCGCGTCGACCTGGATCCGGGGCTTGCAGTCGACCTTCTTGGCGAGCTGCTCGACGGTTGGGGGCGGGCCCGCGGGGGCCGCGATCCCGGCCGCGGCGGCGGGGGAGCTCACGGGCTGGTCCGCGCTGCAGGCGAGGGAGAAGGACAGGGCGAGAATCACCGTGGCGACCACCCGGGCGTTCCTGGCGACACCGGTCTGGCGCGAATGTGTCAACATCCTTCAGATACGCTCACCGGCTCCGGCGGGTTCACCGTTTCCCGGCCCGGTGTCGGCCGAGGGGAGCCTGAGGGAGCCGGGGCGCCGGCGGGGCCGCGGCCCCGTCCGGTTGCGAGGTCCCGGTGTCTCGGACGGCCGCGGCCCCGTCCGGTTGCGAGGTCTCGGTGTCTTGGACGCCCGCGCCCGGGGGTCGCCGTCCGTGCGCCCCGGGGATCCTCGTCGGCGCTCCCCGGGAGGACCGCGGACGGGGGTGGACGTCCTACGGGACGCGCCCGACGGCACCCACGGTGACGGCTCCGGCTCCCGGCGGGATGACGACGTCGCCGGAGTCGGGCCGCCAGTCGTAGACGGGCACCAGGCCGGGTTCGAGCATCTCCAGCCCGTCGAACAGACCGCGGATCTGGGCGAGGGTACGGGGGAAGATGCCGCCCGCGGTGGTCGTGCCGTAGACGCCGCGGCCCTGGCGGACCTGCTCCTCGGTGAGGTCCCCCGAGGTGACGTGGGAGATCACCACGTGGCTGCCGGAGACCAGCCGCTTCCCGAAGGAGGCGGCGATGCCGGAGACCTCCTCGTCGTCGGCGACGAAGTGCAGGATGGACACCATGAGGACGGCGACCGGCTGGTCGAAGTCGATGCGCTCGCGGACGTCCGGGTGGTCGAGGATCGCCTCCGGCTCCCGCAGGTCCCCGGGGATCACGATGGTCTGCGCGTTGTCGGCGAGCAGCGCGCGGGCGTGGACGAGCACGATGGGATCGTTGTCGACGTACACGATCCGGGAGTCCGGCGCCTCGCGCAGGACGACCTGGTGCACGTTCTCCTGCGTCGGCAGACCCGTGCCGATGTCGATGAACTGGCGGATCCCCGCGGCGACGAGATGCCGCACGGTGCGCCCGAGGAAGGCGCGGTTGGAGCGCGCCACGTCCTTGACGTTGGGGACAAGCTCAACGATCTTCTCACCGGCGATCCGGTCGGAGGCGAAGTTGTCCTTGCCGCCCAGGTAGTAGTCATACATACGGGCCACACTCGGGACCGCAGGGTCGATTCCCGGCGGAGCCTGCTCGTGCTCAGTCATGTCCTCGCCTTCACCACGTCTTTCCCGCATGGTAGACGAGCGACCGACACCTTTAGATCATGAACCGATATTTCACCTGATAACTGGACCAGTCAGCTTCCAGTCATCAGACATCGCAATTCCCGTGAAACCATGCCAAGCCCGGTCAGCCCGGTCAGCCCGAGAGCTCCTCGCGGAGGTCGCGCAGGAACCCCTTGCTCTCGGAGACGGAGTACGCCTGGATGCACAGGCGGTCCATGACCTGCATGTAGTGGTCGGTCTCCTCGAGCTTGTCCACGTACAGGGCGCTCGTCAGCTGCTCCATGTAGACCACGTCGGGCAGGTCCCGCTCGGGGAAGCGCAGGATGGAGAACGGGCCACCGGCCGCGGCGTGACCGCCCCGATCGAACGGCATGATCTGCAGCCTGACGTTGGGCATCTCGACGACGTCGAGCAGGTGGTCGATCTGGGCGCGCAGCACCTGGGGCCCGCCGATGGGCCGGCGCAGCACGGCCTCGTCCATCACGGCCCAGAGCGTCGGGGCGTCCGGCCTGGTCAGGCGCTCCTGACGGGCCATGCGGAGCGCGACGCGGCGGTCGACCTCGTCCGCGGCGGCGCCGCCGTGCACGAGCATGATGACGGCCCGCGCGTATTCGGGACTCTGCAGCAGGCCGGGGATGAACTGCACCTCGTAGGTCCGGACGATCGAGGCGGCCTCTTCGAGCCCGACGTAGACCTCGAACCAGTTGGGGAGCAGATCTCCGTACTTGTGCCACCAGCCGGGGGCGTTGGCCTGGCGGGCCAGCGTGAGCAGCGGGGCCCTTTCCTCGGTATCGGTCACCCCGTACATCGTCAGCAGGTCCGCGACATCGCGTTCCTTGAAGCCGACCCTCCCGAGCTCCAGCCGGCTGATCTTGGCGTGGGAGGCGCGGATGGCGTAACCGGCCTGCTCGCGAGTGATGTCCCTGGCGACGCGCAGCCTCCGCAGCTGGGCTCCCAGAAGAATTCGCAGGATGGTGGGGCCGCCACCGCCCGCGTACGCGAGAACGCCACCTTGCTCGCCGCTGTCTTCCGCGGTCTGTCTGGCCATGTGGGCTCCCTGTCGCACCTTTCTACGGTGCCACAGTTTCACATATACAACGCGTTTCGCACAGCTCCGTTGCACAAGCACTTGCGTATGCACTTGCAACCGCAAGTGCATACCGAGACAAATCTCCTTCCCGCCGCTTTCCCGCCCGGCGAACCACATCCGAAACCCCTCGGCGCCACGGTCCCGGCGCGAGGTCGCTCAACGCCACTGTCCCGGCGCGAAACCTCTCGTCTCCACGGGTCCCGACCCGAGGTCACCCGGCGCTACAGCCCCGACGCGAGATCGTACGTGTCCTCGCGCATGTCGCCGCGCGCGTCGCCGCGGAAGGCTCCCCGGCTCGCGGCGGCACGGCGCGACAACATGCCGCGCACGATGTCGCACAGCTCGCTCATCTCCCTCGGCGACAGCACCCGGCTGAGACGGCGCTCGACCACGCCACCGCTCAACGGTTCCGGCGCCCTCGTCATGTTGAGATAGCCGGACAGGAACGCGATCCTGAACAGCTTCTCCTGCGAGGGCGACTCGGCGGAGGACCGGCCGGGCACCTTGACCGGCCTCGCCGCGTCCGCCCCGTCACCGGGCACCTCCAGCCCGGGAAGCAGCAGGTGGGCGGCGGCGCGTTGCAGGGCGAGCCCGTACGCGCGCATGGATCCGTCAGGCGAGAAGGAGACGATCGAGCGCCCGACCGCCTCGGCGGAGTCCGGCGACAGGTCGGCGATGCCGGTCTCCTCACCGAGGCAGGTGTAGACGCGCACCACCTGCTCCCCCACGTACCCCGGCTGGACGTGCTGGGAGAGCGTGACGGTCACCGTGGACCCGTCGGGGTTGCGCAACTCGGCGATGTCGGCCGCGTGGGTGACGTACGTGGTGGAGTGCTCGCGCTCGCACCACGGGGGGCACGAGGCCCCGGAGCGGGGGCGAAGAGTCCCGACGGAGGCCGTGATGTCGTCCATCCCAATCCTTCCAGCGTGGAGGTCCGCGTCATCGAGGGCGTGCGGGCACGACGGCGGATCGCGCCCGGCCGCGAGCCGGGACCACAGCTCGGGTCCAGCCTCGCGCCACCGGTTTCGAGGTCGCTTTCGCCAGCAGGTACGCAGGATCGGCGTGCCGGGTTCAGCCGACGTCACCCGCCCCCTTCACCGCCGTCCTCCCCCGCCGTCGCACCGCGTCCCCGCGACGGAGGTCCGGCACGGGGACGCGGGGACGGGGGGACGGGGGGACGGGGGGACGGGGGGACACGGGGACATGACCGGCCAGGACAGGAGCGGCCGGACCGGAGAGGGATCGGCGGGCTCGGGAAGGGATCGGCGGGCTCGGGAGGGGTCAGAAGGTGACCAGCGGATCGCCGATGAAGTCGGCGATGAAGTTGACGAAGAAGAAGCCGAAGAACAGGAAGTTCAGCACCAGGATCACGTAGTGCCACCAGCGGGGACGTGCCGGGCGGGGCAACCTGGCGTTGAGGTACATGAGCATGAACGGATAGATCAGCGCGCCCAGGTTGGACATGTTGGCCGACCACTGCACCAGGCTCACCGGGAGTGCCAGGTGCAGCACGACGGCGATGACCACCAGCAGCCCGAACATGAACGGGTAGTAGAACCTGCGGGGATCGCCCTCGATGAGCACCCGCAGCCGGGGGCTGGTGGCGTGGGCGGCGTCGGTCACCACCCGGACCATCGCCTCGAAGATGCCGAGCTGGGTGGAGAAGAGGATCAGCACTCCCAGGATCAGCGCGCCGACGAACATGGCCTGGCCGTATTCGTCGCCCAGGGCACTCGCCACGAACGTCGGGACGTTCTCCTGGGTCGGCCGCTCGCCGGACAGCTCGACCGCCCTGGACATCAGGATGGTGGGCAGCAGCATCCCGAGGACGGCCCCGACGAAGAAGACGCCCCACATGTCGACCAGCAGCAGGCGGTACCAGCGGCGCCAGCGGCCCGCGTTGGCGGCGTCGTCCGGGAAGGTCACGCCGCTGGCCAGCAGCTCGCTCTTCGGCCCGCGCATCCCGGCGATGAACCCGGTCCGGTAGCCCATGCCGTAGCCCTTGTCGCGGTAGTGGCCCATGACGTACCAGTTCAGCCCGGAGGCGAGCGCGGTGAACCCGGCCAGCCCGCCGAGCTGGGTGGCGGTGATCCCCGCCGGTGGCGCCGCGGGGGTGACGAAACCGCGGATCGCGTCCCACCAGATCTCGAACGGCACCACGAACAGGTCGACGACCAGCAGCGCGACCAGGATCGCGCCGATCATGCCCCAGTTGGCGAGTTCCAGGGCCCGGCTGATCTTGCGGGCGGCGGCGGTGATGACGAAGACGAGCAGGAGCAGGCCGATCGCCCACAGCCGGGGTTCCTCGGCTCCGGCGGGCGCGACCTCCCCGTGGACGAGCGCGTAGACGCCCTGCCCGGCGGCGGCGGCCCAGCCTCCGGCGATGAACGCGAAGATGACGACGAAGACCGAGAGCGGCACCCAGAGCCGGAAGCCGGGCGGGACCCGCCCCCAGCCGACCACCGGTGTCTCACCGGTGGCCACGACGTAGCGCGAGCACTCGACGTTGTAGAAGGTCTGCAGGATGGCCGAGACCAGGATGACCCAGCCCACCCCGACGAACCCGTACTGACCGACGGCCTGCGGCCCCAGCAGCCACTCGCCGCTGCCGATGGAGATGCCGAGCGCGATGAGGCTGGGACCGACGGCGTACTTGAACAACTCCTTCTTGCCGAGCCGGGAGACTCCGAAGACCTCCTCGGGCTCGGGCAGGTCCGCGACGGCGAGATCCGGGCGGCTGACTCCGAGCGGATGGGACCGGGTGACTTCAGTCATGGCGATCCTCCAGGGTTGGAACCCCCCTGCTCCGACAGTGATCCTCTGACCGCACTTCGGCAAGACCCCATTCGTGATGTTCCTGCGGTCATCTCCCTGTCTTCCCGTGCGGTCCTCGGCGACGGATCGCACCGAGGCGGGTACGGGAGGACAGGGAACCGGAACCGCTCGACGGCCTTAACCTGCCTTTAGGGTTTCCGCAGCGTGCCGCTAACGGGAGCCCCGGCAGGCTTGGGGACATGCGAAACACGACGAAACTCACCATCGCCGCCGCCGGACTTCTCGCCGTCGTCTCCGGAGGCGGCGCAGTAGCCTTCGCCGGAACCGCGACGCCCACCCCGGCCCCCAGCGGTACGGCGACGACTCCCGCACCGGTGACCGAGACGCCCGGGACCCGGACCACTCCCGCGACCCCCGCGCCCGGCGAGGCGGAGGCCAAGGTCAAGCGGGACGCGGCCATCAAGATCGCTCAGGACAAGGCGCCCGGCGCCAAGCTCGTCAAGGCCGAGTTCGACGGCGACGAGACTCCCACCAGCTGGGAGATCGAGCTCCTCGAGGGTGACGTCGAGCACGAGTTCGACATCGACGCCACCAGCGGCGCGATCCTGGAGCAGGACCAGGAGACCGAGACCGCCGCCGAGCGGGCCGCCGACGACACCGACGACACTGATGACGCCAACGACACCGACGACGACCAGGACGACGACTGACGGGAATACGACTGGCGGCGAAGGAGCCCGTGACACCTCGCGTGTCACGGGCTCCGCGCTCGAACCGGCCGGACACGACGGTGGCGGCCCGGCCACGGGAGCAGGTCACTGACGCAAGGTGTCAGTGACCTGCTCCTAGCATGCGGGCACCACTGAGCAGTTTCGGGAAGGACCGACCACGGTGACGAACGACGCCCGTCACGGGCAGGCGGAGAACACCTGCTGCCCGATCCTCGAACTGAGGCGGTACACGCTGCACCCCGGCAGGAGGGACGACCTGGTCACCCTGTTCGACAGGGAGTTCGTCGAGTCCCAGGAGGCCGTGGGCATGCGCGTCGTCGGCCAGTTCCGCGACCGGGACGACCCGGAGAGGTTCGTCTGGCTGCGCGGGTTCCGTGACATGGAGTCGCGGGCCGGGGCGCTGGCGGCCTTCTACGGAGGACCGGTGTGGAAGGCCCACCGCGACGAGGCCAACGGGACGATGATCGACTCGGACGACGTCCTGCTGCTCCGCCCGGCGGCCCCGGGAGCGGGCTTCGACCTGTCGGGCGCCGCCCGCCCTTCGGCGGACGGCGCGGCGACGGCCGGTCCCCCGGCCGGCGACGAGGCGACCTCGTCGTGGTTCACCGCGACGGTCTGCCACCCGGACGTACCCGGCGATGAGTTCGCCCGGTTCTTCGACGACCGGGTGGCACCGCTGCTGGCGGAGACGGGCGCCGCCCCGCTGGCCCGCCTGCGGACCGAACACGCCGAGAACACCTACCCCGCCCTGCCGGTACGGACCGGCGAGGACGTCTTCGTGTGGTTCTCCGCCTTCGCGAGCCGGGAACGGCACGACGAGCACGCCGCGCGGCTCGCGCGGTCGGCGAGGTGGACACGGGAAGTGCTTCCCGAGCTGTCGGCGCGCCTGGTCGCTCCTCCCGAGCGGCTGAACCTTGCGCCGACGGCGAGATCCCTGCTCCGCTGACATGGAGCGCGGGCGAGACTCCACCGACCCGGGCCGTGCGCGAGACTCCGCCGTACCCGCCCCGGCGGTCAGCGTCGCCGTACCCGGTAGGCGAGAGCCGTGAGAGCGGCGATCCCCACAAGCGCCGCCGGCACGTACGGGGGCCGCCACCAGGTTTCCGGCTCCACGACCGCGACGGTGGTCGTCTCCACCGGTGAGCCTCCGGCGGGCGCCGCCGCCGGAGTGGCGACGGGCGTGGGGCCGGCGAACTCGGAGGGAGTGCCGTCGCCGACGGGGACGCCCGGCGGGCGGATCACGCCCCAGTAGTCCCGCTGCGGCTGGGCGGCGATCGACCGCTTGAGGTCCTCGGGAAGCGGGGCGACCTCCAGCCGGCCGGGCACCGTCAGGGTGCCGATCCGGTGGGGCGCGAACCAGCCCTGGATCCCCTCCACCTCCCAGGTGCCCTTGGGCAGGGAGACCGCGGCGGCGTAGTGGGCGGGCTCCTTCAGCTCCACGCCGGAGAACGTGAAACTCCTCGTGCCGTCGGTGAACTTCAGCGCGACCTCGCCCAGGTCGCCGCCCTCGTACGGGTGGGTGCCGTGCTGGAGCAGCCAGAAGCCGAGAGTGTACGTCGTGTCCGGGCTCGTCACCGGGACCGGGTCCATCACGGTGAGTGCCCAGCCTCCCGCCCGCGCCGGGGCGCCGAGGGCCAGGAGGGGGACGATGAACGCCAGGAGGAAAAGGATTCTTCTCATGCGGGAGGTACACCGGCCGGGCCTGCCGGGTTCCCGCCGCCGCGCGGAGCGCCTCCCGGCCACCGAGGCCTCGGAACCGGCGAGCGGGACCGGGTGAGCAGGACCGGGTGAGACGGCCAGAACCGTGGAGTCGAGGCCGAAAGCAGGGGTATGGACAGCAAATGAGCCTTCAGGAAGAACTGCGGCAGGTCGAAGAGGACCTGGAGAGACTGCGTGCCGAGGTCGCCGACATGCGAAGGCAGGTCGGGGAGGTCGGCCCCACCGACCCCACCGAGCGGTCGATGATGATCAACCAGGCCGACGAGCAGGAGATCCTCGTCGGCGAGCTCGAAGCCAGGCGCGAGGACCTCCTCAAACGCCTCGGCGGGGAGGGCGAGCGCGACCACGCGAGACCGCGCGAGACGACATAGGACGGCGGGACCCGCACGCCCGGAGATGGCGCCACCTGCGGTTCGTCACATTCGGTTATCCGCGATGTCCCGGGGTAACCATAAGAACGAACCATCATCAGGGGGATGAAATGATCAATATGCTTCACAAGATGGGCGTGAAGTCCAGCATGATGTACGTCGCCGGGCTCGCCTCGATCGGCGCGTCGGTCGCGGTGTGGTTCACGTCGAACTCGAAGGAGAAGGCGGGAGTCGACCGGGCGGACCGGTGGGGGATCTTCATCGGCGAGTGGGCGCCGACCTTCTTCGCGATGGGAGTCGCCCTGCGCCTGGAGGAGAATCGCGAGGAGATGCGGTCCTCCATCGAGCAGGAGTCGCTCCGCGGCTCGTACACCGACACCGAGGGCAGGATTCCCTCGCGCGCGGGCGTGTAGCCCCGCCGCTGGACGATCGGAGGCAGGGCGCGTCCGAGGGACGCGTCCTGCCTCCGCGTGCGCTCGTCACCCTCGTCCGGGTTCCTGCCCCGCCCGTCCGGCCCCTGTCCCCGCCGCCGCTCCCGTCCGGCTCCCACGTCCGGCCCCGTCCCGCTCCCGCGTCCGGCCCCGTCGCGCTCCCGGCCCGGCCTCACGCCCGGCTCCCTCGTCCCGGCCCCGGATCCCGTTCCGCCCGGAGACGCGTCATGACAAGGTGACCAGGGCCGGGTGTCTCGGGTCGTCGACGCGGACGACCACGTCCGCGACCTCCGCCGGGGTCGCCTCCTCCTCGTAGCGCGCGTAGGCGGGCAGCGTCCAGCGCTGCTCGTCCGGGGTGCGCCGGGCGAGCGCGCCCGGTGAGAGCCGCAGATGCACGGTCAGCTCGAACGGCAGCCCCCGGCCCAGCAGCAGGGGTCCGGCCAGCAGCAGCACCCCGCCCGGGGGAACCGTGACGTAGGGCGCGCGGGTGGCCCTGTCGACGACGCTGTCCCACAGCGTGGGCAGCACCTTCCCCGACCGCCCGGGGTCGAGCGGTCTCAGGACCTCCCTGGCCAGCCCCCCGTAGTCGAACCACTCGGCGTAGAAGGAGTCCGGGTCGGTCCGGCCGTACTCGAAGCGGAGCGAGGCCGGGCGCAGGAAGTCGGCGGTGGAGACCCGGAGCACCTCCCTGCCGCGGAGCCGGAGCGGGCCGGCGAGCGCGTCGGCGAGGTTCTCCGGCCGCGCCGCCGGAGCCCCGTCGAGCGCGACGCGCACCCAGGAGTCGCGGGGTCGCGCGGCCACCCGGTCAGCGAGTTCCTCCACCAGCGACGACGGGGAGATCGGCCTTATGTTCACCCCACCATCCTGGCCGACGCGCGCCCGCCTCCGGCCAGGGCCGGTCAACCATCATGGCCGGGTCAAGGTCGGACGTGATGCCGATCAAATATCGGTCTGTCCGGGTTGTCCTGCCGCTACGGGCGGTAACGATCCATATGGATCGACGGCTCGGCCGTGACTGGGCGTCGGCCTCCTGGTCGCGTCACGTCCATGTCGGCGCGATCCGGTAGTTGGCGTGATCTTCACGTCTTTCCGCAACCAAGATCACGGCACGTTACGCACGGAGACAGTGATGTCAGGAGGATTTCAGTGATCAAGCGCGGTAAGCCGACCAAGAACGGCCAGGTCAAGCTGACTTTCAGCATAACGGAGAGCCCGACCGTCGGAGGAGTCTCGCTGGTCGGCGACTTCAACGACTGGGACCCCTATGCCCATCCCATGCAGCGCAGGGACGACGGCACCTACCAGGTGAGCCTGATGGTCCCCGCACGGCAGCCCATCCGCTTCCGCTATCTCGCGGACGGCGGCGTGTGGTTCGACGACGCGGACGCGGACCACCACGACGAGCACGGCGGCCGGATCAACCCCGCGGACGTCCAGGAGGCGCCGGAAGCCCCCAGCGCGGCGCGCGGTACCGTCGGCAAGCCGATGCGGCAGACGCTCTCGGCCGGGCAGCCGGTCTCGGCCTCGGTGGCCGCCTCCTAGTATCTCGGTGACCGCGCGTAGGACGGGATCCCCTTCGCGGGGCACACCGTTCCACCGTCTCCGCGATCAGCGTGACGGTCCGCCCCGTCCCCTCCCGGCAGGGACACGGAAGGGGTGGACCGCCCCGCGGGAGCCCGTGGGCGAACCCGCCGAACCCGCCGGACCCCGGGCTGGGGGAGACCGCTCACCGCGAAACCCGGCACGTGTCGTGCGGGCCGTCAGGTCTCGCGGCGGAGACCGTTCGCCGCGAGAGCGAGCGTCGCGCCGTACACCACGTGGCCGGCGGCCATCACCGCCTGCCGCCCCGGCCGGTCATCGGGGATCGGGGGCAGGACCCCCAGTTTCGGCACCCAGCCCCGGTAGCTGACGAACCAGATCGCCAGCCCGTACGTCACCCCGAGCGTCACCGGGGCACGGCGTCCCCCGCAGAGCAGGGCGAACGCGGCCCCGCCCGCGGCGCCGAAGCCGAAGTGGGCGAGCGCGCCCAGCACCCGCTCTCCCCGTTTGGGCCGGTGCCTGTGGCCCGGCAGCAGGGCGCGGACGATCCTCTTGGGCGGCTGGTCGCTCATGAGACCCGCGCGGTCTCCGGCGAGCATCACCGCGCTCATCGCCGCGGTGGCGAGGACGCCGCTCTCGGCGCCCCTGACGAGATCACGAGTCATGGTCACTCCCCACCTTCCCCGAACGGCTCCCCGAACGGCGGCCGGACCCCGCATCGGATCCTCACGCGTGCCGGCCGAGCGCGCCGAGGGTCTCCCTGGCGAGTTGCAGTTCCTCTCTCGGCCGGACCACCAGCACGGGCACGGACGCGCCGGGCGCGCTGACCGTGCCGTCGGCGTCGAGGTCGGTACGGGCGGGCGGCTCGACACCGAGCAGCGAGAGCCTGCGGCAGACGGCCTCGCGGACCTCCGGCTGGTCCCAGCCGATCTCCCCGGTGAACACGAGCGCGTCGAGCCGGTCCAGGCTCGTCGCGGCGGCGGCGACCTCCCGGCTCACCCGGTGCTCGAACACCTCCAGGGCCAGCGCGGCGGCGGGATCCCCGGAGGCGACGAGTTCCCGGGTGTCGCCCGACTTGCCGTCAGAGAGCCCGAGCAGTCCCGACCGGTGTTCCAGGCCCTCGCGCAGTTCGTCGAGCGTGAGCCGGGAACCGGACAGCAGCCACAGCAGCATGCCGGGATCGACGCTCCCCGACCGCTTGCTCATCGGGACCCCCTCCAGCGGGGTGAACCCCATCGAGGTGTCCACGCTGCGCCCCTCGCGGACGGCGCACACCGATGAGCCTCCGCCGAGATGGGCCAGCACCACCCGCAGGGTTCCTTCGGGCCGCTCGAGCAGCTCCGCGGCCCGTCCCAGCGCCCAGGCGTACGACAGGCCGTGGAAGCCGTAGCGGCGCAGGCCGTAGCGGCTCCTCCACTCGGCGGGCAGCGCGTAGGTGGCGGCGGCGTCGGGAAGTCCCGCGTGGAAGGCGGTGTCGGGGCAGAGCACGTGCAGGACGTCGGGCAGCCTGCGCCGGGCGGCCTCGACGAGCGCGAGGGCGGGCGGCACGTGCAGCGGGGCGAGGTCGGCGTACTCCCGTACCGCCTCCAGCACGCCGTCGTCCACGACCGTCGGCTCGCGTACGGCCTCGCCTCCGTGGACGAGGCGGTGGCCGACGGCGGCGAGGCCGGTGCCGGGGGCTGCGTCGAGGAAGTCCGCGATCGCCCGCTCGGCCGCTCCGGGATCGGGACTCTGCTCGCTGTGCTCGGTGCGCAGGACCTGTCCGTCCCGGACGAGGTGAAGCTGGAGGCTCGACGATCCCGCGTTGACGGTGAGCACCGCCGGATCAGTGGTTCCCATCCCCCTGGCGTGCCCGGGGGCGGGCAGGGCAAACGGTGCCCCGCCACGGGTCCTCGCCCGTCACTCCGCGTGGGCGTCCGGGGGGAGGGAGTCGAGGCCCGTTCGACCGCGCCGACCTGGGAGGACGACGTCCGGGCCAGGTGGCGGGAACAGGTCGCGGCGTCCGGTCACCGGCCTTCCTGACCACCGGCTGTTCGTAATCACTTGTTGAACTGTCATGAGCCACGGGCGTACGGTGGGGCCAGTGGCACCCGTCCTTCGTACGGCTCCCGACAGGGCGCTGTCGCCAACTGCCGTAGACAGCGGGGCGATATGACTCGACTATCCGTCACTGTGGACACCCATCCACACTTCTCCGTGGTGACCCTGATCGGCGATCTGGACAAGTCATCGGCGCCTCTGCTGGAGGAGAGGCTCGCGGACTTCATGAGGCGCGGCCACGTCTGCCTCGTCGTCGACACGACGGGGCTGGAATTCTGCGACTCCACGGGCATCTGGGTGCTGCTGACGAGCCTGCGGCGCGCCTACGAGCGAAAGGGCTGGCTGCGCCTCGTCGGCGTGCACGGATTTCTCGGCCGCCTGCTCGACCTGACCAGGTTGAGAGAGGCGTTCCCCATCGACTCCACCGTCGAGGAGTCACTGCGCGAGGTCTCCGACGGGGTCGTCCCCGTCTCGCGCTGATCCCGATCGCCGGTGGCGTGCGGAGGTCCTGGACGAAGACACCCGGAAGGTGGGTACGGCGGCATCCGCTCCCGGAGGAGGCCGCCGGTTCCGGCAGCGGGCGAGGGGGCCGCTGCCGGGTGCCGGAGGCGGATCAGTCGCGAGCGACCAGGCGGACGAACTCCTCGAACGAGAACCGGCCGTCGCCGTCGGAGTCGCCGTTCTGGTTCAGCGACCCGATGGCCTCGGCGGGCAGGGCGGGGAAGTGCTCGCGGAACTCGCTTTCCGTGATGAACCCGTCGCCATCGGTGTCGATGGCCGCGAACGCCTGCCTGAGCTCCGCCAACCGCTCCCCGTTGGGCTCTGTCGACATGGGACCCACCTCTCTCAACGACCCGCACTTCGATCAGCAGACAACTTACGGGAGGGAGCCCCCGTCCAGCCAAGCGACCCCATATAACATGTTTTATCATCGAAAATCCCTTTTAAGGCTCGGCTCGTCCTCGGCCCGCGCCTAGACTTCGAGCATGATTCGCCCCGCAACGCCGGACGACGTCCCGGCGATCATCGACATGATCCGCGGACTCGCGGAGTACGAGAGAGCGCTGGACAAGGTCGAGACCACCCCCGACATGCTCCACGAGGCGCTCTTCGGCCCCTCCCCGAGCGTGTTCTGCCACATCGCCGTCGACGGGGAGAGGATCGCCGGGTTCGCGATCTGGTTCGTCTCCTACTCGACCTGGCTCGGCACCCACGGCATCTATCTCGAGGACCTCTTCGTCCACCCCGAGCACCGGGGTAGCGGGTACGGCAAGAAGCTGCTCGCCACGCTGGCGGGCATCTGCGTGGAGCGCGGCTACGGCCGCTTCGAATGGTCGGTGCTCGACTGGAACACCCCGGCCATCGACTTCTACCGGGCGATCGGCGCGGAACACGTCGACGAATGGGACAGGTACCGGCTCTCCGGCCCCGCGCTGGAGAAGGTCGCGGCGGGAAGCACGCGGTAGCCGTACCGGGAAGCGGTAGCCATACCGGGAAAGGAATGCGTCCCGGGCCCGCCCTCACGGCGAAGACCGGCCGGAACGCCCTTCCGGCCGGTCTTCCGTTCTGTCGTACGGCGTTCTCCCGTCTCCAGGGAGCCCGCGCGTGAAAACCCCGCCGGGACACGCTCCGGCCGTGAACCTTTCATCTCGCGAAACCCCCGCATACCCGCCCTGAACTGGTACGACGAGCCGTTGCCGCACCACGGAGGAAACACTCCGTTTACACGCCGGGATCGGCGACCTAGAGTCCGTCTCGCGTGAGCGCCTCACCGCCATTGATCAGCGACTCGTCACCCCTCGAAAGGGAGGGTAATTCTGTGAGTAAATGGCGAAGTATGGCTGTCGCCGGTGTGGTCACGTTCATGACCGCGCTTCTTGCCGTCGTCCTCGTTCCCCTACCGGCCTCGGCGCACGGCGCCATGATGACGCCCGGCAGCAGGACCTTCTTCTGCTGGCAGGACGGTCTCTCCCCGCAGGGGAACATCGTGCCGATCAACCAGGCGTGCTCGGCGGCGGTGGCCCAGAGCGGGGCCAACTCGCTGTACAACTGGTTCAGCCTGCTGAGGTCCGACGGGGCCGGGCGAACCCGCGGGTTCATCCCCGACGGCCAGGCGTGCAGCGGCGGCAACCCCGGATACAGCGGGTTCGACCTCCCGAGCGCCAACTGGCCGGTGACGCACCTGACCTCGGGCGCGTCCATCCAGTTCAAGTACAACAAGTGGGCCGCGCACCCCGGCTGGTTCTACCTCTACATCACCAAGGACGGCTGGAACCCCAACCGGGCGCTGACCTGGGACGACCTGGAGAGCGAGCCGTTCCACACGGCCGACCACCCGCAGAGCGTCGGCTCGCCGGGCACCAACGACGCCCACTACTACTGGAACGCCAGGCTCCCGTCGGGCAAGTCCGGCCGGCACATCATCTACTCGGTGTGGAAGCGTTCCGACAGCGCGGAGACGTTCTACAACTGCTCCGACGTCGTCTTCGACGGCGGTAACGGCGAGGTGACCGGTGTCGGCCGGACGGGCAATGACCCGACGCCCACCCCCACTCCCACCCCCACTGTGACCCCCACCCCCACCCCAACTCCCACCGTGACCCCGACGCCCGGACCCGGCGCGTGCGCCGCCACCTACCGGACCGTCAGCACCTGGACGGGCGGCTTCCAGGGGGAGGTGACCGTGAGAAACACGGGCACGGCCGCCTTCAACGGCTGGACGGCGAGATGGACGCTCAACAGCGGCAGCACGGTGAACAGCCTGTGGAGCGCCACGCACACCACATCCGGGTCCACCGTCACGGCCAAGAACGTCGAGTGGAACCGGACGATAGCGGGTGGTGCTTCGACCACCTTCGGATTCACCGGAACGGGAACCAGCGGCTCCCCCTCCGTCACCTGTAGCAGCCCCTAGCGGGACGCGGTCCCCGCCGGCACATACCGGCGGGGACCGACGCGTGCCCGTCTTCGTCCGTCCCGCACCACCCCCGCCCCGCACCGGCGGAACGGAAAGACCGCCGGACCACCGCAGGACCACCGCAGGACCACCGCAGGACCACCGCCTCCCCACGACCGCCGCGCCCTCGCGAAAGGGCGGAAGGGAGTCCCGTGCCGCCCACCACGAAGATCGCTCCACTGCTGGGTCTCGTCTCGCTCGGAGCGGCGGCGGCCCTGATCGTGGCGGCCTGCGCCGGCCGAACGCCGGAGGGCGGGCACGCCATGGCGCACCCGCCCTCCTCGCCCCCCCACAGCGCCGTCCCGGCGTCCCCGTCGGTCCACGGGGACACCCCGGCATCCCCGGCGTCCTCGCCCCCCACGTCCGTTCACGCGACTTCCAAGCGCGATACCACCGCCAAGGCCTCCGCGAGGTGCCGGGCGACGGTCACCCTGGTGGAGTCATGGCCGGGTGGCTACCGGGGTGCCGCGACGATCAGCAACACCACCGACCAGCCGATGCGTGACTGGTACATCCAGTGGATGCAGCCGCGCGAGGCGACCTTCAGGCAGTCCTGGAACGGCACCCACATGCAGAGCGGTCCCGTCGCGATGATCCATGCTCCTACGGAGAAGCCGTCGCTGCCGCCGGGGGAGACCGTCTCCGACATCGGCTTCGTGGGAGCCGCCGCCACTCCCCCGGCCTTCACCGAGATCACCTGCGGCTGACGGGACCGGCACGGCCCGAGCAGGGCCGGCCGGTCCGATCCGGTGTCAGCGCTTGGCGTAGCGCTGCTTGAAGCGCTCGACGCGCCCGGCCGTGTCGACGACCCGGCTGCGCCCGGTGTAGAAGGGGTGGCTCGCCGAGGAGACGTCGACGTCGACCACCGGGTAGACGTTGCCGTCCTCCCACTCGACGGTCTTGCGGCTGCCGACGGTCGAACGGGTCAGGAAGGCGAAACCGGCACTCGGGTCGCGGAAGACGACCGGGCGGTAGTCGGGGTGGATGCCCTTCTTCATGGCTATCTGTCCTCTCGGAACGGAACGTGCTGGCGGACGATCGGGTCGTACTTGACGAGGGTGAGCCGGTCGGGGTCGTTACGCCGGTTCTTGCGGGTCACGTAGGTGAAACCGGTGCCCGCGGTCGACCTCAGCTTGATCACTGAGCGCACCTCGTTCCTGGCCACGGTCGGCTCCTCTCGGGTTGGCGGGTCGCACGATGCCGATGATAACGGTTTTCATTCACCGGACATTCCCGGGTGCGGGACGACGGCCGTGCGGGCGTCACCCCCCGGTAACCTCCCGTCCATCCGCCCCCTGTTCGCTGTGATCCATGCCGTGGCCGGAAACCGAGATCGTCGGATCGGACGTCAGCCCTCCCGTCACCGTGTACGGCACGGTGGACAGGAGTCCCGACGGGGAGCTCGCCCACGAGGGCAACAGGGTTCCCGACATCGTCGCCCTGGACCACCGGCGGCTGGTGGTCGCCTGGCGGGCCGGGGTCCGGGACGCGCGGGACCCGGCGCCGACCGACCAGGGCTCCATCATGTACGCCCGCTCGCAGGACGGCGGCCTGACGTGGACGGTGGGCACGCTCGCCGCCGCCACCGCGACGACCCGCTACCACTACGTGATCCTCCTCAACGACGCGGGCACGCTGTACGCGCTGCTCGGCGTGATCTCCGTCGAGCGCGACCGTGACAGGGAGGGCGAGGTCGACGGCTTCCCCACCTCGCTGGCCGTCAGGAGGAGCACCGACGGCGGCCGTACGTGGACCGCCTTCCCCGTCACCGTCGACGTGCCGGACAACGCCAGGGGCGTGGTCGTCGCGGGCAGGCCGCTGCGGTTCGGCGGTGTGTGGCTGGTGCCGTACTGGCGGCACTCGGGCGGTACGAACAAGGCGGGCGTGCTGCGCTCGGCCGACCTGGTGACCTGGACCTCCGGCGGGATCGCGGAGAACCCGCCGGGGGTGGCGGTCGAGGAGCCGCAGATCGCGCTCTCCCAGGACGACCCCGGGACGCTCGTGATGGTGACCCGTGCCCTGGACCTGAGGAGCGGGACCTCGGCGGCGGCGCGCGACGCCCGCTACCGCTCGGGAGCGGCCCACAGCGCCACGGCGACCAGCACCGACGGCGGGCTGACGTGGTCGCCGCTGAGACTGGACACGGACCTGCCCAACTACTACGTCAAGACGTTCTTCACGCGCGACTCGGCGGGCCGCCACCTGGCCATCTTCAACACGCTGGCCGGGCCGTTCACCGGCTCCTCGACGAGCAAGCCCGACCAGTATCGTGAGGTGCTCTACTACAAGGTCAGGCGGCCCGGCGAGCCCTGGGAGCCGGCGCGGCTCTTCGCCGACGGCCCCCGGCTGACGAGCGGCGCGGCCCGGGGGTGGGACGTCTACCCCAGCGCCGACGAGTACGAGCCCGGCCGGTTCTTCGTCGTCTGGGAGCACAACCAGACCAACATCAAGGTCGCCAGGCTCGACATCTCCCGTCCCGTCTCCGGCGCGCCCCTCGCCGCGGGCGACTGGACCACGGGCGCCGGCGCGAGGGGCTGGACGCTGGACGGCGGCGCGCGGATCGCGGGCGGCGGGCTCCGGCTCGCGAGCACCGGCACCGCGGCGTCCCGGGCGTCCTTCCCCCTCGACGCCTCCAAGGGATGCGACTTCACCCTGGAGTTCCGCGGCCGGGTGGACGACGACAGCGCGCTCGACCCGCGTACCGGAAACGGTGTGTGCCTCGGCGCGAAGGTGGCCAACGGCGCCAGGCGGCTCATGCTGACCGTGCAGCGCAGCGGGGTCTGGACGATGCGCAAGGGCTCCGCCGTCTGGGAGAAGGTGTACTCGCTGGACACGGCCGGCCGCACGGCGACCTGGAGGGTACGGGTGGACAGCGCGGGGACCGCCCGGCTGTTCAGGGACGGCATCGACACCGGGGCGACCTGGGTGATCCAGGACAGCAGGGAGAGTCCCCAGCTCACGCACTGGGTGACCGGCACCCCCGGCGGCAACGCGGCCGGGGCGACCGTCGAGTGGACCCGGCTGACCCCCACCTTCGAGGTACTGCCCTGACTTCGCGGCTCCCCGTACGACCGCACGGTTCTTTTCCTGCTCTCAGGTGATTCATCCCTCCGGCTCTCCGGCCCTCCAGGGGGTGAGGCGGTAGCTTGGAGACCGCCATCACAGAGGAAGAGAGATCGTGACCACGTCTATTCATCAGCGGATCGCCGAAGAGCTGGGTGTGCGCGAGCGACAGGTGAGTGCGGCGGTGGACCTGCTCGACGGCGGGGCCACGGTGCCGTTCATCGCCCGCTACCGCAAGGAAGCCACCGAGATGCTCGACGACACGCAGCTGCGCACGCTGGAGGAGCGGCTGCGCTACCTGCGGGAGCTGGAGGAGCGGCGCACCGCGATCCTGGAGTCCATCCAGGGCCAGGGCAAGCTCGACGACACCCTGCGGGCGCAGATCCTGGCGGCCGACTCCAAGGCCCGCCTGGAGGACATCTACCTTCCGTACAAGCCCAAGCGGCGGACCAAGGCGCAGATCGCCAGGGAGGCGGGGCTCGAACCGCTCGCCGACGGCCTGCTCGCGGACCCGTCCGTCGACCCGCGGGCCGCGGCGGAGGCGTTCGTCGGCGAGGGGGTGGCCGACGCGGCCGCCGCGCTGGACGGCGCCCGCGCGATCCTGGTCGAGCGGTTCGGCGAGGACGCCGACCTGGTCGGCGAGCTGCGCGAGCGGATGTGGACGAAGGGCCGCCTCGTCGCGGCGGTCCGCGAGGGCAAGGAGGAGGAGGGCGCCAAGTTCTCCGACTACTTCGACTTCGCCGAGCCGTTCACCAAGCTGCCCTCGCACCGGATCCTGGCGATGTTCCGCGGGGAGAAGGAGGAGATCCTCACCCTCACCCTGGAGCCCGAGCAGGAGCCCACCGGCACCTACGAGGGCCGCATCGCGCACCACTTCGGCATCTCCGACCAGGGACGGCCCGCCGACGCATGGCTGGCCGACACGGTCCGCTGGGCCTGGCGCACCCGCGTCCTCGTCCACCTCGGCATCGACCTGCGGATGCGCATGTGGCAGGCCGCCGAGGAGGAGGCGGTGCGCGTGTTCGCCGCGAACCTGCGCGACCTGCTGCTCGCCGCGCCCGCCGGGAGCCGCGCGACCATGGGGCTGGACCCCGGGCTGCGCACCGGGGTGAAGGTCGCGGTGGTCGACGCGACCGGCAAGGTGCTGGCCACCGACACCGTCTACCCCCACGAGCCGCGCCGCCAGTGGGACCAGTCGCTGGCCACCCTCGCCGCGCTGGCGAAGAAGCACGACGTGGAGCTCGTCTCGATCGGCAACGGCACCGCCTCGCGCGAGACCGACAAGCTCGCGGGCGAGCTGGTGAAGCTGGTTCCCGGGCTGACCAAGGTCGTGGTGTCGGAGGCCGGGGCCTCCGTCTACTCCGCCTCCGCGTTCGCCTCGCAGGAGCTGCCCGGCATGGACGTGTCGCTGCGCGGCGCCGTGTCGATCGCCAGGCGGCTCCAGGACCCGCTGGCCGAGCTGGTCAAGATCGATCCCAAGTCGATCGGCGTCGGCCAGTACCAGCACGACCTCGCCGAGACCAAGCTCTCCCGCTCGCTCGACGCCGTGGTGGAGGACTGCGTGAACGCGGTCGGCGTCGACGTCAACACCGCCTCGGCGCCGCTGCTCACCCGCGTCTCCGGCATCGGTTCCGGGCTCGCGGAGAACATCGTCCAGCACCGCGACGCCAACGGCCCGTTCCGCTCCCGCAAGGCGCTGAAGGAGGTCCCCAGGCTCGGCCCGAAGGCCTTCGAGCAGTGCGCGGGCTTCCTGCGCATCCGCGGCGGCGACGACCCGCTCGACACCTCCAGCGTGCACCCGGAGGCGTACCCGGTGGTGCGGCGCATCCTGAAGAGCACCGGCGGCGACCTCGCGTCCCTGATCGGCAACGGCACGGCGCTGCGGGCCCTGCGCCCGCAGGATTTCGTGGACGACACCTTCGGCCTGCCGACCGTCACCGACATCCTCGCCGAGCTGGAGAAGCCGGGCCGTGACCCACGTCCCGCCTTCAAGACCGCGACCTTCAAGGAGGGCGTGGAGAAGCTCTCCGACCTCACGCCCGGCATGCTGCTGGAGGGCGTGGTCACCAACGTCGCCGCCTTCGGCGCGTTCGTCGACGTCGGCGTGCACCAGGACGGCCTGGTCCACGTGTCGGCGCTGTCGCACACCTTCGTCAAGGACCCGCGCGAGGTGGTCAAGCCCGGCGACATCGTCCGGGTGAAGGTGCTCGACGTCGACATCCCGCGCAAGCGCATCTCGCTCACCCTCCGACTGGAGGACGACGTCAAGCCCTCGGGCCCCCGAGGGCCGCGCGACCAGCGCGACCAGCAGGGCGGCGGGCAGCGCCAGGGCGACGGCGGCGGCAGGCGCGGTGGCGGGCAGGGTCGCGGCGGGCAGGGCGCACAGGGCGGGCAGGGCCGCGGCGACCGGCAGCGCCAGGAGGGCGGCGGCCGGCAGCGCAACGCGCCGAGCGGCGCGATGGCCGACGCGCTGCGCCGCGCCGGGCTCGACGGCTCCGGAGGCAAGCGCTAGGCACCCGTCGCGCACCCGCACGGGACACACCGCCCCGTGCGGGTGCGCGGATCGGGTGCCGCGACGACAGCGGGCACCCGAGCGGCATCGGGACCGGCAGGGCCACCGCCTTCGCGCGGCGGTGGCCCTGCCGGTGACCCCCGAGCCCTCCTGTCCGGCCGGGTTCACCTGAACCGGGTCACCGTACGAATGCCAGGCGTGGGGAGCCCCCGCCGCCGACCGGTATCTGGCGCCGTGTCGCCGGCGCGGGAACGGCGGCCGGTGGCACCGGCCACGCTCACCGGGGGCGGTGGCCCCGGCGGAAGGCGGAGACGGCGAGGACGAGACCGACAACGATGGTGGCCAGGCCGATCCAGAACCACTCCCGCGCACCGCTCATGGAGCTGCCGCCCACGTAACCGAGACCCTGGAGCGCCCAGAGGCCGCCCGCCAGCACGAGCAGGACGCCGAGGCCGATCGGAAGCCAGGTCTTCATCGCTCACAGGTCCTTCGTGGTGCGCGGGTCGTGGAACTCGGAGGCGAGGAGGCCGAACAGCGCCTCGTCGAGGAAGGACCCGGCCACCCAGGCGTGTTCGCGGAGCGTGCCCTCGCGCCGGAAGCCGGTCTTCTCGGCGGCGGCGATCATCGCGCTGTTGGTGGCCAGCGTCTCCAGGCCCAGCCGGTTCAGGCCGCGGATACGGAATGCGTAGTCGCACAAAAGCCTCAGCGCGTCGGGGGCGTAGCCGTGGCCGCGCGCCTCGGGAAGCAGCGAGATGCCCAGGTGCCCGTTGCGGTTGAGGGTGTCGATCCCCCAGACGTTGCCGGATCCGAGCAGATCTCCGGAAAGGGACTGGATGGCGAAGCCGACGTTGGCCGGATCGGCCTGGCGCCGCTCGTAGTGGGCGATGACCTGGTCGATCGTCTCGGGAACCCAAGGCGCCGTGGTCGCTCCGGCCGCCGTCTCCACGTCGTCGTTCAACCGGTGGAGCGGGACCAGGTCCTCCTTGGTGATGGCCCTGAGCAGGACCCTGTCTCCACGAAGCATGAGTGAAACCCCACTGTCGATCGGCGGGCGGCGCGCGCGAGGGCTCGCCACGTACCGGACATCACACCATACGAAAAGTCGGAAAGGACACTGAATAACGTCACGCCGCGGATGGTCGGGACGCCGTCCCGCCACGGGCGCGGAGCCTCGCACGCGCCTCTCCGGCCGCCGTCCCGGAATTCTCTGACAGGAGATCCTGACAGCAAGGCCTCATGGAACGTTCCCTTCAGGGGTTCCACCGTAAATAAACTTTCCTTTTTACCGCCAGTTCGCAGCGCTCCGCACAATCCGGGACCCGAAGCCGCGACGCTTTTTTTACTCCTTGTATTGACTTGAGAATGAAGGCTGGCTTAAGGTCCCGGGCAAGCGAGACCTTGCCGTGAAGGGACCCCCATGACTCGCTTCCCTGACGCCGGACGGCGGCGGGCGTGGTGATCGCGCTCGCCCCGCCGCCCTGACCACACCCCGTCACGGGTGTGGGGCGCACTGGCCGCCCCCCGCCCGTGAAGGCTCCCGTTCTCCCTGCCGTATCCGTCGCGGCAGGGCCCAGGACGCGCCGAGCAGCGCGTGCCGCCGCAGGGCGGGCCCGCCCCCGGGCCACCGTGCGGCCGCTCGCGGAAAGCACACTCGCCGCGTCCGGCACCACCCGCATGTCACCCCCTGATACGGGTCGTGACGTCACGCGCGCGTCGCGTCCCCACCGGGGCGTGGCGTCACCCGTACGTCACTCCCCAAGACGGAAGGAAATCCGCGCATGGACACCGGACAGTCGCCTCGCCGGCGCCGTCGCATGTCGCTTCCCACCACGCTCGGCGGGATGTTCACCGTCGTCGTCCTCGCCCTCGCCGGCGTGACGACCGCGACGCCGGCCGCCGCCGCCACCGGGCAGATCACCGGCATCGGCGGCAAGTGCGTCGACGTCGCCGCGGCCAACACGGCCAACGGCACCCCCATCCAGCTGTACGACTGCAACGGCACCGCCGCCCAGCAGTGGACCCGCAACGGCGACGGCACCGTGCGCGCCCTCGGCAAGTGCCTGGACGTCACCGCCGCCTCCACCGCCAACGGAGCGCAGATCCAGCTGTACGACTGCAACGGCACCGCCGCCCAGCAGTGGACCTACAGCGCGGCCCGGGATCTCGTGAACCCGGCCGCCAACAAGTGCCTGGACGCCACCGGCCAGTCCAGCGCCAACGGCACCCGCCTGCAGATCTGGACCTGCACCGGCACCGCCAACCAGAAGTGGAACGCCCCGAGCGACGGCGGCGGCAACCCGCCCACGGACCCCCCGCCGGCCGGCAAGATGGCCGGAGCCCCGTATCTCTACATGGGCTGGGGCAACCCGCCGAGCCCGGCGACGATCATGAGCACCACCGGCGTGAAGTCCTTCACCATGGCGTTCATCCTGTCCGGCGGCGGCTGCACCCCGCGCTGGGACGGCTCCAGGCCGCTGACCGGCGGCACCGACCAGGCCGCGATCAACCAGATCAAGGCCGCGGGCGGCAGCGTGCAGGTCTCCTTCGGCGGCTGGTCGGGCAACAAGCTCGGCCCGAACTGCTCCACCCCGGCCGCCTACGCCGGCGCGGTGCAGCAGGTCATCGACGCCGTCGGCCCGGCGGTCGTCGACTTCGACATCGAGAACACCGACGAGTTCGAGAATTTCACCGTCCAGGACCGCATCCTCAACGGCCTGAAGATCGTCAAGCAGAACAACCCGAACGTCAAGATCGCCGTCACCTTCGGTACCGGGATCAACGGCCCGAGCTCGACCGGTGTCCGCCTGATCAACCAGGCCAGGGCGCTCAACGTCCCGATCGACAACTACACGATCATGCCGTTCAACTTCGGCGCCTCGAACATCTACAACGCCACCGTCAGCTCCGCCGAGGGCCTGAAGAACGCGCTCAAGGCCGCCAACGGCTGGACCGACGCGCAGGCGTACGCCCGGATGGGCATCTCCGGCATGAACGGCCTGTCCGACCAGGGCGAGCTGACCACGGTGGCGGCCTGGACCCAGATCCGCGACTGGGCCAAGGCCAGGGGCCTGACCCGCCTGGCCTACTGGGCGGTCAACCGCGACCGCCCCTGCCCTGGCGGCGACGCGGGCTCCGAGTGCAGCGGCATCTCCCAGCCCAACTGGGAGTTCACCCGCATCACGGCCGGATTCTAGACCGTGACGCCCCCTTCCAGTCCTTCCAGCTTCCAGCGGACACCGGATCGAAAGGAACAGCCGATGATCTCCACCAGCCCGGCGCCCCTTCCCGGCCCCCGCCACTCGCGGAGCCACTCACAGGGCCACTCACAGGACCACTCACAGGACCACTCACAGGGCCACTCACAGGACCACTCACAGGGCCGCTCGCGGACGCGGCGCGCGCGTCTCGGCGGCCTCCTGGCCGCGACGCTCCTCGCCCTCGGCTCCGCCACGTTCGTCCCCTCCCCGGCGGGCGCCCAGGCCACCGCCGCGCGGAGCACCGCCGCCCAGCCCGCCGCCCAGCGGGCCCTGGCGGCGCCCGCCCCCGGCCCCCTCGTGTGGTCGGACGAGTTCAACGCCGCCTCCGGCACCGGCCCCGACACCACCAAGTGGCGCCGGGACGTCGGCGGCGGCGGCTGGGGGAACAACGAGCGGCAGTACTACACGGACGGCAACGGGAACATCGCCCACGACGGCGCGGGCAACCTGGTCATCACCGCGCGCAAGGGCAACCCCGCGGGACTCGGCTGCTGGTACGGCTCGTGCGAGTACACCTCGGGCAAGCTGACCACCGCCGCGACCTTCACCCGCGCCTACGGCCGCTTCGAGGCGCGGATGAAGCTCCCCCGGGGCAAGGGCATGTGGCCCGCGTTCTGGATGCTGGGCACCGGAGGGGCCCAGTGGCCCGCCAACGGCGAGATCGACATCATGGAGAACGTCGGCAGCGTCCCCGGGCAGGTGCTCGGCAGCCTCCACGGCCCCGGCTACTTCGGGGCCAATCCGCTGAGCGGCAGCTACAACCTCCCCGCGGGCCAGGCCTTCGCCGACGCCTTCCACACCTTCACCGTCGACTGGGAACCCGGCGCGGTGACCTGGTACGTCGACGGCGTCCAGTACTCCAGGAAGACCCCCGCCGACACACGGGGCAACCCCTGGGTCTACGACCACCCGTTCTTCATGATCCTCAACCTCGCCGTCGGTGGTAACTGGCCCGGCTCGCCCGACGCCTCCACCACCTTCCCCCAGCAGCTCACCGTCGACTACGTCCGCGTCTACGCCCCGCCCAGCGGCGGTGGCCGTACGGGACAGATCACCGGTATCGGCGGCAAGTGCGTCGACGTCGCCGCCGCCTCCACCGCCAACGGCACCCCCATCCAGCTGTACGACTGCAACGGCACCGGCGCCCAGCAGTGGACCCTGGGCACCGACGGCACCGTGCGCGCCCTCGGCAAGTGCCTGGACGTCACCGCCGCCTCCACCGCCGACGGAGCGCAGATCCAGCTGTACGACTGCAACGGCACCACCGCCCAGCGGTGGACCTACAACGCCGCGACCCGCGATCTCGTGAACCCGGCCGCCAACAAGTGCCTGGACGCCACCGGCCAGTCCAGCGCCAACGGCACCCGCCTGCAGATCTGGACCTGCACCGGCACCGCCAACCAGAAGTGGAACGCCCCCACCTGACCGACCCCGCCTGACCTGGCCTTACCCGGCCTGACCCGGCCCGTCGCGGGCCGGAACCCGCACCCTCGGTTCCGGCCCGCGACGGGCTTCTCCCGTTCGCCGTCGCTCACGACGCGGTGACCGTGTCACCGACCGCGATCGTGCCGAGGGCGCGCGGAATGCCGAGCCTGCCGAACATGACGCCGCGATCGCCCTCGAAGACCCGGGTCCGGTAGCCGGCCAGCACCCGCAGAGGCTCGCCGTTCTTGCGCGCGGAGTCCTGGTCGACGTTGATGATGACGCAGCGCGCGCAGGGCTTGACGAGCTCGATCTCGGCGGCGCCGACGCGCAGCGTGGACAACGCGTCCTCGCCGTAGGGGCCGAGGCCCTCCAGCACGATGTTGGGCCGGAACCGGTCCATCGGCAGCGGGCCGTCCACGCGCCGGTTCAGGTCGTCGAGGGACTCGCGTGACAGTACGGAGAGCGGGTGGGCGTCGGCGAACGCCAGCGTGCCGCCGCCCCGCGAGGTGGGCCGGGTGCCGGCGAAGCGGACCAGGCGGCAGGGCGCTCCGAGGAGGTCGGAGAACCACGCGGCGGCCGTCTCTCCCTGGTCCACGCCCTGGCAGGGCTTCCCGTGCACGGTCACCTCCAGCACCGGCCCGTCCACCGGCTCGTGGACCAGGGGCGTCACCGCCCCGGGCGCGCCCACGACGAGCTCCGTGCCGTCGTACGCGGGCCGCAGCGTCGCCAGCCGGGGCAGCTCCCGCTGCGACAGGTGCCGCAGGTCCGGCCGGACCAGCATGAACTCGCGGTCGTGCCGCAGCCCCGTCGGTGTCAGCTCGGCGCCGGCCAGGGGGGTGCCGCCCGCGCTTTTGATCGGGAAAACGTTCAGTTCCACGACGACGGCGACCGCGCTCTCCCCGCCGCGCGCCGCGCCCTCCCGCGCGAATCCCTCGCGCGCCGAGCCTTCACCTGGGGATTTCTTCCCCGTCCCCGCCGGAGCCGCACCGCGGAAGTCGTGCACCATGTATCGGACGCTAGGACATCCACTCGGGAGAGAGGTCAGGAAGGGGCAGTATCTGACAAAATCTCGTTAGTTTTGCCGCCGACCGTCCGGCGGGAAGATCAGAGCAGGCGCCTGATGTCGCCGTACGCCCGGTAGAAACCGCCCCGCTCGGAGAAGCGGACGCCCTCGACGAGATAGCGGGCCCCGGCCTCGCGCACGCCCTTGGGGAACTGCACGTTGCGCCGCACGTCGTAGCCCTCGCTGACCACCCGCACCCGGAGCCGCTCACCCTCGCGGAAGCACTCCACCACCACGCCGTCGCCGGTGTCGGGGACGGTGTCGAACACCACGGTCTCCAGCGCGGTGGCGGGTTCCACCACCGCCAGCCCGGCGGACGCCTTGACGTCCACGGCCTCGGGGACGGTACCGTCCTGCGCCGCCCTGATCGCCTCCTCGGTGGCGTCGATGCAGGCCAGGGTGCCGTCGGTGGTCACGATGTAGAGGCGGTCGTCGAGATACTGCATGGAGAAGGCGGAGCCGCAGCCGGTCGCCAGTTTCCACAGGCGCTCACCGCTCTGGTCGAAGCAGTAGATCGAGGAGTGGTTGTCACCGGCGAAGACGTACCGGCCGCCGGGGGCGGTGGCGCAGGAGAAGACCGTGGCGTCGCAGCGGTAGACCGCCTGGGAGGCGCCGTCCGACTTGCGCAGGCGATGCACGGCGGAGCGCGAGGTTCCGGCGTAGACCGAGTCGGCCTCCTGCCAGCCGAACAGCACCGCGCCAGTGAGGGGCGTCTCCCAGACCGGCGTTCCGTCGGCGGCGTCGTAACGGGCCACCCCGGTGGAGTGCCCGTGGTAGACGGCCTCGTCGTCGCAGCGGACCATCCAGGCCGAGTCGCCCCTGCCCATGCGCGCCCACTGGAACTCGTCCTCGTGGTCGATGGTGGTGATCCGCCCCGCGCGGTCGGAGACGCCCAGCACGCCGTCGTGGATGTCCAGCCAGTAGATGTCGACGTCCTCGGCGATCTCGTACGCGACCCTGGGGACCTTGCCGCCGAGGTCGTAGACCTTGCCGTCGTCGGCGCCCGCGTAGATCCAGAAGTCGTCGCCGACGATGCACTTGACCCCGTCGGGCAGCTTGAAGCGGCCGGTGACGGTACCGCCGTGGGTGACGGTGTAGACGTCGCCGCGCTGGTTGCCGACCCAGCAGCGCTCGGAGTCGACGAAGATGCCGAACGCCGCCGCGCCGCTGGCGAAGCGCCACAGCACCGGCGCCTGGGTGGCGGTGGAGCGGGTGCTCTCCACGCTGCGCCGGGTGACCGCGCGGCGCTGACGCACCCCCTGGACGGCGGGGGCGTAACCCCGGCGGACCTTCTCGTTGATCTTCTTCGCGGCGGCCGCCTCGGCCTTCGCCGCGCTGGCGAACGCCGACGCCTTGGACTGGCCCGACTCGCCGATGCGGCCGTATCTGATCGTCACCTCGGTTCCGTCGACCACGACCTCGTAGAACTTGTGCGAGCTCCCGCCGTCCTCGGACAGTTCCAGGTAAGTGCTCCGCGCGGCCATGCTCCACCTTCTCGGTTGATCGACTTTCCGGGAGCGTAGGGCAGCCGTACGACAAATAACGAAAAGTCAGGAAAAGTAGCGGCGAGGGTTGTCGATCAGCATCTGGTCCACCTGCGCGTCGCTCACCCCGGCCTCCCGCAGGGCCGGGAGCACGTCGTCGTGGATGTGGCCGAAGTGCCAGTTGGGCGCGGCCAGCGGTATGCCGTCGTCCCAGGCCGCGCCGAAGTAGTCCATGAAGCACGCGCTGTCGTGGCTGAGCACCATCCGGTCGGCGTAGCCACGCTCGCAGAGCGCGACGACGGTGGCGACCCGGGACGCCGTGGAGTTGTAGGCGTCCAGTCCGAAGCGGTCCATGCCGAGCGTCGCGCCGGTGTCGGCCAGCCGCATCAGGTGGTCGAGGTCGTTGGAGTCGCCCGAGTGCCCGAGCACGACCTTGGCCGGGTCGACCCCCTCCTTCAGGAACAGGTCCAGGACGACCAGCCCGCTCCCGGTGGAGGGGTTGGTGTGCACCGTGATCGGCACGCCGGTCCGCAGGTGGGTCCGGGCGACCGCCCGGCAGATCCGCTCGACGCCGGGGGTGAGCCCCTTACTCTCGATCGCGCACTTCAGGAACGCGGCCTTCACCCCGGTGTCGGCGATGCCCTCGACGATGTCGCGGGAGAAGTCCTCGACCATCGGCTCGGGCACGTCCATCATCAGGCCGGGGCCCCGGTGCTCGTACTGGTGCGGGACCTCGTCGAAGGAGTAGATCCCGGAGGCGACGACGATGTTCAGCTCCGGCACCTGGTCGGCCACCCGCCGCACGCGCGGGATGTAGCGGCCCAGTCCCCACACGGTCGGGTCGACGACGGTCTTCACGCCTTTGGCCGCCACCGCCCTGAGCTTGGTGACGGCGTCGGCCACCCGGTGCTCCTCGTCCCACCACATGCCCCTGCCGTAGTTGTCGACGTGCTCGGGAGAGAGGACGAAGACGTGCTCGTGCATGAGGGTCTGGCCCAGGTCGGCGACGTCGACGGGGCCTCTGACGGTGTTCACGACCGGCATGCGCGTCCTCCGGGGGGTGGTCCGACCGGCCGACGGTTACGTACCGAGCGGTCGCTTCCTGAGAAGGTAGGCCGGGGCACCGGGACCGTCAACCTGCCACGCGGAGCGGACCGCGCGGAAACGTTCGACCGGGAACGGTCAGGCCGAGCGGACCGCGTGGGAACCTTCGACCGGGAACGGTCAGGCGCGGGCGGTCGCCGGGAACGGGCGGTGGACGCGGCCGTGCCTGGCACCGGCCACCAGCCCCAGCATGGCCAGCACCGCCACCTCGAACCCCACCACCAGCCGCTGGATCACCCCGGCGGGGATGTCGTCGTTGGTCAGGTCCACACCGAGCATCCGCACCACGTACGGGAGGACCACCAGGACCAGCACGCCCAGGGCGGCCAGGCTGAGCAGCCGGACCGGACGGGCGTACGGGCTGGTCGCGTACCGCCTGGCCAGGAGCAGCCCGGCGATCGGCATCGTGAGGAAGGCCACGAACGCCGCGTACCTGTGGATGCCACCGGACATCGACAGCGGTACGCCGGGCTCGTCGGTCGGGAAGGCGCCGATCAGCAGCATGCACAGACCCCAGGTCCCGACCAGCAGGGCCACCGCGCGATCCTCGCCGCGACGGGCCAGCATGGCCCCGATGATGGTCGCCGCGACGGAGAAGAGCGTGAGCGACAGGGGCAGCAGCCAGCCGTCCGCCTCGAACGCGTACTCGCTGATCACGGTGTGCACCGGATCGAGACCGGTGACCATGTGCAGTCCCAGCATCGTGACGGCTCCCGCGCCGATCGCCGTGTAGCCGCCGAGGATCATCGTGTGCCGCGTGAACGCCTGGCTTCCCATGCCTCAACGATGGCGACGAGCAAGATCACGGAGTATCGGAGACAGCCCCCGGCCGCCCCTGAACGGTCCCGGATGGTCCCCGGGACGAGGTAGTGCCCACCCATCGGGGATATTCCCCGTTATATGCCTCTGAACTGCGCGAAAGCCCGCAAAGGTAGGGCCTTCCCCCTCAGGGTTCCGCCCCTCGGGGGCGGGCCCCCGAGGGGCGGCCCGTCCGGAGCACTCGCAGCACGGTGCCGCGGCCGGCGGAGACGAGTCGGTGCGGGGGTGAGTCGATGCGGGGATGAGTCGGTGCGGGGAACAAGCCGGCGCGGGTGCGTGCCGGCGGGAGTCACGGGAGGGTTCCGGAGTCGAAGGGCAGGCCGACGTAGTTCTCCGCGAGCGTGGTCGCCGCGGCATCGGAGGAGGTGACGTAGTCGAGGTGGGAGGTCTGCAGGCGCCGCCCGTAGGGGTCGTCGTCGTCCAAGGTGTGCAGCAGCGTCGTCATCCACCAGGAGAAGTGCTGGGCGCGCCAGACGCGCTTGAGACAGCCGTCGGAGTACGCGTCCAGCAGTCCGGTGGAGCCCGTCGCGTAGAACTCCGCCAGGGCCGCGGTCAGCAGCCGGACGTCCGCGACGGCCAGGTTGAGCCCCTTGGCGCCGGTGGGCGGCACGATGTGGGCGGCGTCCCCGGCGAGGTAGAGGTTGCCGTGACGCATGGGCTCGGCGACGAACGAGCGCATCGCCGACAGGTCCTTGGAGATGATCGGCCCCTCGGCCAGCGCGAACCCCGGGACCGTCTCCAGGCGGGCCCGCAGCTCGGCCCAGATCCTCTCGTCCGGCCAGTCGTCGAGCGAGGCGTCCGGGGGGACCTGGAGGTAGAAGCGGCTGATCTCCGGGGAGCGCATGCTGTGCAGCGCGAAGCCCCGGTCGCTGTGGGAGTAGATCAGCTCCTCGGACGACGGCGGGACCCGCGCGAGGATGCCGAGCCAGGCGAACGGGTAGTCGCGCTGGAAGACCGACAGGACGCCCTCGGGAATCGACGGCCGCGAGACGCCGTGGAAGCCGTCGCACCCGGCGATCACGTCGCAGTCGAGGCGCTCGCCCTGGAAGGTGAGGTAGGGGTCCTGCTCCAGCGAGTGCAGCGCGACGTCGGGGACGTCGAAGAGGATCTTTCCTCCGTCGGCCAGCCGCCGGGCGATGAGGTCCTTGACGACCTCCTGCTGGCCGTAGACGGTGATGGCCCGCCCGGGGACCAGCTTCTCGAAGGCGATGCGGTGCCCGGCCCCGCCGTAGCGCAACTCGATGCCGTGGTGCAAAAGCCCCTCCGCGCGCATCCGGTCGCCGACGCCCGCCTCGTTGAGCACGTCCACCGTGCCCTGCTCCAGCACCCCGGCTCGCACGCGCTGCTCGACGTACTCCCTGCTCCGCGCCTCCAGGACCACCGAGTCGATGCCCCGCAGGTGGAGCAGATGGGAGAGGAGCAGCCCGGCGGGTCCCGCGCCGACGATCCCGACCTGAGTTCGCATGCACCGAGCATTCCGTACCGTCCGCCCTCGCATACCGCCCCCTTCCGCTCAGCGGAAAACCCCACCCCGCGGGAGCGGCGGTGGCCGTGAACGTCCTGCGGGAGCGGGAGGTACGGGAGCCGTCAGGCCGGTGGCGGGAAACACCGCCGGCGGGAGACGGGCGGCGCGAGGCGGCCGCGAACGCTCAGCGGGGAGCGGCGGCGAGGTCGCGGGAGAGAGCGGCGGCGGCGGACAGCACGGCCGGTGCCAGCCGTCGCGGATCGGCGGTGTGCCGCCAGGTCACCAGCGACAGCGCCGCCACCACCCGGCCGCCCGCCCCCCGTACCGGCGCCGCGACCGAGCAGGTGCCCACCGACATCTCCTCCTGCGTGCGGGCGATCCCGGTCCTGCGGACCTCCTCCAGTTCGGTACGCAGCCGCGCCGGGTCCACCACCGTGTTCGGCGCGTGCGGGGTGAGCTCCCTGGCGAGCACCCGTTCCACCGTCTCCGGATCCGCGAAGGCCAGCAGGACCTTGCCGACCCCGGTCGCGTGCAGCGGCAACTCCCCCGCCACGCGCGAGACGACCGGCACGGAGGTGGGCCCGCGCAGTCGCTCGAGGTACAGCGCCCGGTCGTCGCGGAGCACCGCGAGCTGCACGTTCTCGCGGGTGGCGGCGTAGAGGTCCTCCATGTACGGCAGGGCGAGCTCGCGCAGCTCCCTCGGCTCCGCGGCCTGGGCGCCGATCTGCCACAGCAGCATCCCGACCCGGTAGGAGCCGTCGGGGAGCCGCTCCATGAACCCGCCCTCCACCAGCTCCTTGACCAGCCGGTGGCCGGTGGCGGGCGGCAGCTCGGCCCGGCGGCAGATCTCGGTGAGCGTCAGCCGCACGTCTCCCGGCAGGAACGCGCCGAGGATGGCCATGACCTTCCCGGTGACCGTGGGCGCCCTCACGCGCCCCAGCCTAGGTCCTGGCCCGCGGATCCCGCCGCGCCGGCCGTGACGGAACCCGGGAGGCGGAACCCGGGAGACGGCATCCAGGGAAGGAGCCCGGGGCGCGACCCGGGGGACACCCGGGGGACACCCGGGGGACGGAGTCTAGGGAGCGGAACCCAGGCGGGAGGCGAGGATCCCGGCGCGGGCGAGCTGTACCTCGCGGGCCTTCCTCGCGGCGTAGCCCAGCAGCGGCCTGACCCAGGCGTGCACCACGAGGATGTCCTCGACCTCGGTGCCCCCGTCCTTCTCGTTGAGGGTGAACCGGTAGTCCAGGCGCACCCCGCCGGGGCTGTCGACCTCACCCTCGACGGTCCGCGGCGTGCTCCGCAACGTCACCTTGATCATGTTGTCGTACTTGACGAGGCCGAAGAACCTGAACCGCTCCACCGAGGTGTAGCGGGTCTCGGCCTCGCCCCGCTCGACGTCCTTGACAGCGACCACCATCGGCGAGAGCCCCACGTAGCTCTGCGGCTGGCTCAGATGGGCGTGGAGCGCCTCCGGGGTGTTGCGAACGTGGAAGGTATTACGCAGAGTGACCTTTGGCATACTATGCCCCCGTTTTAAGATCTTTACTGGGAGACAGTAACGGGTTCGGCCATGTACCAGCGGGCATGTTGCTCACCTCGGGTGAGGGAATCCAGCCTGCGGGGAAGCTCGCGCCGGGAGAACGGGTCGGCGGCGGCGTTGCGGATGTGGATGCCCACCGCGTAGATGTCCCTGACCTCCATGAGAGTGGAGTATCCCGGCCAGGAACGCAGGTCACTGCCGTACGCGTCGGCGAAGGCGTCCACGTCGGCGGCGGTCAGGCCGAAGCGCCGCTGGCCGTGGTAGGTGTGGACCAGGTCCCACTCGCGGGGGCCGACCGCGACACCGTCCCAGTCGCAGAGCACCACGTGGCCGTCCGTGCAGCGCAGCAGGTTGTCGATCCACGCGTCGCCGTGCAGCAGCACCGGCTCGTCCTCCACGCCGAGGTCCGACCAGCGCTCCGTCAGCTCCGCGATGCGGTCGCGCAGCCAGGCCCGCTGGCAGGAGGTGAGCTCCTCGGACCGGTCCACGGCCCGGCGCACCTCGCACAGCGGGTCGACGAAACGCCGCAACGCCACCGGCGGGACCGGCAGTAGGTGCAGGCTGCGCAGGATCTCGCCCAGCTCCGTGGTGGTGGGACGGCCGCTGGCCGGAACGTAGTGCCAGAAGGTGACGACCCTGCCCTCGTGCACCACGGGCTGCTCGGAGATCTCGTCGGCCGGGCGCACCGCGGGAAACCCCTGCTCGGCGAGCCAGCGTGCCACCGCGAGGACCAGCGGCAGCCGGGTCAGCGCGTTGGGAGCGGTGGCGATCCTGACCACGATCTCGCTGCGCAGCTTGAAGACGGCGTTGCTGCGCACCCGCAGCAACTCCGCGTCCCTGTGGTCGATGCCGAGGTCCTCGCAGACCTCCCGCAGGACGGTGAACGCCTCCTCGGCGAGCGCGTTCATCAGCTGACCGGTGCCGCGCCGGTGACCAGGTCGTTCAGGCGTCGCACCGCCGCCGCCCTGTGCCTGGTCTGCGGCACCTCCGACAGCAGCGCCCGCGCGCGGTTGAGCACGATAGAGGTGCGGTGTTCCGGCGGGACCTGGAGCAGCGCCTTCTCCGCCAGGTGGCAGGCATCGTCGATCTTGCCGTCGCGGACCAGGTGCGCGGCCTGGTCGAGCAGGAGGAGGACCGGGTCGATGGCGTACGGCATCGAGGGCCCGGCGGGCCCAGGGTTCCAGTCGACGTCCTCGCCCAGCTCGATCAGGGTGCCGATCCGGTAGAACTGCAGCCGCCGCTCGGAGAAGCGGAACGCCAGGTGGTCGTGGCCCTCGGGGGGCATCCTGGCGAAGATCCGCTCCGCCTCGGCGAGCGCGATCCTGGCGGCCTTGTGCTCGCCCATCCGGGCCAGGGCCCGCGCCTCCGCCGCCGCGCCGAGCGCCGCCGGGGAGCTGGGCGCGCTGCCGGCGAGCATCCTGGCCTCGCGGGCCAGCCGCACGGTCTCGGCCAGGTCGCCGTAGTAGTAGGGGAGCATCGCCTGCTGCGCCCGGACGAGAGCGCGCAGCCGCACGTCGCCCATGTCGTCGGAGGCGTTGCGCGCGGTGCCGTACCAAGCGTGGGCCTGGCGGGTGTCGCCGAGCTTCATCAGCGCGTCGGCCGACAGCAGCGCCAGCATGACGGTGGCGTTGAGCAGGCGGCGCTGGGCCATCGCGGGCTGGCGGGCCAGCGAGAGCGTCCGGACGTCCGACAGCTCCAGCATGAGCCGGTAGAGCATCGGCAGCGGCGCGCTGCTGATGTACTCGCGCCGGTAGCGCAGCACCTGCTCGTCGAGCCGGTCGAGCTGCTCCTCGGAGACGGTGGCCAGGGCGAGCGTACGGTCCAGGTCCTGGCGGGTCCGCTCGACCTCGGCCAGCAGCCGGCCGGTCATCACGGACTTCGAGCCGAGCAGGGCGTGGTGGAACAGCGCCCGCCGCTCGATGTCGTCCTCGGACCGTTCCCGTTCCTCGGTCTGGTACGGCGCGCGAGCCTCACCGCCGGAGACGACCACGACCTTGGTGCCCCCGCCGTCCTCGCAGTAATCTCCGGCCAGGCCCAGTCTTACGGCGTTCGCGCGGTACAGTCGAGCCAGTAGATCGATGGTCTGCGGGCGCGGCCGTGCCCGGTTGTTCTCCCAGGCGTTGAGCAGGTCGATGCTGGCCCGCGCCTCGCCCAGGTCCTGGCGCTCACAGAGCTCCTCCAGTTCCTGCACGGACTGCCTGGCCGACCATCCCCTGGCCAGGCGGTGTGCCTTGAGCAGGCTCGCTCCGCAGCAGCCGTGGATGGCCTGCGCGGTCTGCCAGTGGGTCCACTGCCTGGACGCCGCCTGCTCCCGCCACCGTCGCGCGCACGCGGGGGAATGCTCACCTCGGGCCACGGCACCCCTCCCGGTCGCTGTTTACACAACATTAACAAACACGCACCTCAGCGTAAACGCAGCTGTGCGCGACGTTCCTTTTATTCGCGGTTTCTCCACGGAACATCAGCGACTTTCCGGTCTATTCCACTGTTCCCGAGGGGGGTTGCGGAAGGACCGATTGCCTCAAGTGCCGCAAAACCGCACTCTGCAAAGAAGCAAGTCACGAGTGTCCGCCAGGAGTGATCCGGATGATGGCAGAGCACGGCCAGGGCATCGACCACCTGCGTCGGTTGGCCGCCCAGTTGGAGGCACACGCCTTCCAGGTGCGGCTGAGGTCGGCCGCAGGGCTTTATCCACGGCTTCATGTGATCAACCCCATGGCCCCAGCCAGGACCGAGGACGTGCTCGCCGCCCACGAGGAGGACGGCGAGTGGTGGTTCTGGCTGTCCTGGGCGGGGCGCATCGGCCACGCGGAGGACGTCGCGACGGCCGCGGAGCGTGTGGCCAGTGTTCTTCATGTGATACGGAGATAGGTGATTCTTGGGCCTGGCATGGGTAACACCCGGTGATCAAGCCCAGAATGGAGCGGCACCGTGAAAAGGATCCTGGTCGTGCAACGTCCGCGTCCGCCCCGTGAACCGGTGCCGCTCGATCTGCGCAGCCCCTCGGGTCGTACGCTCCCCTTCTGACGACCCCCTGCGATCCACATCGGGTCGCGCCTCCCCTTCGGGAACGGTTGGCGAAGAGACCTTCTCGCCGCTCCCAAGGGGAGGTCAACAGGCACGATCCTCCGTCACATACGGGGTTGCAAGAGGCTTTCAAGCGTTCTGCAGGCGGTTCGGTAGACCTTGGGACCATGAACAGCGCCCCCTTCGCCTTCAGTGTCAGCGTGGTCGTCCCCGCCATGAACGAGGCCGAGAACCTCCCCCATGTCTTCGCGACCCTGCCATCCTGGATCGACGAGGTGATCCTGGTCGACGGCAACTCCACCGACGACACGGTGGCCGTGGCCAAGGCCCTCCGTCCGGGACTGCGCGTCGTCAGCCAGACCCGCAAGGGAAAGGGCAACGCTCTCACCGAGGGTTTCGCCGCGGCGACCGGTGACATCATCGTCATGATCGACGCCGACGGGTCCACCGACGGCCGGGAGATCCACGCCTTCGTGACCGCGCTGGTCGAGGGCGCCGACTTCGCCAAGGGCTCCCGTTGCGCCCCCGGCGGGGGCTCGGACGACATCAGCCCGATCCGCTCGCTCGGCAACACGGTGCTGACCAAGATGACCAACCGGCTGTATGGCACCCGCTACACCGACCTGTGCTACGGCTACAACGCCTTCTGGGCCCGCCACCTCGACGCGCTCGACCTCGACTGCGACGGCTTCGAGATCGAGACCCTCATGAACATCCGCGCCGCCCAGGCCGGTCTCGTCATCCGCGAGGTCCCCAGCCACGAGCGCAGCCGCATCCACGGCGCCAGCAACCTGCACGCCGTCCGCGACGGCCTGCGGGTGCTCCGCACCATTCTCCGCGAGCGCGAGGGACGCGGCGGCGGCATCCGGCTGCGGCAGGAGCACGCCACCCACGCCACCGCCTGACCCGCGCGGATGCCGGACAGTTCTCTCAGTGCCGCCACGCCGCCAGTAGATCCTCCGGCGTCCAGGCTGCGGCCAGCGGAAGTCCTGGTTCGAACCCTGCTCTGGACACCGCCACCTTCGGCGTGTCGACGGTCACACCGGGAATGGCGGCAGAGCCCCGAACCAGAGCGTCGTAGTCGTGACGGTCGAAGGGCCGCGCGTCAAGCCACTTGATCGATCCGATGAAGTGGACCCGGCTCGCGGCAGGCTCCCGGTCTGCGCCCACGAGGTCGATCTCGGGATTGTTCTGCCTGTTCCACCACCCGCCCACGACCTCGGTATCCGGCCATTCGCCGTTTGGAAGCATCCTGGCCAGGCAGTCGCGTACGAGCGGCTCCACCGCGCGGCCTCGCCAGGTCGTCCACGAACGCTCGATTCGCCGCAACGCCAGATCCGGTCGGCCTCGCTCGCTGTCGGCAATGGCCCGCTGCAGGAACGCGAGCCAGAACCGGAGATAGTGGTCAGCCACCCGGTACCGCTTGTTCTTGGTGTCAGGCCGATCGGAGAGTGGAAGGTCGGCCGCTACCACGCGTTTGGCGACCAGGTTCGTGAGGATCGGCGCCAGGGTGCCGGACGGCAACGGCGTCGCTCCTCCCACGTTGGCGGCGATCGCGCTGAAGGTGCGCTCTCCTGCCCCGATGGCCTCCAGCACGGCTCGGGCATGGGTCGCCGACGGAAACTCTCCGAGCAAGGACAACTCCCCGGAGGCGAGAAGGGCGGACAGCGGGCTGGCGAGACTGTGGCGCAGAAAATCGATCCTGGCCACACCTCGCTCCCACGACCGGACCACTTCGGGGAATCCTCCGGTGATGAGCAACGCGTCCACGGCGTCGGCGGCGGGCAGCCCCGTCATGCCGGCGACGTCGTGGAGGCCGAGTGGCTTCAAAGTCATATGAGCGGCCCGGCCGAAGAACGGACGGCCGTACTCCTGCAGGGACTCCATCACCGACAGGTCGCTTCCGACCAGGATCAATAGGATCGGCCGGGTGGACAGATACCTGTCCCAGATCGTCTGCAGCGCTCCTTCGAACTCCCCGTCCTGCTCGATCAACCATGGGACCTCGTCGAGAACGACGATGCACGGGGTCTCGTCGGCCGAGGCCAGCATCAGCGCCCGCAGCGCGTGGTTCCAGTCCTGCGGCACGGCCCCCTGGACGAGCTCGCCACCCGCGAGTCCGGAAGAGGCGATGGCCTCGGCGAAGTCGCCGCGCTCCGCGACGGGACTGCGCCCTCTCGTCGCCTGGAAGACGATGTGCGGCAGGCCGGAACGGTTACAGAACTCCTGCACCAGGCGTGACTTGCCCACTCGCCTGCGACCGGTGACGATCACCGCCCGGCCTCGCGTTCCCCCCTTCCCCTCCAGCACGAGCCGCAGCTGTGCGTCCAACTGGTCGAGGTCAAGAGCCCTCCCGGCGAACTCCATCGATCCCACCTTAGTAATATCAAATCTTACTTAGATTGAATCTACATGGCGCGGCCGCATTGCGAGCTCATTATCAGGCCCCTGATCTGGTCGATCTTCATGCGGAGAACAGAGTCGATCTTCATGCGGAGAGCAGAAGAGACCTTCTACGGACAGTGGATCCCGGTGGCGGTGAAACGGAGCGAGGCGGATGCCGGTCTTCGACAGGCGGCAGCGCGACAGGCCGGTCCCGGAGAGAACTCGAGCACCACGAAGCCCCAGGCGGTGCGGAGAGCAGGGCCGCCGCAAGGGCCTCAGGCGACCTCGAGCGCGTCGGCCACGGAGGGGAACACCTCGAACACCTGGATCAGGCCGGCGAGGTGGAGCCGCCTGGCCAGATTGCCCTGAACGCCGGTGAGGATGACCCGCACCCCCCTGCTCAGGCCCTGGTGGCGCACCTGGAGCAGCTCGCCGATCCCGGAGGAGTCGCAGAAGGTCAGGGCGGACAGGTCGAGGATCAGCATCGGCGAGGGCAGGGAGTCCCATGCCCTTCCCATCTCCTCGCGGAGCACGGACGTGTGGTAATGATCGAGCTCTCCACTCGCCCGTACGACGAGTGTCGTACCGTGCAGTCCGGATGTGGCGGTAAAGACCGTCCCCGGCTCATCTCCCACGAACATGACCAACCCTCTGACCGACCCTTTGCCCAAGCAACAATAACTGTCCCATACGGCACGGATCGCCCTGGTGCGGAGAAGCCCGGCCGTTCACGTCGTCTCGGGAAACGCCTCCACCGCCTCTTCGACCGTGCGCCGGGTGTCGAACAACTCCGCCACCCCCAGACGGCTCAGCCGTTGCCTCATCACGGTGGAGGGGCCGACGAGGACGAGGGAGCCCGCGACCCTGCGGACGCGGGTGAGGGCGTACATGAGCACGCCGTATCCGGTGGAGTCGCAGAAGGTGACCTCGGTGAGGTCGATCACCAGGCGCGGGTGGTCCGTCGTTCCCAACGCGGCGTCGGCCTGCTCCTTCAGCAGCGGGGAGGACCCGTAGTCCAGTGCCCCCACCGCGTGCAGGGCGGTGAAATGGCTGTGCTTGTCGGCTCGGACGCGGAATCTCGCGTCCTCCTCAGCCTTCGACATCGGCATCCTCTCCCGCCTAAGTCCCCGGTGCCCCAGCCAGGCGGTTCTAATCATCGCGGGCACGGCCGGACGGCGGAGGCATGCGGAACAATGGTGGCATGCTGAAAGCGCGCCCGGTGGCGGTACTGGTCGTCGGAACGCTCCTGACCGCCGCGTGCAGCGCGACACCGGCGCCGGGCGGTACGGCCTCGCGGACCCCCTCCTCCCCAGGCTCCACCTCCCCGGGCCCCGCGCCGCGGGACCCCTCGGCGAGTCCGGTGGCGACCGGGGCGATCGCCGCGTCCGCCGAGTGGACGGCCGTGGGGGCAGCGAAGCTGTCGGGCGGTACGGCGCTGCTCGACGTGGCGGCGACCGGGCCCCGCGACGCCTGGGCCGTCGGATACCAGGACAGCGCCGAGGACAGGGAGGGCACGCCCGCCGTCCTCCGCTGGAACGGGAGTCGCTGGCGGGAGATGCCCCTGGGTGAGGGGGCCGGAGCCCATCACCTGGAGGGGGTCGGCGCGGCCGGGCCCGACGACGTGTGGGTGGTGGGCAACGGCCCGAGCGCGCTCGCCGCGCACTGGAACGGGCGGGCGTGGGCTCCGCACCGGCCCTTCGGGGTGGCCGAGGACTACCGGCTGTCGGACGTCACGGCGAGCGGCGGCGACGCGTGGTTCACCGCGAACGGCCCCTCCGGCGCGGTCGTCCTGGAGTGGGCGGGCGGCGAGTTCCGCAACGCGCTGAGCACCGGGGGCACCTTCGAGGCGATCACCTCCGGGGCGGGACACGTCTGGGCGGTGGGAACGAGCGAGACCCGGACCCCGCTGGTCTGGCACGGCACGGCCGGATCGTGGGAGAGCCTGGAGACGCCTCCGATCCCCGGCGGCCGGCTCAGCCAGGTCTGGCAGGTCTCGCCGTCGGAGGTGTGGGCGGTCGGGCAGATCTCCGCCGCCCCGGGGGCGCGACCGGAGGGCGAGACCGGGCCGAGCGCCCGGGCGGAGACGCCGCCGGACACCCGGGCGGGCGGCGAGGAGACACGGCCGCTCGTCCTGCGCTGGGACGGGACCCGCTGGACGCGGGTCGAGGTGCCGGTCTCCCGGGGGAACCTGCACGGGGTCACCGCCTCCGGCCCCGGTGACCTGTGGATCAGCGGCGTCGACGCCGATCACGCCGGACAGGTGCTCATCCTCCGCTTCGACGGCACCGTCTGGTCACGCGAGTACGGTCCGCTGTTCCGCACCTACACCACCACCCAGCAGTACGACGAGACCGACGACGTCGGCGGCACCGGCCTGACCCGGGTGCCGGGCACCGGCACGCTGTGGGCGGTGGGCTCGGTCGGCGTGGGCGACGACGAGAAGGCCTTCGTGCTCCGCCGCTGATGCTCGCCGCCGAGCCCACCGCCGAGCCCGCCGCTGATACTCGCCGCTGATCTCGTCTCCCGATCTCGTCTCCGAGGTCGCGGCCCCGGCCGCCTCGCGCGGCGCCGAGGTCGCGGACTTGGAACACACGGTGTCCCTGCCGGAAACATGAGCCGCTTACTGTGCGGACATGGCGGGCTATTACTCCCAAACGCCACGACAGAGCCCTCGACGACACGACCGGGACGCCGGAGGGCAGACCTCCGCTCTGGACACCGCCCGGATCCGCGCGCTCACGTGACCCCTAGAACCCCTGACCCCACCCCAGACCTGCACGCGCTTGGTAAAAAATCCGTGAAAAAGTCGGTCAGGTGACGTAGTCTCTCTCAAACTCCAACAAAGAGGGAGTATCACATGAAAAAGGTTCTTATCCTCCAAAAGCCCCGGCCGCCCCGGAAACCCGTCGCCCTGGACCTCCGTACGCCCTCAGGACGAGCGCTGCCCTTCTGAGAGGAACAGCCGGTTGACGAACCAGAGGGCCACTCCGATCACGAGCAGTACTCCCGCGCGGACGTAGACGTCCACGCCCCTGCCGGTGACCGGAAGCACCAGGACGAAACAGACCACCGCCCCCAGGACCGGCATCCAGCTCGGCGCCCGGAAGTGATCGTGGTCCACCCGGTCCTTACGGAGAAGCAGCACGGCCACGTTGACCAGCGTGAAGACGCACAACAACAACAGCACCGTGGTGTCGGCCAGGCCGCCCACGTCGCCGGTGGCGACCAGCACCGCCGCGACACCCACGGTGAAGACGATGGCCACCCACGGGGTGGACCTCGTCGGATGGACCGCCGCGAAGACCCGCGGCACGATCCCCTCACGCGCCATGCCGTAGACCAGGCGCGAGGCCATGAGCATGTTGATCAGCGCGGTGTTGCCCACCGCGAGCAGCGCGATCAGGGCGAACAACTTGGGCGGGAACGCCAGCCCGGCGACCTTGACGACCTCGAGCAGCGGGCCTGACGAGTCCGTCAGCGTCTTGGTGTCGACCAGCATGGTCGCCGTGAACGCGACCCCCATGTAGATGATCGCCGCGATGGTCAGGCCACCGAAGAGCGCGCGGGGGAAGTCTCGCTGCGGCTCCTTGGCCTCCTCGGCGAGGTTGACCGAGTCCTCGAAGCCGAGCAGGGCGTAGAAGGCGAGGGCCGTACCTCCCAGGACGCCGAGGAAGGCGCCGTTGGCCGGGTGGAACTCCAGGGCCCGCGCCGGGTCGCCGTCACCGGACACCAGGGCGAAGATCCCGATCGCGATGATGACCAGCAGGCCGAACGCCTCGATGATCGTCAGCACCACGTTGACCTTGATGGACTCGGAGATCCCGGCGAAGTTCACCAGCGTGATCAGGCCAAGGAAGACGAACGCGCCGACGACGACCGGCAGCGTGACGAACTCCCCCAGGTAGTCGCCGCCGAAGGCCCGCGCGGCCGCACTCGCCGAGGTGATCCCGCTCATCAGCACCGCGAACGCCACGATAAAAGTGACAAAGGGAATATTGAACGCTTTATTCGCATAAAGCGCGGCACCGGCTGCTTGAGGATATTTGCCGACAAGTTCGGCATAGGCGGTCGCCGTCAGCGCGGCCAGCACGAAAGCCACGAGAAAGGGCGCCCACAGCGCCCCGCCGACGTGTCCGGCGACCTTCCCGACCAGGGCGTAGATGCCCGCGCCGAGAATGTCGCCCACCACGAAAAGAAGGAGCACCTTGCGCCCGATGACCCGCTTGAGCGAGTGCTGACCGGAACCGGGATCGACGATCGCCTCAGCCATACCCCGCCCTTACCCACCGTGGGGGCGAAATCACGTCAGGTCACACGAGTCACTGCTGTAAGCGTCATGAAAGTGATCCGCAAGGAACCCTGCCTACAGTTCCAACTGTCACGAAATGCAATGAAAGGCAGAAATGTTCCGCGCCCTCTCTTCCCGCCGCATCGCCATCGCCGCCGCGGGAATCGCTCTCATATCGATGACCGCCGCCTGCGGCGGGTCGTCCGCCAACAGCGCGGTCTGCGCCGAGGCCGCGTGGTCGAAGCCCTTCGCGGACTTCACCACCGCCGCCACGTCGAGCGCCGGTGACCTCACCAAGTACAACGACGCCACCGCCAAGCTCGCCGCCGACCTCAAGGCGCTGGCGGGCACGGCCGACGGCGAGGTGGCCACCGCCCTCAACGACCTCGCCGCGTCCTTCGAGTCGGTCAAGATCGACCCGAACGACCCGGCCGCGGCCGCCACGGCCGCGGGATCGCTGGCGACGAAGACCCAGGAGGCGAGCACCAAGCTCGCCGCGGCCTGCGCCTAAGGGCCCGCTCCTGGACGAACCCGTCCACCGGACTCGTGCCTCCTGGTGACAGGAGGCACTCCGGGTACGGCCGCCGCCCCGCCTGCGGGGGGCAGTGCGGTGCGGCGGCCGTACCGACCATCTCCACCGGGTTCCACCGGGTTCCACCGGGTTCCACCGAGGCCCCTGCCACCGCGCGGCAGGGGCCTCGCACGTTTCCCCGCCTCAGCCCCGCCTCGCCCAGCCCGCCCGACCGCCCGGCCCCGGCCCACGCGACCGCCGGCCCTCGCCCGCGCAAGGCGGGGCACGTCAGGTCCTGGCGGCGCGGGCCTGCTCGTAGCAGCGCCCGAAGCCTTCGAGCACCGCGGGCCAGGAGCTGCGGACGGGTTCGGTCTCCCGGTTGTTCGCCGCGATCGACTCGCGCAGCTCGCGGTCGCGGACCAGCCTGGCCACCGACGCGACCAGGTCGTCGAAGCTCCTCCCGAGCAGCCCTTCCTTGCCGGGCCGTACGAAGTCGGCCACCCCACTCTGCGCGCGCGCCACCACCGGCACCCCCGCGGCCCTGGCCTCCAGCGCCGCCAGCCCGAAGGACTCGCGGGGCGCGGGGGCGACGAACACGTCCGTCGAGGCGAGCAGTTCCCGGATCTGGTCGCGGCTGTAGCGGCCGGGCAGCGAGACCCAGCCGGTCATGCCGTTGGCCCTCAGATAGCGCTCCATCTGCGACCGGGCCGGGCCGTCCCCGACGACGGTCGCCCGCATCGGCGTCTCCCCCGGCACCTGGGCACGGGCCTCCCGCAGGAGCTTCAGCAACCGGACCGGCTGCTTGCGGGGCGCGAGCCGCCCCACCGCGACGACGTGCACCGGCTCGGGCCGTACCGGACCGCCTTCCGGCTCGGACCACGAGGGATCCCCGGCCGGCTCGGGGCGTACGTGATCGGCGGGAGGCCGCGAAGGAGGCGCGGGAAGGGGCGCTGAGCGCCAGCCCGAGACGTCCAGGCCGTTGGAGACCACGTGCACCGGCACGCCGGGCCCAGCCACCGCGCGGATCGGCAGCGCGGCGGCCTCGCTCACCGCGGTGCCCACCAGCCCCCAGCGGTGCCACCCGAACAGCAGCCGCAGTCCCCGGTAGACCGCCCGCGTGACCGGGTCCCACATGCTGTGCACGGTGACGACCACGGGCAGGCCCGCGCGGGTCGCCGCCCGCACGCCCATCCAGGCGAACGGCGAGACCGCGCCCGTGTGCACGTGCACCACGTCGGGTCGCCGCGCTCTCACCAGACGGAGCAGGTGTCCCGTCCCGAAGGGGTGGACCGGCAGGTCGAAGGGTAGTCTCGCGACGATCCTGTGCACCCCGGGAAGGCTCTCCCCCGGGGTGGCGGTCGCCACCTCGACCTGGTGACCCGCCTCCCGCTGCGTCCGGATCAGATCGGCGACCTGCACCTCGATCCCGCCGAGACGCGGCAGATAACAGTCACTGATGTGGAGGATCCTCACCGTGCCAGCGTAGACCCGCGTGAGATCATGCCTGCGTGCCCCGCGTGGGCGCGTCCGAGTCGCGCGAACGGAGTGAGCCTGATCAGCAGCGTCAAGACAGCAGTGTTCTTTCATGCCCATCCCGACGACGAGGCCCTGCTCACCGCGGGCACCATGGCGATGCTCGCCGCCGAGGGCCACCGGGTGGTGCTCGTCGTGGCGACCTCGGGAGAGCGGGGCCAGGCCGACCTCGAACCCGGTGAGGCGCTGGGCGCCGCCCGCATGGCCGAGCTGTACAAATCGGCGGCGGCACTCGGCTGCGCCCGCGTGGTGAACCTCGGCTACGGCGACTCCGGGCTCGCGCCCGGCGGCGGGGTCGCCGGCGACCGGCCCGACGACGCCTTCATCGACGCCGACGCCGAGGAGGCCGCCCGGCGGCTGGCCGCCATCCTCACCGAGGAGAAGGCCGACCTGCTGACGACCTACGACCCGGCGGGCGGCTACGGCCACCCCGACCACGTCCAGGTGCACCGGGTCGGCGGCCGGGCGGCCGAGATCGCGAAGACCCCGATCGTGCTGGAGGCCACCGTCAACCGCGACCCCCTGCTGCGGGGGCTGCGGCTCGCCAGGAGGTTCTACCCGCAGCTCGACATCCGGGCCTTCGAACGGGCGTACTCCCCCGGCGAGGTGATCACCCACCGGGTCGCCGTGCGGCGCTTCGCCCGCCAGAAACGGGCGAGCATGGCCGCCCACGCCTCCCAGGCCACCGGCGCCGACACCCGCACGCTCGGGGTGATGCTCAAGATCCCCCAGCCTCTGTACCGTCTCGTCTTCGGCACCGAGTGGTACGTCCGCCGGGACGCCCCCCTGGGCTCCCGGCTGAGGCACCCCTTCGAAGTTCCTCCGAAAGGATGAGAACGGGACCGGCAGACTTGACCGGGGGTGCCGGATGAAGAGCGGGCGTGTCACATGAAGAGCAGATTGCTCCAGGTCGGGCTGTCGGTCGTGTCGCTGGCACTCGCCGCCACGCTCGTGTTCTTCATGCCTCAGGTCGTGGCGGCCCTGACGGGCAAGCACGTCTCCTGGGCGCAGATCGGCGCGCAGTTCGCCTCGCTGGGGCCCCGGGAGGTCACGCTGATGGCCGCCGTCTGGCTGCTCAGCCTCCTCGCCTACACCTTCGTGCTGACCGCCTCCCTTCCCGGGCTGACCCACCTGCAGGCCCTGACGCTGAACGCGAGCGGCAGCGCGGTGAGCAACCTGCTCCCCTTCGGCGGCGCGGCCGGGGTGGCGATGACGTTCGCGATGACCAGGGGGTGGGGTTTTCCCACCCGGCCGGTGCTGGTCTCCACGCTGACCACCGGCATCTGGAACACCCTGTTCCGCTTCCTGCTGCCGGCGGCGGGCATCGTGGCCCTGCTGTTCAGCGGGCAGCCGCTCAGCCCCTCGGTGACCAGGGCGGGCTGGGTCGGCGTGCTGTCCATCCTGGCGCTGGTCGCCGTGGTGACCGTCGCCCTCTACTGGGACCGCGCCGCGAACGTGCTGGGCCGCGGCCTCGACGCCCTGACCCGGCTGCTCCCCGGCCGGATCCGTCCCGGCGGGCACGCCGCCTCCGGGGCGCTGGCCAAGCTGCGGGCCGACACCTCCGAGATCGTGCGGAGCCGCTGGGCCGGGCTGACACTGGGCATGATCTTCTTCCTCGGCTTCCAGTGGCTGATCCTCGTCGTCTGCCTGCACGCGACCGGCGCCTACCCCGGCCTGGCGCAGTCGATCGCCGCCTTCGCCCTGTCCAGGGTCTTGACCACCGCTTTGGTGACTCCCAGCGGTACCGGAATAATGGAGGCCGGAACTATCGGCGCACTGGTCTTCTTCGGCGCTCCGCTGGACTCCGCCACCGCCGCCGCCCTGCTTTTCGGGTTCTGGACCTACACTGTCGAAATCCCCTTCGGCGGGCTGGCGCTGGGGGTGTGGACGTTCCTGCGCAGGCGTGAGAACGCCACTCCGGCCCCTGAAAAGGAGTCGATCAGCCGCTAGATTGGGAAATACCTTGTATGCGATTGGAAGGCCCACATAGCGTGGCGGCTGACATGGTGGCTTTCCGAGTTCTCGGCCCGGTCGAGGCGTATTCCGGTGAGGACGAGCTCGACCTGGGCGGGCTTCGTCAACGTGCGGTCCTGGCACGCCTGCTCGTCGCGCGCGGGCAGGTCGTTCCCGTCGACTCCCTGCTGTACGACCTGTGGGACGACGACGCGGCCAAGGGCGCCCAGTCGGGTCTTCAGGTCTACATCTCCCGGCTGCGCAGGGTGCTGGAGCCGGGCCGTCCGCGCGGGGGCCCCAACCGGCTGCTGGTGACCGTGGCCTCGGGCTACGCGCTGCGCGCCGCTCCCGACCAGGTCGACGCGCTCCGCTTCGAGACGCTGGTCCGCACCGCCGGGGAGCACCTGGAGGGCGACGACCCCGCCTCCGCGCGGGCCCGCCTGGAGAAGGCCCTGGGCCTGTGGCGCGGCACCCCGTACTCCGACTTCGCCGACCAGCCGTGGGCCGAGGCCGAGGTCAACCGGCTCACCGAGCTGCGCCTGGTGGCCCGCGAGCGGCACGCCGACAGCGGCCTACGGATGGGCCTGCCCGCCGAGTCGGTGCCCGACCTGGAGGCGCTGACCACCGAGCACCCGCTCCGCGAGGAGGGCTGGCGGCTGCTCGCCCTGGGCCTGTACCGCTGCGGGCGGCAGGGCGACGCGCTGGCGGCGCTGCGCCGGGCGCGCACGATCCTCTCCGACGAGCTGGGCATCGACCCGGGCCCGGCGCTGCGCAAGCTGGAGTCCGACATCCTGTCCCAGGATCCCGGCCTGCAGCTCGCCACCCCGCCGCCGGGCAGGCAGCGCCAGCAGGTGGCCGCGGAGACCTGGCCGCCCAGGCCCACGGTGGCCCAGGTGGAGCTTCCCCCGCTGGAGCCGGAGCCGTTCGTCGGCCGCGACGCCGAGCTGGGCAGGCTGACCACCGCCGCGGCCAGGACCGGCCGGTTCACCGTCGCGATCATCAGCGGCGACGCGGGCGCGGGCAAGACCACCCTCGTCCGCCAGCTCATCAGGCGGCTGTCCGACGACGGGTGGGGCATCTCCTCGGGCGCCTGTCCCGACAGCAGCGCCACGCCTCCCGGCTGGGCGTGGGTGGAGATCCTGCGCACCCTGGTGAACGCGGCCGGGCCCGGCGAGTACGCCTCGCTGCTGGCGCCGCTCCTCGACGACGCGGCCCCCGAGCCCGACGACGACCAGGCCTCCGGCGGGTTCCGGCTGCACCGGGCGGTGGGCGGCTACCTCGCCGCCGTCGCCAAGGAGACGCCGATCCTGCTCACCCTTGAGGACCTGCACTGGGCCGACGACCAGACGCTGGCGCTGCTGCGCGCGCTGCCGAGCCTGCTCGCCACCAGCCGGGTGCTGCTGGTGGTGACCTGCCGCGACAGCGAGCTGAGCGACCAGCAGGCCGACGTGCTCGCCGCGCTGGCCAGGCTCGGTCCCGTCCGGGTCGGCCTCACCGGGCTCGACACCAAGGCGGTGGCCGAGCTGGTCAGGGCGACCTGCGTGCGCGAGGTCGACGAGGACGCGGTCAACAGCATCGTCGAGCGCACCGGCGGCAACCCCTTCTTCGTCCGCGAGACGGTGCGCCTGCTCGACGCCGAGGCGGTGAGCGACCGCGCGACGGCCGCCGAGGTGATCTCCGGCGTGCCCTCCGGCGTCCGCGACGTGCTGCGCAGGCGGATCTCCCGGCTGCCCGCGACCGCCCAGCAGATCCTGCTGCAGGCCGCGGTGATCGGCCGGGACGTCGACGTGGACGTGCTGGTCGACGTCTCGGGCGACGAGGAGGCCGTGGTCGACGCGGTGGAGGCGGCGCTGCTCGCCGGCCTGGTCACCGAGCCGGGCCCCGGCATGCTGCGCTTCGACCACGACCTGGTCCGCGACACCCTGTACTCCGACGCCTCCCGGCTGCGCCGCTCCCGGCTGCACGCCGCGGTGGCCTCGGTGATCGAGCGCAGGAACCCCGGCGACGTGGCCGCGCTGGCCCACCACTACGACTCGGCGGGCACCAGCGAGACCGCCGGCAAGACGGTGCACTACGCCGGGCTCGCCGCCGAACAGGCCGAGCGGCGCTTCGCCCACCGCGAGGCGGCCACCCTGTGGGAGCAGGCCATCGCCGCCTTCGACAGGTCGGGCATCACCCACACGCCCGACAGCACCAGGGATCGGCTGCTGCTGACCCTGCGGCTGATCAAGGCGCTGGCGCTCTGCGGCGACATGGCCGCGGCCCGCAGGCGGCGGCGCGAGGCGATGGACGCGGCGCTGCCGCTGGGCAACCTGGAGCTCACCGCCCGGGTGGCCGCCTCGCTGGCGGTGCCGCACAAGGGCATGGCCCGCGACTTCACCCGCACCGCCTGGGAGATCGTCGACGTCGCCGAGCAGGCGCTGGTCGAGCTGCCCGCCGGTGAGCAGTCGCTGCGGGCGAGCCTGCTGGCCACGCTCGCGCTGGAGCTGGAGGGGTCGGCCACCCCCCGGGGCGAGCAGGCCTCGCTGGAGGCCGAGGAGCTGGCCCGCCGCTCCGGTGACCCCGCCCTGCTCGCGACCGCGCTGAGCGGGCGGCTGCGCCAGTCGTACGGGATCACCCCGGTGGGCGAGCGCGAGGTCATCGGCAGGGAACTGCTGGAGGTCGGCAAGGCGACCGGGCAGATCTCGGTGCAGGCGCTGGCCCACCTGGTGCTGATGGAGTGCGCGGCCGCCTCGGGCGCGTTCGCCGAGGCCGACGCGCACGTGGCCGCCGCCGAGCGGCTGGCCAGGCAGTACGGCCTGTCCGCGCCGGCCTCGGTGGTCGCCTGGTACGCCGGGCAGCGCCTGATGATCGCCGGTGACTTCGCCGGGGCGGAGCGCGCCTACCGCGAGGCCGCCCGGCTGACCGCCAAGGCCGGGATGCTGGAGGGCCGCCAGGACCTGCCGCTGATCACCACGTTCTGCCTGCACCTGGTGAACGGGCGGGCCGCCGAGATGGTCGAGCCGCTGGCCGAGGCGCACCAGCGCGGGGCCAAGTGGACCCTCGACGCCTACGCGGTCGCCCTCGCCTCGGCGGGCCACCACCGCGACGCGCGGGCCGTCATCGCGGTGAAGACGCCCGTACGCCCCGACTTCCTCTACGAGCTGGCGATGATCTGGCGGGCCCTGGCGGGCATGCTGCTGGACGACCGGGAGCGGATGATCGAGGCGTACGACACGCTGAAGCCGTTCGCCGACCGGATCGCGGGCGCCGGAACCGGGGTGGTGGCGCTCTGGCCGGTCGCCCTGACCCTGGGCGATCTGGCGCTGCGGCTGGGCTTCGCCGACGCGGTGAAGCCGCACTACGAGAACGCCCTCGCGGTGGCCGAGCGGGTCGGCGTGGGCCGGTGGGTGGAGGCGGCACAGCGCTCCCTCGGCGGCTGAGGCCTCCCGGGCCGGCGCCTCCCCGGGCCGGCCTCTCCTGGGGTCGGTTCTTCCCAGGGACGGCGTTTCCCCGGGTCGGTGCTTCCCGGGTGGGCGCTTCCCGTGGGGGCGTTTCCCAGGGACAGACGCCGGGGAAGAGGCGCGGAGCGGGCGGATCAGCAGCTGACGAGGAACTTCTTGCTGCGCAGCGGGGCGTCGCCGGAGACCGACAGCACGACGCGGTACCAGCCGGGGTTGTTGACGATCCTGGGCTGCCACTCGACGGTCTGGCTCTCGCCGCCGAAGCCGGACCCGGTGCCCAGGTAGGTCTGCCAGCGTCGGGTGCCCGGGCTCCAGCGCTCCAGGCGCCAGCCGTAGGAGACGGTGGCCCGGGGGTCGTCGTTGCCGACGACGCTCTGAACCTGGTACAGCCTGTCGCAGGGACCGAGCGTCTCGAGCGCGCTGACGGTGACCGTACCGGGGGCCATGACCGTGCCGGGGGCCGTGCCCGCGGCGGGAACCTCGCTCGCGGAGGAGACCCGCTCCGTGGCGGCCGGGACCCGCTCCGTGGCCGGCATCGACCGCGACGACAGCTCCACCGTCCGCACCGGCGCCTGCGCCGCCGCGCCGGCCGGGATCCGGGCCTGGGTGCCGTGGGTGGCCTCCACCCCCAGGTAGGCTCCGGCAAAGGCGAGGGTGGCGACGAGCAGCTTGACGGCACTCGCGGTTCCACTCGCCACCATCGGCGCCACACTGCTACGCGGACTCATGACAGACACCTTTCTTCGTTACATCCCAGGTGTACGCCACGGCTCTTGCCCTGGAGTTGACGTCCGCTTGCAACCGGGTCGCCGGAAGGGCGCCGGTCTGCCGGTTCAGGTAAGCCTCCCCTAATATCGAGGTAGGCAGGTGGAACGACCGTGGGGGTGATGTTCAGAGTGCGACCTGTTGTGGCGGGCATCCCCGACCCGGCCTCCGCGTCCTTCCTGGGCATGCCCCTGTGGCTCTGGGTGATCGTCGGCGGCCTGGCCCTGTTCGGCGCGTTCCAGGCCTACTACTGGATCGGCCACGTCCTGGGCTCCAGGCTCTACACCTCGCGGCTGGGCGCCAAGATCGGCCAGGAGAACATCACCCGGGTCGAGAACGTCGTCAGGAAGTGGGGCGCGCTCGCCGTCTACGCCTGCTTCTGGGTGCCCGGGCTGCGCCACACGCTGCCCTGGGTGGCCGGGGTGCTACGGATCTCCTACCCCTGGTACGTCGTGGCCAGCGCGCTCGGCTGTCTGACCTGGGTGCCGGTGACCTCCTTCGGCCTGTACTCGGTGATCTGGGGCTGGCTGGGGCTGGCCGCGCGGTCGCCGCTCCTGGCGGGCCTGGCCGCGCTGGTGGCGGTCGCGGTGGTCGTCGGGTTCGTCCGCTGGCGCCGCCACCGGACCGCCCGCCGCGAGGCGGAGAGACTGGCCACCGCGGCCTGAACCGCGGGTCGTGACGGTCGCGCGAACCCGGACGCCGGGCGAGGCACCGGCCGGGCGGGGAACGCACGGCGGCCCCGCGGGCCGCGCGAACCCGGATGTGCCGGGTGAGACCGTTCCCTCGATCGTCCCTTCACGTCCGCACACGGCACCGATGTCAACTTTTCCATAGCCAAACCGCCAACTTCCGCATATCAACGGTGACCTCTGTCAGCATGGCTCGCATGCATCACGGGGGAACACGCCTCATAGCCCGCGCCGCGCTGGTCACCGCGGTCACCCTGGCCACCGTGTCCGCGGTGCCCGCTCTGGCCGCGGTGTCCTCGGCACCCGCGCCGCCCGGCAGGTCTCCGGCGCACGTCCCGAGCACCGGGGCCATGGCGTCCGCCCTGGTCACCGCGCCGTCCGCGCCCCGCGCGTCCGTCCTCACCGCCGCGTCCGGCGCGCTCGCCCTCATCTCCGCGCCCGCGGCGGAGCGGCGCGCCGTGCCCTCGGTGCCGGGACGGGCCGCGTACCTGTACGACGCGGGCACGGGAACGATCCACTTGAGCAGGCAGGCGGGGAAGCGGATGCCGGTGGCCAGCCTGACCAAGGTCATGACGGCGTACGTCGTCCTCAGGGAGGCGAAGCCGGACGACACCGTCACGATCCAGGCGGCGGACGTGCGGCACGCGGCGGCGAACGGCGCGACCCACGCCTCCCTGCGTGCCGGGGAGCGGCTCACCGTCAGGGACCTGCTCTACGCGGTCATGCTCCCCTCGGGGGCGGACGCCTCCCACGCCCTGGCCCGTGTCTACGGTCCAGGCAACGCGAAGTTCGTGGCGAAGATGAACGCCACGGCCCGCTCGATGGGGCTGGTCGACACCCATTACGCCAATGCCGACGGCCTGCCGAAGCCGGCTCCCGGTCACTCCACCGCCCTGGACCAGGCGAAGCTGGCCGACCTCGCGCTGCGCGACCCGCTGCTGCGGATCATCGCGTCCACCAGGCGCCACGTCGTGGCGAAGTCCAAGGTGCACCGGGCGCACTCCTGGACCAACTCCAACAAGCTGCTCGGCAAGACGCCCGGGGTCATGGGCCTGAAGACCGGCTACACCAGCGCCGCCGGATACTGCCTGTCCTTCGCCGCCGACCGCGACGGCCACCGGCTCGTCGGCGTCATCCTCGGCGAGTCCAACGCCGACCGGCGCTTCCAGAGCGCGACGCGACTCCTCGAATGGGCGGGCGAGCAGGCTCCGTCCGAGCTGTGAGGACCGAGCTGTGAGGACGGCGGGAGCGGGGCGCTCCCGGCTCCGAGGCGTGTTCGAGCATGCCGGGGACACGCCTCGGACACGAACGCGAAGAGCGCGCGAACCGGGCCGCCCCCGGCCGCGCCGCCATCCCGCGCGCGGGAATCCGGCCGAACTCTGAGAGAGTTTGTTCCACACGTCGAGAGGAGTTGGACGGGTGGAACCCGATGGGGAGCTGAAACACCCCAGCCTGGTCGAGCTTTCGATGCGGCGGCTCCGTCACGAGATCCTCTCCGGCGCCCTCGCGCCGGGCGAGCGGCTGATCGAGGAGCAGCTCACCCAGCGGTTCGGCATCAGCCGGGCGCCGCTGCGCGAGGCGCTGCGATCGCTCGGGCAGCAGGGACTGGTGGAGCACCTGCCTCGGCGGGGAGCCCGCGTCACCGAGCTGACCGGGGGCGACGTGGACGAGCTGTTCGGGCTGCGCGACGTGCTCGAACGCTACGCGGTCGAGACCGCGCTGCCGCTCTCCGGGGTTCACGACATGACCGCGCTGGCCGAGGCGTTGGAGGGCATGGCGTCGGCGGTGCGGCTGGACGACCCGTTCAGCGAGAACGAGGCGCATCGCCGCTTCCACGTCGCGCTCGTCGCGCTCGCGGGCCACCGCCAGCTGCTGATGGCGTACGAGCCCGTCATCCTGAAGCTGCAGCTCTACATGGCCGCGAACCTGCGCAGGGAGGCCGAGCAGCGAGCCCCGTCCGAGGGGGTGGAGCGGCACCGGCGGCTCTTCGAGGCCATCGCCTCCGGCGACCCGGCCACCGCGCTCGACGCCCTGTCCCGGCACGGGGCGCGCACCTACATCGGATGAACACCTCCGCCGAGGGGCGCGTCCCGGGCCCGGCGACCGGCGTCCACCTCCGCGATCCCGGCCGGAACCTGATCGAGCTCGGCGACCGTCCCGGCCGACGCACGGCCACCGGGGAGGCGTGCCGGGCGGTGCGATCACGCTCCGGTCCGAGCCGCTAACAGAAGCGTAACCGGGCGGGAAAACCACTGACACAATTCTGTCGACAATCGACAAAAGGAGGATCCGAGGAACGGAGTCAACGTGTCCGATCCGCTTCTCGTCGAGGCCGAGCCGTACGCATACGGATTCGATCCGCGACACACAGCGCTGCTGCTCATCGACATGCAACGGGACTTCGTCGAGCCCGGGGGTTTCGGGGAGACCCTGGGCAACGACGTGTCCATGCTGCGGCGGGTCATCCCGCCGCTCCAGGAGGTGCTGGCCGCCACCCGCGCGGCGGGGATGACCGTCATCCACACCCGCGAGGGGCATCTGCCCGACCTGTCCGACTGCCCGCCCGCCAAGCTCGGCCGCGGCGCGCCGTCGCTGCGCATCGGGGACCCCGGCCCCAGGGGACGGATCCTGATCCGCGGCGAGTACGGCCACGACATCATCGACGAGCTGGCCCCCGCCGAGGGCGAGCTGGTCGTCGACAAGCCCGGCAAGGGCTCCTTCCACGCCACCGACCTGGACCGGACCCTGCGGGCGGCGGACATCCGCAGCCTGATCGTCACCGGTGTCACCACCGAGGTGTGCGTGCACACCACCGTCCGCGAGGCGAACGACCGGGGTTACGAGTGCCTGGTCCTGTCCGACTGCGTGGGCTCGTACTTCGCCGAGTTCCAGCGGTACGGGCTCGAAATGATCGCCGCCCAGGGCGGCATCTTCGGCTGGGTCGCCCCCTCCGGCGGCTATCTCAAGGCACTCGAAACACGGAGCTGACCGATGACCACGACAACCGGCCCCGTCAAACTCAAGCTCCCCTGGTGGGTCAGCGGGGACACCAACGCCTTCTTCGGCCTCGGCTTCAACGTGATGGTCAACGTGCTGGTGCTGAGCGGCCTCTGCCTCGGGGTCGTCCACCTGCCCGGCTCCGACGTCTTCGGCGTCATCCTCCCGGCGATGGGCATCCAGCTCCTGATCGGCAACGTGTACTACACCTACCTCGCCCGGCGGCTGGCCCGCCGCGAGAACCGCACCGACGTGTGCGCGATGCCGTACGGGCCCAGCGTCCCGCACATGTTCATCGTCGTGTTCGTGATCATGCTGCCGACCTACCTGGCGACCAGGAACCCCCTGCAGGCCTGGGTGGCGGGGCTCGCCTGGTGCTTCATCATCGGCGTCATCGTGCTGATCGGCGCCTTCGTGGGCCCGTACATCCGCCGCTTCACCCCCAGGGCCGCGATGCTCGGCACCCTGGCGGGCATCTCGATCGCCTTCATCTCGATGCGGCCCGCCGCGCAGATGTGGGAGGCGGCCTGGATCGCGCTGCCGGTGCTGGTGATCATCATGGTCGGCTTCTTCACCGACCTGAGGCTGCCGGGCAACATCCCCGTCGGGCTCGCCGCGCTCCTCGCCGGTACCGCGATCGCCTGGATCGGCGGCTACATGAACCCCGCCGACGTGGGCGCCGCCGCAGAGAACATCGCGGTGAGCCTGCCGTCGCTGAACATCGACCGCCTGCTCGAAGGGCTCGGCCAGGTCTCGCCGCTGCTGGCCACCGCCATCCCCCTGGGCATCTACAACTTCACCGAGGGCATGAGCAACGTGGAGAGCGCCGCCGCCGCGGGCGACTCGTACAACCTGCGCTCGGTGCTCCTGGCCGACGGCGCGGGCGCGGTGGTCGGCTCGATGCTGGGCTCGCCGTTCCCGCCCGCCGTCTACATCGGCCACCCCGGGTGGAAGTCCGCGGGCGGCCGTACGAGCTACTCGATGGCGAGCGGCGTCGTGATCGCACTGTTCTGCTTCCTCGGCATGTTCGCGCTGCTCGGCGCGGTGCTGCCGGCGCCCGCGATCGTGCCGATCCTGCTCTACATCGGCCTGCTCATCGGCGCCCAGGCGTTCCAGTCGGTGCCGAAGGCGCACGCGGTGGCCGTGGTGATCGCGATCATTCCCAACATCGCCGCCTGGGCACAGGGCTACATGGACAACGCGCTCGCCGCCGCGGGGACCAGCGCGCGGGAGGTCGGGTACGACACGATCGCGCGGAGCGGGACGGTCTACGAGGGAACGGCCCTGCTCGGCGGGGGCGCCGTGCTCGCCGGCCTGGTGCTCGGCTCGATCACGGCCTTCATCATCGACCGGTCGTTCCTGTGGGCCGCCGGGTACGCCTTCGCCGGCGCGGCCCTGGCCTTCATCGGCCTGATCCACGGTGAACGGGTCGAGTGGAACGCCAACGGCCAGGTCTCCCTGGGCTACCTCTTCGCGGGGCTGATCCTGCTCGCCTTCATCTTCCTCAAGCCCAGGCCGTCGGAGGAGACGGCGGTCGCCGCCGACGCGCCCGAGCCGGCCGCCGCGAGACCCGTCGCCGCGGGTTCGCCGGCGGCCCCCGCCACCTCGTGAGCGGTGCCCCGCGAACCGGCCGGCACCGGCTCGCGGGGCACGCCGTACGCCGACGACTCTCGCGAACCGATCCGCGCCCCCGCGCCGCCATGTCGGGTACCGGGAACCACGTACACACAGGAAAGGCACATGCATCCTCCGCCTGATCCGGACAGCACGCCCCACCCCGCCCCGAAAAGCACGAACAGCACGAACAGCACGCTCCGCCTGGACCTGGAGAGCCTCTCGGGCCTCTACCGCTCCGGGACGGCCCGCCCCTCCGATGTCGCGGGGGAGGTGCTCGCGCGGATCGCGGCGCGGGGTGACGACCATGTGTGGATCACCCTGCGCCCGGCGGCGGACCTGCTCGGCGACACCGCCGAGCTGGCCCGCCGCTGGCCGGACCCGGACGACCGTCCTCCGCTCTACGGCGTTCCGTTCGCGGTCAAGGACAACGTGGACGTGGCCGGGCTGCCCACCACCGCAGCCTGCCCCGCCTACTCCCATGTCCCGGAACGCGGTGCGCCGCTGGTGGAACGGCTGCTCGCGGCGGGCGCCCTCCTCGTCGGCAAGACCAACCTGGACCAGTTCGCCACCGGTCTGTCGGGCACCCGCAGCCCGTACGGCGCGTGCGAGTCGCCGCTGGTACCGGGCCTGATCTCCGGCGGGTCCAGCTCGGGCTCCGCGGTGGCGGTGGCCGCGGACCTGGTCTCGTTCGCCATCGGCACCGACACGGCCGGTTCTGGCCGGGTGCCCGCCGCGCTCACCGGCACCGTGGGGGTCAAGCCGAGCCGTGGCCTGGTCAGCACGCTCGGCGTGGTGCCCGCGTGCGCGTCACTGGACTGCCCGAGCGTCTTCACCCGCTCGGCCGCCGACGGTCTCGCCGTCCTGTCCGTCATCGCCGCCTTCGAACCCGCCGACCCCTGGTCACGCGCGCTCCCCGTCCCCGGTCCTGTGCCGCCTTCGGCGTGCTCCCTGCGAATCGGGGTGCCGCGCGAACCGGAGTTCTTCGGCGACACCGCCGCCGAGGCGGCCTTCGCGGAGGCGGCGGAACGGCTCACCGGCCTCGGTCACCGGCTCGTCCCCGTCGACCTCGACCCGTTCCTCGCCGCGGGACGGCTGCTGTACGAGGGACCGTGGCTCGCCGAACGGCTCGCCGCAGTCGGCGACTTCGTGGCCCGCAACCCCGGTGAGGTCCACCCGGTCACCCTGAAGGTGCTGTCCGGCGGCGGCGCGCTCAGCGCGGTGGACGCCTTCGAGGGGCTCTACCGCCTGCGCGCCCTGGACTCGGAGACCCGGCGGGCATGGGCCTCGATGGACGTCCTCGCGGTCCCGACCGTGCCCACCACCTTCACCGTCGCGGAGATGCTCGAGAGCCCGATCGAACGCAACGCGGTCCTCGGCCACTACACCACCTTCACCAACCTCCTCGACCTGGCCGGGATCTCCGTACCGGCCGGAACGACGACCACCGGCCGTCCGCACGGCGTCACCTTCCTGGGACCGGCGGGCTCCGACGAACTCCTCGCCGGTCTCGGCGCCGCCTTCCACGGCCTGACCGGCGGCCCCGCGGTCCCCGTCCCGGACACGCGATCGACGGCCACCTCCGGACCGGGCGTTCGGCCTTCGGCCGTACACGCTCCGGAAGCGCGGGCGGTGCTCGCCGTGGTCGGCGCGCACCGCTCCGGCCAGCCCCTGCACGGCCGGCTCACCTCCCTCGGCGCCACCGGCCTGGGGACCGCCCTGACGGCTCCCCTCTACCGCCTCTACGCCCTGGACGACGGTGACATGCCTCGCCCGGGGCTGGTCCGCTCGACCTCCGGCGGCGTCCAGGTGGAGGTCGAGCTGTACGACCTGAGCCCATCGGCGCTCGGCGTCCTCCTGACACAGACCGCCCCGCCCCTCGGCCTCGGCACGATCGAACTCGCCGACGGCCGCGCGGTGCACGGATTCCTCTGCGAGCCGTACGCCACCGAGCAGGCCCCCGACATCAGCCACCACGGCAACTGGCCGGACTATCTCCTCTCCCTGCCGTAGCCCGGACGATCCGGCCCGCCGGACCGGCGACGGCTCCGGCACGTCCGGGCCCGCGCCCGCCGAGACGCGGGCCCGGGAGACGACCGTGCGCGAACCGGACGGGAGGACCTACGGTTGTCCGTATGACTGAGCGGTTCGCGATCCTGAGCGGTTCCACCTTCGAGGAGCGGATCGGATACGCGCGGGCGGTGGTCGACGGCGACCGGGTGCACGTGTCCGGGACGACCGGCTACGACTACGCGACCATGACGATCTCCGACGACGTGGTCGAGCAGGCCGAGCAGTGCCTGCGCAACATCGAAGAGGCCCTGGCCAGGGCGGGCTGCTCGTTCGCCGACGTCGTCCGGGTGCGGTACATGCTGCCCGACCGCGAGGACTTCGAGCCCTGCTGGCCGGCCCTGCGCCGCCGTTTCGGCGAGATCCGCCCGGCCGCGACGATGCTCGTGTGCGGCCTCGCCGACCCCCGCATGAAGATCGAGATCGAGGTGGACGCGCGCCGCCCCGCGGCGCGGGAACCCGTCAGCCCGCGCGCATGAGGCCGTGGCAGGCGATGGCGGCGGCGGCCACCACGTTGAGGGAGTCGACGCCCAGGCCCATCGCGGCCGGGCTCATCGGGATGCAGACCGCCTCGTCGGCCTCGCGCAGCCAGCGGGAGGAGAGCCCGTCCCCCTCCGAGCCGAGGAGCAGGGCCACCCGGCCGGCCATGGTGACCTTGTCCATGGGGGTGGCGGACTGGTCCGGGGTGAGGGCCAGCGTCTGGAAGCCCGCTCCGCGCAGCTCGGCCAGGCCCGCGTACCAGTCGGCCATCCGGGCGTACGGGATCGCGAAGACCGCGCCCATCGAGACCTTCACCGAGCGCCGGTAGAGAGGGTCGGCGCAGCGCGGCGAGAGGATGACCGCCTCCACGCCCAGGGCGGCGGCGCAGCGGAAGATGGCGCCGACGTTGCCGTGGTCGACGAGGTCTTCGAGGACCAGGACGCGCCGGGGCGCCACGTGCTCGGCGGGAGCCCTTCCCGTCCCGCGCCCGGCCAGGATCTCCCCGACGGAGGGCAGAGGGAGGCGTTCCATGGCGGCGAGGGCGCCTCGGTGGACCTGGAAGCCGGTGACGTCCTCCATGACGGCGTCGTCCACGACGTGGACCCGGTCGCCGAGCGGGCCGAGGAGGTCGGCGAGGGGTTCGGCCCAGCGGGAGGTGAGGAGGACGGAGCGCACGGGGTAGCCCGCCGCGACGGCGCGGCGGATGACCTTCTCCCCCTCGGCGATGAAGAGGCCGTGCTCGGCCTCCATGCTCTTGCGCAGCTCGACGTCGCGCAGGTTGGCGTAGTCGGCCAGGTAGGGGTCGATGGCTTCAGGCACCCTCGAATACTGCCATGACCCGCCTGAGCTGCCATATCAGCGCGTAGACGAGCAGCATCGCGGAGCAGCCGACGACCACCCCCGCGCCCAGCCTCGTCACGAGCTCGGCACTGCTGCCCGGGGGGAAGGCCACCGACCAGGCGACCGCACCCAGCGGGATCGACACGGCGGTGGCCAGGAGCACGGCCGCCCGCTCGCCCGCGGGCAGGAGCAGCCGCTCGGGCACCGGCCGCGGCTCCATCCCGGCCAGTCCGCGCCAGGCCCACCAGAGGACGACCACCAGGCCGATCACGGTGGAGGTGTACTGCAGCAGGCGGAACAGGGAGATCACTCCCGCCACCCGGGTGTCCAGCCAGCTCCAGCCCCACAGGGCCGAGCTGTACGAGTGGGTGAAGGAGTCCCAGAGCTTGTGGGTGAGGGCGCCCACGACGCCTCCGGCGATGACGGCGGGCAGCCGCCGCAGCCCGTACATGCCGGGGGTCAGCGAGGCGGCGCGCCCGGCGAGGGTGGGGGGCAGGAGCGCGGTCAGCGGGTCGCGGAGCACCAGGTGGAAGACGGCGAGCAGCACGACGACGGCGAACGGGTCGATCGTGAGGACGCCCCTGAGGGAGTGCCAGATCATGTAGTCGGGCAGGAACGGGAAGAAGATCGGCAGGTCGGGCACCATCGCCCCCAGCGCGAGGGCCCAGGGGTCGAGGAACCGGCGTACTCGCTCCGAGGAGATCATCGGCAGCACGGCTGCGACGTGACTGGGCGTGAACGGCACGGGTTTCCCTCCGACGATCTGCTGAACAGGTTCATCCTGCGGCACGGCCGCCTCGTGGGAACACGCCGCTGTCACCGCGTGGAGCTTTGCCGCTTTCCCCCCTTCCACACTCCGTGACATATAGATTACCGAGCGCTGTCGAGCGGTATCCGGAGGTCGTCGTGACCGATCAGATCGTGCTGGCGCCGCCGAGCGCCGAGTGGCTGCGTGACGCCCGCAGGGCTCGCGCGCTCTCCCTGGCCACCCTGGTCTGGCTGGGCGTCGAGAGCGTGCTCGGCATCGCCGCCGGTCTGGGGGCGCACTCGGTCGCCCTCATCGGCTGGGGCGTGTCGGCCCTGGTGGAGGCGGCGGCCAGCCTGATCGTGGTCTGGCGGTTCACCGGGGCGAGGACCGGGTCCGCGCACGCCGAGGCACGGGCCCGCAGGGCGGTGGCGATCAGCTTCTGGATCCTCGCCCCCTACCTGGTGCTGCACGTGGCGCACGACCTGGACGCGGGTCACCGGGCCATGCCGAGCGTGCTCGGGATCGTGGTGACGGCCGCCAGCGTGGTCGGCATGCCGTTCCTGGGAATGGCCAAGCGGCGGCTGGGCGTGCGGCTGCACTCGGCGGCGACCGCGGGCGAGGGGACGCAGAACCTCCTGTGCGCCCTGCTCGCGGCGGGGGTGCTGGCGGGGCTCGCGCTGAACTCCGCCGGGTGGTGGTGGATCGATCCCGCCATGGCGGTTCTGCTGGCGGCGGTGGCGGCGCGCGAGGGTCTCAGGGCGTGGCGCGGGCACTCCTGCTGCCACTGACCGCCCTTCCCCGACCGCCGCCACAGGGCTCCCCGACCACCGGCCGTCGATCGCCGCGTCCGCTGCCGCCGATCGCCGCCGGTGCTGCCGCCGATCGCCGCCGGTGCTGCCGTCGATCGCCGCCGGTGCTGCCGTCGATCGCCTTTTCCCGTCACCGGCCATCCGGTTCCACCGGCCGCCGGTCGCCTGTCTCCCGTTGCCGATCTTCCGTTGTTTCTGCCGCCCGACCAGGTGATCTCCGCCGCCGCCGGGCGTCGGCGGCCCGCGCGGACGCAGGGCTCAATGATCGACACATACGGTAACAGCGGCACCGAAATGCGTTTTTTGCCCCAGTAACCATTCCCAGTACAGTTCCGTGAATATTGCGGACGACCTCCCGATAGGGTGACCCGCTAGCTCCATGACATCGACACCAAAGAGGACATCGTGGGCGGACGTCACCGGACGGATGAACTCGAGGACGGCTACACCCCGTACAGGGAACCGCAGCCCAGACGCAGGCGCGGGGGACGCGGCAAGGTACTGGTCCCGCTGGCCGGGTCCGTCGCCCTCGCGGTGCTGCTCGGCGTCGCCGCGTTCGTGGTCATCAACCGCGACCGCGGCGCCGGGGCGTGCGGGGGCGAGGCGCTCCCGCTGCGGATCACCGCCTCCCCGGACATCCAGCCCGCCCTGTCCCAGATCGCCGGGCGCTTCAACAAGGCGGCCCACGACATCGAGGGCAGGTGCGCCACGGTCACGGTGACCAAGGGCGCCTCGGCGACCGTGGCCTCCTCCTTCAGCGGCGGCAAGGCCGCCGCGATGGACATGTGGATCCCGGACTCGAAGCTGTGGGTAACGAACCTGCGGGCGAGGAACCAGGAGGTGCCCGAGGCGGGCGAGTCCATCGCCCGCTCCCCCATCGTCATGGTGGCCTCCGGCTCGGTGGTGCCGAACCTGAAGAAGAGCTTCGGCGAGGCCAGCTGGGGCGGCATGATCAGCGCCGCCAACGTGGCCAACGTGGACGGGCCCGGCCGCAAGGTGCGCGTCCTCGTGCTGGATCCCTCGCTCAACGCCGCCGGGCTCGGCGCGCTCCTGGCCGCCGCCGGGGTGGCCACGGCCTCCGGCGCGGGCGAGGAGCAGCTGGTCGGCGCGCTCAAGAGCCTGTCGGGGTCGACGTCGACGGTCCGCGACCAGGACGCGCTGCTGGCCAGCCTCGGCGTCAAGGGCAGCAAGGCCCCGCTGGGCATCTCCTCGGAGCAGGGGGTCTGGGCGTTCAACAAGTCCAAGAAGCCCGAGGTCCCGGCCGTGCCGCTCTATCCGGCAGAGGGGACCATCAACCTCGACTACCCGGTGGTGGTCACCGCCGAGGACGCCGCCGTGCGCCAGGCCGCCGAGGCGTTCCGCAAGGAGCTGGGCAGCGAGGCGTCCAGGAAGACGCTGCAGGACCAGGGGTTCCGCACCCCGGACGGCAAGGGCGGCAAGGCGATCTCCGGCTCCGAGGGCTTCCAGGCCAAGGCCCCGCAGGCGATCGAGCCGCCCGACGGCAAGACCGTCGCGAGGATGTCCCAGACCTGGTCCCGGATCAAGCTGGGCACGAGGCTCATCACCCTGCTGGACGTCTCGGGCACCATGGCCCTGCCGGTGCCCGGTACCGGGCTGACCCGGATGCAGGCGATCAGCAGGATCGCCGTCGAGGGCATGAAGCTCTTCCCGGCCAAGAGCGAGATGGGACTGTGGGAGTTCTCCACCCATCTCAACGGCCAGGGGGTCGACTATCGCGAGACGGTCCCGGTCGGCCCGCTCACCGAGGACATGAACGGCGTCCTGCGCAGGGATGTGATCAACCAGAGGCTGATCACGACCCGGGCGAAGTCGACCGGCGACACCGGTCTCAACGACACCCTCGCCGCCGCCTACAAGCAGATGACCGACGAGTACCAGAGCGACAAGATCAACACGGTCCTGATCCTCACCGACGGCGCCGGCAACGACGACCCGGACGGCGGGATCAGCAACCAGCAGATCCTGAAGCGGCTCAAGGAGCAGTTCGACCCGGAGAAGCCGGTCAGCGTCCTGATCATCGCCTTCGGCCCCGACGCCCCCAAGGGCAAGCGCCAGATGGACGCCCTGGCCAAGGCGACCGCCGGTGACGCGTACATCGCCAAGGACATCCTGGAGGTCAGGAAGTTCTTCCTGGAGGGCATGAAGCGCCGGCTCTGCGCTCCCAACTGCGACTGACCCTTCCCCCTCACCTTCATCCTGTACGGCTGGTGTCACATTGGCACCAGCCGTAGCAGTTTTCCCAGGTCATACCGTGTCGGCATGATATGAACCCCTTTGGTCAACCGGTTGCCGGGAGGTGGCGTCCTACGCGTGTGGGCTGGAACGGGTGAGTGGTGAAACCCGTGAACGAGCCCGTCTCGCGGGGGAGGAATGTCCGTGCCCGGATGGCCGACCGTCGGCCGAACCGACGATCAACAACTCGTTGAGGCGCTGCGGCGTGCCGACACAACGGCGCCGGCGAGCCTCTACGACTCCTATGCCGAACGTCTCAACGACTACGCCCACTCGCTGCTGGGCGACCGTGAGGCCGCCGCCGGTGCCGTGCACGACGCCCTGGTCGCGGCCCAGGGCGGCGTGGACCGCCTGCGCGAGCCCGGCCGCCTGCGCGCGTGGCTGTACGCGCTCGTGCGGATCCGGTGCGCGGACGAGGGGCGCGGCGGCCCGCGGGGGTCGGCGCCGCCGCCCGACGTCCACGACGACCCGGGCGAGCGGGAGCTGGCGGCCCTGGTCCACGAGGCGATGGCGGAGCTGAGCGGGCAGGAGCGCGAGGTGCTCGAACTGTCGCTCCGCCACGACCTCGGCAGCGGCGAGGTCGGCGCGGTGCTGGGGCTGACCTCCCGCCAGGTCACGGCGAGGCTCGGCCGGGCCCGCGACCACCTGGAGAACGCGGCCGCCGCCGTGGTGCTCGCCAAGGTCGGCCGGGCGCACTGCCCCGACCTGTCGGCGATGGTGGACTCGTGGGAGGGCCCCCTCACCACGCTGCTACGCAGGCGGCTGTCGGCCCACATCGGCCGCTGCGAGGTCTGCGTCGAGCGCAGGGACCGGCACGTCTCGGCCGGGCGGCTGCTGGACCTGGTCCCCCTGGCCTACCCTCCGCTCTCCCTGCGCCGCCGGGTGATCGAGACCTGCGTGAACCCGGAGGCGCGCGAGGACCGCGCCGCCATCGTCGCCGGGAACGGCTTCGACAAGGCCGGTTTCCCCGTCGCGGCCGATCGGCGCTCGGGGGGCCGCCGGTGGGGTGGCAGGAAGGGCGCGGGCGGCAGGCGGGCACGCGACGAGAGCTCCCCCTCGGGCGGGGGGAGCACGCCCCCCGAGGGCACCCGCTCCCGGCACGCGGCGCTTCCCGCGGACCCCGGGACGTCGCACCCGGACGCGAGAGCGTGGCCGGCCGGGACGGAGGCGCGGTACGGGGAGAAGCGGGCGGGACACGCGGACACCGGGACACGCTCCCCGGAGAGCCTGCCGCGCCACCCCGAGATCGGGACGGCGCCGAGGTACGTGATGGCGTCGCCGGCGGACGGCGGGCCCGGACGCGCGGCACCGTGGACGGACGCCGGGACCCCGCGCGCGTCATGGCCGGCGGACGGCGAGGCGCGGCACGCGCCACCTCCCGTGGACGTCGAGGCCTGGCCGGCACCGGCCGTGAGCGCCGAGGCGTGGCCGGCCCCGACGACGAACCCCGACGCCTGGCCGGCACCCCCCGCGAACGGCGAGGCGTGGCGCACCACGCCACCCGCGAACACCGAGGTGTCACCGATGCCGTCCCCGGACGGTGAGACCTGGCGCACCCCGCCGTACGCGGACGGCGAGGCGTGGCGCACGTCGTCTCCCGACGACGAGGTGTGGCCCGCGCCATCCGCGGCCCGCGAGTCACGGCCCGCGTCGTCTCCCGACGGTGAGGTCTGGCGCACGTCGTCTCCCGACGACGAGGTGTGGCCCGCGCCATCCGCGACCGGCGGATCGCGGCCCGCGTCGTCCCCCGACGAGGCGTGGCCCGGGGAGTCCCCCGAGAGCGGTGAGGCCCTGCCCACCCCACCGGCCGGTGGCACCGAGGTCTGGCCCACGTCACCGGCGGAGGCTTCAAGGGTACGACGCACGCCACCGGCGGGAGACCCCGGGGTCCGGCGTACACCGCCGCCCCCCGGCGAGGGGAAGCGGAGGACGGAGGCGCCGCCGGCGCAGCGACGGCGGCGGCGCGGGCGCAGGGGGCCGGTGCTGCTGGCGGTGGTGTGCGTGCTGGCCGCCACCGGGGCGGTGGTCGTGGTGGGCGGGCAGGACCTGGCCGGAGGGGCGTTGAGGGACCCCCGGACCGCGCCGGGGACGGAGCCCGCGCTGATCACACTGGAGCCCGGCCCCGAGCCGGAGGCCGGCTCGCCACCGGAGGATCCGGAGGCGGAGGCCGCGCCGACGCCCACGCCGAAGCGGAGCCGGAGGACCGAGACACCCGTTCCCGCCGCCCCCACCGCCACCGCGGCGCGACCGGCACCGAGCCGCGCCCCCACGGCGGGGCGGCCCCGCCCCACCCGCACCGCCGCCAAACCGCCCGCGGCCGGACGGCTGAGCGTCTCGTGCCCGGGCGACATCGGGGAGGGCGCCGGGCAGATCCGGCTCGCGGCACGCAACGCCACGGTCTCGTGGTCGGCGACCACCTCCGGCGGGCTCGACGTCCACCCCGCGCAGGGGCGGCTGAGGCCGGGCGCGAGCAGCGTGATTTGGGTCACCGCCAAGGATCCGTCGGAGAGCGGCGCCGGGCGGGTCGCGTTCAGGTCCGCCGGGGGCAACGCCGGATGCGCGATTTCCTGGGAAAGCCCTGAGTCCGAGGCCTCCACGCCCCAGGACGAGCCGGCTCCCGATCCGACTCCCACCCCTTCCGCCGGAGCGAGCTCCGAGGGGGCGACGGACTGATTCCCGTATCTCGTTTTACCTAACACCGAGACTTCTCCCGTGGATCAGGTAAACCATGGACTGGTGCCGAGCGTCGGCATTGACGTCCATGTTGAGTGATTGGTCACATGAAGAGCGCGATCAGTCACATCATTACCAACCAGGAGCTCGGAGATGTCGATCAAACGCAGGGTGCTCAATTGGGCCCTCACTCTCGCCTGTGCCGCGGGAGCCGTGATCGCCTTGGCCGACATCGACACTCCGTTACGCTTGTTCCTTACGCCCCTGTTCCTGTTGGTCGTTCCGGGCGCCGCAGTGGTAGGACTGTTGCGTGATCGTGACCCGCTTGCGGCACTATCAGTGGGTGCGGCAGCGAGCCTGGTTGTGAACGTTCTCCTGGCCGCTGCCATGCTTACCTTTGACGCATGGTCGCCCCGTGCCGGAGTCGCGACGATCGCGGTGCTCGGCGGCTTCATATACGTACTACGCGTGTTGTATCGGGGGAGCGGGAGCTTGCAGACCGAACAGGGGGCCAGGTCAAGGTGAACATCGTCATCGTTCGCCCGGAGGACCTCGGGGAGCCCGAGATCTCACGATGGCGGGAGTTGCAGGTGGCGGATCCGTCGCTGGACAACCCCTTCCTCTCCGTGGAGTTCACGCTCGCCATGGGGCGGCTGCGCGACTACGTCCGTGTCGCGGTCATCCAGGACGGTGGCAAGATCGTGGGGTTCTTCCCCTACGAGCGCCACAGCTTCGGGATCGGCAAGCCTCTCGGCGGCTTCCTGACCACCTGCCACGGATTGATCTCGGTCCCCGGCCTCAAGCTGGACGTCCGGACCCTGCTGCGCGCCTGCAAGCTCTCCGTCTTCGACTTCGACCACCTGGTCCCCGGCCAGCCGACGTTCGCGCCGTACGAGTCGGACGTGCGACCGGCTCCGGTGATGGACCTCAGCGTGGGGTTCGAGACCTACATCGAGCAGGTGAAGGCCAACTCGCCGAAGAACCTCAAGACGGTCCGCTACAAGGAGCGCAAGCTCGGCCGCGAGCAGGGCGAGATCCGCTTCGAGTGGTACTCGGCCGACCCGGGCACGCTGCGCACGCTCACCAACTGGAAGTCCGACCAGTACCGCAGGACCGGCCGGGTCGACCGCTTCGCCCAGCCGTGGATCGTCCAATTGCTCGACGAGATGCACGCGGCGAGGTCCGAGAGTTTCGCGGGCGTCCTGACCATGGTCTATGCCGGAGACAGGCCCGTCGCCGGCCACTTCGGCCTCCGGACGGCGACGACCCTGGTGGGCTGGTTCCCGGCCTACGACACCGAGTTCGCGCGTTACTCCCCCGGCATCATGCACCACCTGCACATGGCCGAGCACGCCGCGAACTCCGGGCTGCAGCAGGTCGACATGGGCAAGGGCGGACGCGAGTACAAGAGCTGGTTGAAAAGCGGTGACCTCTTCGTCGCGGAAGGCCGCGTGTCGCGTCCCTCCCCGGCCGCCGCCGTCCACTGGATCGGCCGCACCCCGGTCAACAAGGCACGAACGATCGTTACAGATCGCCCGAATTTGTACAGGCTTGCCGACCGTGTGTTGAAGGGTTTCGGCCGTATGCGCTCCCCCGCGCAGAACCAATCAGGCACTCCGGTCGTCAAGGAACCATGGGGAGTGGGCTAGACCGCTCCCGTTCATCACCACACCACCCGCCAGGACCCTCGCATGCATCCCTCATCGCATTCGCCGTTTCCGCCGGTCGTCCCGATCGGCGAAGGCCCCGGGTCCGTCCGCCAGTCACCCCTGACGACCGACCGCCCGGAAGGACATCCGTCACAATGAGTCCCGAGATCACCAAGCACTACAACAACAAGCCACCGCTGAGGGCGGTGCCACCCATCGAGCGGTTCACCCCCATCACGCCCAACATGGCGATCTCCCCCACCGTCAGCGTCGTCGTCCCCGCCATGAACGAGGCGGAGAACCTTCCGCACGTCTTCGCCACGCTGCCGCAGTGGATCGACGAGATCGTCCTGGTCGACGGCAACTCGAAGGACGACACCGTCGCCGTGGCCAGGAGGCTGCGTCCCAACGTCCGCGTGGTGCACCAGACCGGCAAGGGCAAGGGCGACGCGCTTTCTGCGGGCTTCGCCGCCTGCACCGGCGACATCATCGTGATGATCGACGCCGACGGGTCCACGGACGGCCGCGAGATCATCCAGTTCGTGGGCGCGCTGGTCACCGGCGCCGACTTCGTCAAGGGCTCGCGATACGCCTCCGGCGGCGGCAGCGACGACCTGACGTTCATCCGCAAGTTCGGCAACAAGACACTGACCGCGCTGGTCAACAGGATGTACGGCACCAGCTACAGCGACCTGTGCTACGGCTACAACGCCTTCTGGGCCCGCCACCTGGACGTCCTCAACCTCGACTGCGACGGCTTCGAGATCGAGACCCTGATGAACGTCCGCGCCGCCAAGGCCGGTCTCAAGGTTCACGAGGTCCCCAGCCACGAGCGCTGCCGCATCCACGGCGAGAGCAACCTGCACGCCGTCCGCGACGGCATCCGGGTGCTGAAGACCATCATCCGCGAGTGGCGGAGCAACCCGGCTCCCGTCGTTCACGAGCCGGCCGCCGCCGCCCCGGCCGCCGACCAGGGTGCCGCGTAACCATGAGAAGCAGTGTCGTCATCTGCGTCTACACCGAGGACCGCTGGGAGGACATCCGGGCGGCCGTCGAGTCGGTCGAGAACCAGACGCACGCGCCGCACGAGATCATCCTGGTCGTCGACTACAACCCGGATCTCCACCTGAGGCTCAAGAAGGAGTATCCCGGCGCGATCGTGGTGGAGAACGCTCAGGAGAAGGGGCTGTCCGGTGGCAAGAACACCGGTGCGGCGACCGCCTCCGGCGACATCGTGGCGTATCTGGACGACGACGCCGTCGCGGAGCCTGGCTGGCTGGAAGCACTGGAGGAGGGCTTCCAGGACCCGACCATCGTGGGGGTGGGCGGGCTGACCAGGCCGCTGTGGGGCATCGGGCACCGGCCCGGCTGGTACCCCCACGAGTTCGACTGGACCGTGGGGTGCAGCTATCTCGGCATGCCCACGGAACGAGCCCGGATCCGCAACGTCATGGGCGGCAACGCGGCCTTCCGCAGGGAGGTCATCGGCGGTGTCGGCGGGTTCCACACCGGCATCGGGCGCAGCGTGCAGGGGCGCAAGCCCCGCCCGCTGGGCTGTGAGGAGACCGAGTTCTGCATCCGGCTCTCGCAGCGGATGCCGGGGTCGGGAATGCTGTTCGAACCGGCCGCGGTGATCGGCCACAAGGTGCCGCCCGTGCGCTCGACGTTCGCCTACTTCCGCTCACGCTGTTTCGCCGAGGGCCTGTCCAAGGCGCTGGTCGCCCAGAGCGTGGGAGCCGGCGACGGACTGTCGAGCGAGCGGGCCCACGCGCTGAAGGCGCTGCCGCTGGGCGCGCTGCGCGGGGTCGGCGAGGCGCTGCGGGGTGACCTGTCCGGCCTCGGCAGGGCCGGGGCGATCGTCGTCGGCCTCGCCTGGACGACCTGGGGTTACATCGTCGGCTCCCTTCGACTGAAAATGAAGCGGGTGCGTGCGTCATGATCCGCGTACCGATCCTGATGTACCACTCGGTCTCCGACCGGCCCAACGCCGAGACGAAGCCGCTGGCGGTACGCCCCTCGGCCTTCGCCGAGCAGCTGGCCTACCTGAAGGAGAACGGCTTCACGCCGCTGACGGTGGCCGACCTGGTCGCCTCGCTGCACAACAACAACGGCCGTTCCATCCCGGAGCGGCCGGTCGTGGTGACCTTCGACGACGGGTACGCCGACTTCCACAGCGAGGCGCTGCCCTTGCTCGAACGCTACGACTTCCCCGCGACGGTCTTCCTGACCAGCGGGTGGGTCCGCGACGCGGGCAAGGACGCGGCGGGCAGGCCCCTCGACACGATGCTGTCGTGGAGCCAGGCCCGCGAGGCCGCCTCGTGCGGTATGGAGATCGGCGGGCACAGCCACAGCCATCCCCAGCTCGACCAGCTGCCCGAGGACGAGCTCCGCCAGGAGCTGCGGCGCAACAAGGCCCTGCTGGAAGACAAGATCGGTTCCCTGGTCTCGACGATGGCCTACCCGTACGGCTACTCCAGCGTGCGCGTGCGGCGCGAGGTCAGGAAGGCCGGATACTGGGCCGCCTGCGCGGTGAACAACGCCATCGCCGCCGACCGGCACGACGTGCTCGCGCTGCCGCGCCTGACCGTCGCCGAGGGCACGTCGATGAAGATGTTCAGCCGGGCGGTCGAGGGAAACCAGGTCCCGCTGATCTACATGAGGGAACGAATGCTGACGAAGGGATACGCCGTCGTCAGGCGCACACGATACGGTCTGCGCAAGGTACGCGGCCAGGCGTGAGCCACCGGCCACGCCCCGGGAGACGCGCGATCCGCGGGGCGGGTCGCGCACCGGTGGCCGACCCGGTGTGACCGGCGGTCCTCGCTCCGTCCGACGCCCCCTTTCCCGGGAGCGGAGGCGTCGGGAGAGGGGCCGCCCGGCCGGAGAACGGCCGCCGCACCGCTTCTCAACGATCTACGCGAAGCGCCCGGACATGACGGATCTCCGCGGTGACTCGTCACACCCTGGTCCGCGTAGCCGCCATGATGTTAGACGTGAGGCAACGGGCAGGTAATGACGTGACGACGACGGGGGCGGCGGAGACCGCCGAGGTCGGGGAGATCGATCCCACCCACCCCGCGCCTTCGGACGGAACCCGGGCCGGGTCCGACGGCGAGCCCACCGGCACGGCGCCCTTCGAAGCGCCTGACGACGAGGCTCCCGACGAGCTCCCGGATGACGAGATCGCCGAGGGCGAGGCTCCGGACGGCGAGACGCCCGACGGGAGCCCGTACGGCGAGAGCCCCGGCGGCGAGACGTCCGACGGCGAGGAGGCTTCGGGGGGCGACCCGCGCGACGACGCGGACGACGACGGCACGCCGCCGGACGCGGACGCCGCGGACGCCACGGACACCACAGGCGACGCGGACGACGCGGACGACGCGGATGCTCTGGACGACGCGGACGCCTCAGACGAGGCGGATATCGCGGATGCCGCGAGCGCCTCAGACGGCGCGGATGCTCTGGACGACGCGGGCGGCACGGACGACGCGAACGCCCTGGACGAGGCGGACGCCGCGGATGCCGCAGACGAAGCGGGCGACGCGCCGGATGACAGCGTCTACGGCGACGACCCCGAAGTCACCGCCGTCATCAGGCTCCCCCTCCGCCCGGTCGCCCCGCCCCCGGCCGGCGTTTCCGAAAACGAGTCGGCCGAGACGGCCGAGGTCCCGCCCGCGCCCACCGAGGACGAGGACGAGGACAGATTCGAGACCACGGCGGAGATGCGCCTGCCCGGCCGGGCCGCGCCACTCCTCAAGCCCGCCTCCACCACTCGGAGGCCCTCGGAACCCTCGGAGCCCCCGCCGGCCGCGGAATCCTCAGCGCCCTCAGCGCCCCCAGCGCCCCCAGCGCCCTCGCGGCCCTCCGACCCCTGGGAGTCCGCCGAGCTTCCTGGCGAAGAGCCGCGGGGAAGGTCCGCCGGGGCGCCCAGGCAGCCCCTGGAAGTCTCGAAGCCCCTCCCCGAGGTCACAGAAACCCCAGCGGCCCACCAGGCCCCACAGGGCACGCAGAGGAGCTCGGGGACCGGTTCCGGGGCGGGAGAGGGAGCCGGGAAGGGAGCGGGAAAGGCGGCACCGGCGACCAGCGCCATGCCTCCGTCCGCGGCGACCGCCACCGGGGCCCCGTCCGCGACGCCCGCCGCCAGGCCCTCACGCCTGCAGGCCGTGATGCGGTCGGCCATGGTGTGGCTGCCGCCGGTCCTCACCATCGAGGGTCTGATCATGTACGTGCTGGCCCTGCGCGTCGCGCCGGGCCCGCTGCGGGGCGTCGACCTGAACGACATCGACGGGGTGGGCCTGATCTCGGCCATGCCGCCGACCGCGTTCGCCGCGATCCTGCTGATGCTCGTCGCGTTCTTCGTCACGATCGCGCAGAACACCGACCGCAAGTTCCTGCTGCTCTTCCAGATCGCGGCGATCACCTTCGCCCTGCACGGGGCGGCCGCCCTGATCGAGGACGAGGCCAGGTTCCACACGGCCTACGTCCACGCGGGCTTCGTGGAGTACATCAACCGCACCGGCGAGTCCTCCGCCCTCCTCGACGCCCGCCTGGCGTGGCCAGGGTTCTTCGCGCTGGTGGGGTTCATCACGAAGGCCGCCGGGGTCACCGACCTGACGACGATCATGCGGTGGACGCCGCTGCTGTCGAACCTGCTGTACCTCCTGCCGTTCGTGCTGATCCTGCGCCAGGTCGTCGCCACCACCCGGGCCCGCTGGTTCGCCGCGCTGCTGTTCGTCATCGTGCAGTGGATCGGCCAGGACTACTTCTCCTCCCAGGGCTTCACGTACGCGATCTACCTGGCCTTCGTGGCGATCGTGCTGCGCTGGTTCGGCAAGGTGGAGCCCCGCGAGAAACCGATGCCGGCCAAGGGGTTCGTCCGGCGGCTGCTGGCCCGCCTGGACGGGCTGACGCCGGGCGAGCTGCCGCACTCCACCGGCGTCTACGACCGGGCCATCATGCTGATCGTGCTGATCGGCCTGTTCGCGACCGCGACCGCCTCGCACCAGATCACGCCGTTCATGATGCTCGGCGCGCTGACCGGCCTGATCCTGCTGCGGCGCTCCTCGCTCAGCTGGGGGCTGCCCTTCTTCCTGGGCCTGATGGTGCTGGCGTGGATCAGCTACCAGACGGTCGCCTTCTGGAGCGGGCACATCGACCAGCTCTTCGGCGGTCTGGGCCGGATCCTGGAGAACCTCCAGAGCAACACCGGCGACCGGATCGACGGCAGCGATCCCAAGCACGCGCTCGTCCTGATGGCCCGCCTGGGCATCTGCGGCGTCATCCTGACGCTGGCCGCCGCCGGCCTGTTCCGCCGCCTGCGGCGCGGCGTCGGCGACCGCGCGGCCCTGCTGCTGCTGTGCATCCCGGTGCTCGCCCTCGGCCTGCAGAACTACGGCGGCGAGATCGGCCTGCGCATCTACCTGTTCGCGCTGCCCGGCGCCTGCATCCTGGCCGCGTACGCCTTCTTCCCGAACCTCCCCGCGGGCACCGAGGACGCGCCGGAGGAGACGGTGCCGATCCGCAAGCGCAACATCCGGTTCAACCCGGAGCTGACGCGGCGGATCTCGCTGCTGCTGGCCGCCGGGTGCGCCATGGTGCTGGCGATGGTCTTCCTGGTCGCACGGTACGGCAACGAGCAGTTCGAGCGGGTCTCCGCCAGCGAGGTCGCGGCGATGCACTACGTCTACGACCACGACAAGCCGAGCGCCCGCGTCCTCTACCTGGTCCCGCTGCTCGGTGAGGAGGTCACCCCGAGCATCCCGTGGGGCGAACGCGACTTCGACAAGATCTCCTACCAGCAGGTGCTGGTGGACAAGAACCCGGCCCAGCTCTCCTCGGTGATCGACAAGCTCCGGGTGTCGCCGCCCAACACCTATCTGGTGGCCACCCGCGGGCAGGCCGGATACCTGCAGCTCAACCACGGCTTCCCCACGGACTGGGCGCCGCGGTTCCGCGCCGCGCTCGACGCCCACAAGGAGCTCAAACGGGTCTTCAACGGTGAGGACGCCGCCGTCTACACGCTCAAGACCTACCCCGAGGGGGCCGAGATCCCCGAGCCGGGGGTACCGACCGGCGGCAGCGACCCGACCTCTCCGTGGACGCCGATCGGCCTGGGCGCGCTGGGCGTGACGTGGATCGCGCTGTTCGGCTACGAGGTGTTCCTCCTGCGCGGCCGCGATCAGACGACCAGGACGAGGAGGACGAGGAGGCGCATCCTGCTCGTCGCGGTGCCCGCGTTCGTGCTGGCCGTAGGGGTGATCGCGGAGAGGTTCATCGTCATCGGCTCCTGACCTCAGTAAAGGACAAAGTCTCTCGGCGGACGATCGGCGCGCGCCATACTGAGCACCGTTCGCCGGGGGGCGCACGTCTCGAACTGCTCGAAGGACGGTCAGATGCTCGCAGAGGGACCCCGTGGCCGGGCGGGGGCCTCCACCGAGGTCACAGGGCGGCGGATCGCGGCGGTCGACGCGCTACGCGGTTTCGCGCTGTTCGGCATCGTGGTGGTCAACATCACCTATCTCGCCTCGGGATACCGGATGGCGGGGCTGGCGGCGCCGTCGTTCTCCGCGCCGCTCGACTGGGAGGTGCGCTGGGTCGTCTCGGTGCTCTTCGAGAACAAGTTCTATCTGCTGTTCGCCTTCCTGTTCGGCTACAGCTTCACCCTCCAGATCGACTCGGCCCACAGGTCGGGGGCGGCTTTCGTCCCCCGGTTCCTGCGCCGCCTGGGCGGGCTGTTCCTGCTCGGCCTGGCCCACGGGATCCTGCTCTTCCCCGGTGACATCCTGGCGACGTACGCGATCGTGGGGCTGGTCCTGCTGACGGTGCGGCACATCACCCCGCGCACCGCGATGATCGCCGCGCTCGCGATGACGGTGGCGCTGGCCGTGGGGGTGCTGCTGCTGGCCGTGCTGGCGGCGCTGGGCACCGACGCCTCCGAGGCCGTGTCGGAGAGCGCGGCGCAGGCCGCCGTGTCGGACCGGGCCCTGCACGGCTCCGCGTCAATGATCATCAACGAGCACCTGCACAAGCTCGCCAAGATCTTCGTGTTGCGGGTCTTCTTCCAGGGGCCCACGGTGCTCGCCGCGTGCCTGGTCGGACTGGCCCTGGGCAAGCTGCGGCTGCTGACCGACCTGTCCGGGCACACGGCCACGCTGCGGCGGCTGCAGTGGGCGGGGTTCACCGCGGGGCTCGCCGGGGCGCTGGTCTACGCGCACTCGACCTGGTCGGGGGGCGGGCACGCGTACCACATGGTCGGCCAGACGGTGAACCTGGTCACCGCGCCGCTGCTGGCCGCGGCCTACGCCGCCACCCTGCTGCGCCTGCTGCCCGCGGCGCCGCGGCTGGCCGGGGCACTCGCGGCGCCCGGCAGGCTGGCGTTGACGAACTATCTGGGGCAGTCGCTGATCAGCTCGCTGATCTTCACCGGTTACGGGCTGAGCCTGGTCGACCAGGTCAGCCCGTTCCATGTGGTGTCGATCGGCGTCGGCATCTTCGCGGCGCAGGCCGTCTGGAGCCGGTGGTGGCTGCGCCGCCACCGCTACGGGCCGGTGGAGTGGCTGCTGCGCTGGTTCACCAACCGGCGCAGGCCCGCCCGCTCCCCGGGCGACGACGCCTAGACGCCGTCGCCGGCGCCGCTAGGCTCCGGCGCGCTCGCTCCACCTGACCTCGTACGGCTTGAGCTGGAACTGCTTGCCGTCCACGACGGTGACGGCGTCTGCCGCGGTGGTGTTGACCATCACGAGCTGGCGCTCCTGGGCCAGGACCCGCACCTGCGCGTTGGAGGAGGTCACCGCCTCCAGCGGGACCCCGAGGGGGAACCACTTGGTGAAGCCGCTCATGATGCCCGCCATGGGCATCTCGACACCGGTGGTCGGGTGCCACAGGCAGCCGGGGCAGGCCTGATCGTCACCGGTGGACTTGCGCTGGGGGTTCCAGAAGAGCGAGGTGGTGACGCCGCTGGTGGCGAACTCCATCATCGCGGCCGTGTGGACGGCGATGCGGTGATCCTCTTCCCAGTCGCTGTTCATGGGCTCGACGTACCACTCGGCCCACCAGACCGGCAGGTCGCCGCTCTTCTCCCGGAGCCATCGGGTGAGGGCGCCGAACTTGCCCAGGGCGGTGAACTCGTCGGGGAAGGCCCCGGCCTCCTTGGTCACCGAGGCGCCGTCGACGACGATGAAGTCGGCGCCCTTCTTGTTCTCGATCCAGTACTCGACCGCCTCCAGGTCGCGCTGGACGATGCTCCCCCACGGTCCCTGGACCTCCGCCCCCTGCTCGGGGGTGCTGGTGCTGCCGACCGACACGTAGGGCCCGCCGACCTTGATGTCCTTGTCGACGGCCTTCAGCGCGTCGTAGACCTTGTTGTAGAACTCGGTGTAGCCCTCGATGTCCCAGCGGTTCTGGGCCGTGTTCCAGAAGCCCTTCAGCTCGTTCCACACCATGAAGTGCTTGACGGTGGGATAGCGCCTGGCGACGGTCGCGGCGAGCTTGGCGTAGTCGTCGAAGTGCTCGGGCCGCGGCGCGGTCTCCAGCTGCGTCCAGTCGGTCCTGCCCGAGCTGCCGCCCTTCATCCAGTCCGGCGAGCAGCACAGCGTGATGATCGGGATGGCCTGGGAGCCGGACATGAACCTGATCCGGCGGTCGAGGTCACGGAAGTCGTTCCTGCCGGGCGCCGGTTCGGGGTTGCCCGCCCCCCAGCCCATGATGTGCTGGTTCTGCAGCATCGGGACCCGGCTGAGCATGTGGGAGGCGGCCTCGGTGACCTCGCTGCCCTCGTTGTCGGCGCTGAACTCCGTGTGGGTGATGCCCCAGCGCGGCCAGTCCTGGACGACGGGGGGTGCCTCCAGCACGGGTGCCGCCTGCGTTGGGGCCATTGTCATGGATTGTCCGCGCGGAACGTCCGGCTTGGCGGCATAGGCGATGATGCCGACCACGAGTGCCGCCGTCACGACCAACGCCCCCAGTGCGACCGGCCAGGCCGGGCGCCGTCGCTGGTGCCGTCCGTTAGTCGGTATCACCGAATTTCCTCGATCCTCGCAGGTCAACGAATGTAGCGTTCCATAGCGGCGTCGGACGTGACGGTGCCCCGGCATGGTTCACAGGCAAGCGTTACCGGCCGCGCCGCCAGCGTATCCGTGGCGGCTTGCATGACGCTTGAAACTTCTACGGTAGTTGCCGTCCGCCCGTGCGCCCGCCTGGCCCCGCCCGCCCACCCGGCCCGCCCACCCGGCCCCCCGGCCGCGGATCCCGGCGCCGGCCGCGCGAGCGCGGGGACCACCGGGCGGCCGTTCAGCCTCCCAGGACCCTCAGTGCCCGGTCGACGAGCGTGGGGACGGCCGCGCCGATGTGCTCGAAGCCCTCGCCGACGGTCTTGCCCTGCTTGAACCTGGCGTGGATGCCCTCCACGATGACGGCGAGCTTGTAGTTGCCGAAGGCCACGTAGAAGTCCAGGTCGGACAGGTCGGCGCCGGAGACCTTGGCGTAGTGGGCGGCGAACTCGCGGGCGGTGAGGAAGCCAGGGGCCACGGTGACGCCCGCCGCGACCGGGACCGAGGCGCGCTCCTCGTCACCGGGGTCCTGCCAGTAGGTAAGGGTGAGGCCGAGGTCGGCCAGCGGGTCGCCGAGCGTGGACATCTCCCAGTCGACGACGGCGAGGATGTCGGGATCCGGGGAGAGCCGCACTAATGTGTTGTCGAGCCGGTAGTCGCCGTGGACCAGCGTCGAGGCGGAGCGCGCGGGCAGGCGTTCGCGCAGGCGGGCCACCAGGCGGTCGTACGTGGGCAGCTCGGCGGTCTTCGACCGCTCCCACTGCTGCCCCCAGCGCTCCAGCTGGCGGGCCATGTATCCCTCGGGACGCCCGAAGTCCCCCAGCCCCACCTCCCTGTAGTCGATCGCGTGGATCGCGGCGAGCACCTCGGCCAGCCGCTCCGAAAGCCGCCGGGTCTGGGCGGGGGTGAGCTCCAGGGCGTCCTCCTGGGTCCGCACGGCCGCGCCGTCCACGTGTCCCATGAGATAGAAGGGCGCCCCGATCACGTCCTGGTCGTCGCAGAAGGCGACCGGTTCGGGCACGGGGACCGAGGTCGGCGCGAGAGCCGAGATCACCCGCCACTCGCGCCGCATGTCGTGGGCGGTCGGCAGCACGTGCCCCAGCGGGGGGCGGCGCAGCACCAGGCGGCGCCCGGAGGTCTCGACGACGTACGTCAGGTTGGATCTGCCGCCCGCGATCATGGAGACCCCGGTAGGCTCACCGACGCCCGGGACATTGGCCGCGATCCATCCGACAAGGCGTGGCCAGTCGATGCCAGGGGTGCTCATGGCCAACCATTAGAACGTCACTCGGGTCAGCGGCGCCAGCCGGGGTCGCCCAATGAGATCCCGAAACGTTGCGGTCGACACCACCCGAGCTCTGTTCTGTCCTTTATCGTTACATTACGTGCCTACCAGCATGCTTGGGCTCTGCGACATCCTTCATCGGGTGACGTAGGGGACCCCGCACATCCCAGTAGGAGCTCATGCGCGTCTCAATCGTTCAGCCCCGTGACCTCGGCCCGGCCGACATCGACCGATGGAGAACCCTCCAGGGTGCCGACCCCGCCTTCGACAATCCCTTCCTGTCTCCTGAGTTCACCGTCACCGTTGGCGCGCTCCAGGAACGCGTCCGGGTGGCGGTGCTGCACGACGGGTCGGACGTGGTCGGATTCTTCCCCTTCGAACGCCATCCGATGGGCATCGGCATGCCCGTCGCCGCGGGCCTGACCGATGCACAGGGGCTGGTGCACGCCAAGGACGTGGAGATCGACGCGCAACGGCTGATCAGGGAGTGCGGCCTGGCCGTCTACGAGTTCGACCACCTGATCGCCGGGCAGCCGCTGCTCCAGCCGGGGCACTGCAGATACCCCTCGCCGATCATCGATCTGCGTGACGGCTACGAGCCGTACATCGAGACGATCAAGGTGACCTCCGGCAAGACCTACCGCTCGACGGCGTACAAGAGCCGCAAGCTCCAGCGCGACGCCGGGCCGCTGCGGCACGACTACGCCACCACCGACCTGGCGCCGCTGCGCACGCTGCTCGGCTGGAAGACCGAGCAGTACCGCCGCACCGGCCGCACCGACCGGTTCGCCCGGCCGTGGATCGTGGAGCTGGTCGAGCGGTTCCTCGCCACCGACACCGAGCACTTCGGCGGGGTCCTCGACATGCTGTACGCGGACGGCAAGCCGGTCGCCGGGCACTTCGGGCTGCGCACCGGGACCACCCTCGCGGGCTGGTTCCCCGCCTACGACACCGCCTTCGCGAAATACTCCCCCGGTCTGATCCACCACCTGGCCATGGCGGAGAAGGCCGCCGAGGCCGGGATCCAGGTCATCGACATGGGCCGCGGCGAGAAGGAGTACAAGGAGAAGCTCAAGAACGGCGAGTACGAGGTCGCGGAGGGCCGGATCGCCCGGCTGAGCCCAGGCGCCGGGGTCCACTGGATGCTGCGCGTGCCGGTGCGCAAGGCGCGCGGCACGGTCCTGGCCAGCCCGCTGCTGCGCACCACCGCCGACCGCGCCCTCAAGACGTTCGGCCGCCTTCGGACGTCCATGCAGGCGTGAGCCGGTTCGCCGCCGCGGCGTGGGAACGGTCCCACGCCGCGGCGGACCCGGTGACCGTTCGCCCCGCAGGACGCGCGGCCGTTCCCGTACCGCGCCGGGCGGCCCCGGGGACCGGTCAGCCGATCAACTCGGCGACCACCGAGACACCTCGCCTGAGGTCGGCCCGCGACGCGGAGCCGTAGCCGATCACCAGGCCGTGCCGCAGCCGCGGCCCGTAGTAGTGGCGGGCCATCGAGTCGAGCAGCACGCCCCGGGCGTGGGCCGCCTCGACCAGGGGCTCGACCGCGTCCTCGGGCAACTCCACCATGACGTGCAGGCCCGCGGTGTCGCCCGTGACCCTGCCGGAGCCGAGGATGTCGACGACCACGGCGCGGCGGCGCGCGTACTCCAGGCGCGTGCGGCGCAGGTGCCGATCCAGGTCCCCCTTCTCCAGGAGCACCGCCACCGCCTGCTGGGCCGGGCCGCTCGTGCGGTCGGCCAGGGCGTCCCTGGTCACGGCGAGGGCTTCGACGAAACTCGGGCGGGCGACCAGCCAGCCGACGCCGATGTCGGGTGACAGGGCCTTGCTCAGGCTGCCCAGCAGCACCACCCGGCCGGGATCGAGACCGTGCAGGGCGGGCAGCGGGGCGACGTCGTAGCGGAACTCGGCGTCGTAGTCGTCCTCCACGACGACCGCGCCGGTGCGGCGGGCCCAGGCGAGGAGACGCTCCCTGCGCGGGATGGGCAGGCGCCCGCCGAGGGGGTACTGGTGGGCGGGGGTGGTGTACAGGACGCGCAGGTCGTCGGGGAGACCGTCCACGACGACGCCGTCCTCGTCGACCGGGCAGGGCACGAGCTCGGCGCCCCGCCCGGCGAAGACGTTCCTGGCGACGCGGTAGCCGGGCTCCTCGACGCCCGCCCGGTCACCGGGCCGCAGGAGGGTGGCGGCGACCAGGTCGAGCCCGTTGCCGGTGCCCCGGGTGACCATGATGTTCTCCGGCCCGACGGGGATCACCCTGGTCCTGCGGAGGTGCTCGGCCAGCGCGGCACGCAGCCTCGGCAGGCCTCGGGGGTCGGGATCGCTCGCCGGCGGCAGGTCGGCCGCCCCTCGCCAGGCCCTGCGCCAGGCCGCCCTGTCGTAGTCGTGGACCCACGGCTGTCCCGGACGCAGGTCGATCATCCTCCGCCCGTGCCCGTGCCCGTGCCCGTTCCCGTGCCCGTGCCCGCCGACCGGCGACGGAACGGGCGCCGCCGGAGCGGGGGCCCTCCCCTCGGCGGGAACCGCCATGTCGGCCACGTAGGTGCCCGAGCCGTGGCGCCCCTCCAGCCAGCCCTCCGCGTACAGCTGCTGGTAGGCCTCGGTGACGACGGTGCGGCTCACCGCGAGCTGGCGGGCGAGGGCCCGGGTGGAGGGCAGGCGCTCTCCGGAGGAGAGGGCGCCGCCGCGCATGGCGTCCCTGAGACGGTCGCCGAGCTGGACGGCGAGCGCCGTACCGGCCTCACGGTCCACCGATACGGGCAGGTCGACGGAGGGTCGCGGCAAAGTGGTCTCCTGTAAGCGTGTGAAAGTGGACGTGTTCCCGGTATCCACTTCTTCCTAGGTTAGTGTCATGCCCTCGACGCCCTCGACGCCCTCGACGCTTTCCTCGACTCCCCGCACCACCCTCAACCGCGCGAAGGACAGGGGGCGAACCTCCCGGGAGGACCTGTACGCGGTGCTGGACGCCGGGCTGGTCTGCCACCTGGGCATCCTGGCCGGCGGCTCCCCCATGGTGGTCCCCACCGGCTACGGCCGGATCGGCGACACCCTCTACCTGCACGGTTCCACCGGCGCGACCTCCCTGCGCAACGCGGACGAGGTCTGCGTCACGGTGACCCACGTGGACGGCGTCGTGCTCGCCCGCTCGTCCTTCCACCACTCGCTCAACTACCGTTCCGCCATGGTCTACGGCCGCCCCCGCCGGGTGGTGGACGCCGAGGAGCGCCTGGCCGGGCTGCGGGCGATCACCGAACAGCTCGCCCCCGGCCAGTGGGACGCCACCCGCAGGCCCACCGGCAAGGAGCTCGCCGCGACCATGGTGCTCGCCCTCTCCCTCGCCGAGGCATCGGTGAAGGTGCGCCAGGGCCCGCCGGTCGACGACGAGGAGGACTACGCGCGGCCGATCTGGGCCGGGGTCCTGCCGCTGCACCAGGTCTGGGGCACGCCCGAGCCCGATCCCGCGCTGAGCTGGGACCTGGCCGTGCCCGAGCACATCGCGTCGCGAATCATGCCCGTTCGGTAAACCTCTCCGGCAAACCCGCCCCACGCGCCACGCGTCTCCATACCGAGGCCCCTATCCGGCCCGAACCATGGAGGCGGCCATGACGGCCATCGGCTGGACACCCCCCGGCTACACCGAGCTGCGCGAACTCGGCGCGGGCGGCGGCGGGCGGGTGGTCCTCGCCCGTCACGACGAGTCGGGCACCCAGGTGGCGATCAAATACCTGGCCGAGTGGCTCAGAAACGACCCGGGCTTCCTCGCCCGCTTCCGCGAGGAGGCCAGGCTCCTGGTGGAGCTGGCGGACGAGAACGTGGCCCGGCTGTACGAATACATCGAGGTGCCCGGCGGCGCCGCCATCGTGATGGAGGCCGTCAACGGCGTCTCCCTGCGCGAGCTGCTGCGCGAGCACGGCTCGACGGGGCCCGAGGCGGCGCTGACCGTGCTCAAGGGCTCGCTGGCGGGGCTGGCCACCGCTCACCGGGCCGGGCTGGTGCACCGCGACTACAAGCCGGAGAACGTGCTCGTCGAGACCACGGGCACCAGCAAGCTGGTCGACTTCGGCATCGCCGTGCGGGCGGGAGAAGGCGGCCGGGCCGCGGGCACCCCGCCCTACATGGCTCCCGAGCAGTGGGCGGGCGCCCCCGCCTCCCCCGCCTGCGACGTCTACGCCGCGACGGCGGTCTTCTTCGAGTGCCTGGCCGGGCACCGCCCGTACCGCTCCGGTGAGCGGGTGGTGCTGATGCACCAGCACATGACCGCGCCGATCCCGGTGGACGAGGTTCCCGAGCCGGTCAGGCCCCTGGTCGCCAGGGGCATGGCCAAACGGCCCGGTGACCGGCCGGCCGGTGCCGGGGAGTTCCTGGCGGAGCTGGAGAGCGTCGCGGTCGCGGGCTACGGGCAGGACTGGGAGGAGCGCGGGCGGGCCCGGCTGGCCGCCCTGGTGGCGCTGCTTCCCCTGCTGTTCCCGCCCGCCGCCCCCGGCCCGGTGGCCGGGACCACGCTGTTCAGGACGGTGCTGCGCACGCTGCGGTCGAGGTCCGCCGGGGTGGCGGCGGGCGCCGCGGGGGTGATGCTGGTCGCGGGCGGCGCCGGCGTGTACGCCCTCGCCTCGGGAGGGCCCGAGCGACCTCGCACGATCGACGTGGCCGCCGCGACGCCGCCCCTGCCCCCCTCGCCCGGCACGCGGGGCCAGGTGTCGCCGTCCCTGCCCGCGCCCTCCTCCGCGACCTTCTCCCCTCCCGCGTCCGCGGAACCGGTCTCGTCGTCCGGACCCACCGGGGAGAGCGTCCCCTCCACCGGCCCCACCGCCGGGGAGACGAGCGCTCCCCCCGCCACCGGCACGCCCGGCGGGCCGACACCCCGGCCGTCCTCCCCACCGACGGCGCCGACGGCGCCACCGTCCTCCCCGCCGACGCCGACGACCGGTCCCTCCACCGCGCCGCCCGAAGTGGGGGTACGCCGGGTGGAGGTGGTGCGGGCCCGTGTCAACGCGCGGGGCGCGGCCCTGGTGGCGGTCTCGGTCGACACCGCGAACGCCCGGCAGGTACGCCTGCGCGTGGTCTTCCGCGCAGGTCAGGCCGTACGGAGGACGGTCGTGCCGCTGTCGGGCGCGACGAGCTACTCGCGTACGGTCAGGTTCGGCTTTCCCCGGGTGGGGTGCGGGGCCGCCTGGAACGTGGTGGTGACCGGCCTCCCCTCGGGCCGCGCGAGCGGCGCGAGCGGTGAGACCTCCCCGTGCGCCGGGCCGACGCGTACCCCGAGGCCGGCTCCGACGGTGCCCGGAACGGCCGCGCCCACCTCCAGGCCCACGCAGAAGCCCACTCCGAGGCCGACGGTCACCCGCACCGCGCGCCCCGGACCGCAGGTAACGGTCACCCGCACCGCGCGGGCCACCGCGAAACCGTCGGCCGCCCGCAGCGCAAGACCGAAAATTGGTATTTCGGTCATACCTTCCTCGCCGGCCTCACCGGGGGAATCGAGCCGCGCATAGCGGATAACCACTGATCAGCTCCGTACCGTGAGACTGATTCACGGTTAATGAGCGGAATGCGGTTATCTATCGCTAGGCTACGGTCCGTCTGTTATGGGTGGGGGCCCAGACAACTGAGGAGACCGTTATGTACGGCACGCCATCGGCCTGGCGAGTCCCCGGATACACCGAGATCCGCGAGTTGGGCGCCGGTGCGGCCGGGCGTGTGGTGATGGCTCGGCACGACGCCGACGGCATCATGGTGGCGATCAAGTACCTGTCCGACGAGCTCAGGAGCGACGTCGGGTTCGTGGCCCGCTTCCGGCACGAGGCGCGAGTGCTCAACACCCTGAGCAGCCCGCACTCCGTCCGGCTGTACGACTATGTCGAGACCGGCGACGGCGCGGCCATCGTCATGGAACTGGTCAACGGCGTCGCCCTGCGGGCGTTGCTGCGCTCGGAGGGGCCGACCGGCCCCGAGGCCGCGCTGCTCGTGCTCAAGGGCTCGCTCCTGGGACTGGCCGCCGCGCACTCGGCGGGTGTGGTGCACCGCGACTTCAAGCCCGAGAACGTGATGGTGGAGGCCGACGGGAGGAGCAAGCTCGTCGACTTCGGCATCGCGGTCCGCTCCGGCGACGGCGACACCCCCGCGGGCACGCCGCCCTACATGGCTCCCGAGCAGTGGGTGGGCGGCCCCGCCGGGCCCGCCACCGACGTCTACGCCGCCACCGTCGTGTTCTTCGAGTGCCTGACCGGCGCCCGTCCCTTCCGGGCCACGAACATCGCCGCGCTGGCCCGCCAGCACCAGGTGATGCCTCCGCCGGTCGAGGAGGTGCCCACCGCCCTGCAGGGGCTGGTCGAGCGCGGCCTGGCCAAGCACCCCGCCGACCGGCCGCCGACCGCCAGCGCCTTCCTCACCGAGCTGGAGGCGGTGGCCGCCGACGCCTACGGCCCCGACTGGCAGGAGCGCGGCCGGCGCCGCCTGGCCGGGGTCGCCGGGCTGCTGGCCGCGATGTTCCCGCTGGACGTGCCCGTCCCCGGAGCCGACACCTCGCTGGCCATGACCGAGCTCGACGGAGACGGCGGCGATGGCGACGGCTGGGAGAAGACCTCCTCGATCAGCAAGCTGAGCGTCAAGATCCTCATCGGCGTCGGCTGTATCGCGGTGATCGGCGGGCTGACCGCGGTGCTGGTCGGCTCGGGCGGCTCCACGGAGATCCAGTCGCAGAGTTCCGTCACCTCGCAGAGCCCGACCCCCTCGGAGCTGGAGACGCTCATTCCCGGGGACGAGATCGACGAGACCGACGAGCCGGTGGAGGAGTCGCCGTCCGCGGCCACGCCGACGCCCACCCCGACCCCGGTCCCGAGCACCGCCGCCACCTCGGGCCTTCCGCCCGTGGCGCCCACCGCGACGTCGGCGGCCGCCACGCCCACGCCGTCGGCGACGCCCACCAGAAGGCCCACCACGCGGCCGACGAGGAAGCCGGCGGAGGAGGAACCGTCTCCGACCCCCACCCCGGAGGGCAGCTCCACCCTGAACGGCCCCCGCGACCCCAACCGCCCCACGACCAGGCCGCCGTCGACCCCGCCGGCCTCGCCGACCGCCGCCCCGACCCAGCCCACACCCACTCCGCCCCGGGCGACGCCCACCCATACGCCGGACCCGGAGCCCACTCCCACCGGCACGGATGACTCGTCGCCGGGCACCTCGCCCTCGGCCTCCTCACCGCCTCCGCGCCTCACCGCCTCGCCCCTGCCGTCCGCGGAGGCGACCCCGGCCGCTTTCCTCGCGCTGGGCCTGGTGACGAGCGGTGCCATACCGTTCACACTGGCCGTCAAGCGCGGCATGGCGGGACGGCACCGGAAACGCCGGTAGACAGGGGAACGATCGCGATATGAGCACCGGGGGAGGCGCCGCCGGGTTCCGGCTGACCGGCCGTACCTGGGCGGACGACCTGGGAATCTGGTCGTCGGCCGTCGCGGCCGACGGGCGGCCGGGGAGCGCGCTCAGGTTCGATCCCCGGCTGGTCGCCGATCCCGCGGCGCGCGAGCGGCTGGTCGCGGCCGTGGTCGCCGACCGCAGGCTCACGCAGAGCGGCACGACCGGGCTGGTCCCGATCGCCGACCTCATCACGGCCAGGGACGAGGTCTGGCTGATCACCTCGGAGCCGGTCAGCCCGACGGTGGGCGACCTGCTGTCGTCCGGCTCGCCCGGGTCGCCCCGGCCCGACGCGGGCAGCGCGGCCACCGTCCTGGTGGAGACCGCGCAGGCGCTGCTGGCCGTGCACGCCTCCGGGCTCGCCCACGGGGAGCTCCACCCGGGCACCGTGGTGATCGCCTCGGACGGGTCGGCGCTGCTCGCGGAGCGAGGGCTGGCCGACGCCCTGCTCGGCCGCTCTCCCGCGCCGGAACGCGACGTGGCGGCCTGGGCGTCGCTCGCCCGGGGTCTGGCCGCGACCTGGGCCTCGGCCGACCGCGGGGCCGCCGGGCTACTGGAGAGGGCGGCGGCGACGGCCTCCATCAGGGGGCTCGCTCCCGCGCGCGACGCGCTGCTCGCCGGGCGGGACGTCCTGCCGTCCGGGTTCACCACCCGCGACAGGCTCGTGGCCACCCTGCACCGGTGGCCGGGGCACGAGGCGCCCGCTACTGGCGGGCATCCGGCCCCCGCGCGGCCCGCCCCCGACGAGGGGGACATCGTCACGCTGCTGCACGTCCCGAAGGCCGGTGATCCGCGCGCCGCGGGGGCCGGCGACCGGCGCGGCGCGGGGGGTGACGAGCGCCGGCCCGAGGACGTGGTCATGCGGTTCGGTCCCGGGGTGCCGTCGGAGACCACGGCCGCCCAGCTGTGGCGGGCCGGCCGGGACCAGCAGCAGACCGAGTTGCCGTCCGGCAGGCTCGCCGCCGCCGCGGCTCCCCGCGCGCGGCGCAGGCGCGGCCGTACGGTCCTCGCCTCGGCGATCCTCGCGCTGATGGTCGTGGGCGCGCTGGCGATCTGGCTGTTCCGGGGCTCGGCGACACCGCTGGAGGTGACGAAGGTGGACGTCAGCGCCCCAAGGAAGGCGCAGGGGTGCGACACGACGGTCAAGATCACCGGTGTGCTGTCCACCAACGGCGCGGGCGGTGAGGTCCGCTACCAGTGGAAGCGGAGCGACCGCAAGGAGCCGATCGCGCAGACCGACCGGATCGCGTCCGGGGACACCTCGCACGAGGTGAGCCTGGAGTGGACGGTCAAGGGCGAGGGAAGTTTCAAGGGAACCGCCACCCTGATGCTGCTCACTCCGGTCCCCGAGGGGAAGAAGCTTCAGGACAGAGCCACCTTCACCTACAAATGTTCATGAGTGATCACCAAGGTCCACAATGCGGCACAAAGCCGTTCTTACTACTCTGGCGGCCATGACCACGCAGACCCCCTCCGGCTGGTACCCCGACCCCTACGGCTCACCGCTGTTGCGGTGGTGGGACGGCAGTGAGTGGACCGACGCCACCCATCAGACGGACGCTCCCACGGGGCAGGGCGCGGCGCCGGGACCACAGACCGGCCCCTTCCTCCAGCCGCACTCCGCAGGACCCGGCCCCGGGCAGACAGGGCCGCATCCGGCCGGGCTCGGCCCCCAGCAGATGGGGCCGCGCCCCGCGCCGGAAGGACCCCCGGGGGCAGGTTCCCCCGGCCCCTCCGGCCCCTCCGGCCAGTGGTCCGGTCCGGCCGTGCACCAGCAGGTCTCGGCGGGCACGGGACAGCCGCAGTGGGGCGGGCCGCCGAACGGCCACACGGCGCAGATGCCCCTCCCGCCGTACGACGGCTACCCGTCCGGGCCGCCGCCGCGCAAGAGCGGCCCTCTGCCGTGGATCCTGGGCGGCGGCGGCGCGCTGATCCTGATCGTCGTGATCGTGGTCGCCGCGATGTACCTGATCAACCCCGAGCGCAGGAACACCGCGGGCGAGCCCACCGGGCTCCCCACGCCGCCTCCCACCGCACCCCTGGAGCCCAGCCAGGAGCCGACCCCCGAGGCGACGCCCGCGCCCTCACAGAGCGCGCCGCCGCTGCCCCAGGTCGTGGACGGGCGCGTCACGGACCCGGTGACCGGCCTGTCGTACGAGATGCCCGGCGAGCCGTGGGAGGTGCCCCCCAGCGTCGGCGGCGGGCTCGGGTTCGTCTGGACCAGCGCGGCCGTCGCCGTCGCCCAGGAGAACTTCGACGGCAGGGGCGGCAACTGGCTCGGCAACGTGCTGACCGGCGAGCTTCCCGACCGGTTCGGCTACCAGGGCGTCGGCAGTATGCGCTCGGTCGCCACGACGCTGCTGCAATTCATGGAGCCCGCCTTCTACAGTCCCCCGCACCGCCGGAAGATCGTCGAGGACAAGGCCGTCAAGGTCAGCGGCAGGGACGCCTGGCTGTTCGTCTTCGACCTGGACTTCTCCGAGCAGGCAAAGGTCAACGGCTGGAAGTGGAAGCGGGAGCGGGCCGCGTTCGTGATCGTCGACCGTGGCGAGGGCAGGCGTCCGGCGCTGGCCTACGTCACCGTACCGGACAATCTCGGTCTGTCCGTGGCAGACAAGGTGATCAAGTCATTCAAGCTCTCGTGAAGTGAGTACTACCCTGAGGGCTATGAGTGACCTGCTGGTCTGGATCGACTGTGAGATGACCGGGCTCGATCTTGGACGTGACGCGCTTGTCGAGGTGGCCTGCGTGGTCACCGACGGCGAGCTGAACCAGCTCGACGAGGGGGTGGACGTGGTCATCAAGCCCCCGCCCGAGTCCCTTGAGCAGATGTCGGAGGTGGTGCGGGAGATGCACACCGCCTCCGGCCTGCTGGACGCGCTGGAGGGCGGTGTCACGCTGGCCGAGGCCGAGTCCATGGTGCTCGAATACATCAGGGGCCACGTCCGGGAGCCGAAGAAGGCCCCGCTGTGCGGCAACTCCATCTCCACGGACCGGTCGTTCCTCTCCCGCGACATGCCGGCCGTGGACGCGTTCCTGCACTACCGGATGATCGACGTCTCCTCGGTGAAGGAGCTGGCCCGGCGCTGGTACCCCCGGGTCTACTTCGCCTCGCCCGAGAAGCAGGGCGGCCACCGGGCGCTGGCCGACATCGTCGAGAGCATCCGGGAGCTGCGCTACTACCGCGCGGCGGTCTTCGTGCCCCAGCCGGGCCCCGACTCCGCCACCGCCAGGGAACTGGCCGAGGGCGTGTCCACGCACAGAGCTTGAGCGTTTCACGAGAAACCCGGTACGAAACGACTCCCAAAGACCGCTACACTTTTCATGTGCTGCTGCGGCGGCGATGGTGGGCGTAGCTCAGTTGGCAGAGCGCTAGGTTGTGGTCCTAGATGCCGGGGGTTCAAGTCCCCTCGCTCACCCCACGAGAACGGCCGGTCCCCAGGGACCGGTCGTTCTTCATTTCCAGCCTCATTACCCACCAAAAGTGGATATTGCAGGTTATGCTCGCTGCTATCGCTACGCCGTTAGGATCGGGGGTTTCGGCGACCTGACCGTGTTGCAGCCACGGAGGCCGGATGAGAGTCGACGATGCCCCGTTCGACGCAGAGCCCAGAGTCGTGACGGGTCTGAGCAGGCGTGAGACCGAGGTCATGGAACTGATCGCGACGGGTCGCTCCAACGGGCAGATCGCCCAACACCTGTTCCTGAGCGAGAAGACCGTGAAGAACCACGTGAACCGGATCTACGCCAAGCTCGGCGTCGACTCGCGGGTCACCGCGATCGACCTGTGGCTGGAACGGGCGGCCCGCGAGGAACCTCAGCCCCACTAGCCCGGCGCGGGGAACCCCGGTACCGCTAGGCGGACAGGCGCAGGCAGCGGGAGGCCTCCAGGGCGCGGGCGATGGCGGACGTGCCCTCCCCCAGCTCCTCCGAGGTGATCGAGAGCGCCGGCCGCAACCGTACCGACCGCTCGCCGCACGGCAGGACCAGCACGCCCTCCTCCTCCCGCAGGCGGGCCACCAGGAGATCGCGCTCCACCGCGTCCGGCAGGTCGAAGGCACACATCAGGCCGCGCCCGCGCGCGTTCTCCGCCAGGTCGGGGTAGCTCTCCTGGATCTCCCGCAGCGCCGCGAGGAGCTCGGCGCCGAGCCTGCCCGCGCGCGGGATCAGGCCGTCGCGCTCCACGATCTCCAGCATCCGGCGGGAACGGACCATGTCGACCAGCCCGCCGCCCCAGGTGGAGTTGATCCTGCCGCTCACCTGGAACACGTTGCCGGGAACCGTGTCGACCCTGCGGCCCGCCATGATCCCGCCCACCTGCACCTTCTTGGCGAAGGCCACTACATCGGGGCGCAGGCCCAGCTGCTGGTACGCCCAGGGGGTGCCGGTGGTCCCCGCGCCGGTCTGCACCTCGTCCATGACGAGGAGGGCGTCGTACTCGTGACAGAGCCGTTCCATCCCGAGCAGGAACTCCGCCCGCATGTGGTTGTCGCCGCCCTCGCCCTGGATGGGCTCGGCGATGAAGCAGGCGATGTCGTGGGGGTGGCGCTCGAAGGCCGCCCGCGCCGCGGCCAGGGATCTCTCCTCGGCCGCCTCGACGTCGCCGAGATGGATCGCGGGCACCTCGATCCTGGGCCAGTCGAACTTCGGGAAGCGGTCGGTCTTGATCGGGTCGGTGTTCGTCAGCGAGAGCGTGTAGCCGCTGCGCCCGTGGAAGGCGCGGGTGAGGTGGAGAACCTTGGTCCCGAGCTCCGGGGAGCGTCCCCGCGAGGCGTTGAGACGGCTCTTCCAGTCGAAGGCGCACTTCAGCGCGTTCTCCACGGCGAGGGCGCCGCCCTCCACGAAGAACAGGTGCGGCAGCTCGGGGTCGCCGAGCACCCGGGCGAACGTCTCGGCGAAGTCGGCCAGGTGGGTGGTGTAGAGATCGGAGTTGGCGGGCTTGTTCGCGGCGACCCTGCCGAGCAGCGCCAGGAACTCCGGATCGTCGTCGAACGGGTTCACCCCGAGGGGCGCCGAGGCGAAGAAGGTGTAGAAGTCCAGGTAACTTCGGCCGGTGTGGGCGTCGACGAGGCGAGACCCCCGGCTCCGTTCGAGGTCCAGCACGAGCCGGTAGCCGTCGACGAGCAGATGACGGGCGAGACGGCCATGAACGTCCATGTACCCTCCACGGTGGTCCGAGAAGATGATCCCCCGTCATTGACACATCTACACGGAGACATTACGCGCTAGATCCGATTCTTGTGAAGATTTTCTTGCGTACGCGCGGCCAGAGCACGGATGTCCAAGCGCGGGACAGCGCATCCCGGGCGTGGGATCGTGCGCCCGGACCTGGACCCGGACCCGGACCTGGACCTGGACCTGGACCCAGAGCCGGAGCCGGAGCCGGACCCAGAGCCGGGGCCGGAGCCGGACCCGGAACCGTGCGACCCGGCCTCCCCGGATGACCGTTTCCCTTCCCGAAGATCACCCCTCTCGAGCCCACAAACCGGTTAAATCGGCCTATCGTGCGATAAGGCCGTACGACTGCCAGGAGGAAGCCCGATGTCCCTTCGCGAATCCGCAGCCGACATGCGGGACGAGCTGGTCCGCCTCCGGCACGCCCTGCACCGGGAGCCGGAACTGGGCCTCGACCTGCCACGCACGCAGGAGAAGGTGCTGACGGCGCTGTCGGGCCTGCCCCTGGAGATACGGCTCGGCGAGAGGCTGAGCTCGATCACCGCCGTGCTGCGCGGCTCCCAGCCGGGTCCGACCGTGCTGCTCAGGGGTGACATGGACGCCCTGCCGGTCACCGAGCGGGGCGACGCCGCGGTCACCTCCCGGATGGCCGGGCGGATGCACGCCTGCGGCCACGATCTGCACACCACCATGCTGGCGGGCGCGGCGCACCTGCTGGCCGCCGGGCGCGACCGGCTCGCGGGGAACGTGGTCTTCATGTTCCAGCCCGGCGAGGAGGGCCCCGGCGGCGCGAAGATCATGATCGACGATGGCGTGCTGGACGTGACGGGCGAGCGCCCGGTCGCGGCCTACGCCCTGCACGTGATCAGCTCGATACTCCCCCAGGGCGTCTTCGTGACCCGGAGCGGCCCGATCATGGCCGCCGTGGACAGGTTCACGGTGACCGTGCGCGGCGCGGGGGGCCACGGCGCCTCCCCGCACCGCGCCAAGGACCCCATCCCCGCGGCGTGCGAGATGGTCACCGCGCTGCAGACCATGGTGACGCGCGGGTTCGACGTGTTCGACCCCGTGGTCGTCACCGTCGGCAGCTTCCACGCGGGCAGCGCCGACAACGTGATCCCCGAGGAGGCCCGCTTCGAGGCCACGGTCCGGTCGTTCTCCGCCGCCGCGCACGCGCGCGTCCAGGAACGGGCGGTGACCCTGGTGAGGGGCATCGCGGCGGCACACGGGCTGGAGGTGGACGCCGACTACGAGGTGAGCTACCCGGTCACGGTCAACGACGGCGCCGAGGCCCGCTTCGCGGGCGAGGCCATCCGCGAGGTCTACGGCGAGCGGCGCTTCGTCGAGGCTCCCCAGCCGTTCACCGGCTCCGAGGACTTCTCGTTCGTCTGTGACCAGGTGCCGTCGGCCTTCGTGGCACTCGGCGCCTGCCCGGCGGACGTCGATCCTGGCAGGGCCGCCTACAACCACGCCCCCGAGGCCAGGTTCGACGACGCGGTGCTGCCCGACGGGGCCGCGCTCTACGCCGAGCTCGCGACCCGCCGCCTCGCCCTCGCCGCGAGCTGAGCGAACCGGGCGGGCCAGGCGGTACGGGGCCCGTTGGCGCGTCACACCGCCGCGTAGACCACCAGCGAGACCGCCACGTACTGCGCCAGGTAGGCGGCGACGGTGAAGGCGTGGAAGACCTCGTGGAAGCCGAACCAGCGGGGAGAGGGGTCGGGCCGGCGCATGCCGTACACGACCCCGCCCGCCGTGTAGAGGACCCCGCCGAGGAAGAGCAGGACCACCGCGACCACCCCCGCGCCCTCCACGAGCTGGGGCAGCACGAAGGCGGCCGTCCAGCCGAGGGCGATGTAGAACGCGGTCGAGAGCCATCGGGGGGCGGCGGTCCACAGCACCCGGAAGAGGACCCCGGCGGTCGCGCCGGTCCAGATCACGCCGAGCACCACCGCGCCGGCCGCCCCGTCCAGGGCGAGCAGCGCGAACGGCGTGTAGGTGCCCGCGATGATCAGGTAGATGTTGGCGTGGTCGAGGCGCCGGAGCACCTCCTCCGAGCGCGGGGAGAGCGTCCCGCGGTGGTAGGTGGCCGAGATGCCGAAGAGCAGGCCGGAGGTGATCGCGTAGATCGCGGCGGCGAGCCTCGCCTCCAGGGTGGGCCCCAGCGCGACGAGGACGAATCCCGCGACGAGCGCCACGGGTAGCGCCCCGGCGTGCAACCAGCCGCGAAGACGGGGCTTGACGGACTCTGCGAGCGTTTCGGCAAGGATCGGGGCCATGAACCTACGCTAGCGTAAGTTACGCAGCCGTAGGTTGTGATCTCGTTCATAAAGGCCGCAGGCTCCGCCGTTCAGGCGGAGATGGGCCGGAACCGGCCGGCACGCTTAACATGATCATGCGGTATCGCGTCAAGCGTGTCCCGGATCGTGAAGCGGGCCTTCAAACACCGCTTCCACCCGACCCCCGAGCAAGCGGATCTGCTGGTCCGCACGTTCGGGTGTGTCCGGCTGATCTGGAACAAGGCACTGGCCGAACGCAACCGCCGCTACACCGACGAGCGCGTCTCGACCTCGTACGTGGAAACCGCCAACTGGCTGACCACGTGGAAGCAGGACCCGCACCTGGAGTTCCTGCGCGAGGTGTCGAACGTGCCGCTCCAGCAGGCGCTTCGGCACCAGCAGGTAGAAAACGCCTGCGGAGGGCCGGTAAGACCGGTCCCGGAGTTTTCCGGGGAGGCACGGCCCGATGAAACAGGAAACCTCTGGGGCGACCCTGGGAATCCCCTCCCTTCAGGGAGGGGAGAAGGTCAACTGTCCTACATGGCGTCAACCGGTCGCGGCTGCGCATATGGTTTCCCCTTCGGGTTCGCATCAGGGAAAAGAGGACCGGACCGATGGGCAGGCGGGAAGCGCGGGAGCCGATGCCGGGACGATATCCGGTGACCTTCGGCGAGGTCGATCTCCTGCAGGACCTCGACCGGCCCTCCGGCTGGGTCGTCTCCAAGGACGGCGTGCCGCAGTCGTACGTCGACCTCGACGACGCCACCTACCTCGACTTCGAGTATGTCCGGCTGATGGCCGACGTCATCGACCTCCTCGACGAGGGTCCGCTGGACGCCGTGCACGTGGGCGGCTGCGCCTGCACCCTGCCCCGCTACGTCGCGGCGACCCGTCCCGGATCTCGGCAGGTCGTCGCCGAGCCGGACGAGGGGCTCGTCCAGCTCGTCAGGGACCAGCTCCGGCTGAAGTCGGTGCCCCGGCTCAAGGTCAGGATCCTCGACGGCCGCACCGCCACCGCCGGGCTCGGCGACGCCTCGGCGGACCTGCTCGTGCTGGACGCCTTCAGCGGTGCCACGATGCCGATCGACCTGGCCACCTCCGAGTACATGGGGGACGTCGCCCGCGTCCTGCGCGCGGGCGGCACCCTGCTGATCAACGTCGCCGACGGCAAAGGGCTGGCCTTCACCCGCCGGGTGCTCGCCACCGTCCGCGGCACCTTCCCCCAGGTGGTGCTGCTCGCCGAGCCCGGCGTCATGCGGGGACGCCGCTTCGGCAACCTCATCGTCGCCGCCTCCCGCGTGCCCCTGCCCGTCTCCGACCTGACCCGGAGGGCCGCGGGCGGGCTCACGCAGGCCCGCTGCGTGCACGGCGAGGACATCGTCAATTTCATCGCCGGAGCCCGCCCGCTGAACGACGGCGACGCCGTGGTCATCCCCGTCCCCCCGCCCGCGGTCTTCGGCTGACCCACTCGCCGTCCCCTCCGGCCCGGCAGATCAGCCCGGCCCCTCCGGCCCGGCCCCTCAGCCCGGCAGGTCAGCCCGGCACGGGAACCCAGGCGCCGACCAGGGTGCCCTCGCCGGGCGCCGAGGAGACGTCGAGGCCGCCGCCGAGCGCGGCCATCCGGTCGGCCAGCGCGCTCAGCCCCCCGCGGCCGGGATCGCCCCGCTCGAAGCCCCTGCCGTCGTCGGAGACCGTGGCCCGCAGGCGCCCGCCGGACCAGGCCAGCCGCACCTCGATCCTGGAGGCCTCGGCGTGCTTGAGCGCGTTGGCGACGGCCTCGCTGACCGTGAAGTACAGGGCTCCCTCGATCTCGTCGGGGAAGCGCCGCGAGCGGAGCGCCGGATCGGCCGTCACGGTCGTGGCCACCGGCAGCCGCGAGCAACGCTCCTCGACCGCCTCCGCCAGGCCGCCCTGGCTGAGCACGGACGGGTGGATGCCCGCCGCCAGTTACCGCAGGTCGGCGAGGGTCTGGCGGGCCTGCTCACGCAGGAGAGCCAGGCTTCCGGGGCCACCGCCGGTGGCGCGGGCCAGCTCCAGTCCCGCGATCAGCGCGATGAGCTGCTGCTGTGCCCCGTCCTCCCTGCCCGCCACCACCCGCGTGCCGTCCGCGAGCGTCACGGCGGCCCACCGCGTCTCCAGGCCCGCCCGTACGGCCTCCGCCAGCCTGCCCAGCTGCTCCACCGGGTCCGCCTCCTCCAGGCCCGGCCCGAGTTCCGTCAGGAGCTCGTCCACCGTCGGCCTGAGGTCGAAGACCAGGAAGAGCCTGGAGCCCCTGACCGCCATCCGGATGTCGAGCAGGTTGTGGCGGAACACGACGGTGGCGATCACCGCGGGCAGCGCGGCCACCGCCGTCACGACGCCGACCCAGCTCACCGCCTGGCCACCCTGCCCGAAGATCATTGTTGTCACGGAGCCGCCCAGGGCGGCCACCATCCCGAGGATCATCCAGCGGAGGCGGCGTCGCTCGACGAGGGTGCCGCGCCTCCGGCGCAGTACGAGGGAGGCCAGCACCGACAGCGCCACGAGGAAGACCACCAGCTGCCCGAACCCGCCCACCAGGGCGGCGAGCAGCCCGGCCGTGCCTTCGAGCCCCAGCGGGTTGCCGTACGAGAAGGTCGAGGCGTAGACCTCGTCGGGACTCAGCAGGATGCCCAGCCAGTGCAGGAGGATCGCCGCCCCCGCGATCCGGGCGACCGGACGCCAGCGCGGCTAGGGCAACCTGCCGTCGGGGAAGATCAGCGGGATGAACACCCAGCTCAGACCGTAGAAGCCGGAGAACAGCGAGGTGAGCAGCGCGCCGGCTACGGCGAGGGGGCCGTGAGCGTCGCCGTACGCCACCAGGACGCCCACGCCGAGGCAGCCGAGGCCGAGGCAGGCGGCGGTGACCAGTAGCAGCCAGCCGTAGGGGTTGTCGGGGCGCCTGGCCGCGATGAGCAGGCCGACCGAGGGCAGGAGGGCGCAGGCCACCACGAACAGCCACTGGCTGAACGGCACGGACATACCGGCCTCCAGCACGCCGCCCGCGACCATCCCGACCACCGACACCGCGGCCATGGACACGGCGAGGGGGCGGACCAGGGCGGACGCCGACGGGCCCGGCGGGCCCGGCGGGCCCGACGGTGACGCGGGTGCCGGAACGGTTCGGGAAGCCGTGGACGTCATGGGACGTAGGGTGACCTGCCGCAGGCTCCGCCGTCCAGGGGGTTGTCCGCACATCCGGTGCGGTTCACCGCACCGGCGGGACGGAGGACCGCCGGGTGTCGCGAGCCGGGAACGCTTCCTAGTTTCGGATGAGGGCCATCGGGGAGATGGCCGCAACGCCGGAGAACATCCCAAGGAGCATCTCATGCGGTTGCCGTTCCGATCGAAGCGCCTGCTCGCCGCCGCCGTCGCCGTCACGGCCGTTCCGGTGGCGGCCCTGCCACTGGCCGTCCCCGCGTCGGCGGTCACGACCGGGGCGGTCACAGCGAGGGCGGTCACGGCTGGGACGGTCACGGCGGGAAGACCTTTCGCCGAGCCGGAGATCCCGGACAGCCCCGCCGGCCGGCAGCTGCGCTGGTTCCTCGGCGCGCCGGACCGGGCACCGCTGGCGGAGAGCGAGCTCAAGGAGCATCTCAACTCCGGCTACCTGTCGTCGCTCACGGTCAACGGCGTCAACGCCTTCCTCAAGGCGTCGAAGGGGTTCCGCCTGGAGAAGCTGACCAAGGAGACGCCGTCCGCGCTGGCCGGGACCGGGGTGATCGGCGAGCAGGCGTTCGCCCTGCAGCTCGGGGTGGACGGCGACGGGAAGATCAACCTGCTCGGGCTGACGCCCCCCGAGCCCTCCGTGCCCGCCGCTCCCAAGAGCTGGAAGCAATTCAACGCCCGGCTCCGCGAGGTCGCGCCGCGGGTGGGCTTCCTGGCCGCCGAGATCGACGCGCGGGGCAGGTGCGACGTCGCGCACGCCGTGGCGCCGGACACGGTCCGGCCGCTGGGCTCGATCTTCAAGCTGTACGTGCTGGGCGCCGTGGCCGAGAAGATCCGCGACGGCGGGCTGAGCTGGAACACCAAGATCACGATCAAGCCCGAGTGGAAGAGCCTGGGCGAGGACGGGCTGACGGGCCGCCCCGACGGCAGCACCACCACGGTCAGGGAGGCCGCCAAGCTGATGATCTCGATCAGCGACAACACCGCCACCGACGTCCTGATCCACACGGTCGGCCGCAAGGCGGTGGAGGCCAAGGTGCGGCGGTGGTCGAGCCATCCCGAGCGGAACCTCCCCTTCCTCACCACGCGCGAGGTCTTCCTGCTCAAGGGCGTGAACCACCCCGCGCAGGCCCGCGCCTACCTGGCGCTCGACACCGCCGGCAAGCGCGCCTACCTGAAGGACACGGTCGCCGGGCAGTCGCTGTCGGACATCGTGCTCTGGCAGAAGCCCAGGGAGATCGACACGCTGGAGTGGTTCGGCTCGCCCCGCGACGTCTGCCGGGCCTACGCGGGGCTTCTCAAGCTGAGCGGCAAGCAGGTGAGCGCGGTGATGTCCGCCAACGACGTCGGCCTCGGGCTCGACGAGAAGAAGTGGCCGCTGGTCTGGGCCAAGGGCGGTTCCGAGATGGGGGTCTTCGACCTGTCGTACCTGGCCCGCTCGGCCGGGGGGAGGACCTACGTCGTGACCGCGCTGACCAGCGACCCCGCCGGCGCGCTGGACGAGCGGGTCACGGCCCCCGAGCTGATCTCGCTGAGCCGGGGCGGCTTCGCGCTGGCCACCGGAAAGTAGTCCCTTCCAGGGGCGGCGGTGAACAGCCGCCGGAAGGTGGCCCCCGGGCAGGCGGCCGGGCAGGTGGGCGGGCAGGCGGGCGGGCTTCGCCGGCGAGGCCGTGGCACTTCGTTGTCACGGCCTCGTCCGTCATGGAATAGTTGAAACATCAACTGAGTTATCACCGGCGAACATCGCCGAAAGGAACCCGCAATGCCGGCCGTGACCGTAGAGAACCCGCTGACCCTGCCCCGCCTGCCGCAGCCGCTGAACGCGACCCGCGAGCGCCAGGTGCTGGCCGTCACCACCGCACCGAGCGGATTCGAGGGAGAGGGCTTCCCGGTCCGCAAGGCACTCGCGACGATCAAGTCCCAGTATCTCGACCCGTTCATCATGATGGACCAGATGGGTGAGGTCGACTACGCGCCGGGCGAGCCCAAGGGCACCCCCTGGCACCCGCACCGGGGCTTCGAGACCGTCACCTACATGATCGACGGCGTGATGGACCACGCCGACTCGCACGGCGGCGGGGGCACGATCTCCGACGGCGACACCCAGTGGATGACGGCCGGTGGCGGCATCCTGCACAAGGAGGCTCCCCCGGAGTGGCTGGTCCAGAAGGGCGGCCTGTTTCACGGGATCCAGCTCTGGGTCAACCTGCCGGGCAGCGAGAAGATGGTCGCGCCGAAGTACCAGGACATCGGCAGGACCAACGTCGTGCTGCTCAGCAGCCACGACGGCGGAGCGCTGGTCCGCCTCATCGCGGGCGAGGTCGGCGAGTTCACCGGCCCCGGCTCCACCCGGACGCCGATCACCCTGCTGCACGCCTCCCTCAGCCCCGGTTCCCGGCTGACGCTCCCCTGGCGCAAGGATTTCAACGCGCTCGCGTACGTCCTGTCGGGACGCGGCACCGTCGGCGGCGACCGGCAGCCGATCGAGTCGGGCCAGCTGGCCGTCTTCGACGGCTTCGGCAACCTTCCCGGCCTGGGCACCGACGGCGAGACCATCACGCTCTCGGCGGCAGGCACCCAGGAGAGCCGCAGCCCCAACCTGGAGGTCATCGTGCTCGGCGGCCGCCCGATCGGCGAGCCGGTCGCGCACTACGGGCCGTTCGTGATGAACACCCAGGCGGAGCTGGCGAAGGCGTTCGAGGACTACCAGGCCGGCCGTCTCGGCACCATCCCCGCCGGCCACGCCTGATCGCGGAACACGCGGCCCGGAGGCCGGGATCCGGCGCGGAGCCCGGCCTCCGGGACCCGATGCGGAGCCCGGCCTCCGGCGCGGATCGGAACATCGCGGCCGGGGGCGCCATGACCCCGGCACCGGGGCCCGCCGCCGGGCTCATGCCGGGTCCGTGCCGGGCCTAGCGTTCGGTGAGGGTGACGCAGGCGACGCGGGGGCCGGCATCGCCTGCCTTGGTGCCGGTGGTGCGGGTGGGCTTGGCGTGGATCACGAGCGACCTGGGCAGCCGGCCCGGGACGAGCGCCCAGTCCTGGGTGGTGGTGGCGATGGCGTCGCCCCGGACGTCGGTGGTGAAATCGAGCCAGACCTCGTTCTCGGCGCTCGCCTGGGTGTGGGAGTGCCGGTAGTGCGGCCCGGCGTCCTCCGGTTTGAAACCGCACGCGTTGACGTGCAGGTGCGCCCCGTAGGTGCGATTGTGGAGCATGCCCTTGACGATGACCTTGGCGGTGGCGAGCACCGCTCCCGACTCCACGGTGACCCGCGCCGAGGCTCCGGGGGGCACCAGCGCGGTGTCGTAGACGATGACGGTGGCGCGCGGCGCGGGACTGGTGAACGTGCCGCCCCCGGCGAGGCGGATCCCCTCGGCGCTCGGACCCGCGCTGGGACTGTGCCCGGCCGGATGGGGCGCGGCGACCTGCTCGCCGCAGCCCGCGCAGAGCAGGGCGACGGCGGCGAGAACTCCCAGAATGCGCATCCACGATCTCCTTGACCGGGCCGGAGAAGAGCAGCGCCCACCATATCTAGTGATCATACGACCACGCTCGGTATTGACCACTCCAGGCCACGCCGTCCCGGAGATCCGCGGCGGGGGCCGGACGGTCCCCGCGCCGCGCGGGAAGGCGGAGCTCACGGCGGGGGCCGGAGACGCCCGTCGTCGTCGGCCCGCGCGGGGCGGGAGGACGGAGCCGTCTCCATCGGACCCGTCACCACGGCGACGACCGTGGTGTTCCTGGGGAAGGCCCCGCGTTCCGCCAGGGTGAAGACGCCCCACATCATCTTCGCCACGTAGATCCGGTCGAGCGACATCCCGTGCCGGCGGGCGAAGTCGTCGGCGAACGCGTCCAGTCCGGGAGCGCGCCTGGCGTAGCCCCCGGCGTGGAAGTCGTGGTCGATCGTCCAGTTGGCCGACACCTCGCCGTAGGTGGCCACCTGGAGCCTGGCGACGTCGTCGGCCAGGAACCGCGCTCCCCGCAGGACGGAGAAGCCCAGGGCCCGCTGCCCGGCGGCCAGCCCCGCGGCGATGCCCGCGAGCGTGCCCCCGGTGCCGACGGGGCAGCACACGACGTCGAACGGCACGTCGATCTCCCCGGGGAGTTCGGCGCAGCCGCGGACGGCCTCCTCGTTGCTGCCGCCCTCGGGCAGCAGGTAGAACCGGCCGAACCTGCGGTGGAGTTCCTCGACCACGGGCGCGGTGCCCTTCGCGCGGTAGGTGGTGCGATCCATGTAGACGAGCCGCATCCCCGAGCGCGCGGCGAAGGCCAGCACGTCGTTGAGCGGCAGGTGCTCCTCGCCCCGGATGACGCCGACGCTCCGGAACCCGAAGCGGGCTCCGGACGCGGCGACGGCCCGCACGTGGTTGGAGTAGGCACCGCCGAAGGTGAGCAGGGTCTCGTGGCCCAGCTCGGCGGCCCGCGCGAGGTTGTACTTGAGCTTGCGCCACTTGTTGCCCGGCAGGAGCGGGTGGATCAGGTCGTCGCGCTTCAGGATCACGCGTACGCCCGCGCGGGCGAGCCGGGGGTCGTCGAGCTCCGCGAGGGGCGAGGACGGCGTCCGGCCGAACTCCCGCGGCCCGTGTCCCGGATCGGTCATGATCGGCCGAGGAGCGGTTCAGGCGCCGGCCGAGACTATCTCGTCGATGCGGGCGGCCAGGGTGAAGTCGAGCTCCGTCAGGCCACCCGCGCTGTGCGTGCTGAGCGCCAGGTGGAGGGTGCGCCAGCGGATGTCGATGTCGGGGTGGTGGTCGAGCTTCTCGGCCTCGACCGCGATCTCGTCCACGATGCGGATCGCGGCGGGGAAGTCGGTGGCGGTGATCGTGCGGCGGATCTCGTCGCCCTCGCGCCGCCACTCGGGCAGGCCGGTCAGCCGCTCGTCCACCGCGGAGTCGTCAAGCAGGTTCATCCCCCCAGGAGATCATGTCTCCGGCGAAGACGCCAAGCCTGGGCAGGCTTCCGGCGCGGCGGGCCATGGCCATGATGCCCTGGGCCATGGAGGTGGCGTGGCTGGCCTGGTCGAGGAGGGGCTCCAGCTCGGGCAGCAGGCCGGGCATCCGGGCGAGGCTCCACTCGTGCCAGTCCGACAGGCGGGTGCCGCCGCTGTCGGGGTCTTCCGCGCGGTAGGCCGCCAGGATCGGGCACTCCCGGTGGATGCGCAGCAGCCATCTCTCGATGTCGGCGTTGAGCGCGGCGATCCGGGAGGGGGCTGCGTACATCCAGCCGTCGTCGCCGATGCGGTCGGACTCGCCGGGGGCGACCGGGTAGGAGCGGACCACCGTGCCGTGCAGGAACAGGCCGCTGGCCACCATCAGCTGGCGGCCCTCGCACCAGTCGAGCGCCCCGCGCAGGGGCGCCGGGACGGTGTCGACGATGACCGCGCGCTGGGAGGTGCTCGGCTGGCGGGCGAAGCGTACGTGCACCTCGGCCCACATGTAGTAGCTCGCCTCCCCCGCGCCGAAGAAGGGGAAGGGGAAGTCCTGGTCGAGGAGGGCCATGTGTCGGGTTCTCCGTGGGGAGGGGACAGGAGTCGTTCCGAATATGAACGACTCCCGACGACACTCCTGGGATTACTCGCCGGAGCTCGTATTTTGACCGGATCCGGTCATTTGACGGCGCCGGAGGTGAGGCCCGACTGGATCTGGCGCTGGAAGATGATGTAAATGATCATGACGGGAATGATGGCCATGCTCAGCGCGGCGAACAGGCCCGGCCAGTCGGCCTCGTACCCGGCGCTGGTGGAGATGTTGGCGACACCCTGGGTGATCACCCACTTGTTCTCGACGTTGCCGGAGAGCAGCACGATCGGCAGAAGATACTGGTTCCACTGGCCCAGGATGTTGAAGATCGTGATGCTGATCAGGCCCGGCTTGGCCATCGGCATCATGACCTGGAAGAACGTCCGGGTGTGCGAGCAGCCGTCCATCATCGCCGCCTCGGCCACCGAGGTGGGCAGCGTCTTGAAGAACGCCGACAGGAAGAAGACGGTGAACGGCAGCGAGTAGGCGATGTAGACCAGGATCAGGCCGAGGTGGGTGTCGATCAGGCCGAGGTTCTTCACCACGAAGAACAGCGGGACCAGTGCGAGGAAGACGGGGAACGTCATGCCCGACACGAACAGGAAGTAGATGAGCCTGTTGCCGGGGAAGGTGTAGCGGGCCAGCACGTACGCGGCCATCGAGCCCAGGAGCATGGTGCCCGCCGTGCTGCACGCCACCACGAAGACGGTGTTCAGCATGTACTGGCCGATGTGCGCCTTCTCCCAGGCCCGGCCCCAGGCGTCCCAGCCGAAGGAGGCCGGGAGGGTGATGGCGTCCCCGAAGATCTCGGCGTTGGTCTTGAAGGAGGCCAGGAACGTCCAGACGATCGGGCCGACGATCAGGATCGCCCAGACCAGCAGCGCGACGTGGGACAGCGCGCCGAAGACCCCGAGCGGGTTCTTCACGCGGCGCCCGGCGCGCGCGGGGGCGGAGGGGCGGGTGGCGTCGGGCTTGCGCGCCGTGTCCGTGGCCATCAGAACTCGATCCTCTCGCGCCGGGTCACGCGCAGGGTGAGGGCGGCGAACGTGATGGTCATGAAGAACAGCGCCACGCCCATCGCCGACGCGTAGCCGAACTTGGAGAAGTTGAACGCCGTGCGCCAGATCTCCATCGGCAGCACCGTCGTGGAGTTGTCGGGCCCGCCCCGGTCGACCGAGAGGACCTGGACCAGGGCGAAGGCGTCGAAGGCGGCGATGCCGAGGTAGACCCAGGCGACCTGCATGGTGTCCCACAGCAGCGGGATCGTGATCCTGAAGAACAGGGTGAACCGGCCCGCGCCGTCGAGCGCGGCGGCCTCGAACACGTCCGCCGGAATGGAGGACATCCCGGCGGAGAAGAGCACCACGTAGAAGCCGACGGCCTGCCAGACCATCACGCTGATGATCGTCCACAGGGCGAGGTCGGGGTCGATCAGCCATCCGACCGGCTCCACCCCGATCTTGTCGAGCAGACCGTTGACCACGCCGACCCGCTCCGGGCTGTAGATCGCCTGGAAGAGTACGCCGACGATGGCCACGGCCAGGACCTGGGGCAGGAAGAAGATCACACGATAGACCTTCGAACCCCAGATCCCGGTCATCCGGCCGCCCCGCTGCCCGCCGCTCAGGTTGAGCAGGAAGGCGAAGAACAGGGCGATCACGATCGTGACCAGCGGCATGACAAGTAACAGAACACCGTGGTGGCGCACCGCGGCCCAGAAGACCTCGTCGTCAAAGAGCCTGGTGAAGTTCTCCAGGCCGATGAACTGAGGGTTCGCCGAGATGCCCTTCCAGTTGGTCATCGAGATGTAGAAAGCCTGGATGTACGGGCTGATCACGAAGACCACGTAGAGAAGGACCGGCGCGGCGAGAAAGCCGACGATGAACGGATACTTGCCCTGCCGCATCGGGAGCTACACCGTCCGGTTCTGCTTGGTGATGGACGAGTCGGCCTTGGTCTTGTCGGCGGCCTTCTGCATCTTCTCGCAGAACTCGTCGGCGGAGATGCGGCCGAACATGAGCGCGTTGGTCTGCTTGCGCAGCTCGGTCTCGAACTCCTTGTACCAGTTCTCGAAGCTGCTGAAGGTGACGATGTTCTGGCCGGCGGCGGTCTGCGCGGCGCTGAGGCTCGCGTTGCCGGGCGACAGCTCCAGGCCGTCGGCGGCACCGGTCACGACGGTGATGTTGCCCGACTTCTCGGTGAAGCCGCGCGCGCCCTCCTTGGAGAGCATGATGCGCAGGTACTCCAGGCCGCCCTTGGGGTTCTTGGCCTTGGCGGGGACGATGTAGGCCTCGCCGGCGGCGGCGCGGATGGCCTCGTAGGGCATCTTGTCGGCGGCGGTGACGCTGGGGGTGGGCGCCAGCGCGTACTTGAAGGTCTCCGGGGTCTGGTCCTTCTGCTCGTTCTCCAGCCAGGAACCGGAGGGGTAGAAGGCGACCTTGCCCTCGTTCTGGCGGAGCTGAACCGCGGTGTGGATCAGGCCCTCGAAGGACTTGTCCATGTACTTGGCGATCTCGGCCCAGGCCGCGGCGGACTGCTTCATGGCGTCGCGCTGCCAGACACCGTCGACGAGGTTGTCGACGTCGACCAGGATCTGGTTACCCTCGATCTTCGCGGCGGAGATGAGGATCATCCAGTACGCGTAGTAGGCGGCGTTCTTGCCCGCGTACGCGAAGGGGGTGATCCCGGCGGCCTTGGCCTTCTCGGCGAACGCCTTGAACTCCTCGAAGGTCTTCGGCGGGGTCCAGCCGTTCTTCTCGAACAGCGCGGAGTCGTACCAGAGGCCGTACGCGGAGAAGACGTAGTTCATCAGGTAGGGCTTGCCGCTGATGAGGCCCGACTCGACGGTGCCCGGCGCGACCATGTCTCGCACCTTCTTGCTCGGGTCGTCGATCGAGGGGGCGTCCCACAGCTCGGTGAGCTCCAGGAGCTGGCCCTCCTGCTGCAGGGCGCCGTTGTCCATCAGGTCGGTGCCGGAGTTGGCGATCATGTCGGGGACGTCGCCACCGGCGAACCGCGGCTGCAGGGTCTGCGCGATCTGCTGGGTGGCGACGTGCTTGATCTGCGCCTGCGGGAACGCCTTCTTGTACAGCGGCTCGTGGACCTCGGTCGCGTAGCTGTCACCCAGGCCGCCCTTGAAGATGACGACCTCAAGCGGCGCGTCCGCGGCGACGCCGAACGGGTTCGCCGCGGAGACCGCGCCGCCCGCCGAGGGGGCCGCGGAGGCCGGGGCCGCGGGGGCCGCGCCGCCACTGGTGGCGCAGGCGGTGAGCAGTCCGGCGCCGGGGCCGGCGATCAGAGCGCTCATGCCGATCCGGCGGAGCATCTGCCGCCGGGTGATATCTCCGGGCGTACCGGCCGAGTTGGACATGTAACCCTCCTGAACGGGGGATCAATTAGGAAAGTTTCCTAAACGTTTGCCCGAAGGTACGTACCCCCGGAGTCCACCGTCAAGAGCTCGTATCCGGTCTAGACCGAGCCGTGATGTCCTCGCGACATATCCGGTAGAAACCAAACGCCAGGGAAGTACAATCCAATGACAGAACGGCACACAGTAGCCGATATTTCCCGGCAAACCGTTGACGCGCGGCCGATGGAAAGGTAAAGGAACCATGCTCCCCGGTCATCGAGGAGCAACAACCGGTCTAGACCAGATAATGAGGGTTTGCCGCCTGATACCGCAACCCCCTACTTTTGGGGACATGTTGCTGGCCGAGCAGCGCCGACTGCTGTGTGAGTACGGCCACCGGGCCGCCGCGACCGGACTGGTCGTCGGGACCGCGGGAAATCTCAGCGTGCGCGCGGGCGACCTGGTCGCAGTGACGCCCGGTGGCGTCTCCCTCGACCGGCTGGAGCCCGAGGCCTGCCCGGTCGTCGACATCGAGGGCCACCTCGTCGAGGGCGACCTGCGGCCGTCCTCGGAGACCCCCATGCACCTGGCGGTCTATACGGCCACCGGCGCGGGCGCCGTCGTGCACACCCACTCCGTCTTCGGCACCGTGGTCGCCACGACCATGAGCGAGCTGCCGCCGATCCACTACAACGTCCTGCTGCTCGGCGGGACCGTCAGGGTCGCCGAGTACGCCACCTACGGCACCCCCGAGCTCGCCGCCTCCGTCAGGGCCGCCCTCAAGGACAGGCGTGCCGCGCTGCTGGCCAACCACGGCGGGGTCACGATCGGCGACGACCTGGACGGGGCCTTCGAGGCGACCCGGCTGCTGGAGTGGCTCTGCGAGGTCTACGTACGGGCCAAGGGCGTCGGCGAGCCCCGCGTGCTCACCGAGGAGCAGCTCGCCGACGTGGTCCGGCGTGCCTTCGACCCGCCCGCCTTCCCCCGCCGCGAGGACTGACCACGGCACGACCACCCGTCCGACCGGCACACCGCCGGACTTCCCGTCGCGAGGACTGACCGCATGCCCCTCCAGCTCACCGGCGCCCCGAGCGATCCGGACCTCATCCGCCTGCCCTGGGACGTCCCGCTGGAGCAGTGGCCCGAGCACCGGCTGGTCTCCCTGCCCCGCGGCATCTCCCGGCACGTGGTGCGTTTCGCCCGCCTGTCGGGCAAGGTGTACGCGATCAAGGAGATCAGCGAGTACTACGCCAAGCGCGAGTACCGCCTGCTGTGGGATCTGAGCCGGATGGACACCCCGTCCGTCGAGCCGGTGGCCGTGGTCACCGGGCGGACCGACGCGAACGGCGAGCCGCTCGACTCGGCGCTCGTCACCCAGCACCTGCAGTTCTCCCTGCCCTACCGCGCGGTCATGTCCGGGACGGTCCGGCCGGAGACGCTCAACCGGCTGCTCGACGCCCTGGCCGTGCTGTTCGTGCGGTTGCACATCAGCGGCTTCTACTGGGGCGACTGCTCGCTGTCGAACGTCCTGTTCCGCCGGGACGCGGGCTCCTTCGCCGCCTACCTGGTCGACGCCGAGACCGGCGAGCTGCACCCCATGCTCAGCGAGGGCCAGCGACTGTACGACATCGACGTCGCGCACACCAACATCTTCGGCGAGATGCTCGACCTGGAGGCGGGCGAGCTGCTGCACCCCTCCATCGACCCCGAGCAGATCGCCGACTCGGTCGTCCGCCGCTACCACCGTCTCTGGAGCGAGCTCACCTCCGACGACATCATCGACGAGGTCGACTGGCACATGATCGACCAGCGGATCCGCCGGCTGAACTCCCTGGGGTTCGACGTCGCGGAGATGATGGTCCGCCGCAAGGCGGGCACCGGGCGGCTGATCGTCCGGCCCAAGGTCGTGGACGCCGGGCACCACCAGCGCAGGCTGCTGCGGCTGACCGGCCTGGACGTGGAGGAGAACCAGGCCAGGCGCCTCCTCAACGACCTCGACTCCTTCCGCGTGTCGCACGGCCTCCGCCACGAGGACGAGGCGATCGTGGCCCACCGCTGGCTGGCCGAGGTCTTCCAGCCCACGGTGCTGGCCGTGCCCCAGGAGCTGCGGGGCAAGCTGGAGCCCGCCCAGTTCTTCCACGAGGTGCTCGACCACCGCTGGTACATGTCGGAGGAGGCCGGGAACGACGTCGGGCTGCCCGCCGCGGTGAATTCCTACGTGAAGAACATTCTTGTTTTCAAGCCGGACGAAAAGGCACTCATCACCGACGACCCAACGGGTTGATTTCCACCCAGGGTATGTAACTTCCTACTCGGTTGGAGAATCGTACGCCTTCTCCTATCAAAGCCCTAGCCAGGAAGTTCGGTTACCGAGAGGTGTCCCTACGCTGACCGGGCGACGCTTGAAGTCGCTGGCGAGGGAGAGCACGTGCTCGGAATCGAAGACTGCCTCACCGAGGTAATGGCCATCCCCGGCGCCCTGGACGCGATCCTCATCGATCAGACCAGCGGGACCGCGGTGGCCACCGGCGGCGCGAGCCGCCACGCCGACGTGGAGAGGTTGGCCGCGGGGCTGAGCGAGACCCTGCGCGCGACGCTCGACGGGCTCGCCCTCGCCTCGCCCGGCGGTACGGTCCGGATCAACGACATGATCATCACCACGGACGGCGGCCACCATTTGCTGCGGCCGCTGGAAACGCTTTTCGACGGCCCTCTGGTCATTTATGTCAGGCTCGATCTCGAACGCTCGAACCTGGCACTGGCCCGCCACCGACTCCAGGCCCTTTCCGGCCGTCTGATATCGACGTGAAATCATGCCGAACGTCGAGAACATCCTCAGCGGGCTCGCCGGCGACCACGCCACCGGCTCCCTGCGACTCGGCAAGGCGGGGGTCATCTACCTCACCGACGGTCGCGTGACCTACGCCGAGAGCGCGGCGGCCCCCCGGCTGGAGGACCTGCTGGGCGCCTGCCGCGGGATATCCGCCCACGCCGTACGGCAGGTCAGGCAGGCCGCCAGCCGCCGGCCACCTGACGCGCGGGCCCCCCAGCCGTCGGGGGGCGAGCAGCTGGTCGCGCGGGGCCTGCTCACCAGGGGGGAACTGGAGTTCTGCGTGCTGAGCGCGGTGCTCGACGCCGCGTACTTCCTGCTGCAGGCCACCGGGCACCGGCCCAGGTTCCGGCGGGGAGAGCGGCACTGGCTCGGACCGCAGTGGTACTTCGACGCGACCGGCCTGCTCCGGGAGTGCGAGCGAAGGAAGGCGCAGTTGGAACAGACCTGGCCGTCCGCGGAGCTGGACACGCTCCCGGTCGTCCCGCTCGGGCGCATCGGCGCCCAGCGGGTGGTGCTGAGCTCGCTCCAGTGGGAGGTGCTCGTCGGCGCCGACTCCACGGCGACCCCCGCCGACCTGGCGCGCAAGCTGGGCCGTCCCGCGTACTCGGTGCTGCTCGCCGTACGGCAGCTCGCCTCGTCCGGGCTGCTCCGCCTCCCGGAGCCCGCTCCGGCAGAGACTCCCGGGACTCCCGGGACTCCCGAGGCACCGGCACCGCTGCCCAGGCGGACGAGGGGTGCCACGGAGATCCCGGCGGCCGGCACGGGTTCTCCGGAGACGTCGGACTGGCTCCCCAGGGCGAACGGGGACCCGGCCGACGTCAGCCTGCTCATCCGGCTCAGGAACGCATTGGAGGCCATGACTTGAGCGACTTGAGCGACTTGAGCCCGGTCACATGCCGATAAGGCTGCGGACGCTGAAGCTGATCGGAAGGAGGATGCCGGTGGAACTGCGTGAGGAGATACGGCGCGAGATGGCGGCGCTGCGAGAACGCGTACCCGACGTGAACGGGAGCATCGCGTGCAGCGTCGACGGTCTGACGATAGCGAGCGATCTGGACAGGGACACCGAGCAGACCGGGGCGCTCTCCTCCGCGGTGCTGGCTCTCAGCCGCCGGATGACGAGCATGGCCGGCAAGGGCACCTTCGAGGAGACGTTGATCTCCGGCACCAACGGCTACGCGGCGTTCTACGCCGCCGGACCCAAGATCGTCCTCACAGTCCTGGCGCGCCCGGGGACCAACCTCGGGCTGCTCCGGCTGGAGGGCCGCAAGACGGCGGCCAGACTGGCCGCCGCCGGCTCGCGCACATCGATACCCCAGTGATCGGAGACAGCAATGGGCAACATGGACATCTCGCTCAAGGAGATGATGGCGATCGACGGTGCCGTCGGCGCGGTCGTCGTCGACTACAACAGCGGGATGGCGCTGGGCGCGCTCGGCGGGTCCAAGGACCTCGACCTCCAGATCGCGGCCGCGGGTAACACCGAGGTCGTCAAGGCCAAGATGCGGACCATGGAGTCGCTCGGCCTCAAGGACGGCATCGAGGACATCCTCATCACGCTCGGCACGCAGTACCACGTGATCCGCCCGATCTCGGGCCGGAGTGGCAAAGGGCTGTTCCTCTACCTGGCTCTCGACCGGAACCGGGCCAACCTCGCGCTCGCGCGGCACACCCTGCGCGGCATCGAGGAGAAGCTCGAGGTCTGATCCTCCGGTGCGGTCCGTGCCCCGGGAGGCACGGACCGCACCGGAGTCCTTTCTGCGTCTTTTCTGAGCGTTCCCGGAGGACTCCGGCGGGGGTCTCCGGAGGGCGGCGGCGCCGGCTCAGCCCTTCCCCGCGCCGATCTCGGCGGCGCGGGCACCGGCGACGGCCACGCCGGCCGGGGCGTGCCAGGAGGCGGGCTCGACCATGACCTTGGGCTTGCCGGCCCACGGCCGCGCCGCGGCGCTCACCAGCTGGGTCTGCACGCCTATCCCCAGTTCCTGGGCCTTGGCGAAGACGACCGTCGGGGGCTTGGCCGGGCTGGTGTCCCTGCGGCTCCAGGCACCGGTGGAGAACGCGACGGGGTGGTTCTTTATCCCCGTACCGTTACCCCACTTGGTGACCACGTACTGGATGTCGATGTGGCCCATCCCGCCGTTGCCGTCCACGCCGAGCGTGCCGGCGTTGAACGTTCCACCGGTCAGGTCGGCGAAGGTCTTGGCGTCGATGTCGATCATAATGCCCTGGTTCGAGGGGGAACCGGGGCCGCGGTCGCCGACGAAGAACTTGGCCTTCTTGCCCTTGTAGATGATGTAGCCCTCGGTGAGCAGGGGCCAGCTCGGGCTGGCGATCATGCCCTTCTGCATCGGCCGGCCGCTGGCGGGCAGACCCGTGTCACCGGCCCGGCCGGAGGAGTCGTCCCAGAAGTAGGAGGCCGTGGTCGCGCCCTGGAGGAGGACGGACTCGGCGCTGGCCTTCGCCACCCCGACCTCGGGGTCGGCGGTGGCGGCGAAACAGGTGGAGGCGGGCAGCGCCACCGCGACACCGGTGGCGGCGAGGACGCTCGCGCCGACCAGGGCGGCGGCTGCGAGGCGGCTTCCGCGGGGCTTGTTCTTCTGCCAGGTGAACTTGCTCAGGCCGTTCTTGTGCAAACCAAAGAAGGGGCGCATGGAGAAAAGGCTCTTTCGCGAGGGAACGGGGCAGCCACGTGCGACACACCGAAGGGGTGCACGGGCGGGGACGCGCTCGTCGGAAAAGGGGGCGTAGCCGGAATCTCGGGCAATCGCTACGCGGAGCACGATCTGGAAGGTGCCGCGATCAGGCGCGGCGAGAAGGTCCGGGGGGAACGGGGGATGTCGGCGGAAGGGGGGAAAAGTTCAGGTGGTCGGCACGGACAAGGGCTGCACCGACGTGGTAACGCGGTGATCCATGAGGGGATCTCCTCTCCATCTCGTCTACCGGGTTAGCTGACGGGTTCGGGCGGTGGAGTTGCCCTACCGCCGCGTGGTCGCGGCGGATTCACCCCGGAAAAGTGGTTCCCCGGCTCCGGGGCCCCTGTGGGGCCCTCGGGATTCGACGTCGGCCGGCCGCTCCCTCTTGTGAAGGGCAGGTCGCCTACCGATGACTGTGGACACTACCCACCCAAACCGGACAAAGCAAAGCAAACACCATGAAAACCCCAGAAGATCTACCTACAAGCTTCAAGGAAGCCTCATCGATCGCCCCGCCAGGCCAACACCTGTCCTACCAGCACGGATGTCTCCCCCATCTCGGTGTCCAGCCCCGGAACCCCGTTCCTGTCCCCGTTCCAGGCCCCGCGTCCGGAGATCCACGGAAGATCCACGCGGGAGAACGCGCGCCCCGTGAGCCCTCCCCCGGCCCGCCGGTTCCTTTGCGCAAAGGTTCGCTCAAGGGGAGCCCGCCTCGCGGGTCGTCCCCGGCCGATCGGTCCCGCCCGGCCCCGCTCAGTCCCACCAGAACGACCAGGCGTTCCTGCCCTTGATCTGCTCGGCGTAGTCGATGAGGTTCCCCGCCCCCTGGATGATGCTGTCGGGGCAGAACGTCCAGTGCTCCGCGGCGACGTGCAGGGCGTGCTCGGAGGTGGTCGGGGGCGCGGCGACGCTGAGGTCGAGGGTGTTGAAACCCATCCCGACCACCCGCACCCCGAACCTGTCCTCCCAGCTGCGCACGACGGCCGCGAGCGGGACCATCCACTCGTTGTGGTTCAGGGCGCCCTGCCAGCCCATGACGGCGAGGGCGTCGGCCCCGCGCTCGACCGCGACGAGCCCGAGCGGGGTCCTGCGCTCGGCCACCAGCCCGGCGTACCAGTCGGCGACCACGCCGGGGTCGGCGGCGAGCCTGCCCGGGGGGGCCGGGCCGGGACACTCGGGTCCGAAGGGCTCGAGCAGTTCGAGCTGGTCGAGGTTGGCCTTGGCGATCCAGTCGGACCACACCTCGGCCATGAACGCGGCGGCGTGGTAATTGTCGATCTGACCGGCCGTGTCCGGGGCGATCTGGCCGGCCGACCAGGGCTGGACGGAGTCCTCCAGCAGCACCGGCCACAGGCCCGACCGCTCGTGCTGGGCCCTCAGCCGCGCCCAGTACTCGCCGGAGACCGCCACCTCGCTGAGCCAGAACGCCGGACGGCGACGGACGGCGAGCTGGGCGTAACCGGGGTCGGGCCACACCACGTCCCCCGGCGGCAGCTCCACCGAGAGCCTCCTGCCCCTGCCCCCGCCGGTTCCGTCGCCGCCCTCGCTCCCGTCGGCTCCGTCGGCGAACAGCTGGCCCAGAACTGGCGGAAGTCGCTCACTCTCACAATCGCTCATCTCTACCGATCCGATCCTGACCACGGACCAATTTTGGCCTGTCAACCATCCCGAGGGACAGTTCTGCCCTGGTCCAGGCAAAAATTATCGGTAGTGAGGAGAAACGGAACCAGGTGGGTGCCCGTCCTTCGTCGAGAACGAGACCAACGTGCGCATGGCCTCGCGCATCGGCAGCCGCAACCCCGTCCACCGCACCGCCGTAAGCTCGGGTCGACCCGATGATCGACGAAGTCCGCCCGCCGACTCCCTAAGGACCCGTTTTCCATGACTGATCTGGTAACGCTCGGTGAGAGCATGGCGCTGTTCACCGCGCGGCGCACCGGCCCGCTCAGGCACGCCCGCGACTTCGGGCTCGGCGTGGGCGGCGCGGAGTCGAACGTGGCCATCGGCGTCGCCCGCCTCGGCGGGCGCGCGGCCTGGATCGGCAGGGTGGGCGCCGACGAGTTCGGCGAGCTGCTGCGCTCGACGCTGGCCGGCGAGGGGGTCGACGTGCGGGGGATGCGGGTCGACCCCGAGGCGCCCACCGGCCTGATGATCAAGAGCAGGCGCACGGCCGAGACGGTCGACGTGCGCTACTACCGCTCGGCGAGCGCCGGATCCCGGCTGCGCCCCTCCGACCTGGACGTCTCGCTGATCCGCTCGGCACGCGTGCTGCACGTCACGGGCATCACGCTCGCGCTGTCGGCGTCCGCCGCCGAGGCGGTGCGGGCCGCGATCGCCGAGGCCCGCGACGCGGGCGCGATCGTGTCGATGGACGTCAACTACCGCCGCGCCCTGTGGACGCCCGCCGAGGCGTCCGCCGCGCTGCGCGAGACCGTCGCCTCCGTGGACGTCCTGTTCGCGACCGAGGCCGAGGCCCGGCTGGTCGTCGAGGGGGACGACCCGCTCACCCTGGCCGGAGCCCTGTCGGCCCTCGGCCCGCGTCACGTCCTCATCAAGCGCGGCGCCCTCGGCGCGATCGAGCTCTCCGACGGCGCCGTACGGCGCGCGGAGCCCCACCGGGTCGTCGAGCTCGACCCGGTGGGCGCCGGGGACGCCTTCGCCGCGGGCTGGATCGCCGAGACCCTCGCCGGGGCGGCCCCCGAGCGGCGCCTGGCCACGGCCGGCGCCGCGGGAGCCTTCGCCGTCACCGCCGACGGCGACTGGGAGAGCCTGCCCCGCCGCTCCGACCTGGACCTGCTGCGCCCGGCCGACGCGGTCGACACGGTCAGCCGCTGACCGGCGCACGCGGCGGTCACTGCGAGTCGACCAACCGGTCCGCCTGCTCGGCAACAGAGCGCCGAAGGATGAGGACGCGGTCCTACCGTTCGAAGAGCACCAGGGGGTGGCGACGCACCATTTCCAGGACCGCTCGGCACACCTCTCCGGCCCGGGGGAAGACGGCGTTCATCAGCACGAAGTCCTCACCCACGGTGAGCGGCTCCGACCAGGGCGAGGTGCCGTAGTTCTCGGCGGTCAGGTCAGGGAAGAGCGCCGTCAGCTCCTCGTAGAAGGCCGCCACCTCCGGGCGCGGCTCACCGGGGGCGGCTCCGCTCTCGTCCCAGGCGAGATACCGGAGAAGGGCCTCCCGCGCGGTGATCGGTTCGGTCCCGAACCAGACTCCGAGATCAAAGCTCACACCACGTCCTCGTGTCCTCGTTCTCGCCTCGCCTGCCCGGCCGTCGAATCCTACGTGCCCGGCGGACGCCTGATATGCGCGAACGGCACGGAAAGATCGGCGCCTGCCGATCACCCGGTCGCGCGTGGCGGCGGTTCTGTCGGTGGCGGACCGTACCCTGACGTCATGATCATTGTCTCAGGCTGGATCCGGGTCGACCCCGATGCTCGTGACGGCTACCTCCGGGGGTGCGTGAGCGTGGTCGAGCAGGCTCGCGCCTCGTCCGGTTGCCTCGACTTCACGCTCGGCGCCGACCTCGTCGACGCCGGCCGGATCAACGTCTACGAGCGGTGGGAGTCGGAGAAGGCCCTCGACGCCTTCCGGGGTTCCGGGCCGGGCGACGACCAGGAGGCGGTGATCCGCGACGCCGAGGTGGCGCGCTACCAGATCTCCGGTGTCGGCCCCGCCTGACCCGGCGGGCTCCTCCCCCGTACGAACGCCGGCGTCTTCATCCGGACAGCCGGGAGATCCCTGCTGGAAACGGGGGATCCCTGCTAGAAAGGTGCGATGCATACCCCGGCGAACACCCCGAAAGCGCCGCGAGTCAATCTCTCCTACCTGTGCGGGGCGGTGGGCGGACCGCTGTTCGTCATCGCCTTCCTGGTCCAGGGGGCCGTCCGCCCCGACTACGACCCGATGCGTCATCCGGTCAGCTCCCTGGCCCTCGGCCCGTCCGGGTGGGCGCAGGTCGCCAACTTCGTCGTCACCGGCCTGCTGATGCTCGTCTTCGCCGTCGGCCTGCGCCGGGGCCTGTCCGCCTCGGGACGGCACTCGACCTGGGGGCCGTTGCTGATCGGGCTGTACGCGATCGGGCTGATCGGCGCCGGTGTCTTCCCGACCGACCCGGTCAGCGGTTACCCGCCCGGCTCGCCCGCGCAGGGAGAGCACACCTGGCAGGGCCGGCTTCACGACCTCCCGTTCTCGTTGCTCGTCTTCGCCGCGCTGACCGCCGCGTGCTTCGTGTTCGCCCGGCGCTTCGCCGGCTGGGGCGAGCCCGGCTGGGCGGTCTACTCGGGGATCAGCGGCCTGGTGTTCATCGGCACGTTCGTCGTCGCCGGCCTGGGGTTCTCCCAGACCGAGGGATTCGTCGAGCTTGGCGGCCTGTTCCAGCGGATCTCGATCACGACCGGCTTCTTCTGGGCCAGCCTCCTCGCCGTCCGTATGATGCGGACGCCCCGGGGTTCCGTACCGGCGCGACCGGCCTGACCGCTCTCCCGGTCGCCGGGCGACCCGGGAGCGGGCTCCGGGTGTCAGGCCGGACCGTTCCCCCGCGCCTGTCACCCGAGGCGCCGCGTCAGGCCAGGCTTCCGGCCGGGATCCGTCCCTGGGCGGACCACTCCTGGATCCAGTTCGGGTAGGCGACCGGCGGCCGGCCGGCCTCGTCGAGTTCAGCGAGATCCTGCTCGGTGAGCGTCAGGTCACTGGCAGCGATGTTGTCCGTGAGCTGTTCCAGCTTGCGCGCGCCGACGATGACGCTGGTGACGGCGCGCTGGGCGAGCAGCCAGGCGATCGCGACCCGGGCGGGGCTCACCTCGTGCCGCGCGGCGACGGTCCGCAGCACGTCGAGCACCTTGAAACCCTTCTCCTCGTCGAACGGCACGAAGTCGAAGCCGTTCCGGGCCCGGCGGGAGTCCTGTTCGGTGGTCACCCCGCCGCGGTCGAACTTGCCCGTGAGGAATCCGCCGAGAAGCGGTTGCCACACCGTCAGGCTCAGCCCCGCGTCCTCCGCCAACGGCACCAGCTCGCGCTCGACGTCGCGCGTCGCCGGCGAGTACTGAATCTGGTTGGAGACGAACCTCGCCTGGTCGTGCAGCGCGGAGATGCCCAGCGCCTTGCTGACCTGCCAGGCGGCGAGGTTGGAACAGCCGATGTAGCGGACCTTGCCCTGTCGTACCGCGTCGTCGAGCGCGCTCAGCGTCTCCTCGAGCGGCGTCAGGCGGTCGTAGTTGTGGATCTGATAGAGGTCGATGTAATCGGTCCGCAGCCGGCGCAGGCTGTCCTCCAGGGCCCGCATCACGTGCAGACGGGAAAGCCCCTGGTCGTTGGGCCCCGGCCCGACCGGAGCGAACAGCTTGGTGGCGAGCACCACGTCCCGCCGGCGCTGCCCGATCGCCCGGCCGAGCATCTCCTCGCTCTCGCCGTCGGCGTAGATGTCGGCGGTGTCGACGAAGTTGATCCCGGCGTCGAGTGCCGTGCCGACGATCCGATCCGCTTCCTCCTGCCCGAGTGCCCCGAGGTTGTGGAACACCGGGTGATCCTTGCCGCCGAACGTCATCGCGCCCAGGGAGATCTCCGAGACCCAGACCCCGGTACGTCCCAGCAGACGATATTTCACCAGCTACTCCTTCGCGTGTACGTCCGGTCCACGGCAGGCGGCCGGGCGTCTCGCGCCCTTTCGGTCACTGCGTCCGGACATCGTGTCCGAAAATTACGCTACACGATGTCCGGACGAGGTGTAGCGCGCCGTTCGCCGCCGAGCGACGACCTAGGATCCGGATATGCCTTCGATTACCCGACGACGCACCGCGGGCGTCGGCCGTCCCACCTCGGCCGAGGCGGAGATCCTGGCCGCGACGCAGCGTCTTCTGATCAACGGCGCGAACTTCACCGAGCTCGGCGTGCAACAGATCTCCACCGAGGCCGGCGTCGCCCGCTCGACCTTCTACAGCCACTTCCGCGACAAGATCGACCTGCTCATGCGTCTGGCCACCGAGCTCATGGCCTCTTCGTTCGACCTCACCTCGGCGTGGGATCCGTCGGACGGCGCCGAACGTCTCGCGGACGCCTTCCTGCGGGTGGTGAAGGTCTACCGGAAACACGCCGCCGTACGGCAGGCGATCGCCGAGGTCGCCACCTACGACGCGACCGTGCGTGACTTCTGGGGCAAGGAGGTCAACCAGTTCACGGACTGGACGATCGCAGTGCTCCGCGCCGAGCAGGACGCGGGCCGCGCCCCCGCCGACCTCGACCCGGTGAGCGCCACCCGGGTGATCGTCATGGGCGGCGAACGGGCCCTCGTCGACCACGTGACCGCCGGAGATCCCGGCGGCGACGCCGCGTTCGCCCGCGAGATGGCACTGACCTGGTGGTACGGCGTCTTCCGCCGCCCGGCGGACCGCGGCAGGTAGACGCTTCAGAGCAGGTAAACGCTTCAGGCGCGAGTCGGCCGCGCGTGTTGAGGGGTGTGCGTATGGCCACCTCGGCGACAGGTTGAGGGGTGTCCATGTTGTCGCCTCGGCGACGGCCCGCCGATCCCATGTCCGGCGTTCGAGCACACGCCCTGCGGGCGCGCCTTCTCCTGGGTGGCCCTGCCGGTACCTGCCCGCTCAGGACCTGTTTCGAGCCCCGTGAACGAAGCTCGGGGTGATGTGCTGGATCGTGGCCGCCTGCCACGGCCTCACCCCTCGACTCGCTTTCCCCTCGGAAGGTTCTGCCGCATGCCCGGGGAAGCCCCTCGGAAGGGCTGTCGCGACCAGGGCTCCCCCTGCGGCGAGTCTCCATATCGAGACTGAACAGAGAATTTCCCGTGAGTGATCAGAAATACCGGATACGCCCCATGGGCCCGCAGGACCTTTCCCGTGCCGTCGAATTGTTGAACGAGACGAGCGCCCACGATGTCCGCCACGTTCTCCTGTCGGAGCTGACCGGGGATTCGGCCGCCGCGCCTCTTCTCGCGATTGTCGCCACAAGAGCGGATGCCGTCGTGGGCGCGGCGAAACTCACGGCGGATCCCGTGTTTCCCGAAACCGTCTCGGCTTTGATCTCCGTCGACGCGGGCGCCAGGGGTCTCGGTGTCGGCTCGGCACTCGCCGAGCGGGTGGAGGCCGGGCTGCGACTCCTGAGGGGCGGAACGGCGACCTGCTCGATCCGGGACGACCTGCCTCGCGGGCGCGCGTTCGCGGAACGTCATGGTTTCACGGTCGCGCATCACAGCCTGGGTTTCCGCTTCGACCTGACCGGCTCCGGGTACTCGCTGGCCGCGCGGGCGGCCGAGACGGCCGAGCGGGCCGGGGTACGCATCCGGAGAGCGACCATGGCCTCCGAAGAGGACCTGATCCTTGAGTGCTTCACACGTTGCAGGATCGGGCTTCCCCTCCCGTACGGAAACCGCCCTGTCGACGTTCGCGCACGACTTCTGCAATTCCCGCCCGGGAGCGTGTATCTGCTTGCCGATTCACCCGATGCCGGGTCCGTCCGGCACAAGGGCATGAGCATCCTGATACCGCAGGGGCGAAGTTGGTACGTGCGTTTCACCGGCACCGATCCCGACTTCCGGGGGCGGGGAGTGGCAACGGCCGTGAAGGCGGGTTCACTTCTGTACGCCCAGCGGACCGGGGCCGAAAGCGTCACCACCCACAACGACGAATCCAACACGCCGATCATCCGCGCCAACAAGGCACTCGGCATGGTGCCGGACGTCGGATACTGGAGCCTGTTGCGTGATCTGTGAACGATGCGCGGAAGTGTCCGGCCCATGTTCACCCTGGGGACTTGAGGGCGCGGGGGGCGCGAGGGCGCGGGCACACCGGTCCGGCAGACTGGACATGACAGAAAGGGGTCCTGCCATGACCGACAAGCCCATCCTGCAGCCCAGCCCCAGTCATCCGATCACGATCACGGCGAACCCGGCCCGGGTCGTCGTCTCGATAGGGGGCAAGGTGGTCGCCGACTCGCGGCGCGCGCTGACGCTGCGGGAGGCGGCGTACCCGCCGGTGCAGTACGTCCCGATCGACGACGTCGACCGCTCGCTGCTGGAGCGGACCGACACCGCCACCTACTGCCCGTTCAAGGGCGACGCGAGCTACTACACCGTCACGGTGGACGGGAAGCAGGCGGTGGACGCGGTGTGGTTCTACGAGTCGCCGCACCCGGCCGTCGCCGAGATCAAGGACCACGTCGCCTTCTATCCCGACCGGGTCGACTCCATCGTCATCGAGTAGCCACCCGCCTGGATCCGAGACGCTTTCCCGGTGCTCCCTTTACCCCCTGTGCTCCGCGTTTCCGGTGTTCCCGGTGTTCCCGGTGTTCCCGGTGTTCCCGGTGTTCCCGGTGTTCCCGGTGTTCCCGGTGGGAGGACCTTTTCCAGGAACACGGCCGGGCCCGAGCGGCGGCCTGTGCGGACCGCTGCTCGGGCCGGCAAGGCACTGCCGGTCAGCTCCACCTGATCGATCGCGCGTCGTCGTTGAAGTTGCGGCCGTTGATGACCGGCATGACCGCCCGGTCATTCAGGTAACCGGTCGCCGGGGGGAGGAAATTCGTATAGGCATAGTGGTTGGTGAAGCAGTTGGAGTAGTTCTTGAAAGAGGAGATGCGGTCCCACCAGTGCCGCGGAAGATTGAACGAGTAGTCGATGTCAGCGGTCGAGCCGGTGCATGTCCGGGAGCCTCGGAAGGTGTATGAGGCGCCCCGGTAGTTTATGTGCTCATACTCGATCCCGATTATCATCAGAGCCCCGTTGGCGGCGGGAGCCGCTTTGGCGCTGACCGACTTCTCACTGCTACCGAGCAGCGCGTCGAGGACGGGGTCGTCCACACCTTCGACGGCGGTGGGCGGAGCGTCGGTGACGGCGCCGTCGGTGGCGAACCGGATCGCCTCGGTGAACGTGGGGAAGCAGTGCTCCGTCCCCGGTTTGTTCAATCCTCCGATCACGTCGACGACGCAGTTGTTGGCGGGGGTGGGGGCGGGTTCCCCGGGTGTCGCGGCGGCCCCGGCCGGTGCCGAGACAAAGGCGATCAGAGGCAGGGCCGTGCCGAGCCCCGCCGCGAGGAGGCGCAACCGCCGTACGGCGTCACGCTCGACTCCCCGACGCGATTCTGTTCCGATTTCCTGCTGCATTTCCCTCTCCCTGTCATTCGACATCTCTGATTCACGTCACGCTTTCCGGAGCCGTGGGCAGGGATTCTTTGCGTTCGATAAATCTTGTGCGCCCGCTACCCGCCGCATGTTTTCCGTACCTCTCGCGCGCCGGTTCGCGCCGCCGTCCAACTCAACGTGGACTCCCTGCTCATCCGCTACAGCGCGCCACCCGTTCACATCTCCATGTCGCGCCCGATTTGCCAGTGAATGCAATCTTTTGACAGCTATTCATGCTGGCTATTCGGTGCGTCGTGTTCGAATGTAAATGGCACACGGTCACCCGGAAAGGCAACACGGCAATGTGAATCCGATTATCGGGGCCAGGGTTAGCAATATCCCAACAAAGTAGACTTGTCTGCATATACCGACACGAATTGGCCGCGGTTGCCCGTCATTCGAAGCCGTCGACCGGGAACCCGGGACGCTCATCCCGGCACGCGTCGGCCCGGCCTCGGCGATATGTCCATCCGGCGGCGAACGGGATGCCAGGAACCCGAACGGTGTCCTGCACGTCTGACAACTCGTGCGAACGCGTCAGCGCCTCTACGAACCGGCCACGGCATTCATCCAGCGCGGGGACGCCTCGTGCCACGCCTGGTCCGGGGGGCTTTCCGCGGAGGAGGCTAGACGTACTCGCGCTGGATGAGAAGGCGGTGTGACTCCTGAAGCTCTACCGGCAGGTCGTCCGGGGTGAACCACCCCGCCTCCAAGATCTCGAAATCGTCGAGTTTGAGCGTGCCGCCGGCGAACTCGGCCTCGTAGGCCACCTCCAGGCGCAGCCGGTAGCCGCTCTTCAGCCGGACCAGCTCTCCGACGTGGACCTTCAGCCCGGTTTCCTCCCACACCTCGCGGCGGACCGTGTCCTCGAAGGTCTCCGACCGGTTCGCATAGCCGGTCGGGAGACCCCACTGCCTGCCCTCCGGCCAGAAGCGGTGCTTCAGCAGGAGGACGTTGCCGTCCTGGTCGCGCACTATGCCGGTCACCCCGACCATGAACGTGGCGTGCCGAAGCCAGTTGACGCGCCACTGGAGTGAGCCGCTGGTCAGCCTCCAGAGCGGGACGAGCAGCTTCTTCACCATGAGTCCCAATTCCCATCCGTAGGCCGCGGACCGTCGTATCCGAGACTCAGCGCATCGCGTCGAGAACGGTCTTCACGTATTCGACCTGCCCTCTGATCTGTACGGCGAATGCCGCTGCCGTGGCCGTGGCCAAGGGCTCGTTATATACGATTCCATTGTCAGTTACTTTGGTGGTGACGAACCAGCTGGCTTGGTAGACACGCTCCCCGATGAATCGCCTGACCATCTCCTGATAGCGCTCACTGTAGGACATTCCATCAAATATCGGATCAGCTGGGAAAAGGGCCTTTGTCGAGCGACCCTTCTGCTCGGTCTCGGCTGTTTCCTGCAACACGAACACGTACCCTAGCCAGGGCGGAACCTCGCCGTAGGTTTCGTTCTTGGCCTGTGCCGCATGAGTGTCCGTCGCGGTCCCGAGAGCTTCTTCGAATCGATTGTTGATGTTCTTCGCGACACTGCCGACCTGCGACTTGAGCTCGATCGCCGCAACAAGAACACCTTCCCGCACGACCACCAGATCCCACTGCTTGCGGACCCGATAGTAGCCGGGCAAGTAGGGTTGTCCCATTTTAATGCAATCCACGGGGATTCCGGCATTGATGAATTCTTGAGCGACCAGTTTCGTGAAGCCCCCCATGTGGCCGTTAGCGCGAGCACCTCCACCGGACTTTCCTTGATCTTCGAGTTTTTCTATCTGATCCTTCCTCTGTGACCAGAACTCCTCGACCGCCTTCCGGACTTCTTCCTCGCGCACCGCCGGCGCTCTCCTTACTCCTGGTCGGGGGCTTGAATCCGATCAAGGTAACAGGGAGAAGCTCCGCATCGCGGCGGTTCGTCCACTCGTCCCGATCCGCTCTCGGTCGCACTCCGGCCAACCACGGTCACGTGCGCGACCGTGGATCACCACACCCCCGTAAGGTGACATCGTGAGAACTCCTGCCCTGGCCATCAACCCCGTACCTCGCGCCGCACTGGCCGACATACCAGACGAGGCGGTGGAGCACGGAGAGGTGTTCACTCGCGATTGGATCGTCGGGTTGATCCTTGACCTCGTCGGCTATCGCCCCGATCAAGATCTTTCCTTGTTACGGCTCGTCGAGCCCGCATGCGGTACCGGGGCGTTCCTCGGCATGATCGCCCAGCGCGTCAGCGACTCATGCCACAAGCATGAGCGAGACATCACAGACGCTCTTGAGGCCGTCATGGCATCCGACCTTCTTCCTCGGAACGTGGCGGCGTCCCGAGCTCTCGTCGAGCGTGTCCTCACAGCGGAAGGCTGGGCATCTGACAGCGCTTCCCATGTGGCTCAAACCTGGGTGCGACGAGCCGACTACCTGCTTGAACAACCTCTGGACACTCAGGTGGACGTCGTCGTCGGCAATCCGCCCTACATCCGTCTGGAGGATCTCCCCGAGGAGCGGATGAATCTCTACCGAGCTCTCTGGCCCACGATGGTGGGGCGGGCGGACATCTATGTCGGCTTCTTCGAGGCCGCTCTCCGCTCCCTCCGCGCCGGGGGCCGGCTCGGCTTCATCTGCGCGGACCGGTGGATGCGCAACCAGTACGGCAGGGAGCTCCGCAGGCTCGTAGGTGATGAGTTCGCGCTGGACGCCTGCATCACCATGCACGACGTCGACGCCTTCGAGGAACAGGTCTCGGCGTACCCGGCTGTGACGATTCTGCGTCGAGGCGTTCAAAATTCTGCGGTGGTCGCTGATACGACAAGCCGCTTCGGAGAGGCTGCGGCTCAGGATCTCCTCTCATGGATCGACCGCCGAGAAGATCAGCCCCTCAGAAAGGAGACTTTCGAGGTTGCGAGGATGCCCCATTGGTTCTCAGGTGATGACATGTGGCCGTCGGGCTCGCCCGCGCGCCTCGCGGTCCTCGAAGATCTTACGGAGCGATTCACGACCCTCGGTCAAACGCCTGGGGTGCGAGTGGGAATCGGCATCGCGACCGGAGCCGACAAGGTTTTCATCACCCGTGATCCCGATCTCGTCGAGACTGATCGGCTTCTTCGGATGTCGATGGTCCGCGACACGACCAGCGGTCGGCTTGAGTGGTCCGGGCATTATCTGGTCAACCCGTGGGATGCCACCGGCAATCTAGTGGATCTTGAGCAGTATCCGAAGCTTCGCAGGTACCTCACACGGAACGCCATTGACCTTAGAAGTCGCTATGTCGCCAGAAAGAGCCCGGATAAATGGTACAAAACAATTGATAAGGTTGAGCCTGGCCTCAGGCAGCGACCAAAGCTTCTATTTCCCGACATGAAGCTCAGTAGCCATCCAGTTCTTGACAAAGGCGGCGAGGATGGCTATTACCCACACCATAATCTCTACTTCATCACTTCCGATGTCTGGGACCTGGAAGCCCTTGGCGGGCTCCTGTTGTCCAAAGTGGCGGAATCTTTCGTGGAAGCATACGCGGTGAAGATGCGCGGCAAGACACTCCGCTTTCAAGCTCAATACCTCCGACGCATCCCCGTTCCGGATCCTGCGGCACTTACCGAGGCACAAAAAGAACAGCTGATCGATGCTTTCCAGAAGCGCGATGTCGAGGCGGCGACATCAGCAGCCTTGGACGTTTACGGACTCACCGAATGGCCTGGTTAACCGGGCGTCGAGGTCGAACGTAGCTCGACGAGTGACCGCTGGAGGCTGCCTCGACTGAAGGAGATTCAGCGCTGGAAAACCCCTCCTTCGTGCTTGATCGCCTTCGGCCCCATGATCCAAAATTGGACGAACTCGGGTTCTGACGGCCAAGACAGCGGCTCACGCAAGGCCGTGTACGCCTGAAGATCAGACGCTACCCGTTCGGACCATGGCGCCCGAGCCCGGTTTCACGAACCGTGGGCGTAGTAGGAGTCGACCGCGGGCTGGCCGGTGTAGTTGGGCCCGGCGCGGTCGTCGGAGCCGAGATAGCGGTAGGGAAGGTCGACGACGCGCCGGCCCCGGCAGGTGATCCGGCGGCGCCGGGGGTCGTAGTCCAGCCCGGCCTCCCGCAGCGCCGAGGCCAGCCGGCGCCCCGCCGGCACGCCGTCCTCCATGAGGACGCTCCGGGTGTCGAGGTTGCCGACGAACAGGCCGTCCTCGGCCAGCCAGCCGGCGGCCCGGGACAGGACACCGAGTTTGTCGCCCACGTAGTGCAGACCGTGGACACAAGTGATCAGGTCGAACGGCTCCTCAGGCTCCCAGCCGGTGATCGAAGCGGTGACCAGCCGCAGCCTCGGCGGGCGCGACGGCCCGGCGAAGAAGTCGACCAGGTCGACACCGACGATCTCCGCCTCGTCCCCCAGGTGGCGAGATACCTCGAAGAGAGCGCGGGCCGAGCCGCAACACAGGTCGAGCCAGCGCACCCTACGCCCGGCCTTCACCCGCTCGCGCAGGACCTCCAACACGTCGATGCCCAGCTCCCGGCCGTACCCATTGGAACCGGTCAGCCCCCGCTCCCGGTTCATCACCCGGTTCGCCACCACCGACGAGCGCTCCAACGCCTCGTCGTCAAGCAGTTCCGCCAAGGGGGCGCACTCCCTCTCGTCGGTCGCCGCATCTGTCCGGTGGAAGCTCAAACCGGTTCTCGACGGCGCCGGGTGTCGTGTTTCCCGTCAGGTCAGTCGGTCGAACTCACCGATCTTGACGCCACCGACGAAGGTCCGCCACTCGGCAGGGGTGAAGAGGAGCTTGTGACCCTGAGGGTCCTTGCTGTCGCGAACCGCGACCACACCCGGCAGGTTGGCGGCCACCTCGACACACTGGCCGCCGTTGTCTCCGGAGCGCGACGACTTCCGCCATACTGCGGCACTCAGGTCCATTCCTGCCTCGCTTCCTCGATCATTTTGAGGGACATGCGGTCAGGATAAGCCCATCGGCGTATGGATTCATATCTGTTCCATATCAAGGTCACGGAATCCTGGTCGGTCGTGACGTGTCCTTCGATCGACGAATCGACATGGATGGTGTCCGGTTGACCGTTCGGGAGTTCGGCGATCATAAAAGCGCCCAACATACCCGCGGTGCAATCTGGATCGACGACTTGAACGGCGACCGTAGGCCGCTGGGCGACCTCCAGCAGGTGGCCGAGCTGTTCCCGCATCACCTCGGGGCCGTTGACGCGACGGCGAAGGACGCCCTCGTCTATGAGGACGAGAAGCATCGGGGGGTCGTCCTTGTCGAGGATTTGCTGGCGTCGCATGCGGGCCTGGACGCGCTCTTCCACCTCGTCGGGGGTAGCCCGGGGACCGTGGGTGAAGAGGTGCCGGGCGTAGCACTCCGTTTGGAGGAGGCCGGGGACGAGAAGAGGGTCCCAGGAGCGGAGGACGAGGGCGGCGGGTTCTATCTCCTCGGCCCAGCCGATGAACCAGGCCGGGCCGCTGGGACGGGCGACGATGTGTCGGCGCAGGTCCGTGAAGTGCGTGCTGCCGTTGGAGCCGAAGAGCAGGTCGAGCCGCTCGGCGTCGGATCTCGACGGCGTGCGGGTGGCGGACTCCAGGCGGCTCACCTGCGTCTGCGTGCATCCCAGGCGTGAGGCCACTGCGCTCTGGGACAGTTGCGCGGCCTCGCGCAACCGGCGCATCTCAGCCCCGAAACGCGCGTGCGGGGATCCGGGCTCCGGGGAGGTCTCGACGCTCATCGCATTCCTCCTGAAATAGAGAAAAACGGCCTTTTGGGTTAATGGGCGATGTCAGCTCTTGGTATCGACAGGCCGACCGTCGGCATTTTCAGCTATCTCTCGGGTTACCGATCCGGTTATGTCCTCACCTCTCATGAGGGCAATCTAAGCACACGTCCTCTCTGTTCGACAGGACGAAAAACAAAGCGAACCCGCGCCTTTAAACCGGAGACGAGACGAGTGATGAATGATCAGAACGGCGACCTTTCACGCCTCAATCGCGCTCACCGGAGACACTCGGAGGACAGGAGCGCGACAGCGGTCGAGCAGCACGAACGATTCGTCCATCTGACCCGGCTCGGCTGGGATCTGCACCGGCTCGGCGTGTGCACCTCGCTGGTCCTCCCGGTGGCGGGGCAGCCGATTCTGGAGATCCGTACGGCGACGGGCGCGGCACTGGTCAGGATCACGGTCGTCCGGCGCTTCTGCGGGTGGGCGTTCGTCTGGCGGCCCTGGTGGGCGCGGCTGTGGCAGCGCGGGGAATGGGTCTGGGCGGAGGCCGACAACGCAGCCGACATGATCATGTCGGCGGTGACCGCGTGAGATCCGAAAAGGAGACCACGGGGAAAGAGGACAGCTGTCCCGGACATCACGGTGAAGGAACTTCGACAGCGCCGTGGGCGGGTGGGCCGTACGGCGCGTGGCGGAGGGTGTTTCCCGGGCGGGTGGAATCCGTGCCGGAGGCTCGGGCCTGGGTGCGCGACCTGCTGGCAGGGCAGGTCGCGCACCCGTTGCTCGACGACGTGCTGCTCCTGCTGAGTGAACTGACCACGAACGCCGTGGCCCACTCCGACTCCGGGCGTACGGCGGATGGACGGGTGACCGTCTACGTGGCGCGTACCACCACGACGGTTCACGTGGAGGTCACCGACGATGGATCGGCCGCGAGCGCGCCCGCCGTGCGCGTGCCGGAGACCGACGACGACGGCGGGCGGGGGCTGTGGCTGGTGGAGATGATCGCGGCCGGGTGGGGGTCGCACCGCGACGGCGCGGGCGGGTCGGTCTGGTTCCGGGTGCCGGGGTAGGTCCGCGCGCCCGGCCACTCGAAGGTGGTGGAGGGCGTACGGACCTCCCCGTCATTACGGCGAGGGGAGCAACGGGGGCGCTGGGGGCTTTTACAGTGCCATGCCGTGGCGCAGGATCCGTAACAGCCGTCGCGCATGGCTCGCGTCGGCGCCGGCGATGGCGGCCGCGCTTGTCAGGGCCAGCAGGTCACCTACCGCGAGGTCGGATCGGACGGCTCCGTCCTCCTGCGCCCTGAGGAGCAGAGCCTCCGCGGTCGATCTCATCGACTCATGCCAGCGATCGAACAGTTCGGTGCGCCGCTCGTTCCTGCTTTCGGTGCCCGCGAGGGCGAGGGTGCCCTTGGTCGCGACGTGGACGACGAAGCCGTCCAGCCAGTCGAAGAGCGCCTCGACCGCCGACGGCTCCCGAAGCAGTGCCGCACCCCGCTCACAGAGTGCGGCGACCTCCTCCGCGTACACGGCGACGAGCAGGTCGCCACGAGTGGGGAAGTGCCGGTAGAGAGTCGCGTTGCCAACGCCCGCTCTGCGCGCGATGTCGTCCAACGCGACCTCGGGACCGTGTTCTTCGAAGAGCTCTCTCGCCGCCGACAGCAGCAACCCGGCGTTCCGTGCGGCGTCGGCTCTGCGCCCTCGTCCGGGAGTGGTCGGACTGTCGCCCGTACGCGCCATCTGCCTGCTCCAGACTTGTTAATGGGGACTTCCCCGTTTATGGTAATACCCGTAAACGGGGAGGTCCCCATATCGCTCACCCGGGTTGACGACGCGTCTCGTCGGAGCCCTTACGGGAGGACTGCCATGGCGCTCACCGCCGAGGATCGCGTGGCCATCACGGAGCTGATCTCGATGCACGGTCACCTGATCGACGCCGGGAAACTCGACCGGCTGCACGAGCTGTTCACCGCCGACGCCGTCTACGACGTCAGTGATCTGGGCGGAGGGACCATCGAGGGGCTGGCCGCGTTTCGCGACGCGGCGCTGGCCATGGGCGAGAGCAATCCGGTCGGCCACCACGTGACGAACATCGTTGTCACCGAAACAGCCGACGATCACGTACGCGCTCTGTCCAAGGGCATCGGCATCATGGCGGACGGCACGTGCGGAAGCGTGACCTACGAGGACACGGTCTCGCGCGGCGACCTGGGCTGGCGAATCAGCCATCGCAGGGTGCTCGCGCGGCGAGCCCCTCTGGGCGCCGGGTAGGAACGGCTCCACGCCCTCGCGGGGCACCCGGGCAAGCAGGCCGGCGGAACGGGCTCAGGCCCTGGTCCGCCGCCGTTCACCGTCACCACGCCCTCCTGCCCGGGGCCGGACCCCGTTCCGGGATCAGTTGTCCCAGGTGGCGTTCTTCAGGATCGTGGCCAGGCCGGGGGTGGCCCACTGGTCGACGACGAGGATCTTCGACTGCGGCAGGTACCACTCGCGCTGGTTGAACGTCGACTTCTGCTCGCCGCCGCTGTACGACACACACCTGCCGGGCCAGACCCGGTAGTGCGCCTTGTGCGCCACCCCGATGTTCCGGTAGCCGACCACGATCGCCTTGCCGATGACCTGCCCGTACCTGGGGTCGGTCGGGCAGCGCTGCACGTCGGAGGCCGGGTAGTACGGGCCCTGCGTGGGGTCGTAGCGCCGGAAGCCCTCTCCCCCGCGCTTGAGCGTCTTCGGCCCCATGACCCAGAAGCTGTCACATCTGGGCTGGAAGTAGCCGCCGTTGGGCCGAGCGCAGGCACCGGTCACCACTCGGATCTGGTCCGCGGTCCCGTACACCCGCCAGGAGTTCGGGATCTCCAGCGTCAGACCGGCGCGCAGCCGGAGCAGCGCGGTGGAGGAACCCGCGGACGCGGGGAGCTGGGCCGCCAGCACCGCGGCTCCTGCCACGGCGGTCACCGCGATCGTTCTTTTCATCATGGCGGCGACGATATGGAGCCCGGCTTGTCATCGGCTTGCAGGCTTCTTGTCCTCGAAAGGCTCCTGTTGCCCTCGAAAGGCGCCATCCCCAAGATCGGCGGGCGGGTGGGCCGGAGCGACATACCGCTGGGTATGCTCGCTGACGCGGATGCCCCCGTCCGATGACACGGGTCAGAATCGCGAGAGAGGAGCCGGACGTGTTCAGTACTCCGAGCAACCCCGAGTCCGTCTTCACCTACGGCGCCCCCGCCCTGAAGTTCGGGCCGGGCGCCTCCGCCGAGATCGGCTTCGATCTCGGGCAGTACGGCGCGCGCCGCGTCCTCGTCGTCACCGACCCGGGGGTGGCCGCGACCGGCGCGCCGCGGCGGATCGCCGAGCAGCTGGCGGGCTTCGGCATGGAGGCGGGCGTGTACGACGGCGTGCGCGTCGAGCCGACGGACGAGAGCCTGCTCGCGGCCGTCGAGTACGCCCGCGCCTCCGGCCCGTGGGACGCCTTCGTCGCCGTCGGGGGCGGGTCGAGCATCGACACCGCCAAGGCGGTCAACCTGCTCACCACCAACCCGGGCGAGCTGATGGACTACGTCAACGCGCCCGTGGGGGGTGGCCTGGCACCGTCACGGCCGCTCAAGCCGCTGGTCGCGGTGCCCACGACGACGGGTACCGGGTCGGAGAGCACCACGATCTGCGTGCTCGACGTGCTCGATCTGAAGGTCAAGACCGGGATCAGCCACGCCCGGCTCCGCCCGGTCCTGGCGGTCGTCGACCCGGACCTGACGATGTCCCAGCCCCCGGAGGTGACCGCCGCCTCCGGGATGGACATCCTCTGCCACGCGCTGGAGAGCTACACCGCCCGCGCGTACACCTCCTACGAGCGCAAGCGTCCCGAGGAGCGCGTCCCGTACTGCGGCTCGAACCCGGTGGCCGACATGTGGTCCGAGCGGGCGCTGCATCTGCTCGCGCGGTCCTTCCGCGCCGCCGTACGCGACGGGGACGACAAGGAGGCGAGGGCGCGGATGGCGCTGGCGGCGACGTTCGCCGGGCTGGGGTTCGGCAACGCGGGCGTGCACATCCCGCACGCCAACGCCTACCCGATCGCCGGGCGCGTGCGGGACTTCCGCCCCGAGGGCTACCCGGGGGACGAGCCGATGGTGCCGCACGGGATGGCCGTCGCGCTGACCGCCCCCGAGGCGTTCAGGTTCACCTTCGAGGCGCGGCCGGAACGGCACCTGCGGGCAGCCGAGCTGCTCGACCCGTCCGCCACCAGGCCCGGCGACCTCGCGGAGTTCCTGCCCGGCGTGCTGGCGAGGCTGATGCGCGACGTCGGGATGCCGAACGGCATCGGCGGCGTCGGGTACACCGAGGCGGACGTCCCCGCGCTCGCGGAGGGGGCGATGAAGCAGCAGCGGCTGCTCGCCACCGCCCCGCGCCCGGTCGGCGAGGACGACGCCGCGGGGATCCTGAGCCGCTCCCTCACCCTCTGGTAGGGGGCAGCGGTGCTCGCCTCCGGTCATCTGTGGCCGCCCTCGTCCTCCCAGGACGCCTGGCCGTCGTCCCCGGTGGCCAGAGCGGCCGGGGTGACCGGGGTGACCGGGGTGACCGGGGCGGCCGGGGTGACTGGAGCGACCGGGGCGGCCGGGGCCGTGCCCGAGGCGGCGGCGGTGAGGATGCCGGCCGGGCCGGTGGCGACCTCGGGCGTGATGGCCAGCCTGAGCGCGTTCGCGGCGGTGGCGCCCTCGGTGCCCGGCGGGATCACCAGCAGGTTGACCGGCTCCATGTTCACCGGGATCAGGGTGACCACGTGCGGGTCCATGTGGCGGAACCAGCCGACCTTCACCTGCCGGCCCGGGGCCGCGACGCGGTGCGGGATGTCGTCCCACGCCTTCAGGGACAGGCCCACCCGCAGGACGTGCCGGCCGAGCAACTCGTCGACCGCGGCGATGAGTGCGGGCAGCTCCGCGGTGGCGTCCAGCGAGTACGGCCACCAGGCCCCGTCCACGGCGCCCCTGCGGCCGAGGGCGGGATCCAGGCTGAGGCGTACCTCGGAGGGGGCGTTCGCGGTGACGGCACCGGGGGTGGAGGGTGCGCCGTGGGAGAGAAGCTCGGACGTCATGATCGTCTGGCCTGTCTCGGCCCTGGGGGACCGGGGTTGCCTATCGCCTTGGGCGACGCCGACCCGAATGCCAACGCACGAAATGTCCTTGGTACCCCTATTCTACCTCGGCTCCCGTCCCGGAGCCGGGATCGGACGACGGGTTCCGCGCGGTCTCAGTGCGGTTCAGTGCGGCAGTGCGGTTCAGTGCGGTTCGGTGCGGTTCAGTGCGGTTTCGGTGCAGCATGACGCGCGCCCACCGCCTCCGGGCCACCACGAGACCAAGCACCCCCATGATCACATGCGTCGTCCGCCTCAGTCCGTCAGGGTCCGGCCGGACACGGGCGCGGCGGGGACGCGTGCCCGGCGATCCCCGCTCGTCACCGGACCCGCCGGGGTCACCGGTCTTCGGTCAGGAGGCCGCCGGTACGGGCCTCGTGAGCACCTCCGCCAGGCGTGAGAAGCTGTCGCCGCCCTGACCGGCGTCGATGGCCCGCCGGGCGACGGCCCGGGCGGCGCTCAGCACGCCGGTGTCGATGCCCTGGTCCCGGGCCGCGTGGATGATGTGCTCCATGCCGGCGACGGCCGACAGGATGGTGGACTCGTCGCCTGGGTGGTCGCCGGCGTCGAGGTGCTCCGCGAACTCGTCGATGATGTCGGGGAGCAGGGCGCCGATCCCCTTGGCGAGCGGGGCGAGGTCCCTCGCCGCGATGTTCTCGGCGGCGGCCAGGGCGAAGGCGTGGACGAGGCCGCTCATCGACGTCCAGAAGAGGTCGAGCAGGGCCACGTCGTGCGCCGCCGCCCTCCCGGGGTCCGCGCCCAGGTAGGCGGAGGTGCCGCCCAGGCTCGCCAGCGTTCGCAGATGGGCTCGGTGGACCTCCTCCGGCCCGCTGTACAGGACGACGGCCGCCGGTCCCCCGATGGTCGGCGTCGGGGTCATGATGGCCCCGTCGAGGTAGTCGATGCCGCGTTCGGCGGCCCACGCGGCCGTCAGGCGGGCACGTTCCGGCGTGTCGGCGGTGAGGTTGACCAGGGTGCGGCCCTTCAGCGCGTCGGCGGCCGGGTCGACGATCGCCCGCACGGCGTCGTAGTCGATCACGCAGGCGATCGTCAGCGGGCTCGCCGCGACCGCGTCGGCGACCGTGTCCGCGCGGATCGCTCCCCGGGCGACGAGATCCTCGGCTTTGGCGGCCGTCCGGTTCCACACGGTCGTGGGATGGCCGTGCGCGAGGAACGCTCCGGCCAGTGCCTGGCCCATCGGCCCCAGGCCGAGAACCGTCACGGGGGCGGGGTGGTCGTGGGTCATGTCCTACTCCGATCCGATGTCGTGCGATCCGGCGTCCGCGGGGTCCGCGACTTTCATGAGGTCCGTGCCTTTCGCGAGGACCGCACCTCTTGCGGGGACCGCGCCGCTCGCGGGGACCGCGCCGCTCGCGGGGTCCGTGCGAAGCAGGTCGATCAGGGCCGAGAGGTCGTCGTCGCCCCGGTTCGCGGCGACCCCACGGTGGAGCAGCGTCCCCATGGGCTCCAGCAGCTCGGTGCTGACGCCCTGGTCCCTGCCGGCGTCCAGCAGGTTAACGAAGGCCTCCGCCTGCATCCCCAGGTTCGAGGCGGTGGCGGAGTGGTCGTTCGCGTCGTACGCCTTCGCCATCTCGGGAAGGCTTGTGATCATGGCGTTGAGCCACGAGACCACCAGCGGCGTGAACTCCGTCGCCGGGACCTTCTCGGAACCGACCATGGCGACGGCCTGGAAGAAGCCGCCGAACATCCCGTACATCGCGCTGAGCAGCGCGATGTCGTACAGGGCCGCCCGGCCCGCGTCCTCGCCCAGGTGGGAGAGGGTGCCCAGCGCCGACAGGGTCCGCTCGTGAGCGGTGAACGTCTCCGGCGACCCGCTGCAGAGGATGAGGGATGCGGGGCTCCCGATCATCGGGGGCACCGCCATGATGCCGCCGTCCAGGTAGTCCGCTCCCTGTTCGGAGGCCCAGCGGGCCAGCTCGCGCGCCTGGCGGGGCGTGCCGTTGGTGAGGTTCACCAGGGTCCGGCCCGCCAGGAGGCCGGCCACGGTGCCGGGGGTGCCGGAGCCGTCGAGGGGTCCGGGGGTGTCGAGGACGTCCGCGACGTCCTCGAGACCGGAGGCGCCGGGGGCGCCGAGGACCTCGCGGACCGCGTCGTAGTCCAGCACGCAGACCACGACGACCGGGCTCGCCGCGACCGCCTCGGCGGCGGTGGCCGCCTCGGTCGCGCCCCGCTCGGTGAGCTCTCCGCCCTTCCCCGCGGTACGGTTCCACACGGTCGTGGGATGGCCGTTGTCCAGGAAGGCCCCGGCCAGTGCCCTGCCCATCGCCCCCAGACCGATGACTGTCACCGGCGTCCGAGCGTCGGTATTCATTTATCCCCCTATTTCATGCGGTGTCGGCACAAGAAGGTCCCAGTCCCGGATCCCTTCGTGACCCCGGCTGGGACGTTTCGATGCTGGCGCGCCGCTGAAATTTCCTCAAGTACCTACTATTTTGTCAGGTACTAACCTTTTCGTAAGTATGGAGAGCGGGATGAAGAAACAGACCTACTCGTGCGGGCTCGACGCCGCCGTCGACGTCGTGGGCGGCAAGTGGAAGGCGCTGATCCTGTGGGCCCTCCACTCCGGGGCCCTCCGGTTCGGCGAGCTGAGCCGGAGCGTGTCGGGCATCAGCGAGAAGATGCTGATCCAGCAGCTCCGGGAGATGGAGTCGTACGGCCTGGTGCACCGCGAGGTCTATCACCAGGTTCCGCCGAAGGTGGAGTACTCGCTGACCGAGTTCGGCCACTCGCTCAACACCGCGCTCATCCCGCTCGGCGAGTGGGGCGAGATCCACATGGAGACCATCGAGGCCCTCCCCCGCCCCTGAGCGCACGTCTCACCGGGAGGGCCCGGCCTCGGACGGGACGGGGTGCTCGGCCTGTACCAGCAGGTCGCTGAGGATCTCGCCGAGGATCTCCACGCCGTTGCGGGTCAGCACCGACGCGGGGTGGAACTGCACCGAGACGAAGCCGGGTCCGCGCAGCGCGTGGACCTCGCCGCTCGACGCCTCCCTGAACACCTCGACCGTGCCCTCGCGCTCCCGGCAGGGGAACCGGTCGGCGGGGCTGCGGGCGGCGAAGGTGTTGTAGAAGCCCACCAGCTCCGTCCGCCCCAGGAAATCGATCTTCCGCTGCACGCCCTGGTTGGGGAACGGATTGCGGCCGAGCTCCAGCCCGAGCAGCGTGCTGAGCACCTGGTGGCCGAGACAGACCGACAGGAAGGGGATGCCCAGCTCCAGCAGGCGCCGCGTCGCGTCCCTGAGATGGGCGATCTTGAAATCGTCGTGGTCCCTCGGGTCCCCGGGGCCCGGGCCGACGATGACCAGGTCGTGCTCCTCCAGCCGGTAGTCCTCGTCGAACCTGCGCACGCTGACCTCGCACCCCAGCGCGGCGAGCTGGTGCCTGGCCATCGCGGTGAAGGTGTCCTCGGCGTCGATCACCAGCACCCTGCGGCCGACCAACCTGGGCACGAGGTGCCTGCGGTTGTCCGGGCCCTCGAACCAGAAGCCGGCGAGCGGCGCGTTCCGCTCGATCAGTGCCCGCCGTATCCGCGGGTCGGTGCCCATGTCCGCCGGCTCGGCGGGAGCGCCGACGTCGCCTCCCGGCGCGTGGCGCAGCGCCTCCAGCAGCCCCGCGGCCTTCGTTCGGGTCTCCTCCGCCTCGGAGGCCGGGTCGGAGTCGCGGACCAGCGTGGCGCCGACGGCGATCCGCATCCGGCCCGCCGCGTCGATGTCGGCGGTGCGGATGACGATCGCGGAGTCCAGCGCCCGGCCGCCCGCCTCGTCCCGGCCGATCAGCGCGACCATGCCCGCGTAGTAGTCCCGGCCCTCCGGCTCGTAGCGGCTGATCACCCGGCAGGCGCTCTCCAGCGGGCCGCCGGTGACCGTGGGCGCGAACATGGTCTCCCTCAGGATGTCCCGCACGTCCAGCGAGCTGCGCCCCTCGATCAGGTACTCGGTGTGCGCCAGGCGCGCCATCTGCTTGAGGTACGGGCCCACCGTGCGGCCACCGAGGTCGCACACCCGGCCCATCATCTTCAGTTCCTCGTCGAGCACCATGTAGAGCTCGTTCGCCTCCTTGCTGTCGGACAGGAAGCCGAGCACCCCGCGCACCTCGGGCCCCTCCGCCGGGTACCGGTAGGTGCCGCTGATCGGGTTCATCACCACGGTGCCCGCGTCGAGGCTGATGTGCCGCTCGGGCGAGGCGCCGACGAAGGTGCGCCCGCCGGTGTGGATCACGAAGGTCCAGTGGCAGCCGGGGTCCCTGCCGAGCAGCCGCCGGAAGAACGCCAGCGCCGTGCGGGTCGACCAGTTGGTGATCTCGGCGGAGAACGACCGCTTGATGACGAAGTTCGCGCCCGTTCCCCGGCCGATCTCCTCGGAGAGCACCCGGCGCACGGTGGCCGCGTACTCCTCGTCGTCGGAGTCGAAGTCGCCCTCGCCCAGCTCGATCGGCCCGTCGGGGAGCCGGTCGAGGACCTCGCCCATCGGCAGCACGGCCTGGTCGACGACGGTCATCGCGAGCAGCGGGGCCTCGTCGTCGGGGAACGCGTACCCGCGCTCGCCGATCTGGCGGTACGGCAGCATCGCGAGCACCTCGTGCCGGGCACCGGCACCCCGGGAGGCGTCGTCATCGGGCGGCAGCGGGATGTCCGCGATGCGGCCGACCTCGGTGGTCTCCCCGATGAGCAGGTCGAGCCGGTCCGCCCCGGTCGAGCCCGGACGATGCAGCAGGGCGAACGGGGGCGCCTGCGGACCGAGGATCCGGTCGAGCAGGAGCGTCCCGGCCGCCGCATTCATCGCCCCGGCCTCCGCCGCGTTCATCGCCCCGGGCATCGGCCCGGTCGTTGTCGCGGTCGTTGTCGCGGTCATCGTCCCGCTCCTTCCAGCGCCGCCTCGTCCAGGACCGTCGCGTCCGGCGCGGCCCCGTCCGCGGCCGCCCCGTTCAGCATCGCCAGCGCGGACCGGGTGGACAGCGTCACCGAGCACCTCGACGCCGCGTAGTCCAGCGCCTGCCGGTGGTACTCCCGCGAGAAGTCGGCCACCGCGTCCGCCACCACGAACGTCTGTATGTCCTGGGAGAACCCCTCGTGGGCGGTCATCAGGATTCCGACGTGGGCGTACACCCCGCAGATCACCAGCTGGTCGCGGCCCCTCTCGCGCAACAGGTCGAGCAGGCCGGTACGGCAGAACGCGCTGGGCCGCCACTTGGTGAACACGACGTCGGGGCCGAACGGGGCCAGCCGGTCGATGATCATCCGGTGTTCCGGGGCGGAGCTCATCCCCGCGCCCCAGAAGTCCTTGAGCAGGCCGCGCTGCTCGTCGGTCATCCCGCCGGGCTGGGCGGTGTAGACGACCGGCGCGCCGAGCGTGGCGAAGCGCGCCCGCAGGGTCGCGACGTTCTCCACCAGGTCGGTCGTGGGGGCCTGCCCCCGCGGGAACGGGCTCAGGAAGTAGTTCTGCATGTCGTGGACGAGCAGCACCGCGCGATCGGGATCGATGGTCCAGCGCGCGATGTTCTCCGGCAGCTCGTCCTCGGTCGGCATGGGATAGGACTCGATCGCCGGGATCGCCATGGCGTGCCTCCGCTCTTCGTTAAGTCTCTTCGTGACGTCTCTTCGTGACGTCTTTTCGTGGGGTTCCGGGCTCCGCGGCCCGGCCGGGCTCTCGGCCGGGCGGGGTCGTGCTCAGTTGCCGAGGGCGGCGCCGCCGTCGACCGTGAGGTCCTGCAGGGTGATGTGCGCGGCACGGTCGGAGAGCAGGAACAGCACCGCGTCGGCGACGTCGGCGGGCCGCGCCAGCCGCCCCATCGGGATGCCGACCCTGAAGGTCTCCGGCGCGCCCTCGATGGAGACCCGCAGCGCGTCGCCTCCGGCCCACAGCGAGGTCAGCATCGGCGTGTCGGTGGAGCCGGGGGCGACCACGTTGCACCGGATGCCGTGCTGGGCGAGCTCCAGCCCCAGGCACTTGGTGAAACTGCTCGCCGCGGCCTTGGACGCCGCGTAGGCCGCCATGTTCCAGCGCGGCGTCCTGGCCGCGTTGGAGGCCAGCGTGACGATCGCCCCGGACCCCCGGGGGATCATCCGGTTGGCCACCGCCCTGCTGACGTGGAACACGCCGGTCGCGTTGACCGCGAACGTGGTGTCCCAGTCGTCGTCGGTGAGCGAGGCTCCCGCGCCGACGCGCAGCACCCCGGCGGCGTTGACCAGGTAGCCGATCGGCCCCAGCTCGCGTTCCGCCCGCTCCACCACGATGTCCACCTCGGCGCTGGAGGTCACGTCCACGACGAAGCCCCGGACGCGGTGCCCGGCCTCGGCGAGATCCTTGACGAGCGGGTTCAGTGCCTCGGCGTTCGCGTCCACCGCCGCGACGGCGACGCCCTCGGCGGCCAGCGCCCGCACCACCGCCTCGCCGATACCGCCTGCCGCCCCGGTGACCAGGGCCGTCCTGTCATGCATCGGTGGTACCTCCTCATCGGCGTGCCGCACGGGTCAGCGTGGCGACCAGATCGGGGTCGACACCGAGGCAGCGCACCGAGAAGGCGCCGAGTGCCTCGATGTAGTCGGCTTCGAGCTCGTCCTCGTCGAGACCGGTGGCCCTGCCGCCCTCCACCAGCGTCCGGCCCGCGACGATCACGGTGTCCACGTCCGTCGAGCCGCCGAGCGCGAGGAAGCTCTCCAGCGGGCGCGGGTTGAGCAGGTAGCGCCAGTCGTCGGCGGGGACCAGCAGCAGGTCCGCCTGCTTGCCCGCCTCGATGCTGCCGATCTCCCCCGCCCAGTCCAGCCCCCGGGCAGGGAGCCGGGTGGCCATCGCCAGCGCGTCGGTCGGCAGCACCTCGGTCGGGTCGGCGTACATCTCGTTGTAGATCTGCCAGGTGACCCGCATGGCCTCGGCCATGCCGCCGACCGGCAGCGCTGCGCCGTCGGTGGACAGCGAGACGTCCAGCCCGGCGCGCCGGAACTCCGGCATCGCCCGGGTCTCGGTCAGCGAGGACTCCCCCGCCGGGCCGTACTTCGCCGGCGAGTGGCTGATGTGCGCGTTCGCCGCGACGAGCATCTCGCGTTCCTCGTCGTCGGCGAACGCGCAGTGCACCGCCATGAACCGGTCGGAGAGCAGGCCGAGCTCGGCGAACCTGCGCACCGGGGTCGTGCCGTAGTAGCTCCGCGTCACCTCGGCCTCGTTGCGCAGCGCGCCGACGTGTGTCGCGAACGGCACGTCGTACTCGGCGACGAGTTCGGCGAAACCGACACCGAGGTCGTCGGTCATGTTGACCCCGTAGACGGAGGTCGGCCGTGCCCGTACCAGCCCGCTCGTGTCCCCCGCGCAGTCGCGCAGCAGGTCCTCGATCCGCCGCAGCACCACGTCGGCGTCGCGGGTCCTGCGGAACCGCGACTCGCCGGGGGCGCACACCGCGTCGCTCGCCCAGGTGCTGACCACGCAGCGCATGCCGAGGTGGCGGGCGGCCGAGGCCAGCGCCTCGGGTCGGTTGAACGAGCCCACGTCCCCGAGGGTGGTCGCGCCGGAGCGCAGCTGGGTCCACATCGAGTAGCGGGCGATGGCCTCGGCCTCGTCCGGGGTGAGCCGGTCGATCTGGTCGTGGAAGGAGTCGAAGACCACCGAGATCTGCTGGACGTCGCCGCCCAGCGCCATGAACGCGGGCTTGTCGTCGCGGTCGGCGGCGGGCCGCAGCGCCCCCTTGAAGGGGAACCGCATGGCGAACAGGTCGTGCCAGTGCGCGTTGACGAAGCCGGGCAGGATTATCTTCCCCCGGGCGTCGATCGTGCGCAGGTTCTCGCGCCGCCGGGGTTCCATGGCGGCCTCGACCTCCGCGGTGGTCCCGGCGGCGACGATCCGCTCGCCCTCGACGAGCACGGCTCCGTCGGGGACGACGCGCGCCCCGGCGTCGGCCGGGTAGAGGCAGCCGCCGCGGATCAGCAGCGCGCTCATCCGACGGCCTCCCCCGATTTCACCTGCCGGGCCTCCCAGGCCGCGCGCAGGTGCCGCTGCCACGCGTCGACGGTCGGCTCGGCGGCGAGCTCGCCGAACTCCACCGCGACGCCCTGGCGTCGCCATCGGGTGACGAGCCGCATCATCTCCAGGGACCCCAGCCCGAGGAAGACGAGGTTGGCGTCGCCGGTGATCTCGCCGGGCTCGGTGCCGACGATCGTCGCGACGGTCTGCCGCAGGTCGTCGGCCGTGGGCGGTGCTGAGATATCGCGTTCCATGTCTGGTTCACCTTTCCTGGTGTTCGGGGGTGGGCTCCGCGGGCGCCCACCGGCGGGACAGGGCCGGGTCCTTCGCCGCGGCGGCGAGCACCTTCTTGTCGATCTTGCCGAGCGGGGTCAGCGGGAAGTCGTCGACGAACTCCACGCGGTCCGGCAGCTTGAACTCGGCCAGCCCGCGCTCGTGCAGCGCCCGCTTCAGCTCGGCCGGCGCCGGTTTCCCGTCCTGTTCGCCCCGATGGACGATGAACGCGTAGATCCGCTCGCCGAGGAACTCGTCGGGGACCGGCACGACCGCCGCCCTGGCGACCGACGGGTGGGTGAGCAGGTGGCCCTCCACCTCTCCGGCCGCGATCTTGTCTCCGCCGCGGATCACCACGTCCTTCAGCCGTCCCTCGATGACCAGGTTCCCCTCGGCGGTCAGCCGGGCCAGGTCACCGGTGCGGTAGAAGCCGTCCTCGGTGAAGGCCCGCCGGTTGTGCTCCTCGGCGCGGTAGTAGCCGCGCAGTGTGTACGGGCCACGGGTGAGCAGCTCGCCGGTGGCGCCCGCGGGCACCTCGGCGTCCCGCTCGTCGACGATCCGCACCTCGTCGGCCGGTGAGATCGGCCGCCCCTGGGTGTCCACGACGGACCCGGGATCGTCGCCCTTCCTGGACATGGAGAGCATTCCCTCGGCCATGCCGAACACCTGCTGGAGGCGGCAGCCCAGCTCGGGCTCGATCCGCGCGGCCAGCTCCGGCTGGAGTCTGGCCCCGCCGATCTGCAGCACGCGCAGGCTGGACAGGTCCGCCTCGGCCCACGCCGCCTCCTCCAGCCAGAGCTGCGCCACGGTGGGGACGACCGAGGTGATGGTGACCCTCTCCCGCTCGATCGCGCGGAAGCAGTCCTCCGCGACCGGGCTCTCGGCGAGCACGACCGTGCCGCCGGAGCCGAGCGTGCCGACGACCCCCGGGCAGCCCCAGGTGAAGTTGAACTCCACCGGCAGCGCGGCCAGGTAGACGTCGTCCGCGCCGAGCTCGCAGAGCTCGGCCACCGCCCTGGTCTGGTACGCGTAGTCGTCGTGCGTGCGCGGGATCAGCTTGGGCAGCGCGGTGGTCCCGCCGGAGAGCAGGAAGAACGCCACGTCCGACGGGTCGCTCCCGGGGAGCGGGACCGGGTCGGCGTCCACCCGCGAGAGCGGGATCACCGCGGCGGCCGTGGCGGTCTCGTCGCCGCTGCTCTCGCCTGTCTCGCCGCTGCTCTTTTCCTCGCCCTCCTCGCCGGTCTCCCCGTCCATGACGAAGATCCGGCGCAGGCTCGGTACCTCGGCGGCCATCCGCAGGGCGAGCGCGGTGTGGTCGAACCCGCGATGGACGCCGGGGACGACGTATCCGGACGCGCCTGACAGCTCGCACAGGTGCCTGATCTCGTTGGCCCGGTGCGACGCCAGGGAGAACACCGGCTTGGCGCCCACCCTGAAGAGCGCGAAGGCCACGATGACGAACTCGGGGACGTTGGGCAGCTGCAGGACGATCCGGTCGCCGGGCTCGATCCCGAGCCGGTGGAAACCCGCCGCCATCCGGTCGACCCGGTTCTCCAGGTCCCGGTAGGACAGTCGCAGCCTCCCGCCGACCAGTGCCGTACCGTCTCCGAACGCGTGGGCCCAGGTTCGCGGGAGGTCGCCGAGGCGTTCCCCGCGCCAGAGTCCCTCGCGCCGGTAACGGGCGGCGAACTCCTTGGGCCATGGCGTGCATCCGTCAAGCATCTACCGGCCTCCGTTCTCCGGCTCGCGGTTCCCGGGCTCGTGGTTCTCGTCTTGGGGGTCGTGGTTCCGGGGCTCGTGGCTCTCGTTCCGGGGTTCGTGGTTCCCGGGCTCGTGGTTCTGGAGCTCGGGGTTCCCGGGCTCGTACGGGGCGACGATCTCCACGACCGCGCAGCCGGCCTCCATGCCGGGGGCGCTGCCGATGAGCAGCACGTGGTCGCCGGGAGCGACCTGCCCGCTCGTCCACAGGTGTTCCAGGCCGATGAACGGGTCGGCGGCGCCGGCGTGCCCGACCCTCCGGGTGAAGTCCCACAGGCCCCGGTCCGCGTCGATCTCCAGGGGGTCGAGGAACATGCCCTCCAGGGAGCCCCGCGCGAAGCCGGTGTGGCAGACGCGGGTGACCTTCTCCATGGAGATCCCGGCCTCCGCCAGCGTCCGCCCGGCCGCCTCGGCGACGCACTCGCCGAAGTGCCCCATCGGGGGCGCCTTCCCCTCCGCCCACTGCCGGCGCCAGTAGTCGCTGCGCTCCTCGAAGTTCAGCGAGCGGCCGACGGTGATGCCGGGCGGGAAGAGCACCTCCCCGCCGCGGTGCAGCTCCTCCATCCCTGGATTGGAGACCGTCCCGAAGGCCAGCACCCGGGCGAAACCGCCGCGCCGCGACACCACCGCGGCGCCGCCGCCGTCCGCGAGCAGGAACATCCTGGAGGCTCGCCACCGGTCCACCAGCGGGGTGGAGAAATTGTCCCCGGCGGTCAGCAGCACGGCGTCCCTGTCACGGTCGGCGATCAGCCGGTGCGCGGCCATCTCAAGACTCGCGATCATGCCGAGGCAGCCCTGCCTGACCTCCAGCGCGGTGATCGGCCGGTTCAGCGTCCTGCGCAGCACGTAGTGCGGCGCCGACCAGCCGTCCGGCCCCTGGTGGTAGCTGTCGCTGTGCAGCAGCGCGCCGAAGTCGTCCGGCTCGTGCCCCGACCGGCGCAGCGCGACCAGGGCCGCGCGGGCCGCCATCTCCGGGGCCGGCGTCTCGCCGGCCACCATCACGGCCTCCATCCCGGAGGCCTCGCGGTCGGCCCGGTCGTACCAGGACTCCCGGACCGCGTGCTCGGTGGTCACCACGGGGGGCAGGTAGGCGCCCACCCCTGCGAGGTAGATGTCGTCGACCCTCATCGCGCACTCCCCTCGACGGCGGGGACCAGGTAGCGCGCGACGCTGTCGAGCTTCTCGCAGGTCTCCTCGAACTCCCGCTCGGGAGTGGACTGCCCGACGATGCCGGCCCCGGCGCGCAGCCAGGTGCGGCCGTCCTGCCGGTAGGCGCTGCGCAGCACGAGTGCCGCGTCCATCTCGCCGGTGTGGTCGACGGTCAGCACGGCCCCGCTGTACAGGCCGCGCGACTCGGGCTCGTGCCTGCGGATCGAGGTGTACGCGGCCTCCTTCGGCACGCCGGACGCGGTCACCGCGGGGAAGACCGCGCCGAAGGCGTCCCACGCCCTGAAGCCGGGGGCGAGCCTGCCGGACACCTGGGAGGCGAGGTGCTGGACGCTGCCGCGCTCGCGGATCGCCATGAACTCCGGCACCTCGACCGAGCCGGGCACGCAGACGTCGACGAGCTCGTCGGTGCCGACCTTCACCGAGATCGCGTGCTCGTAGATCTCCTTGGCGGAGGCCAGGAGGTCGGCGCGCAGGCTCTCGTTCTCGAGCAGGTCCGAGGTGAGCGCCCTGGTCCCGGCCAGCGGCTGGCTGACCACGTGGCCGTCCGCGGACACCTTGACCACGATCTCCGGGCTGAACCCGGCCGTCTCCACGCCACCGAGGTTGAGCAGGAACGACCGCGCGGGGTTGTTGCCCCGGCGCCCGGCCAGGTAGGTGGCGATCAGGTCGATGTCCTCGTCGACGTCGACGACCCTCGACAGGATGACCTTGTTCAGGTCGCCCTGGTTGATCTCCTCGACCGCGAGCTTCACCGCGAGCCGGTACGCGTCCTCGCCGAGCTCACGCACATCCAGCGGCTTCGGCGCTCCGTCGGGGGTCTCCACGGGGCTGGAGATCGCCTCCAGCAGCGCGGTCAGCGTCTCCTGGTCGGCGGCGCGGAGGTGGGCGTGGCCGTCCTCGATGCGGACCTCGGCCTTCGGCACCACGAGGTGCAGCAGCCGGCCGTCACCGACGTGGTCCAGCTTCCCCTCCTTGGCGTAGGAGAGCTCGAAGGTCGCCCAGCCGTACGCGCGCCAGGCGGGGACCTTCACGGTGTCGAGCAGCCGGGCCACCTGGCGCAGGGGCCGGTCGCTCCAGGGCAGGACGACATCGGGCTCGTCCTCCTGGACGAGCCGGGCGCCGTTGCGGTCCAGCGTGACCTCGGCCCGGGCTCCCCCCGCGTAGGACCACTTCCCTCCGCTCTCGTACACGACGTACGCCGCGTGCAGGCCGGAGCCGGCGAGCCTGGCCGCGATCCGCGGCGGCTCCTCGGAGAGGGGGATCTGCGTCTCGAAGTAGTGCAGCCACCTGTTGGAACTCATCTGCGGGCATCCTTTCCCGGCCGGGGGAAGTACGTGACGAACAGCGGCCGACGCTTTTGTTACCAGCAATTACGCTATGCCGGTAACAAAATCAGGACAATGGGCCCGCGATAAGACATCCTTCTCAGGATGCGAAGACGGAACGGCGAGAACGGAACGGCGGACCCGAAAGGATCGGGAGGCCAAGGGGGCCCAAGGGGGGCCAAGGGGGCCCAAGGGGGCCGGGAAGGACAGGACGGGAAGGCCAGGGATGACGGGGAGGACGGGGAGGACGGGGAGGACGCGAGGTCCCGCCCGGTCAGATCCAGCCGGCCTCGGTGGCGATACGGATGGCGTCCACCCGGTTCCTGGCGTTCAGCTTGGTGACTATCTTCGTGAGGTAGTTGCGCACGGTCCCGACGGAGACGTGCATGACGGCCGCGATCTCCGGCGGCTCGGCGCCACCCGCGGCCAGCCTCAGGACCTGGACCTCACGTCCGGACAGCGGGTTCTCCCCGACGTCCCACGCGGTCAGCGCGAGCTGCGGGTCGACGATGCGACGCCCCGCGGCCACCTCGCGGACCGCCTGGGCGAGGCGCTCCGAGGGCGTGTCCTTGAGGAGGAAGCCGGACACCGACACCGAGAGGGCCCGGCGAAGCGTGCCGGGCCGTCCCAGGCCGGTCAGGATCAGCGTCCGGCACGTGGGCAGCTTCGCGTGCAGCTCCTCCGCCGCGGAAAGACCGTCGAGCACGGGCAGGTCGACGTCGATGATCGCGACATCGGGGCGCGTCTCGAGCGCGACGGGCACGATCCTGTCCCCGCTGCCGACCTGTGCCACCACCGTCAGGTCGGACTCGATGTCCAGCAGGGCGGCCAGCGCCCCGCGCACCATGGGCACATCCTCGGCGAGGAGGATCTTCAGCACAGCGGCGCTCCCGTTCGGACGTCGGCTCCGGGGCGAGAACCGACGACCGGGGTCCACGAAGTCTCTCCATCTCGCGGGCGCCCCTGCGGCCGATCCCACGGGCGGCACCGGGAGCGATCCCGCGAACCACTCTGCGAGGCGATTCTCGTCCACATACGCCTCGCCACCGTTCGATCAAACGACTGGACCAACCGATCTTGCCCCGAATAGTACCCAGTCAATTGAATTTGGCAATGCCTTGGAATTCTGACATTAACTTACTCACATTTGTCAGCCGAAAAACGCTCCGGCCGTATCACCCGCCCTGGCCGTCCGTTCTCCGCGCGCCTCCCGATATACCTCCGGACATATCTTCCGGTGTGCCTCCCCGAGCGTCCCGCGACGTGTCCCCCAACGCCTGCGTACGGGGAACGAGGGCGGCGGCGGGAGCGGTGACGACCAGCCGGAACGCCCCGTCAGCGACCTCGGCCGCCAGCCGCCCGCCGACGGCGCCCAGCCGTGCCGCCAGGTCCCCCAGCCCGGAATCGTCGCGGACGGCAGGAAGCACCTCCGGCGGCGCCCCGTCGTTGGTCACGCACAGCCGCAGCCCGCCCGCTTCCAGGGCCACCTCGATCGAGCACCGCCGCGCGTCGCTGTGCCGCAGCACGTTCGTGGCCGCCTCACGCAGCACGACCGCGAGCAGCGCGTCCAGCTCCCCGAGAACCAGGTCCGCGGGAACGATCACCCCGGTGTCGATTCCCGCGGCGGCGAGCGTGGAGACCGACGAGTCCACCTCCGCGTCGAACGACATGTGCCGGTACCCGCTGGCCACCGCCCGGACGTCCGCGACCGCCCGCCGCGCGATCTCCAGCACCTCCGCCACCTCGGTCTTCGCCCGCTCCGCGGACCTCGGCAGCAGCCGGTGCGCCAGCTCGCTCTTGACGATCATCACCGACAGCTCGTGCCCCAGCAGCGCGTGCAGCTCCCGCGCCACCCGCAACCGCTCCTGGGTCACCGCCATCCGCGCCAGCTCCCCCCGCGTCCGGTCCACCTGCGCCACCAGGTCCGACAGCGAGCTGATGCCGAAGACCACCAGCCCGGTCAGGAGCGTGGAGATCACCAGGTACGCGGTCCACTCCGCCACGTCGCCCTGGAACACGGACAGCAGCATCACCCCCGCGCCGACGGCCGCGTACAGCACCCACCGCCAGTGGCCACCCACCAGCAGCAGGACCGCCCCCGCGAGGAAACCGCCCATCGAACCCCACGGCGCGCCGATCCACAGCAGCGGCAGGACCGTGGCGACCGCCTGCACCGCCAGGGTCACCTTCCTGAGCCACCCCGGCCACGACCGATGCTCCCCCAGGGAGTGGACGATCTGCACGCCGACCAGCACGGCCACGCACGCGGCGAATCCGATCAGCCCGACCGGGTGCGGCCGCTCCGCCAGCACGTTGACCACGATGAGGACGCCGTAACCCGACAGCACCAGCACGGCGATGAAGCGCGCCACCCGCAGGTGCCACGTCCGCGCCGTGGCCCTGACCGGCGGCCGGTCACCCGGTGCTCCCGGTCGCGCGTGCTCCTCCTCCGGCGCTCCGGGCACCCTGACCGTCCCGGGCGCGCCGGGAGTCCCCGGCCTGCCCGGCACCCCGGATTCCTCGGACGTCTCCGGCGCCTCGGACGTCCTGGTCGCCTCGGACGCGCCGGGGACCTCGGAGCCCTCCGCGACCGGTACCGCCACCGGGGCCTCCACCGGGGCCTCCGCCGTCAGCTGGAACCACTCACCGTCGACCGTGACCGACAACCGTCCCCCCGCGGCCTCCAGCCGGCCCGTGAGATTCCCCAGTCCCGTACCGGTCCCGAACGAGCGCGTCCCCAGCTGCGGCTCGACCCCGTCGTTGCCGACCCGCAGCCGCGCCCAGCCCTCCTCCACCCCCGCCTCGATCTCGCAGCGCTGCGCCTTGCTGTGCCGCAGCACGTTGGTGACCGCCTCCCGCAGCACGATCGCCAGCACGGTGTCCAGCGCCTCGGGCAGGCCCTCCCGCGAGACGGCCACGCCCACCCGTATCTCGGCGACCGACAGCATCGACTCCGCCGACTCGACCTCCGCCGTCAGCGACATGGGGAGATACCCGCCCGCCACCACCCGCACCTCCGCCAGCGCGCGGCGGGCGACCACCAGGACGTCCCGGAGTTCCTGCCGCGCCCGGTCTGCCGCCCCCGGCAGCAGCCGGTACGCCAGCTCGCTCTTCAGGGTCATCGCCGACACGTTGTAGCCCAGCAGGTCGTGCAGGTCCCGCGCCACCCGCAGCCGCTCCCGCGCCACCGCCACCCGCGCGAACTCCCCCCGCGCCACGTAGAGCACCTTCACCAGAGACGCCAGCGAGCTGACCCCGTACACCATCAACCCGGTCAGCAGGGTGAAGTAGACGCTGTAGACGACGTCCAACGCGAGCAGGTTCGCCTCCCGGAGCGCGAGCAGCACGCCGACACCGGCGGCGACGGCGAAGAAGAGCCCCCAGCGCCCCGGCCCCGCCACCACCAGCAGCATGGACCCGGCGAGGAACCCCGCGATGGATCCCGCCTGCGGGCCGACCCACGCGAACGGCAGGAAGGTGGCGACGGCCTGTGTCGACAGCGTGAGAACCCGAACCGGCACGGGCCAGCTCAGCGCGTCCCGCGTCGAATGCGCGAGCTGCAGGACCAGCGCGACGAACAGGCAGCCGGCGAAGCCCAGCAGGTCGGAACCCGGCAGGCCGCTTCCCCACACGAACATCAGCGCGTTGAACACGTAGCCGTACAGGACGGCGACGATGATCGCACGGGCCATCCTGGGGGCCGCCCGCCCGCCCACTCCCTGCCGGGTCCTACGGCGTGACCTGTGCAGCGAGCTGGCGAATCCGCGCCAGCGCTGCGGGGGGCCGGCGTTCACCGTCATCGACCGTCTCCTTCAAAGCCCGACCGGTGGTCCTTCCCCGTCAGCCCGACGCCCCGAAACAATCTATATCAGCTGAATAAGCTTAGACAGCCCGTCCGCGTGGCTCCAGGGGAATCAACGGGTGCACGCAGTGGAAAAACCGCGTGTCATAGTCGTGCGGCACGATTCACGCGCGTCCGGTGGGTGGGACGCGGCGTGTTCACGCGGCTCCCGCCGCGCGCATCCTCACACATTCATGAAATGCCAAAAAGGGAAGTCCAACTTACGTGATTTCCGCCCTTGCTCGAAGAACCCACTCGGCGTCATTCACCGCGTACCGCCCGGAAAAGCGGTTCGGCTCGCGGCCGGGACGGTGGCCGACGACGAATCCACCGACACTCGACTCGACACGCCAGTCGAGGCCGAAAACACGTCCCGTCACCTCGATGTCGCCGCTGTCCAGCCTGCACGCCGCCAGCCCCATGGCCGTACTGACCAAGGAGAGCGTCTGCGTCAGCGCTCCGACGTTCTTGAGCACCAGCGAGTAGCTCAGCCCGTTGTACTTCCGCGACAGCCTGCGGAACCGCGCGGTGATGGTCAGCAGGACGGGCGGCGTCGCGTCCAGGTTCGCCGCCACCTTGCCCGTCTCCAGCAGCTCGTCCACGTCCGCCGGGGTGGACTCGATCGGCTCCAGCCGGTGCCGCAGCGGGTCGTAGTGGTAGACGCCCCGGGGGACGCCGGCGCACCTGTCCACCGTGGCGTACAGCTCGAGCTCGTAGGAGCCGCCGCTGCTCGGGTAGGGGCGATCGCTCGTCGAGGTCGTCGAGGTCTCGTCCGGGGAGCCGACCAGGGACCGGACCCTGGCCGTCCGGTACAGGAGCTCCCCGAGCTCGTCGGCCGTCAGCTGTCTCTCACCGTAGTGCCGGGTGTGCCGGCTCGCCTCGACGACCGTGGTCAGCGGCGGATCCGCTGCGAGCAGCTCGCCCCACTTCGGCCGGGGCAGCGCGACGGGAGCCCGCTCCGGCCCCGGATCGGCGAGAGCCCGCGCGGGCTCCGGCTTCACGACGGGCTCGACGCTCCACTTGTCTCCCATCGGGTACGTCGCCCCGAAGTCGTGGTCGTGCCGGCCCAGGGTGGACCGGGTGTGGAACATGAGGTCGACGGGAGTCCAGGCGACGAGAGCGGGGTCGACGTCCTCCTCGAACACCATCGGCTGGAAGGGGTCCTCCTCCACGGCCTGCACCACCATCCCCGCCGCCATCAGATAGGCGATCACGGGCCGGCGGTCCCGCTCGATCTCCGACGGGACGACCGGGCGGATCAGCGACCCGACACCGGACATGGCCTCGGCCCGGTGCAGGATGACCCGGTGCAGCGACAGCGGGGACTCGATGTGGTAGTTGTTCCCGTCGGTTCTGATCAGCGCGAACCTGGACAGGCGGACCGGGTGGAGCAGGGGGACCTCCGGCAGCCGGAACCGTGCCCGCTGGGCGAGCGGGATCACCGACATCAGCGGCTGCTCGGGGTCGAATCCGAAGGAACGCACCACGAGGTGCTGGAGACCGTCGATGATCGCGTCGAGCTCCCGCCGCTCGGCGTCCTCGCGGATGACGTTGTCGAGCGAGGTGGGCCCCAGGCTCATCCGGCGCATCGCCTCCAGCACGGCGGGTCCGGGGGATCGCAGGACCACGTCCTCCCAGCGGCTGTGGAGCACCACGGTCCCGCTGTACGGTTCCGGTTCGACGTACACGTCCTCCCGGAACGACCACTGGGGGAATATCTGGAGCACATCGGTATCGCTGCCCTGGCCTCCGACCATCCTGTGACTCCTGACCCTTGTCGAGGCGGAACGGCTACATGAACAGGGGAATCGGGTTAAGGTCCTCGTAGGCCGTCGCCCTGTCGAGACGCCCGAGGAGGACGGGGACGTCGTACAGCCGGCCGGGGCCGAACCTCGCCCAGAAATGCCGCAGGCCGGGAACGACGACCTTGACGACCGGCATGCCGATGTCGGGACGCGTCTGGTCGAGGACGAGCACGTCCAGGCCCATCCGCCCGGCCAGCGTGACGATGTGCTCGACGTCCTCCCGCAGATCGCCGCGAGGGGTGTAGGCGTAGTCGCCCAGGGTCCGCGGGGCCCGGTCCCCGTGGGGACGGAGGTAGGGCTGGTTCTCCGCCGTCGCGGTGAGCCACCAGTCCCGGATGTGGTGATCGGTCGGGCCGTACCCCGTCCCGTCGGCGCGTGCCCCGGCGACGGCCGGGAGCAGCTGCCCGAGTTCGGTCAGCGCGCGCCGCGCGGCGATCCGGGGGTCGAAGTGGGCCCCGAACCCGAGCATGATGTCCTCGGCCGGCTTGTCGACGCGCCGCGAGATCGCCGCCATGACGGGGATGCCCAGGTCGGAGGTGACGTCGAGGACCCAGAACTCCCGGTCGATGTCCTCGTAGCGCGACCGGAGGTCGGTGATCCACGGATCGTCGAACGAGCCGAGGTCCACCGCGGGCTGGCGCGTGCGGTTGTACCACCAGATGGCCACCGCGTCGCGCTCCACCAGTTCGAGGAAGCCCTGGACGATCGCGTCCTCGACGCTGGAGCCCGCGGCGTTCCCGTTCGAGGTCGCGCGCACCGACGGATGGCCGCCCCTGCTGAAGTAGAGCAGGTCGGTGGGGAGCAGGCGCTGCCGCTTCGCGGTGAGCGACCACACCGGGGTCCACTCGACGACCTCCTCGTCGTCGAACGGCTCCGGGATGTGCTGGAAGGCCATGCTCTCGGCGTTCCAGCGGTCGCGGTCCTCGAACTGGCGCCGGTGAAAGTGCTGGCACTCGTCGGGACGCACGGCTCGCTCGCCCAGGCCGCGGAAGCTGTCTCTCACCGTCGGCTCGTCCCCGTGCCGCGAGCCGCAGTGTCTCTCCACCGCCTCGCAGAGCGCGCCCACCCTGGCCTCGATGTCGGTGCTCCCCTTGCCGCCGCTCTGCTGGCGCAGACCGGCTCTCATCGCGGTGAGGCTGTCGTCGGTGAGCGCGAGATTCGGCCCGGAAAGGTAGCAGTGCAGGAAGGAGGGGCTTCGCGGGTCGCGCCGGATCGCGTCCGTGATCCCGGTGAGGGGGTCGGCCAGGTGGCGGTAGCGTTCCCACACCAGCTCGGAGGCGAGCGCGCGGTGCCCGTTGCCGCCCACGGCCGCCTTGCTCCTGGACGCGATGACGACGGGCTTTCCGACACTCGCCGCCACCAGCCCGGAATCCCCGCAGGAGGGGCACTGCGGGCGCTTCTCCACGCGGTGGTGGCGGCCCTCCAGCGAGAAGGTGTCCAGCGTCCACACGGTGTCCTGCTGTTCGCCCCGCGACCCGGCCAGCCACTTGGCCGCCTCCAGGGCCGCGAACTGCGCCCCGAGGGCGCGGGTGAGGGGCAGCGACGCGTCGGGCGGGCTGGTGACGCCCGTCTTCGACGCGCTCCACAGCCGCGCCTCCCCGCGCCGGTGCCCGCGCAACCGCGTGGTCAGGCAGGACCAGCAGGGCCCCTCACCCGGCCGGAAGACCGGGCCGATCCACAGGTCGGCGCCGGCCGGCTTGGCCAGCAGCCAGGGCCGCCCGTCCGCCAGCAGCCGCTCGTTGACCCGTTCGAGTTCCGGGTCGAGGTAGTCGTCGCAGAGAACGAGGGTCAGGGCCGCGGGCCGGTCACCGTCCTCCTCGACGGTGACGCCCATCGACCGCAACGCCTCGGCCACGGGCCCCGTGTCGACGCCCCCCAGGGCGACGATCTCGACGGACGACTCCGCCAGGGCCGTCGCGGCCCGATCCGCTTCCACCCGCCCGAGGTCCCAGTACGCCTCGGACGCGACATCGGCGCCGCCTCGCGAGGGACGGCGGGATCCGACGAGGTTCGCCTCCGCCAGCCTGCCGAAGATCCGCCCGAGCTGCACGGCCGAGATCTCGGACGCCGTCCGCCTCCGCACCTCGGCGAGGCTGTGGTCGCCCCCCAGCAGCGGCGCGAGCGCCTGGATCTGCCTGCCGGACAGGGCGACCGTTCCCCGGGCCGAGGTCAGATAGACCGCCTCCCCCGGAACCGTCACCGCCCGCAGGTGGCGCTTGAATCCGATCAGCGGTGAGGTCGCCCTGTCCTCGACGTCCTCGACGTCCTCGACGGAGGTGTTCATCCGCAGTATGTCCAAGCGGCCACGACGGGAGCGGGATGGTCGAGGTCCTCGATGACGAGGTCGTCGAAGACCTCGCACTCCACGGGCCCGGTGCTCGGCTCGGGCGTGTCCTCCCCGCTGCGGAGGTGGACACCGAACCCGGCGAGCGTGGCGACGGGGTCGCCGGCACGCGCGGGCTCGCTCCAGGCGCTCACGAAGAACTCGGCGAAGAGCCGGTCGTACTCCTTCGGCTGCTCAGTCCGTGAAGCGTTCAAGGTCACCATCGCCGTCTCCTCGATCTGGATGAGTTCGAATAAGTAAATTGTGCTTCCCGACCGGCGATGAGAATAGTTTTCGCGTCATCAAGCGAGCATGAGAGTTTCACACCGCACTCGTGGCCCTGTGTGTAGGAGCTCCCGGTCGCCCGGGGTTACGCTGACCGCATCCGGACCGGAAGACTGGAGGAGACCATGGAGCAGAAGCAAATCCGCCGGCCGCAGAGAAAACTCATCCGGATCCCCCGACAGCGGAAGAAACGCGCGAACGACTCCCGGTACGCCCTCGACACCCGCACTCCCAGCGGGGTCCACCTGCCTTACTAGAGCACGGCGCGAACATCCGGAAAAGCCTGCGACCTATTTATCCAAAAGCCACCTCGAACAGATGGCTCGATACTTTCCTACTAGGTCAGCTTAAGAGGAAGAATGTACCACGACCTGCAAATAAATCGGCTGAGAGCATTGGTCACCGTAGTCGATGTCGGCGGTTTCCGGAGGGCCGCGGAGGCCCTGCACATAACCCAGCCCGCCATCAGCCAGCAGATCCGCCAGCTGAGCGGTCTCGTCAAGGGGCCCATATTCACCTCGACCGGCCGGAAGCTGCAGCTCAGCCCGCAGGGCGAGGAACTCCTCGGGTACGCCCGCCGCCTCGTGGCACTCAACGACGAGGCGGTGGGCCGTTTCGTCCCCGCGCCGGGGAACGTGCGGCTGTCCATCGGGATCGTCAACCAGCTCGCCGAGGCGCTCCCGGAAATCCTGCGGCTGCTCACCAAGGGCATGCCGCACGCCCAGGTCAGCGTCCAGACGGGGCTGAGCGAATCCCTGGAGGGCCGGGTGAACACCGGCCAGCTGGACCTGGCACTGCTCCTCCAGACGAAGTCCCAGGGCGCCGGGGCCACTAGCCAGGAACTCGGCCACATGCGTATGGACTGGTTCGGCCGTCCGGCCCACGGAGAGGGCGCCGCGCTCCCGCTCACGCTCTTCACGGAACCGTGCACGCTCCGCGGCCGCATCGTCGACGTCCTCGACGAGTCGGACGTCCCGTGGCGTGTCGGCTACGAGGGTGCCGAGCTCGTTGGGCTGCGCGCGGCCGCCAAGGCCGGCCTGGGCGTGGCCTGCCTCGTCGCCAACGGCGACGACCTCTGGGGCCTGCCCAAGGCGGCCAAGCTCACCCTTCCCTCCCCGCCGGGCCCGCTGCCGGTGACCATGGCCCTCTCCACCGGCGCCGCGGCCTCGGGGTACGTCCCGATCGCGCGCAAGGCCTTCCAGCAGTCACTGCGCGGCTACCCCTTCGCCGGCTGACCCGGTCGGCCCGGTCGAACCGACCGAACCCGTCCCTGAAGATTCCCCACCGGGTGGCTCACCCTGAAGATGCCGGGTGACTCACCCCGATGACCACGGGCACCGGACGACCCGCCGCCCAGGCGAGCAGGCTCACCCCGGAAACCACGAACACCCGGTGACTCACCCTGGAGATGCCGGGTGACTCACCCGAAGGTGTCGGGTGACCCCACTGCCAACCGCCACGAGCGAGAGACCGGGTGCTCCCGCGAGGTCCTTTCGTCAGGTGGGGATGAGCAGCGTGCTCAGCAGGTCGTCCAGGCTGATCAGCCCGGCCAGGGTGCCGTCGGGGGTGCGGACGAGCGCCAGCTGGCTGTGGGCGGCGCGCAGCGTGGCCACGGCCTGCGACACCGACGTTGTGGAGGCCAGCTCGGGCAGGCGGTAGGCGAGGTCACCCGCCCGGGAGGCGGCGCCGCGACGGCGGGCCAGGTAGGCGTCGCGCACGTGGACGACCCCGGTCGCCTGCCCGGCGTCGTCGTGGACGATCAGGCGGGTGCGGCCGGTGCGGGCGCAGGTGTCGATCACCTCCTGGCAGGAGTCGCCGGCCGCGACCGCGACGATGCCGTCGACGGGGGCGATGAGCGGGGCGATCTCGGCGACCGGGGCGCGCAGGACCTGGGTGAGCACGGCGTGATCGGCGGTCTCGATCAGGCCCAGGCGCCGCGACTCCTCCACCAGGCGCTGCAGCTGGGCGGGAGTGCGCGGGTTGGAGATCTCATCGCGCGGCTGGACCCGCACCATGCGCAGCAGCAGGTTGCTGACGCCGTTGAGCGCGGTCAGGATCGGCCGCACCGCCACGGTGAAGCCGCGAAACGGCAGCGCCAGGATGGTGGCCGAGCGCTCGGGGTGGGCGATGGCCCACGACTTGGGGGCCATCTCGCCGATGACCATGTGCAGGAACGTCACGATGGCCAGCGCGATCACGAAGGCGACCGCGTGCGCGGCGGCCTCGGGCAGGCCCAGGGTGTGAAACAGCGGAGCCAGGCTGCCGGCGATCAGTGGTTCGGAGACCACGCCCAGGCCCAGCGAGCACAACGTGATGCCCAGCTGCGCTCCGGCGAGCATCAGCGACAGCTCGCGGATGCCCTTGACCGCCGCGGCGGCGGCGCGGCTGCCGTGCGCGGCGTCTTTTTCCAGCCGGTGTCGTTTGGCGGCGACCAGCGCGAACTCCGAGGCGACGAAGAAGCCGTTGCCGATCAGCAACACGATGGTGAGGGTCAACCCCAGGGGCAGGTTCACGTGTTCTCACTCTCGCGGGCTTGCTTGTCGACCCGAGGCTGTTGGCTGCCTTGCTCATCAGCCCGAGGCTGCTCGTGGCTCTGCTCGTCGGCCGGTGCGGGGGGCTGCGCGCCGGTCGGTTCACCCGTCGGATCATCGCTTTGTTCGTTGTTCTGTTCGCCGGTCGGGCCGGTGCGGCGCAGCGGATGCAGCCGTACCCGTTCGGGAACGTGGCGGTCCAGGGTCAGTACCTCGATCTCGACGTGGGTGGGCGCGTCGTCGGCCATGGAGGGCACCAGCTCGGCGGTGACCACGTCGCCGGGGACGGCGAAACGGCCCAGCCGGTCCAGCACCAGGCCGCCGACGGTGTCGTAGTCGTCCTCGTCGGGCAGCTCCAGCCCGGTCTCCAGGGCGACCTCGTCGATGCGCAGCTCGGCCTCGATCTCCCAGTCCTCGCCGGTGGACGTCACGGCGGGGATGTCGAGGTCGTTTTCGTCGGCGATCTCCCCGACCAGCTCTTCGGCGACGTCCTCCCAGGTGACGAGCCCGCTCAGGCCGCCGTGCTCGTCCAGGACGCAGGCGACCTCTTGGCCGCGCGCGTGCATCTGCGCCACCAGGTCCGGCAGCGAGGTCGAAAAAGGCACCACCAGCACCTCACCGGCGATGTCGGCGACCCGGGTGCTCGCGGCCCGCTCCGGTGCCAAGGCGGCCAGTTCGCGCAGGCTCACCATGCCGACCAGGTCGTCCACGCCGTCGCCGCCGAGCACCGGGTAGTGGGTGTGCCCGTGACGGGCGATGATCTCGTCCAGCTCCGGGATCAGCGCGGAGCCGCTGACGGCGATGACGTTCGCGCGCGCGACCATGACCTCCTCCGCGGTGTGCTCGGAGAAGGCCAGCGCCCGCTCCAGCAGGTCGGCTTGATCGCCGGGCAGGTGGCCGTGGGCTTCGGACTCGCCGATGATGTGCCCGAGCTCTTCCAGGGTGGCGCCGTGGTGCAGTTCCTCGACCGGTTCGATGCCGACCGCCCGCAACAGCCTGTTGGCCGCCGAGTCGAACAGCTTGATGATCGGCCCGGCGATCATCAAGTAGACGATGGTGGAGGAGGCCAGCGCGCGGGCCAAAGGTTCGGGCCTGGCCAGCGCGAGATTCTTGGGCGCCAGCTCGCCCAGCACCATCTGGACGATCGTGGCGATGACGAAACCGATCACCAGGGCGATGGCGTCGACCGCGCCGCCGCTCAGGCCGGCGGCCCGCAACGCGGGGGCGACCAGCTCGGCCAGCGCGGGTTTGGCGATGAAACCGACGACCAGCGCGGTGACGGTGATGCCGAGCTGGGCGCCCGAGAGCATGAACGACAGCCGTTCCATGACCTTGACGGCCTTGGCGGCCTTCTTGTCCCCGGCGGCGGCCTGCTGGGACAGGGTCAGCCGGTCGGCGGTGACGTAGGCGAACTCCTGGGCGACGAAGTAGCCGGTCGCCAGGGTCAGCACCAGGACGGCCAGCAGGCCGAGCGCGATACTCACCGCGAGCTCCCATCCGGTGATCGGCGGTCCCTGGCGTGGCCTGTGCTATGGCCTGAGCCCGACGACACGGACATCACCACCTTGCCCTTCCCCTCCGGCTCCAGCGAGCCGTTTCGGCGAACCTGGACATCGTCGGCCAGGTGGTCTTACGCCACGCTATCGGCCCCTGAGGGACGAAGCAGCGCCGGCGGCCTGCTTGCCCGGGGCAACGTCTCACCTGCCGGCCAAGTGCCCGGTTGTGAAGCAGGTCATACCCCAGCCGTCTCGCCGGCGCCGCCGGTCCTCATCGCCGAACTCGCCGTCTGTACGCCCACCGCGGCGCGTTCTTCAAGAATTCCCTGACCTCCGCACCAGGTGAGACATGTTTTTCTTACCTGCCGATCCGGTATGGAGCAGCGGGAACCCTGGCCGCGGAATGATCGTTTCCCTCTCGACCGTCACACGTCACGCGAACGAGAAAGAGAGGAAATCGTGATCTTCAAACGGATGCTGGGGGCCTTCGGAGTCGGGGCTCCCTCGGTGGACACCGTGCTGGCCGCGCCGCGGGTGCGGCCCGGCGAGCTGTTGCGCGGTGAGGTGCGCGTCAAGGGCGGTGACTTCGACGCCGACATCGAGTACATCGCCCTCGGTCTGGTCACCAGAATGGAGTCTGAGCACGGCGAGGGTGAGCAGACCGGCCTGGTGGAGTTCTTCCGCACCCAGGTCAGCGGGCCCTTCCGGCTGCGCAGCGGCGAGGACAAGGTGGTGCCGTTCCAGTTCCCCGTCCCGTGGGAGGCTCCGGTCACCGAGGTGATGGGCCAGCGCCTGCACGGCATGGTCATGGGGGTGCGCACCGAGCTGGCGATCGCCGCGGCCGTCGACAAGGGCGACATGGACCCGGTCGAGATCGCCCCCCTGGCCTCCCAGCAGGCCGTGCTGGACGCCTTCGTGCGACTCGGCTTCCAGTTCAAGAGCGCCGACATCGAGCACGGCCACCTCTACGGCGTCAGCCAGCAGCTGCCGTTCTACCAGGAGATCGAGTTCTACCCGCCGCCCGCCTACGCCGGGCAGATCAACGAGGTCGAGCTCACCTTCGTCGCGAGCCCCGCGGGCCTGGACGTCATCGTGGAGGCCGACAAGCGCTCCGGCCGCTACGGCGGCTCCAGCTCTGACGCCTTCGGCCGCTGGCAGACCAGCCACGACCAGGCCCCGCACCGCGACTGGACCGCCGAGATCAACGGCTGGCTGGCCGCTCTGTCCCAGTACGGCTCCGGCGGCGCCCATTACGGCGGCCACGACCCGTACGCCTCCCACGGCGGCCACCACGACCCCTACGCCCACCAGGGCGGCGCCCACTACGGCGGCCACCACGACAGCCACCATGGCGGTCACAGCAGCGGACCCGGCTGGGGCGGCGTCGCCGCCGCCGGAGCCGCCGGTGTGGTCGGCGGCTTCGTCGCCGCCGAGGTCGTCGACGAGATCTTCGAAGACGACGAGGGCGAGGACGAGTAGTGAGACCTCGGTGAGATCAGCCCGTTGATCTCACCCCGAGGCCACACCATTGACGGCCCGTCTCGCCTGCGCCGCGGGGCGGGCCTGGCGCGGTTCCCTTCGGCGCCCAGATGCCCCTGGACGCCGTGGACCGCGCCGGCCTTCCACGGCCGGACGTCCGCGCGCTGACACTCTCATGGCGAATCCGCCGACGCTCTCGCGGTCGGCACTCACCCCGGCAGCGTCTCCTCGACGATCCCCGCGGCGCGGGTGGTCCCGTCCGCCGGGTCGATCAGCAGGCAGGAACCGGTCATGCGGGACCGCGCGTAGGGGTCGGCCGCGAGAGGGTCGGTGGTACGCAGCACGACGTTCGCGATCTCGTTGACGGCGAGGCTGTCCGCCTCCGGGGCGCAGGTCAGATCCCCCAGGGCGACGGAGGGCACGATGTCCTCGACGACCGCCTGGACCGTCCTGGTGGTGTGCTTGACCAGGACCCGTTCCCCCACGCGCAGGGCGCGCTCGTGGAGGTGGCAGGTGGTCGTGCGCAGCTCGCAGGTGAGGTCGGGGGCCGCGTCCTCCGGCACGATGAGGGAGCCTCTGGAGACGTCGACGTCGTCGGAGAGGCGTACGGCGACCGACTGCGGCGCCCACGCCGTGGCGACGGGCTCGCCGAGCACGTCGATCGCCGCCACCGTGGAGGTCCGCCCGCCGGGCAGGACCGTGACGCGCTCGCCGACGCGCAGGACGCCGCTGGAGATCTGGCCGGCGTAGGCGCGGTGGCCGTCCGCCCGGATGACGTACTGGACGGGAAGCCGCGCGGGCGCCCGGGAGGGGTCGACGCCCACCGGCACCGTCTCCAGGAGTTCCAGGATCGTGGGACCGGTGTGCCAGTCCATGTTCGGCGAGGGGGTGACGATGTTGTCGCCGGTGAGGGCGGAGATCGGGATCGCGGTCACCTCACCGATCCCGAGGCCGGACGCGTGTTCGGTGAACTCCTCGGCGATCGCCGCGAAGACCCCCTCGTCCCAGCCGACGAGGTCCATCTTGTTCACGGCCAGCACGACGTGGGGGACGCGGAGGAGGCCGGCGACGGCGGCGTGCCGCCTGGTCTGCGAGACGACGCCGTTGCGGGCGTCGACGACGATGAGCACGAGCTCGGCGGTCGAGGCGCCGGTGACCATGTTGCGGGTGTACTGCACGTGGCCGGGCGTGTCGGCGAGGATGAAGCGCCTGCGCGCGGTGGCGAAGTAGCGGTACGCGACGTCGATCGTGATTCCCTGCTCGCGCTCGGCGCGCAGGCCGTCCGTGAGCAGCGCGAGGTCGGCGGTCTCCAGGCCCTGCTTGCGCGAGGCCGTCTCCACCGCCTCCAGCTGGTCGGCGAGGATCGATTTCGAGTCGTACAGCAGCCGGCCGACGAGGGTGGACTTCCCGTCGTCCACGGATCCGGCGGTGGCGAAACGCAGCAGTGTGGTGGTCATCAGAAGTAGCCCTCCCGTTTGCGGTCCTCCATGGCGGCCTCGCTCAGCTTGTCGTCGGCGCGGGTGGCGCCCCGCTCGGTCAGCCTGGAGGAGCAGATCTCCTCGATGACCGCCTCCAGGGTCGCGGCGCCGGAGTCGACGGCGCCGGTGCACGACATGTCGCCGACCGTGCGGTACCGCACGAGGCGCCGCTCCAGGGGCTCGTCCTCCCTCGGGCCGCCCCACGCGCCGGGGGCGAGCCACATGCCCCGGCGCGAGAACACCTCGCGCTCGTGCGCGAAGTAGATCGGCGGAAGCTCGATCCCCTCCCTGAGGATGTACTGCCAGACGTCCAGCTCGGTCCAGTTCGACAGCGGGAAGACGCGGACGTGCTCGCCGGGCGAGTGGCGGCCGTTGTAGAGGTTCCACAGCTCGGGTCGCTGCCGCCGCGGGTCCCAGGCGCCGAAGTCGTCGCGCAGGGAGAACACCCGCTCCTTGGCGCGGGCCTTCTCCTCGTCCCGCCGCCCGCCGCCGAAGACCGCGTCGAAGCCGTTCGTCTCGATGGCATCGAGCAGCGGCACCGTCTGCAGCGGGTTGCGCGAGCCGTCGGGCCGCTCGGCCAGCTCACCCCGGTCGATGAGCTCCTGGACCGAGGCGACCTCCAGCCGCAGGCCATGCTCGGCGACGACGCGGTCCCGGTAGCCGATGACCTCGGGGAAGTTGTGGCCGGTGTCGACGTGCAGCAGGGGGAACGGCACCGGCGCGGGGGCGAACGCCTTGCGCGCCAGGTGGAGCATGACGATGGAGTCCTTGCCCCCGGAGAAGAGGATCACCGGCCGGTCGAACTCCCCGGCCGTCTCCCGGAAGATGTGGGCGGCCTCCGCCTCCAGCGCGTCCAGGTGGGACAGCTGGTAGGTGTGGCCGGCGGTCTCGTCGACGGCGATCGTTGTCATCACGGTGTCCTCTCTCCTGCGACAGCCTCAGTGGCTCCAGCGGCTCCAGCGGTCTCGCCCGCCCCGGCGCCACCGGCGGGCCCGGCACCGGCGGCGGGCCCGGCGGCCCCGGCGCCCTCGACGGCCCCGGCACCTTCGGCGGGTCCGGCACCGGCCGTGTCCTGCGGTGTGGCCGGCGTCGCCGGTGGGCGGCCCTGCTCCACCCAGTTCGCGACCGCCCTGGACAGCACGGTCCTGGCCCGTCTGAACTCCTCGGCGTCGAGGTGCTCGTCCGGCGTGTGGTCGAGCGCGGCGTCACCCGCGCCGTAGGCGACCATGGGCACTCCCCGCCAGGTGGTGGCGAGGGTGTTCATGTCACTGCTCCCCTTCTTCGCGAGGAACCTCGGAGCCACGCCCTCCTCCCTGAAGGCCCGCGAGAACGCCTTCACGAGCGGGCTGGTGCGGGAGGTGACCACTCCGGGCGTGGCGCGGAGCACCTCCACGACGACCGGTCCCGCGACCCGGCGGACGAGCTCGACGAGGTGTTCCAGGTCCAGGGTGGGGGGAACCCGCACGTCGACGACGGTCTCGCCCAGCTGGACGTCCCCGCCGTTCACCGCGTGGATGCCGAGCACGGCCACCAGCGCCTGGGAGTCGGCCCTGCCGATCTCGTCGCGCAGCCTGCTCAGGACGTCCACCATCTGGTCGGCGGCGGTGGTGACGCCCTGTCCCGCGGTGTGCCCGACGCTGTGGCTGACGCGCAGCCGTACCTTGAGCAGGCCGTAGTAGCCGATGGTCAGGGCCTTCTCGCCGCTGGGCTCGCCCACGACCACCGCGTCGGCCGGGTAGTGGTCCCTGGCGTGGAAGGCCCCCGCCGAGGTGACCTCCTCCTCGACCGCGCCGACGACGCGCACCTGCGCCCAGCTCGGCACGTCCATGTCCGCGAGGGTCTCCAGGTAGGCGACGAGGCTGGCCTTGGCGTCGACGCAGCCCCTGCCGGTGATCGTCAGCCCGTCCCAGCGCACCGGCCACCGGTGCGGCACGGTGTCGAGGTGCCCGAGCATGAGCAGCCGCCGGTCGCCGGAGCCGCGGGTGGCCACGAGGTTGCCGGCCGCGTCGATCTCCGCGTGGACGCCGCGCTCCGTGCACCAGTCCACCAGGTACTCGGCGAGCTCCCGCTCGTCGGCCGACACCGAGGAGATCTCCACGGCGCGGGCGAGGAGCGACAGGTCCGGCGCGGGCGCCGGGGCGCGCCAGAAGCGCGTTCCCGACGCGGGCGACAGGATGTGCGGCCCGGTTATCGCGACGTCGGCGCTCCCGTCGAGGGCGATCTCCGCCGCGCGTACCTTCTGCCGCATCCGGCCCCGCGCGAACCGCTCCCCCTCGCCGCGTACGACGTCGGCCAGGCGGCTCGCGGGATCCTCCGGATCGGCGAGCAGTCCCGGCGTGCCGGTGACGAGGCGCAGGTGGTCGGCGGCGAGGGCGTTGGCCAGCTCGGCGGCGAGGACGTCGGCGTCGACGTTGAGCGCGGAACCGTCGCCGCCGTCGGTGCCGCCGGCGCCGTCGGCGACGGGCGGCGAGAGGCACACCACGTCGAACGCGTCGAGCAGCGCCTGGAGGCGGTCCGCGGCCACTCCGGTCACGGTGCCCGCCCGGTGGTCGCGGACCACCGTCGTCCTGCCGTCCCGCACGGCCCGCAGCGGCCGGTTGGCCTGGGCGCTCACCAGCGCCCCGTCCCGCGCGACCGAGGCGAAGACGGTGAGCCCGCGCGAGGTGAGCGCGTCGCGCACGCGCGGCAGCGTCACCCGCTCGTACGCGTCCACGATGTGCGGCATCTCCTCGGGAGGGCAGTAGCGCACCTCGCTGTCGCCCCGCAGGCTCAGCGTCCTGACCGGGCGGCCGATGTCGGCGTAGTGCCGGGTGATGCCGGCCGCGCCGCCCGCGACGAGGAGCACGCGGGCGCCGCGGCGGCGCAGCAGCGCCAGCTCGTCGAAGAGCGCGTCGTGGCCGAGACTCGCGCTGCCTATCTTGACTACGTAGAGTGCCGCCTTGCGCGTACTGGCGACGTGTCCGAGTACGGACATCTTTCGCTCCTCCTCAGCTTCCCGGCCGGTCGGCCGGTGTCTTCAGCCGATGCCGCGGGTGTTGCCTCCGTCGGCCACGAAAACCGTGCCCGTGACGTACGAGGCCTGGTCGCTGGCGAGCATGGCGGCCAGCGCGCCGAAATCCGCCACGTCCCCGATCCTGCCGAGGGGGATCCGCTCGGCGACGCGGGCGATCTCCGTCTCCACCTCCGCGCCGAACTGCTCGTCGAGGATGGGGGTGCGGTGGAAGCCCGGGGCGAGGATGTTGATCGTGACCCCGTTCGCGCCGAGCGCGTGCACCAGTCCCTTCATGTAGCCGAGCAGGCCCAGCCGGGCCACCGACGACAGGCCGCTCTCCGGGTGGGGCTGGCGCACCGACTCCGAGGCGATCATCAGCATGCGGCCCCAGCCGCCCTCCTTGATGAAGGGCAGCGCCGCGAGGGTGACGCTCACGTGCGGCAGGAGGTTCCCGTCGATGGCCGCCCGGTAGTCGGCGACCTGGAAGCTGTCGACGGGCCCGAACGGGACCCCGCCGGAGTTGGTCACCACGATGTCCAGCCCGCCGAACGTGTCCGCGGTCCGCCGCACCCATTCGGCGGCGGCCCGCTCGTCGCGCAGGTCCACGGGGGTGCTGAGCACCTCGCCCGTTCCCATCGTGTTGACCTCGACGTGGGCCGTGGCCAGCTTGGCGGGATCACGGCCGCAGATCGAGACGTTCGCCCCCTCCGCCGCGAGGGTCTTGGCCACGGCCAGCCCGAGCCCACTGCTCGAAGCCGCCACCAGGGCCACGCGCCCTTTAAGCCGAAGGTCCATGAAATGGCTCCCTAATTATCGTGCCTGCCCGATCGGCAGGAGCGGGTATCCGTAGCGGGTGAGCACCGGCAGGGCCGACGCCGTCGCGGCGGCGATCTCCCGCGCGGACAGCGCGGTGCGCCAGCGCTCGTCGGAACGAATCTTGGTGTCGCCCTTGGACAGCCGGTCGGGGTTGCCGGTCACCGTGTGGTTCTCCCCGAGCGAGACCAGGCCGGTCCCGTCGACCGGCGGCTCTCCCGCCAGCCCCGCGAACCGCATGACCCGGGCGACGACCTCTCGCGGCCGGTCGCAGAGGTCCTCGTGCCTGACCCGCAGGTACCGGTCGGGGGCGGCCCCTCCGACGAGTTCCGACGCGACGTTGAACGCGCTCCAGTACCCACTGCTGCGGGCGGGGCTCATCGGGTCGATGTACTCCTTGGCGTTCTTGTAGGAGAACGCCGTCGCGCGGGGGTCGCGCACCATGTGCAGCACCCGGACGTCCAGGTCCGTACGCCCCAGCAGCGCCGCCGCCTCGGCGGGATACTTCGAGCCGTCCACGATCAGGCGCTCGCCGCCGCTCGTGGCCAGCGCCCGGTAGACGGCGGCGGTGCGTCCGAGCGCCTCCTCGACGCCGGGCGCCGTCGGTGTCCTGCCCTGGGCCTCCGCGAGGCGGGTCCTCGTGTGGCGGGTCCGCAGCAGGAAGCGCTGCAGGATCATCATCCGGCGCGCGGCGCCGGCCTGCGCCACGTCGCCGGATCCGAGGACCGGGGACCAGACGTCGCACGCGGTCAGGTCCCTGCCGCAGCCGCAGCTGGAGTTCGTGCCGGCGTTCAGCACGCCGTTGCGCCACAGGTAGTGCAGCTCGCCGGCGTGCAGGACGCCGGGAAGCTCGCCGAGGACGTTCCCGAGCAGGGTGCTGCCGCTCCGCATCCACCCGGTGATGTACAGGATCCGCGGGTCACCCATGGCGGCCACCCCACGACAGCGTCATCAGGTGCTGCGGCAGGTGCACGGCGAGGCCGACGCGGGTGCTCGCCTCGACGAGGTCGGCGCCGTCGGTCCCGGCGCCGCGGCGCAGCGCGAGGAAGGAGGTGCCGGGCAGCAGCAGGGTGAACGCGGCGCGGAAGTCCCCCATGAGCAGGGTGTCCCTCGGGATCATGCGCGTCCTCGACACGGTGATCCCGGCGGCGGCCAGCCGGCCGAGCATGCCCGTCCTGACCATCTCCCAGTAGACCGCGGGGTGGGCGACGATGCCGTCGCACGAGCCGCCGGTCTCCTCCACCTCGGCGGCGGCCTCGGTGGCCGCCTCCTCGAGGCCGAGGCCGGTCCGCCGGTGGCGGGTGCCGGGCAGCCGGAGCAGCCCGGTGATCGCTCCGTCGCGGGTGCCGTGCAGCAGCGCCTCGTTCTCCGCCACCGACAGCCGGACGAGCACGCGGTAGTCGACGTACGGGGCCAGCAGCGCGGGCTGCCCGAGGATCCCCTCGGGGATCGGCACGGAGACGGTGAGGTCGGTGAGCCTGGTCCGCTCGATCCTGGGCGCGAAGGCCGCCTCGGGGGTGGCGGCGTAGGAGGTGCCCGACTCGCTCAACCGCCCCCGGGGAGGTTCGTGGACGTAGGACGCCGGGCCGTCGGCCACGGGCGCGGTCTTCAGCAGGTGGCGTACCGGATAGCGGGGGCGGGAGGCGAAGAGCGGGAACGCGGCGGGCAGGTGCATGCCGAAGGGCACCACCAGGTCCCCCCGCTCACCGGCACCGTCACCTGTGCGCTCGCCGGCCGCGCTCACGGCGGCCGCGAACTCCTCGCCCGGTGTGCGCTCGACGGTTCCGAAATCGAAATCAAGATCAGATGGAGCCGGGTGCGCACCGTTGCCGTTGACGGCCGGACTCTCTGCGATCCCTCGCATTACCCCTCCTTCTGGAGACCTCTGGAGACTTCTGAAGATGACGACAAGCAAGCAAATAATCACCACTAAAGAGCTTAATCACCCGGCACGGCAATTTTCGGCCCCTACCCAAGAAGCGATGCTTATGAGGTAATAGATCAGAGTTATGAGATCGCCACATAAGCAATATCGTTCATTTCGAGTAAAACCACTTATTAGCTGTTTCATGGGAAATGGGGTTACGGTTTATAAGACAATCTCGGACAACTACGAACAGGGATGAGCTCATGCAGAAGGTTGTGAACGGCCCGGAATGCCCTGAGTGCGCGGCCGAGGTGACGATCGACGGAGACGCCAGGGTGAGCGAGATCGTGGAGTGCCTGGACTGCCGGAGCGAGCTGGAGATCGCCTCCGTCCAGCCCCCGACCCTCACGCTGGCACCGGACGTCGAAGAAGACTGGGGCGAGTAGCGGAGGGAGCTGTGCCATGGATTCCGTAGCACCTCACCTCGCCGTCCTCGCGTCACGAGTGCGGTTCGAGGAAAAGAGCATCATGGGCGCCCTCGAACGGCGCGGCGCCAGGTTCGAGCACCTGGACCCCAGGTCGCTGTTCGTCGCGGACGACTCGGCCTGGACCGGTCCCACCCTTGTCCTCAATCGCGAAGTCGGGCACTTTCGCGCTCTCTACGCGGCGAGTGCCCTGGAGTCGGCGGGGGTGACGGTGCTGAACAGTGCCGCCGCCACGCATCTCAGCGGCGACAAGTGGCACACGTCGGCGGCCCTGCTGAACAGCGGGCTGCCGACGCCCAGGACCGCGCTGGCGATGACGTCCGAGGCGGCGCTGGAGGCCCTGGACGAGATCGGCTACCCGGCCGTGGTCAAACCGCTGGTCGGCTCCTGGGGCCGGCTGGTGACCAGGGTCACGGACCGCGCCGTGGCGACGGCCGTGCTCGAACACGTCGCCGCGCTCCCCTCCCCGCAGTCGCACGTGGTCTACCTGCAGGAGCAGGTGCCCAAGGCCGACCGGGACATCCGCGTGCTCGTCGTGGGCGGCGAGGCGCTCGGCGCGACCTACCGCCGGGGCGAGGAGTGGCGCACCAACGTGGCGAGGGGCGCCGTGAGCGAGTACTGCCCGCTCGGCCCCGTCCACGCCAAGCTCGCGGTCGCCGCCGCCGAGGCGGTCGGCACCGACATCGCGGGCGTCGACCTCATCGAGGACGTGGACGGGCACCTGACCGTGCTCGAAGTCAACGACCGGGTGGAGTTCAGGGGCTTCCAGGAGGCCCACGGCTCCAGGGTCGACGTGGCGGACGCCATCGCGGCCCATCTCATCGCGAGGGGAGAGACATGACACGCGTCGCGGTCGTCGGGGCCGCCGGCTACATCGGCGGCGAGCTCCTGCGCATCCTGACCACCCATCCGGAGGTCGAGCTGGCCGCCGCCACCTCCCGGCGCCTGCAAGGCCGCCAGATCGACGGGGTCCACCCGAACCTGAGGGGAAGGACCCGGCTGGCCTTCTGCGCGGAGGACCGGCTCGACCACTACGACGTCCTGTTCCTGGCGACACCTCACCGGGAGACGATGCGCCGGATGCCGGAGTTCCTCGGCAGGGCCGGCACGATCATCGACCTGTCCGGCGACTTCCGGTTGCGGTCCGCCGACACCTACGCGGACTACTACGGGGTCCCGCACGAGGCCCCCGAGCTTCTCGGCACCTTCGTGCCCGGCGTGCCGGAGTTCCACCGGGACCGTCTGCGGACGGCCGACCGGATCAGCGTGCCCGGCTGCATGGCGAACGCCGGGATCCTGGCGCTCGCCCCGCTGGCCGAGGCCGGACTGATCAGGGACGAGATCACGGTCGACGCCAGGACCGGTTCCAGCGGCGCCGGGGCGACCGCGGGCGCGGAGAACCTGCACGCCGAACGCAGCGGCGCGCTCAGGGTCTTCGCCCCGACGCGCCACCGGCACGAGGCGGAGATCTCCCAGGCGACCGGGCTTCCCGTCAGCATGACGGCGACGGGAGTGGAGGCCGTACGAGGGGTGCAGCTGCTGTGCAGGGCACGCCTCGCCGACGGTGCCGGCGAGCGGGACATCCGCACCGTCTACCGGGAGCGGTACGGGAACGAGCCGTTCGTCCGCGTGGTCGCCCAGCGGCGCGGCCTGCACCGGTTCCCGGACGCGAAGATCCTGTCCGGTTCCAACTTCTGCGACGTCGGCTTCGCCCTGGACCCGGAGTCGGACGGCGTGACGGTGATCGCGGCCCTGGACAACCTGGTCAAGGGCGGTTCCGGGAACGCGGTGCAGTGCATGAACATCCGGCTCGGCCTGCCCGAGTCCCTCGGGCTCGACTTCATCGGCCTGCACCCGAACTGACCGAGGCGAAAGGAGCAGACGTGAGCAGCACCTCCACCCTGCCGGGTACGACCCAGGCGGGCGAGATGACCGATCCGGCCGCGGTGACGGGCCGGATCAGGGAACACATCGTGAACATGTGCGCGAGTCCCGAGGGCGGGCACCTGGGGGGTTCCATGTCCCTCGTCGAGGTTCTCGCCACCCTGTACTTCCAGATCATGCGCATCGACCCCCGCAACCCGGGTTCGCCCGACCGGGACATGTTGCTGCTGAGCAAGGGACACGCGGGCATCGCCCTCTACGCGACCCTCTGCGAGGCCGGCTTCTTCCCTGAAGAGCGGCTCGCCGACTACGCGCTGCCGGGCAGTTCCTTCATGGCCCACCCCCACGCAGAGATTCCCGGCGTGGAGATGCCGTCCGGCTCTCTCGGCCACGGCCTGGCGCTGGGCGTCGGGGTCGCGCTCGCGGCCAGGCTCGGCGGCTCAGGGCGCCGGTGCTTCGTGGTCATGGGCGACGGAGAGCTCCAGGAGGGCTCGGTCTGGGAGGCCGCGAGCGTGGCCGCGAACCACGGGCTGGACAACCTGACCGCCGTGATCGACCGCAACCGCCTCCAGATCACCGGCGAGACGGAGTCCGTCGGCGACCTGGAGCCGCTGGCCGACCGGTGGCAGGCCTTCGGCTGGCAGGTCCACGAGGTGGACGGCCACGACGTCGACGCGCTGACCGCGGCGTTCAACGCGCCGCCCGAGCGGGGGCGGCCCACCCTGATCATCGCCCACACCGTCAAGGGCAAGGGACTGCCCTTCATCGAGGGGCAGGCACGCAGCCACTACGCCAAGCTGGGCGACCGGCAGCACCGCCGCGCGCTCTCCGCCCTGCGCGCCACCGCGGAAGACCTGCGCGCCGCCTCGGAAGGAGAGCGGCGATGACCGCCACCACACTGAAGACGCGCTCGTCCCGTGAGGTCTACCGGGACGTGCTCGTGGAACTCATGCCCGCCGACGAGCGGCTGATCTGCCTGGACAGCGACACCGGCCTGTTCAGCGGGGTCGACTTCGGCGAGGCGGGCGACAGGTACCTCAACCTGGGCATCGCCGAGCACACCCTCATGGGCGCCGCGGCCGGGCTCGCCAAGGAGGGGCGCGTGCCCGTCGTGAACACGATGGCGGCGTTCGCCTCGACCCGGGCCCTGGAGGCCGTCAAGGTCGACATCGCGCTCAACAACCTGCCCGTCCGCATCGCCGCGACCCACTCCGGGGTGTCGGGCGGCCATCTCGGCCCCACCCACCACTCGCTGGAGGACCTGGCCGTCATGCGGAACCTGCCGAACATGACCGTCGTCGTCCCGGCCGACGCGGCCACCACCGACGAGCTGTTCCGCCAGGCCCTCCTCCTGCCGGGCCCCGTCTACTTCCGGCTGGGCCGCAACGCCACCCCCGACCTTCCCGACGGCCCGCCCGTACGGCTCGGGCAGGCGCGGACCCTGCGGGAGGGCGGCGGGAGCGCGGACGTCACGCTCGCCGCCTGCGGCCCGTACCCGGTGCTCGCCGCCCTCGACGCCGCGGACCTGCTGGAGCGCGACGGCATCGCGGCGTCCGTGATCCACGTGCACACGGTCAAGCCGCTGGACACGGCCACGCTCGCCGCCGCGGCGAGCGCGACCGGCGTCGTGGTCACGGTGGAGGAGCACTGGCGCGCCGGGGGCTTCGGAGCCGCCGTCGCCGAGAGCCTCTCCGAGATCCTGCCGGTCAGGGTGCACCGGGTGGCGATGCCGGACGCGTTCGTGCCGGTCTCCGGTGGCCAGAGATATCTCCTGGAGCGGGGTGGCATCACCCCCCAGGCCGTCGCCGCGCGGGCCAGGACGGCCCTCGGCAGACCGAGGAGGGACCCCAGATGAAGGACGACTTCCGGTCCGCCGGCTGGTGGCGCGACGAGACGATCCTCGACGACCTCCGGCGTTCCGCCGCCGACCACCCGGACAAGCAGGCGCTCGTCTGCTATCGCGGCGGCGTCGCCGAGACGGTGACCTACGCCGAGCTCGCCCACCGCGTCGACCGCCTCGCGGTGAGCCTGGTGCGGCTGGGCGTGGGCCGCGGTGACGTGGTGACCCTGCAGCTGCCCAACTCGTGGCAGCTCGTCGCGTCGATCCTCGCGTGCGCGCGGATCGGCGCCGTGGCGGGCCCGGTCGTGCCGATCATGCGCAGGCGCGAGGTCGAGTTCATGACCGGGCTCACCGCCAGCCCCGTATACATCGCGGCGGCCGAGTTCCGCGGCTTCTCGTACGCGGACATGAGCGCCGAGGTCGCCCGCGCCGTCCCCGGCCTGCGCCACCGGGTGCTGCTCGGCGGCGGTGGCGGCGGCGGTATGAGCGGCGCGCTCGACTTCGACCGCGACCTCCTCGGCCCCGACCCCTCCCCCGAGGAGATCGAGGCCCTCGACGCCCTCGAGGCCGGACCGGACGACCCCGCCCAGATCGTGTTCACCTCCGGCACGACCGGTGAGCCGAAGGGCGTCGTGCACAGCCACAACACCCTGTACTCGATGAACAGGGCGCAGGCCGACGTGCTTCACCTGACGATCAGGGAAGTGACGGCGATGGGTTCCCCCACGACCCACCAGGCCGGTTACACCTGGAACTTCGTCATGCCGCTCATCCTCGGCGCGACGGCCGTGCAGGTGGACGCGTGGGACCCGGCCCTGATGCTACGGATCCTGGAGGAGCGGAAGGTCACGTTCTTCATGGGCGCGCCCACGTTCCTCTCCGACCTCATCGAGGCGCAGCGCGCCTCCCCGAGGGACCTGTCCGCGCTGGCGACGTTCGCCACGGGCAGCGCGCCGATCGCGCCGCTCCTGGTGGAGGACGCGCGGGAGGTCCTCGGCTGCCGGGTGTACGCCCTGTGGGGCATGAGCGAGAACGGCTGCGTGACGATCACCCGCCCCGAGGACCCGGCGATGCGCGCGGCCGAGAGCGACGGCACCCCCGTACCGGGGATGGAGGTCAGGATCGTCGGCCGCCAGGGCGAGCCGGTGGCCGCGGGGCAGCCCGGCCTGCTCCAGGTCCGCGGCGCCGCCCAGTGCCTCGGCTACTTCCGCCGCCCCGAGGTGTACGCGAAGTCGCTGACCGAGGACGGCTGGTTCGACACCGGGGACCTGGCCCGTGAGGACGGCCACGGCGGCATCCGGATCACCGGCCGGGTCAAGGACGTCATCATGCGGGGCGCCGAGAACATCCCCGTCGTGGAGGTGGAGGCGGCCCTGCTGCGGCACCGCGCCATCAAGGACGTGGCCGTCGTCGGCTACCCGGACCCGCGGCTGGGCGAGCGCGCCTGCGCGATCCTCGTCACGGCGGGCTCGCCGTCGGATCCCCCGCTCACCCTCGACGACATGCGCGGCCACCTCGCCGGCCTCGGCATGGCCAAGCAGTACTGGCCCGAGCGGCTGGAGATCGTGCCGTCGTTGCCGAGAACCCCCTCCGGAAAGATCCAGAAATTCGCCCTGCGCGACCGGCTCCGGGCTTAGGACAGGTCATGGACTTCGAATTCACCAGTGAACAGCAGGCGCTCGCCAAGAGGGTGCGGGAGTTCGCGGCCGACAGGGTCGCCCCGTACCGCCACGAGAGTGACGTGCGGCGCGGTTACCGTTCCGGGCTGCTCGCCGAGATGGGCGAGGAGGGGTTGTTCTCGCTGCGCGTCCCCGAGGAGTACGGAGGGCGCGGGCTCGACGCGGTGAGCGCGGGCGTCGCCCTGGAGGAGCTGGCGGCGGCGGACCTGTCGGTCTGCTACCCCGTGCTCAACGCCGCCCTCATCGGCGGTGTCCTGGCCGCGAACGGCACGCCTGAGCAGCTGGCGGGCTGGCTGCCGCCGATCGCCACCGGCGAGGCGATCGTCGCGCTCTGCCTCACCGAGCCCGGCCACGGCACCGATGCCGCGGGCATCGAGATGCGCGCCGAACCCGACGGCGACGGATGGGTGCTGAACGGCGAGAAGACCTCCATCATGCTCGCCGCCTACGCCACGCACGGCCTGGTCTTCGCGCGCACCGGAGAGCCGGGGGCGCACGGCATCACCGCCTTCTACGTCCGGCTCGACGAGGCCAGGGTGAGCCGCGAGGTCCTTTCCGACCTCGGCTGCCGGTCCGGCGGGCGCGGCAGGCTCGTCCTCGACGGCGTCCGCGTCGGCCCCCGGGACGTGGTCGGGCAACCGGGACTCGGCTTCGCCGCGGTCATGCGCGGGTTCGGCGTCTCGCGGGCGCTCATCTCGCTGATGGCGCTCGGGGTCGGCAGGGCCGCGCTCGACGAGGCCGTCGCCCACGCGGGCGCCAGGGAGGCGTTCGGCGAGCCCATCGGCAGGTTCCAGGGGGTCGCCTTCCCCCTGGTCGAGCACGCGACCATGCTGCACGCGGCACGGCTGGTGTCGTACGAGGCGCTGTGGCGCGCCGATGGCGGCCTGGACCCGCGGCTCCCCTCCAACATGGCCAAGTGGTGGGCGCCGAAGGCGGCGATGGAGGCCGTTCACCAGTCCCTGCTGACCATGGGCCACCTCGGCTGGTCGGAGGACGGGCCGATCGCGCAGCGGCTCAGGGACGTCATCGGGCTCCAGCTCGCGGACGGCACCGCGGCGGCCACCAAGCTCGTCGTCGCGAGAAAGCTCCTCGGCCGGGAGAACGCGCCGTGATCCGCCGTGATCCCCGGCGAGGCGCATCGGTGACGCGCCCCGATCGGTGACACGACTCGGTGGCACGACCGACTCGGTGGCACGACCGGATCGGTGGCACGCCCGGATCGGTGACGCGACCGGGGAGCCGGGTGGAGACGGCCGGACCGTCTCCACCCGGCTCGTCCGGCTCACCCGATCTCGTTGTGCGCCCGCTTCGCCTCGCGGTAGGTGCGCATCTTGGCCCGCGTCCCGCACACCGACATCGAGCACCACCGGCTGCCCCGGTTTCGTGACCGGTCGTAGAAGACCCACTCGCATCGGTGCTCGCCGCACGCCTTGAGGCGCTGCCAGGAACCGTCGGCGACGGCATCGGCGACGGACGCCAGCACCGTGGCGAGGGCCCCGCGCACGTCGGTCAGCGCGGGCCGGAGGCCGAGGGGCCCGGCCTCCCCGTCGAACCCCACGACGAGCGGGCAGGCGCGCGCGACGTGTTCGATCGTGCGGCGGGCCTGGGGGTCGGGGGGCCCGCCGTTGTTCTCCCGCAGGAGCGCGCGGAGCGCCTCCCGCAGGATCACGGCGTCGCGGCGATCCAGCTCGCCCGGCTCCACCCCCGGGCCGCCGAGGCCGTTGCGTTCCAGCCAGGTGGCGAGGCCCTCCGCGGTGGCGAAACGGTCAGGGCCGAACTCCACGTTGACGCTGTTGACGAACGCCTGCACCAGCGCGAGCGGGCCCGGCGCCACAGCTCTGTCTCCCGGTTGTCGTTTCACCCTGACAAGGTTACTACCGAAAAATGTTTACCGGTAGTCAGTATCGGTGATTCGACATGCCTCGCCAAGCTTCCCGCCCCACCGGCGTCGGCACGGCGGCACGGGCACGATCGGCGAGCCGTTCTGCCCTCCGTCGCGCCGCGCGCTCCACGGTTCGTGTTCGCATCCCGAGAAGCAGGTCTTATCGCCCCCCCGTTGTCCCACCCTTGTTACCGTCTTAGCGTAATTGCTGGTAACTACAAATCCGACAGAGAAATCCGGGGCGCGAAGGGAAACGACGTGACGACCAGGGTCTATCCCGCCTACATCGGCGGCAGGGACATCACCGGCGACAGCGGGAAGTACGTCCACACGGTCACCACGCGGGCCGTCCTGGAGGACACCTTCTCCAGCCTGAGGCTCAAGCGCGACCTTGACCTGGGCGTCGTCGACATCGAATCGGCCGGGGACGTCGTCGCGGGAGCGTGCGCCGTCGCCGACGAGGCGATGGTGGAGCTGGCCCTCGAATCGGCGGCCCGGGCCGCCCCGGAATGGGCCCGCTTCCCGCTCGCCACCCGGATGGAGATCGGGTACCGCATCGCGGAACGCCTCGCCGAGCACCGGGACGAGCTGGTCGAGATCCTGGTCGCCGAGGGGCAGCCCCGCTCCCTCGCCGAGGGCATGGTCGACGGGATCCCCCTCACCGGCTGGAGCCGGGAGACGCTCGGATGGTGCGCCGCGCAGATGCGCTTCGACCGGCACGACGGCGAGCGCGAGATGATCCTGCGACGCGTCCCCGACGGGGTGGTCTGCGTCAACCCGCCGCAGAACGCCGCGGTCGCCAACGCCCTGTTCGGCGTCACCGCCCTCCTGGCCGGCAACGCCGTGGTGGTGCGCGCGCCGCGCGGGATCCCGCTCGCGGTCATGTACACGATGCGGGAGATCGTGGCGCCGGTGCTCGAGGAGGCGGGCGCGCCCCCCGGCACGCTCAACGCGCTCTGCGGGCCCCCCATGCTCGACGCCTGGCTGGCCAGCGAGCACGTCGACGACATCGTCTACATCGGCGGCAGCAAGAAGGGCCTGGCTCTGGAGCGCGACTGCGTCGCGGCCGGCAAGAAGCCCATCCTGGAACTCGCGGGCAACGACTGCTTCGTGGTCTGGCACGACGCGGACCTGGACGTCGCGGTGGAGAGCCTCACGCAGTTCTTCACCCAGTCGGGCCAGATCTGCAACGTGCCCAACCAGGTGGTCGCCCACCCCGCGATCGCCGACGAGCTCGTCGAGCGGCTAACCGTGGCCGTGCAGAAGATCCAGCCCGGATACCCCGAGGAGCGCGGCGTCGTGCTCACCCCGGTCCTGATGGTCGACGCGTTCCACGCCTGCGTCGCCCAGGCGCTCGGGCAGGGCGCGACGCTCGTCCACGGCGGCCGCCGCCTGGAGGTGGACGGGTCGGCGTCGGAGACCGGGTTCTTCCTGGAGCCGACGATCCTGCGGGTCGACGGGCTCCGCGACTCCAGGTCGCTGTGGGTGGTACGCGACGAGACGTTCTTCCCCCTCCTGCCGGTCATCGTCCCCGAGGCCGGCGGGACGGACGACGACCTGCTGGAGCGGGTCGTCGAGTTCGTGAACGGCAACGCGTACGGCCTGCGCAACTCCTTCTGGGCCGCCGACCCCTCGGTGATCGACCGGTTCGCCGAGGGGGTCACGAGCGGCGGCCAGCTCAAGATCAACGACTCGCACGCCGGCTTCCTGCCGTTCCTTCCCACCCACGGCGGGACCGGCCTGACCGGCGGCGCCTTCGGGGAGGCGAACTACCTCATGCTGCGCGCCTCGCACCTGCAGGGCGTCAGCATCGTCCGCCCGGCGACCGATACGGAGTAAATACCATGACATCTCGCATTTTTAAGGCCAAGGTGTGGTGCTCGGCCGAGGACCTGATCGAGCAGCTCGGCGACGACCGGGCGTTCCCGTCGTGCGCCCCGGACATCCTCTCCGTCGAGGACCTCGGCGGCGGGCTCCGCCAGTGGGTCCTCGCCTTCCGCAGTGGCACGGCCGAGTGGGTCCAGCACAGCCGCCACCTGGTCGGCGCGCAGCCGTACCGGATCGAGTTCGAGCAGGTCACCGGCGACTTCCACGAGTTCAGGGGCTCCTGGACGACCGAGGACCTCGCCGAGGGCTGTGAGGTCACCTTCCAGGTTGACTACTCCACGAGCGTCCCGCACCTGGCGGGCGCGATCGACACGGCCGTCGGACGGGTGCTGCTCCGCAGCGTCCGGCGGATCCTCGACGGGATCTGCGGGCCGATCCACGTCACCGCGGGCGGCGAGTACCTGTGGGACGTCCCCGAGGCCTCCGGTATCCCCGGCAGCTCCGGCACCTCCGGCACCTCCGGCACGGAAAGGACGCTCAGCGATGCGATTCGATGACATCTGGATCTCCGGCACGGGCGGCACGCTCGGCGACCTGGTGCCGATAGACCGGGCCGTCGAGGACGGCTCGTACTCGGCCGAGGTCGCGGAGAGCACCGGGATGGTCTCCGTCTCCCAGTCCGCGGACGCTCCCCCCGAGATGGCCGTGACCGCGGGAAGGCAGGCGCTCAAGGAGGCCGCGGCCTGCGGGACGGAGATCGGTCCCGACACGCTCTACCTGCACAGCCACAGCCACTTCCAGGGCATCGACATGTGGCCCGCGGCCTGCTGGATCGGCGGGGAACTGCTGGGCACCCGGATGGCCGGGATGCCGATGACCGTCTCGGCGGCGTCGAACGGCTCCCTGGCCTGCCTGGAGATCGCGGCGAGCATGCTGGCGGGACGCCCCGAGCTCCCCTCCGCCCTCATCACGGTCGCGGACCGGTTCGCCCCGCCCACCGACCGCTGGTACCTCTCCCCCGGCATGGTCTTCGGTGACGGCGCCGCGTCGGCGGTGGTCACTCGCGGCGATGGCCGGCTGAGGCTGCTGTCCTGCGCGTCGGAGACCGACGCGGCCCTCGAAGGCCTCTCGCGCGGCGACGAGCCGTTCCGCACGGCCCCCGAGCCGCGGCCCGACATGAGGCGCAGGACCCGGGAGTTCCTGGCCCGCGGCGAGCTGTCGCTGCGCGACGTCCGCGCCAGGTCGGCGGCCGGGACAGCCGGCGTCGTCTCCCGGGCGCTGTCCGACGCCGGCCTGTCCATGGACGGGATCGACTGGCTCGTCACGCCGTTCGTCGGGCGGGCCCTGTTCAAGGAGAGCTTCGTACGACCGCTGGACGCCGTTCCCGGTAACACCCTGGCCGAGCTCGGGCTCACGATCGGCCACCTCGGCCCCGCCGACCAGCTCTACGGCCTGGACCACCTGTTGAAAGAGGACCTTCTGGAGCCGGGAAACCGGGTGCTCCTCATCGGCACCGGCATGGGATTCACATTCTCCGCGGCCGTCCTCGAGGCGCGCGACGCCTGATCACCCCACAGGAAGGAACCCCGTCATGACCGTCACCCAGACCCCCGACGCGTCTCCCACCCCCTCCCTCGACTCCCGGGTCACCCCGGTCGAGCCGCTTCTCCCGCCCGCGACGCTGCGGGAGGAGATCCCGCTGTCGCCCGCCGCCGGGGAGACCGTCCTCAACGGCCGGTACGAGGTCGCCCAGGTGCTGAGCGGCCAGGACGACCGGCTCGTCGTGGTCGCCGGCCCGTGTTCCATCCACGACCCCCGCGCCGCCCTGACCTACGCCGAGCGGCTGTCCGACCTCGCGCGGCAGGTGTCCGGCTCGCTCGTGGTCGTCATGCGGGTCTACATGGAGAAGCCGCGGACCCGCCTCGGCTGGAAGGGGCTCATCAGCGACCCCCACCTCGACGGCTCGCACGACCTCAACAGCGGGCTGCGCCTGGCGAGAAGCCTGATGGTGGACATCCTGGAGACCGGCCTGCCGATCGGCTGTGAGTTCCTCGACCCGCTGACCCCCCTCTACTTCTCCGACGCCGTGTCCTGGGGGTCGATCGGTGCCCGCACCGTCCAGAGCCAGGTGCACCGGCAGCTCACCAGCGGGCTCAGCATGCCCGTCGGCATCAAGAACGCGACGAGCGGCCACGTGGAGGACGCGGTCGACGCCATCGTCGCGGCCTCCAAGGGGCACGTGTTCCCGGGCATCGACGACGAGGGCGTCGCCTCGATCGTCGCCACCAGCGGGAACCCCGAGTGCCACGTCGTCCTGCGCGGCGGCAGCACGGCCCCGAACTACGGACCCTCCGACGTGGCGAACGCCCTCGAACTGCTGGGGAGGGCGGGACTGCCCCAGCGCCTCTTCATCGACGCCAGCCACGGCAACAGCGGCAAGGACCACGAGCGGCAGCCCCACGTCGCCTCGGACATCGCGCGGCGGATCGCCGGCGGGGAGACCGGCATCGCCGGGATCATGCTGGAGAGCTTCCTGGCCGCCGGCCGGCAGGACCTGGTCCTGGGGCGGACGGACCGCCTCGCGTACGGGCAGAGCGTGACCGACGCCTGCGTGGACTGGGAGCAGACCACCCGGATGGTCGAGGAGCTCGCCGCGGCCGCCGAGACCGGGCGTTCCCTCCGGCGGGCCGGTGCCGAGACCACTCCCCTGCTGGCCGAGGCCGCTCTCCCCGCCTCGCTGCCTGCCCTCGCCTGAGCCCCCTGTCCCACGCTATTTCGAGAGGAACGATTCCCATGGAAACGACCAACTCGTCGCTTCCCCTCGCCCGTCCCGCCGGTGACGACCGGATCGGGGAGCCGCACCGGCACCCCATCCCCGTCCCCGAGAAGGCCGTCCCGGACGGTGAGACGTTCGCGGTGGCGGCCCTGGCCGGCCTGCTCCACCGCTACACGGGGGAGACCGAGCTGCTGATCGGACGGCGGGCGCGGCGGGGTCCGGCCGGGACCGTCCGGCTGCGGGTGTCGGGGGACACGACCGCCGCGGACCTGCTGTCCGCGATCGCCGCCACGCGGGCGGAGCCGTTCGCCGGCGAGACCTGTCACGCCGTCGTCTCCACGGGAGACGTTCCCGCGAACGGCGTCCCCGCGAGTGACGCGCCCCCGAACGGCGTCCCCGCGAACGGCATCTCCGCGAGTGAGGGCTTCACGAGTGAGGGCTTCGCGAGTGACGGCTTCGCGAGTGACGGCTTCGCGAACGGCGAGGAGCCGGGCCCGCGTGCCGCGCTGACCGTGCTCACCCGGGACGGGGGCGGCCTCGAGCTCGTGATGTCCCGGGCGGAGTTCGACGCGGACGCCGCCGCCCAGTACGCGCTGCACCTGGGGCGGGTCCTCGACGCCCTGGCGGCCGACCCGGCCGTCGCGCTGCGGGACGTCCCGCTGCTCACCGAGGAGGAGTCGCGGCGCATCCTGGTCGACTGGAACCAAACGGACGAGCCCGTACCCGGCCTCTTCTTCCACGAGGTCGTCGCGGACATCGCGCGCCGGACGCCCGACGTGGTCGCGGTGGCCTGGCCCGGTGGCCGACTGACCTTCCGCGAGCTCGACGACCAGGCCAACCAGCTCGCTCACCGGCTGGCCTCGGCGGGGGTCCGCCCCCGCGACCGGGTCGGGGTCTGCTTCCCGCGCGGCGCCGAGAGCCTGATCGCGCAGCTCGCCTGCTTCAAGACGGCGGCGGCGGCGATCCTGCTGGACCCCGAGTTCCCCGACGACCGCGTCCGCTTCATGATCGAGGATGCCTCCGCCGTGGTGGTGCTGACCATGACGGCCCACGAGTCCAAGGTGTCCGGGATCTGCCCGGTGCTCTCGCTCGACGACGCGGACTGGCGCGACGAGCCCACCACCCCGGTCAGCGAGCCGGTGCGGTCCGAGGACCTCATCCACATCTGCTACACCTCCGGCTCCACGGGGGTGCCCAAGGCCGTCATGGTGCCGCACGGCGCGGCCCGCAACCTCATCTACAGCATGCGCGTGATCTGCGGCATCACCGAGAGGTCCCGCGGGACGTGGCTGGCGGCGCCCGGCTACGGCATGGTGGAGGTCGAGTGCTTCTCGGTCCTGGCCGCGGGCGCCACGGTCCACATCCCCGAGCCGTCGGTCGTGACGTCGCCCGAGTGGCTGCGCGACTGGCTCGTCTCGGAGCGGATCACCCACACCCTGCTCATGAAGGCCATGGCCGAACGGCTGTGGACGCTTCACTGGCCCGCCGAGACCGAGCTGGTCAACATCAGGATCTGCGGCGAGCGCGTGCAGTCGTGGCCCTCCGCCGACCTGCCCTTCCACGTGTTCAACCTGTACGGCTCCGCGGAGGCGACGGTGGTGGCCACGTGCGACATCACCCAGCTCGGCGTGGACCTCGGCGAGGAGGGGCGCGCCCACCGCCTGCCCCCGATCGGCCGGCCCACGCCCAACGTCAAGGCGTACGTGCTCGGCGAGAACCTCGAAGTCCTCCCGCCGGGAGTCGTCGGCGAGATCTTCGTGGCCGGGGAGAGCCTGTCGCGGGGGTATCTGGGCCGGCCCGAGGCCACCGCGGAGAAGTGGCTCGCCAACCCGATGGACCGGGTCCGCCACCCGGTGCTGTACCGGACGGGTGACGTGGCGCGCTACTGGACCGACGGGAGCATCGAGATCGTCGGCCGTACCGACAACCAGATCAAGGTGCGCGGCAACCGGGTGCACCTCGGCGAGATCGAGGCCGTCCTGGCCGCCCAGCCGGGCGTCGGCCAGGCGGCGGTCCTGGCCAAGAAGGACGGCCAGGGAGACGTCCAGCTGGTGGCCTACATCGAGCCGGGCCCCGGGCCCGTCCCCGAGGTCCGGGACGTCCGGGCGGCGCTGCAGCAGACGCTTCCCTCGTTCATGGTGCCGGCGGCGTACGTCATCGGCGGTCTCCCGACGACGACGAACGGCAAGATCGACCGGACCGCGCTCCCCGAGCCGCCCCGGTCCCGCCCGGACGTCGGCAGCCCCTACCAGGAGCCGCGCGACGACATCGAGCGGTCCCTGCAGCAGATCTGGGCGAAGACGCTGGAACTCGAGGGCATCGGCATCCTCGACAACTTCTTCGAGCTGGGCGGGGACTCCCTGCGCGCGGCTCGCCTGACCGAGCGGATCCGCGAGGTCTTCGACGCCGACGTCGACATCGACGACCTGTTCGACGAGGCCAGCATCGAGCGGATGGCCCGCACCATCGCGGAGGCGAAAAAGGGCTGACCGCTGATTCGCACACGAGGAACCCGACGGAAAGGACCGTAAGAAGAACCCGATGGAAAGGACCGGCCCCGACGAAGGACCGGGGCCGGTCCTCAACATTTCTCCCCATCTCTCCCGGCCGTTTTCCGACACTCGCGCATTCATGCCCGAAACCTTTTCCGGCCACCGCTCCTCCTTGTTCGCATCATGAGAAGAATGTCTTATCACCGGCCCGTTGTACCGCCCTGAGCTGGGGCCTACCGTAATAGATGAAAAACGAACAATGGCCGTGAATCCGGGGGACAAAACACCGGAGACAGCGGCACGAAGAATCGAATTCCGGAGGTGTCAAGCGTATGCAGGCCGCGGTCGTCTGGTGGGATCTGCGGGACTCGGACCAGACCGTCGAATCGCTCCGCGCGTTTCTGCGCGACGAGGCGGTGGACCGGTTCGCCACGATTCCCGGGCTGCGCCTGAAATTCTGGATCTCCGACCGGAGGAGCGACCGCTGGGGCGCCGTGTTGCTCTGGGAGTCGGCGGAGGCCGCGGCGGTTCCGCTGCCGGCCAGGGCCGCCGAACTGATCGGATTCCCGCCCGTCCAGCGCTCCGTCTTCGAGGTGGAGGCCACCACCGAGGGCATCTTCGACATCGCCGAACTGGCGGGCCGTGGCCTGGCCCTGGAGGGATGACGAGGACATGGCGAAGATTCTCATCGCCGGTGGTGGCATCGGCGGCCTCGCGGCGGCGCTGGGCATCGCCGATCGGGGACACCGGGTGACCGTGCTGGAACGCCAGGCCACGTTCGCCGAACTGGGCGCGGGCATCCAGCTGGGGCCGAACGCCTTTCACGCGCTCGACCGCCTCGGGGTCGGCGAGGCCGTGCGCGACCGGGCGGTCTTCATCGACGAGCTGCGCTTCATGGACGGCACGACGGGCGAGCGGGTGGCCAGCATGCCGCTGACCGGCGCCTACCGGGGGCGGTTCGGCAACCCGTACGCGGTGGTCCACCGGGGCGACCTGTACCAGCCGCTGCTCGACGCCTGCCGCGCGTCCGGCGACATCGAGCTGCTCGGCGGCCGGGCGGTCACCCGGTACGAGCAGGGCCCGGCCGGCGTCACCGCCGTCACGGACGCGGAAGAGCGGTTCACCGGCGCCGCCCTCGTCGGGGCCGACGGCATCCGCTCGGCCGTCCGCCGGCAGCTCGTCGGGGACGGCGGGCCCCGGATCTCCGGGCACACCATCTACCGTTCGGTCATCCCCATGGAGAAGGTCCCCGAGGAGCTGCGCTGGAACACCGTCACCCTCTGGGCGGGCCCGAAGTGGCACTTCGTCCACTACCCGATCGGCGGCGGCAGGTTCCTGAACCTGGCCGCCACCCGGGACGACGGCGCCCGCGAGGAGGTGACCGGCGAGCCCGTGGACAGGTCCCATGTGCTGGGCGAGTTCCCCGGCCTGAGCGACACGGCCCGCGACCTGCTGGAACTGGGCGAGGAGTGGAGGACCTGGGTCCTGTGTGACCGCGACCCCGTCGACCGCTGGACCGACGGGCGGGTCGCCCTGCTCGGCGACGCCGCGCACCCGATGCTGCAGTACGCCGCCCAGGGCGCGTGCATGGCCCTCGAGGACGCGGTGGTGATCGGCAGGCTGCTCGACTGGGACGAGGACGCGATCCCGCAGCGCCTGGAGAAGTACAACGCCGAACGGCGCGAGCGCACGGCCAGGACGCAGGTGGTGGCCCGCGAGCTGGGGACGCGGCTCTACCACCCGGCGGGCGCCGAGGCTCGGGCGCGCAACGAGATGCTGTCCTCCCTCACCGTGGACGACCTGCACGACAGGGTGGCCTGGCTGCACGGGGCCCGCGACTTCAGCCGCGCTCTCAGCCTCAGCGCGGGAGCGTCCCGATGAGCAGGCTGCGCTGGCTGACCGCCGGGGAATCCCACGGACCCGCCCTGGTGGCGACCCTGGAGGGGCTGCCCGCCGGAGTGCCGGTCACCACCGCGATGCTGGCCGACGCGCTCGCCAGGCGGCGGCTGGGGTACGGCCGGGGCGCGCGGATGAGGTTCGAAAAGGACGAGGTGACCGTCCTCGGCGGCGTACGGCACGGGCTGACCCTGGGCTCACCGGTCGCGATCATGGTGGGCAACACCGAGTGGGCCAGATGGGAGCAGGTCATGGCGGCCGACCCGGTCGCCCCCGAGGCGCTGGAGGGACTGGCCCGCAACGCCCCCCTGACCCGGCCCCGGCCCGGCCACGCGGACCTGGCGGGCATGCAGAAGTACGGTTTCGACGAGGCCAGGCCGATCCTGGAGCGGGCCAGCGCGCGGGAGACGGCGGCGCGGGTCGCGCTGGGCACGGTGGCCCGCTCCTACCTGCGAGAGACGGCCGGGATCGAGCTCGTCTCGCACGTCGTGGAACTGGCCTCCGCCAGGGCCCCCGGCGGGATCCTCCCCACCCCCGGGGACGCCGGGAGACTGGACGCCGACCCGGTGCGCTGCCTGGACGCGGACGCGAGCAAGGCGATGGTCGCCGAGATCGACCGGGCGCACCGGGAGGGTGACACGCTCGGCGGCGTGGTCGAGGTCCTCGCCTACGGGGTCCCCGTGGGGCTCGGCTCCCACGTGCACTGGGACAGGCGTCTGGACGCGCGGCTGGCGTGCGCCCTGATGGGCATCCAGGCGATCAAGGGTGTCGAGGTCGGGGACGGCTTCGAGCTGGCCCGTACGCCGGGGTCGAGGGCGCACGACGAGATCGTGCCGACGGACGAGGGCGTCAGGCGGACCTCGGGGCGTTCCGGCGGGACCGAAGGCGGTCTGAGCACCGGCGAGACGCTGCGGGTGCGGGCGGCGATGAAGCCGATCGCGACCGTGCCGCGAGCCCTGGCCACCGTGGACGTCACCACCGGCGCCCCGGCGCGGGCCCACCACCAGCGGTCTGACGTGTGCGCGGTCCCGGCGGCCGGGATCGTGGCCGAGGCGATGGTCGCGCTCGTCCTGGCGGACGCGGTGGCGGAGAAGTTCGCCGGGGACTCGGTGGCCGAGACCCGCCGCAACGTCCGGGGCTACCTCGACCACCTGCCCGTCGGCTGACGACCGAGGTAGCGCCAGCTGTACCAGGAGTCTCCAGCTCGCGGGATCGAAGCGACGATCTCCCCCGCGACATGCTTCAGGGGTCGGCAAGTGACCCTCGAACAAGGAGTTCCGATGTACAAGCCCTCCTCCCCCCGCTCCCGCCTCCTCGCCTGCGGGCTCGCCACGATGATCGCCGTCGGCACCGTCGCCGCGCCGGTCGCGGCGACGGCCTCCGCCTCGGCGTCGGCCTCGGCATCCCCGGCCGCCGGTTTCGACGACGGCGTGCAGAAGTCACTCGACGGGCTGATCGGCAAGGAGTTCCCCGGTGCGCTGGCCTCGGTGCGCGACATCGACGGGCGCGTCACCGGCTACACCGCGGGCGTCGGCAACCTGGAGACGCGGGAGGAGGTGCCGGTCGACGGCCGGGTGCGCACCGGCAGCAACACCAAGACGTTCGTCGCCACCGTCGTGCTGCAGCTCGTCGGCGAGGGAAAGATCAAGCTGGACGGGCCGATCGAGAAATATCTGCCCGGGCTGGTCCGCGGCAAGGCCGGCGACGGCCGTGAGATCACGGTCCGCCAGCTCCTCCAGCACACCAGCGGCCTGCCCAACTACACCCGCTACATGCACCAGGACTTCTTCGAGATCCAGCACCGCTATGTCGAGCCCAGGGACATGATCGACGTGGCGCTGCGGCACAAGGCGTCGTTCGGGCCGGGCAAGGGCTGGGAGTACAGCAACACCGGCTACCTGCTGCTCGGCCTGGTCGTGCAGAAGGTCACCGGCCGGCCGATCGCCGAAGAGGTCACCAGGCGGGTCATCGACCGCGCCGGGTTGCGTGACACCTACTGGCCGGGCGTCGGCGACCAGACCATCAAGGGCCCGCACCCCCGCGGCTACACGGTCAGGAAGCCCAAGGGCGAGTTCGTCGACATCACCACGATGGACCCGTCCTGGGGCGGCGCGGCCGGCCAGCTCATCGGCACCCCGAACGACCTCAACACCTTCTTCCTCGCCCTCCTGGACGGCAAGCTGCTCAAGCCCGCGCAGCTGGCGGAGATGAAGAAGACGGTCAAGGCCCCCGGGTTCCCCGAGAGCTGGAGGTACGGGCTCGGCGTGGTCAAGATGAAGCTGAGCTGCGGCGACACCGCGTGGGGCCACGGCGGCGACATCGACGGCTACGAGACCCGCGACGCCGCCACCACCGACGGCCGGGCGGCCGCGGTCGCGGTGACCGCCCTGCCCAGCACCGAGGCCGGAGCGCTGAAGGTCATCAAGGTCGTCGACGACGCCCTCTGCGGGTAACAGCGAACACAACGGTCTTCATGGCGTCCGACAGGGCGAGCGGGATGACGATGTCATTGAGGTCAGAATCCCTCGGTGGTCACCATGGGGCCGCCTGTCAGGTAGTTGATCAGCGCGGCGCGAGTGGTGGACACGAATGCCTGGGGTATCTGGTCTGCCGGGTGCCAGGCGACGCGCGCGTGTTTGCGAGGTTCGGCGTTGATCGGGGTGCCGCTCCAGGTGTCGGTGACGAAGACAACGGTGACGAAGCCGTTCGGTGCCTCGACACCCCAGGAGCAGTGGATGAGACCGGCTACTCGGAGGTCGGCGGGGTCTACGACCAGTCCGGTCTCCTCTTTCAGTTCGCGGACCGCGGTTCGGATGATCACTTCGCCCTTGCTCGCCTTTCCGACGGGAAGGTCCCAGTGGTTGGGGGCGAACTTCGCTCCGGCCGCTCGTTGTATGAGGAGGACTCGTTGCCGCGTCTGGTCGTGGACGATGACGGCGGCGACGAGGAGGGTGTGTGCTTCAAGCGCGGGGGGCAGGGCGGTGCCGGGCGTGAGCATGGACACGATCCTTTCACGCGGCGGTGGCCGCGTGCCGGATGCGCTGTTCCAGCAGGGCCGCGCCGGGGACGCCTCTGCGCTTGTATACGGCGAGGGTCGGTCGGATGCTCGCCAGGGCGATTCTGCTCCGGCCTGACGCCATTCCTTCGGCGAGGTCGAGTGCCTGGCTCCAGGCTGCGATCGCCTCGTCGGCTCTTACCTGGGCGGCGAGACAGTCCCCGAGGTCCATGTGGGTGAGCAGGTGGACGCGGGGAAAAGCGACGGGGTCCCAAGATGTGAAGGCCGCCCGGTGCCGGGCCTCGGTGCCCACATGATCGCCGATTTCGGTGAGCGTCCTGGCGGTGTGGGAGTCGACGGTGCCGGAGGCGGGTCCCATGAGGAGCGAGTATGAGGGCTGAGGATCGCCTGGTCGGGAGAGGGCGTCCTCGGCCGCGAGGAGCGCTCTCGCTGCTCCGGCCTTCTCACCGAGAGCGGCGTGGGAACGGGCGTGCGTGATGTGCAGAAGCGCTTCGGTGGCACCGTCGCAGCGGCCTTCAGCGCGTTTGAGGGCGGCTTCGATGAGGTCCCGGCTGTGCCGATGTTCCTTCAGGCTGAGCGCTTGGTGGGCGATCGCGCGCATCATCCAGGCGGCGTGGGCACCCGGGTCAGCCTCGACGGCGAGTTGGAAGCCGGTGAGGTAGTACCGCTGGGCCGCGCCCTCATGTCCGAGGTCGTGATGCTTCCAGCCGAGCAGCCAGGCGAGCTCGGCAGTGGCACCGAACGCGTCGCGACGTGTCGCTTCGTCGGTGAAGCGGCCGGACAGCATGGGGGCGACGGTGTCGGCCAGGTAGGCGGCAACGGTAGTGAGGCCGTGGCCCCCGCCGAGGCGCTCATCGGCCGCGCCGAACGCTTTGGTGATCTGCCGGACGACGGCCACTTCTCTGGCACCGACTCGCGCGCTGCCGGTCCGTGCCCGCAGAAGCCTGCTCACCGCCTCTGAGTCGTAGCCGAGAGGCAGACTCACCCGATCCGTGGTGTAGACGGCGGTGGCGAGGAAGCCTCTGTTCTCGATATCGGCCCGGCCGAGCATGGTCGCGGTTTCGACGGGGTGCGCGCCTTCCAGCACCGGCGACTCGTCGATCTGGAAACCGAGCTGCAGCTTCGTCACCGGACGTCCGGCGCGGCGCGAGAGGGCCTCGACGAGGTAGCCGACAGTCCGTTCATTCGGCTCAACGCCCGCAACCCAATGCGCGATGGCGGACTTGTTCGTCCGCAGAACTTCCCCGTTCTCCGCAGCGACGCGCACAACGGCCCGCGCCACGCCCTCATAGCTCAGGCCCGAAGCCGCGATCATCTCCCGCAGCCGGTCGTTGGGGGAACGCTGGCCGGAGTGCCTCGCCATCGGAACTCCCTACGGATAAACCGATTAAACGTTCTGCGACGCCATTGACCATAGCCGCACCACGCCCGGAGAGCCACTCTTAGTAGGAATCCGAACGCGGAGCGTGAAAAACCCTCTTTCCTACAGTCCCGCACGGGTGCCGCTGCCTGTCCTCTCGAACGGAGAACGAAGTGTCCACTGCCACCCACGACAAGATCAGCGTCGAGCTGCCCGAGGTGTTCGATCCGCGCTGGAACCGTATCCCCGGTATCACCGTGGACGGCCACCGCGTCACCCTCGACCCCGAGGAGTATTTCTTCAAGTTCACCAACCACACCTGGCTCGTCATCCCCTGGCAGCAGGTGCGGCGCGACATGCTCGACGCCCACGAGACCCCGGACACCTCGTTGGAGCAGCTCGCGCTGGACTACATCCGCGCCGACGCCACGCCGACCAGCGACGCAGCGACCGTCCTGCAGATCGGGTGGGAGGTGTACCGGTACGTGTTCCGCGCCGAGCATCTGGCCGATCTCGGTATGCCGGAGATCACCGAGGAGCATCTGATGATGCTCCGGCAGGCGGGCACGTTCATGGCGCTCAACAAGGTCGAGCTGACCGGCGAGATCTCCAACATCGGGCCTGCCTGGTTCTTCAACTCCACCACCCGCGCGGTGTTCGACCTCACCGACGCCGAGGGTGACCTGCTGGACGAGGTCTACCACGGCGGCTGGTTCAACGAGACCCGCCGTCTGGAGCTCGTGCGCGCCCACACCGCTCTCGGCGGCCGTCTCGTCCACGGATGCCAGTCCGTCCCGAACCAGACCGGCGGCGCGGTCGTCCCTTACGGCGCTCCGCTGGAGAAGTTCCGCAGCGAGCTGGCCACGATGAAGGGCAGCTGGATCGCGGCCGTCGAAGCCTGCCGCGTCCCGACCACCGATCGATAAGGAAGGCCCAGCACCTTGGACACCATCGAGGTGAACGCTCTGCTCGCCCGGCTGCTGGACAACCTCGGGCAAGGGCCGGCCGAACGCGAGGAGATCCGCGTCTGGGCACGTTCGGGCGTGGAACGCCTTCACCTGGCTGACGGCACCTCGGTGGTGTTCAAGTACGCCGAAGGCCCCTTCGCCGCCGAAGACCACGCCTTGGCGGTTGCCGAGGCGGGCGGGTTGCCGGTCCCGGCCCGCCTGGCGGTCGACCGAACACCTGGATTGCTCGGCATGCTGCTGACCGACCTCGGCCCGGCCGGTCGGCAGGCAACCGACGCCGAAGGTGCCGCTCTGGCTGTTCGCGTTCATGCCATCCGCGACACCAAAGACTTGCCGACCGTGGACGGGGTGTGCCTGGCCGCGATGCCCGAGCAGATCCGTGCGCGTCTCGCTCACCTCGACCGCCCTGGACGTGACCTCGGCGCACTCACCGAGACCGCTCGCGGTCTGGCGAAGGTCGCCGATGCCCGCTCCGTCGGAACCGATCTTCCGCCGTTCGGGCTGTGCCACTCCGAATGGCATCCGACCTCCGTGCATCTCAAGGAGACCGAGACGCACCTCCTGGACTTCGCGCGGGCGTTTCACGGTCCCGGGCTGCTCGACCTGGCGTCCTGGCACGGCACGATCGATGCTCCCGACACCGGCAAGCTCAAAGAGCTCATCACCTCCTACGTCGCCGTCGGCGGCCCCGAAGAGGCGGCGGCCTCAAGAGGCGGGTTGAGTTCCGCCCGCTGGGCGCTCGGCTGGCACCGCGTCTGGGTTGCCGACTGGTTCACCCACCAGCTCACGATCGGATGGGCCGAAGGAGCCGAAGACGCATGGATCTCCGCGATCTCCCGCCACCTCACCGAAGCCGCACTTCTCTTGCGAGCCTGACCGTCCGCGACCGGTTCGAGTGAACCCGAGCCGCAGGAATCGGCCCTCCACTCACGGTCTTCGGCGATCTGACAGGCAGGCGGGTCGTCGAACTCGGCTGCGGCAGCGGACACAACCTCGCCCACCTCGCCATCCATCACCACGCCGAGGGGATCGGCATCGACCACGACCCTCTCAAAATCCAGCGTGCCCGGACCCTCTACGCAGGTCTTCCCCGCCTCGCCTTCATCCGGACAGACGCAGCCGCCTACCTCCGATCCTGCCCACCCGAGTCCATCGACCTCTGCCTCTCGATCTTCGGCGCCTTCTCGTTCGTCGAACGCGCCGACCTACGCCCGCTCCTGACCGCGACCGCCCGCGCCCTTCGCCACGACGGACGACTCGCCCTCACCCTGCGCGCGACCGACACCACGGACCTGGTCCTCATCTACACCAGGAGCTGACCAATGCACCTTCTGTGTGACATCGACGGCGTCCACATCCCATTCCCCGGCCCCGCTGGGGAGATTCCCGACGGCTTCCGCACCCACCACGTCACCCCCACCGGCTACAGCGAGCCCGTCGCGATCTGGCTCAACCCCGCCACCGGCCGCCTCGTCCTCGACCTGACCACCCGATACGCCCTCACCCCCGTGTGGTGCACCAGTTGGCGTGCAGACGCCGCGCCCCTCGTCGGCAGCCTTCTCGGCCTGCCAACCTGGGACCACATCGACCTACCCCGCCTCCCGCTCACCACCAGCCACCCCAACGGTTACCTCTGGAAACGCGACACCATCACCCAGGTTTTCACCGACCAGCCACTCGTCTGGATCGACGACGACTTCACGCCCGCCGATCACACCTGGGCCGGCGACCGCACCACGACCGGAGTCCTCACGATCCTGATCCAGCCGAACCCCTACCTCGGGCTGACAGCTACTGACCTCGAAGCGACCGGTCTCAACGAGATCGCAGAATGGCGCTCGCGCGCACGCGCCGGAAAGTGCGTTCGCTATGGGGAATCCATGCCTGATGGCCCAGCCGACATGGAGCCGCTGACATGGCACCCCTCCTTCCGTCCGTGACCCACTGGCACGCCTCCGATCCCCCGCAGGACCTGTGGACCGCACCACCGGTCAGCCGCGACCAGGCACTCGCCGCAGTGCGCCGGTGGCTTGTCGCGGGCCACCGAGCATCCCAGGATCCCCGCTCCCTGACGGCGATCGCCGACCTCGAGCGGGGATGGACTACAGCGCGCATGGGTGGGTTGAGCTTCGTCGCCTTCGCATGCGGCTGCCCGATCTCCTCGCCACCCGAGCAACAAGCGGGGGCGGCGTTGATAAGTCGGATCAACAGGGGTGACGGCCTCGCTTTCGGAGTGCGGTGTCCGTGTCGGAAGGCCGTATGACATGCCTGAACGCCTCAAACACGCGGGGAGGTGGAGCCGTGTATTGAACTTGACCTTGATGGGCGAGTTGGTGCTCGATACCGCCACGTACCGCGCGCGTGATCACCGGCCGCCAACCGGTGGCCGGAACACCCATCCTGGAGATAGATCAGCGATGCACCAAGGAAAGTGGGGCTATGCCAGCCCCGAGGAATGGCTCCGGGTGCCGGGACCGATGGTGTGGCGACGCACCTTCCCCGGCACCCCTCAGCAGGTGTCCGAGGCCCGCCACTTTGTCGAAGGGCTCTTCGCCGGAACCCCGCGTAGCGACGATGCGGGGACGATCGCGGCGGAGTTGTGCAACAACGCCGTACTCCACACCGTCTCCGGACATAACAACGGCTGGTTCGGCGTCGAAGTCGTCCTGGACGACCTCGCGTACCTGGCCGTCACCGATCTCGGCGGAGCCGGACGACCCGTCCTCACCTCCGCAGCGGGTGGGAAGATCGTGGAGGGCGGGTTCGGGATCCTTCTCATAAAGGAACTCGCCCTGACCATCGGCGTCCACGGAAGCCCGCAGCTCGGCCACACCGTATGGGCCGACATCGACTTCACCCTCAAACAGGCACCGTACACCTCGTCGCCCACCACGAAATCGAGGCGCACCCCATCAGCGTAGGCATCGGCCAGGATGTCGATCGCCAGCTCGCCCTTGGTACGAAAGGCCAGGTTCAGCGGCAGACCCGTGATCACCGCCACCACCGGATCGGTGACCTGCTCGGCCGGGATCCACTGCCGGGCCCCGATCAACGCGTGCCCGACCCCTTCCCGCACGTAGGCCAGGTGCACGGTGTTGATGTCGTTCTCCACCCCGCCCGCACATCCCATGTGCTGACGCTTGACCCCGGCGGTGGCCCGGCCCTTCTTCTCCTGGCCGGTCTCATCCAGCGCGCCGATCCGCAGGCCTGTTCGCCCGGCCGCCGCGTCCAGTCGCTCCACGACGAACCGCCGGACCTCGCTCATCGCCGCCCAGGTGTCCCAGACCGCGTGGTTGAGCAGCCGCTGGGTGGCGTCCGGGCGCCGATCCCCGATCCATTCCGTGATCGTCCACCCGTTGCGCTCGGGCAGGTCCGACAGCAGCGCCCGCACGTACTTGCCGGCCTGCAGCCGGGGCTCGATCCGGGCGAAACACCCACCGATCCGCCCCAGCACCTCATTCAGCACCCGCTCGACCCGTCGGGCCTCTACGATAACGGCAGCAGCCGCCTCCGGTTTTGTTCTCTTCACACAGACAGAATCACGAGGCGGCTGTCCTCATGTCCGCCGAACGCCGATACTTGGCCGCTCCGATCGCGGCATCGGCCCAGCTCACACCCCAAAATGCGGCTGCCGTACTAAGATCGTGTTTTGATTGGAGGACTTAGACAGGAGGAGATCATGCGCAAGGTTAGCTGTTTTCTCGTGTCCCTCATTCTGGTTTCGGGCTGCAGTTCGGCGCGACCGGTTCTACAAGCTCCCGATCCAGGCCTCGCCGACATATGGAGCGACTTCCCTGTCGCATCCCCACTGGGCCGCCCCATGATCGTTCTCGATGACCTTCCGCTCACAGACTCCCAGAGTAAGCAAGTCGTTCCAGAGGGTACGGTTACTTCCTCTGCTTCTCCCTCGGCAACGCCGATTACGCTTCACGGCGTCACGAAAAGCGTCGATCTGATCAGCAGCCAAGCCGCCTTAACGGCAATAAAGGCCAAGCCGGCAACCAAGGATGCCCCCAGAGCGAAAGTCGCCACCGCAACCTTGGTTGTCGCACCGTTTAACACCGATCGCGGGACAATATCTCTCCCGGCGTGGGAGTTTCATCTCACGGGGGGCGGAACTTTAAAGTGGCCGGCGATGAGCACCGACCACTTCTGGCGGCTTGGGTTGGCTTTTCCTTCAACGACGTTCAGGAACACATTGGTTGAGGGGTTGAACCTGACTGCGGACATTGAGGAATTATGGGGTCGCCCATGTCCGGGCGTGCCAAAACCTGACGTTACTCCCGTCGTTGTTGAATCTCCAACGTTCGTCTCAGTTGGATTGAAGGCCTCCCACACGAACATGGGAACGTGCGATCAAAACCTGACACCTTCCGTCAGGAAGGTGTCAGTCAAGCTAAACGATCCTTTGGGTGACCGCGCACTTCTCGACTTTGCCGGGGGCGTAGTCGTCCCTGATATCAGGGAGTGACGACCGTGACGTTGAAGTCGTATACAGCGGTGATGAAATCCTGGAAGAGCAGCCATCTGGGCTGGCCAAAGACATTGGACCGCCTGCCCGAGATAACGCCTTTAGCGATAACTTTCGACATGTCCCCGTTGAGTCCGAAGACCGGCCCGCCGCTGTCCCCGCCGCGAGCTGCTTCGTAACCGGTGTGCTGCTCGGCCTCAAAGAGGTCGACATAGCACTCGTAGGTGCCCCAGTGGTCGTAAGCGCAGTAGTCCGTCGGGAAGTTGTTCGTGACCTGATAGCCGCAGAGGGCACCGCTCGTCGACCCTGAGGTGCAAAGCCACTCACCCGGATAAACGTGGTCAGAGCCGAGGATTTGCTTTGTGTATTCAGAGGAGGTGTTCTGGCCGCCCGGAGTACTGACACCGCCGTCCCACATTCGACCCTGAGCACCTCCGGTTACATCCGCATGGACCAGCATCAGGTCGTGGGGTGTTTCCTCTCTTGCAACGTAACCCATGGTGAGGGTTTGACTGCCGTTATACCACCACTGGTTTGGATAGCCGCAATGAGCGGCCGTGAGGATCCAGTTGCTGTGAACAGGCCATCCGGCAGTACAATGGAATGTTTTATTGTCAATACGAGCCCCAGCATAGTATGACGGACTGTCATTCATTCGCCCGGTGAACTCCGGCCTGGGGGCATCTTCGTAGGCAACCGCAACGTCGAGCGAGAGTCGACTGACAGCTGCCGCAGACTTTGCCGCATCGTCGGGGGAACGCCTCACGATCAAGCCCGTGCCATCAATACGATAGGCCACGGTGTGAATGCCTGATGAGGTATCACGCATGGCAGCCCGAAGGGGTGCTGCCTCCGCCTTCAGTTCAACGAGCGAGCGGGGCGCCGGAGTTACCCGAAATTTGTTTACACTTTTATCGATGACTGCATCGATATTCGCTGGAATTTCCCCGTGCCACCACAGCTGTACATGGTCTCCCTGAAGGGCGACCCCCGTGAACCCTAGGTCCTTTTTGCTGCCACGAACAATGTCCATGATCGGACGAGCGAGCTCTTTTAATTCGGTCTGGGCGTCCATGAGAGACCTGACCTTGGGGGCAATGTAGGAAAACGGTGCGGGGTCGACGACCTCGGGCTTGTCTACACTTCCGGTGGCGGTCGCATTTCCGCCAAGTGGGATGATAGCCGCAAGTAGCAACGTTACGACTGCGAATAATCGCCCAGACATGCACTTCCCATCTGATCACCGGGACGAGTCAGTTGATTTGAGCATGCCGACGGACAGCGGGCAAGGCTCGTTGTTCAATCGTTTATCATTACGGCGCGCATTCTTCCCGATACATCTAGGTGCGCTCTCGATGTAGCGGAGCCAACCTCGATTCGTCAGGGGCTTGTTGACGTTCATCGAGTCCGCTGCTTTGCCCGTAATGTCCCCTGCGTGGTTGGGGTGGGCCGTCGCATGTCGCTGCGGGGGCGCCGGGTTCCACGGACTCGGGGTGGCCCACCCGGGAGTTGAGGGTTGGGCCAGTGGTCCGCACAGCACCTCGAACAGCCTGCGCATCGGTGCGCTGCCAACCCTGCGGCGCAGGTCACGCAGGGCTTTTGCGGTGGGCATCACGACGGGCAGGGCGGTCAGCGAGGCCGTCAATTTTTGCCAGACCAGTTGGTGGCCGATCTCGGGGAACAGGCACATGGCCAGCAGGAAGTAGACCCCGACCCGCGAGGGCAGACAACGCAGTCGTCGCTGCACTTTGCGTGTCTCGTGAAGGACCGCATCGACGAGCTCGAACGGCACGAGCGCGGTCAGCTCGCCCAAATGCCCGGGCGCGAACACCCCTTCGGCTGCTGGCCAGGGCGAGTTACTCGTCTTGATAGCGCTGGACACAGCAGTCCTGGCAGACTCAGTGATCAACGGAGATCCAGTTCTTCGACGGCTGGTTGTGGAAGATCACTGTCTACTGGATCTCCGTTCCCACGTCCCGGGAACTCACGTGCTTGACAGCGCCACGAGCGCCTTAACTACCCGGCCTTGGGTGAACCCCCGGCTGTCGTGGCGAGGCAGGGGTGATCGTTTTTGCCGGGACGGCGGCGTTCAAGCCAACATCGGGGGACGAACCCTGACGAACAAGACGCTCAAAATCCGAACAGCGCATCCCCTGTGATCAAGGGATGCGCTGTTCGGACACGGTGTGCGCCGCCAGGGACTCGAACCCCGGACCCGCTGATTAAGAGTCAGCTGCTCTAACCAACTGAGCTAGCGGCGCTTGAAGCCCTTGAACAATAGCGCACATCGAGCGGCGCCTCGAAATCGGCGACCGCCGCCGGCCGAAGATGATCGCGGGCCGGAGACGATCACCGGCTAAGCTAGAATAACATTCGGTCCTGTACTGGGAGCACACATGTGGTTCGCCTCACCGAGCGACGCCGGCGAGCGGCTCGACGCCGACGGCTACCTCCCCGACGACTCCATCTCGACCTCGGTCTTCCTGGCGGGAGCGCTCGGCAAACCACTCCTGGCCGAGGGGCCCGCGGGGGTGGGCAAGACCCAGCTCGCCAAGGCCGTGGCGGCGACGACCGGGGCCCGGCTGGTCAGGTTGCAGTGCTACGAGGGGCTGGACGAGGCCAGGGCGCTGTACGAGTGGAACTACAAGAAGCAGCTGCTGCGCATCCAGGCCGGGCAGGGCGAGGACTGGGACGCCACGCACGACGACATCTTCACCGAGGAGTTCCTGCTGGAGCGGCCGCTGCTCACGGCGATCCGGTCGGAGACGCCGACGGTCCTGCTGATCGACGAGATCGACAAGGCCGACGTCGAGGTCGAGGGGCTGCTGCTGGAGATCCTGTCCGACTACCAGGTCACGATCCCCGAGCTCGGCACGATCGCCGCCGTACGGAAGCCGTACGTGGTGCTGACCTCCAACGCGACCCGCGAGCTCTCCGAGGCGCTGAAGCGGCGCTGCCTCTACCTGCACCTGGAGTATCCGACGCCGGAGCGCGAGCGCGACATCGTGCTGGCCCAGGTGCCCGCGATCGAGGCGAGCCTGGCCGAGCAGCTCGCCCGCACGGTCGCCACCCTGCGCGCCCTGGAGCTGAAGAAGTCGCCCTCGATCGCCGAGACGATCGACTGGGCCAACACCCTGATCGCGCTGGGCAGGACCGAGCTCGACGAGGCGGCGATCGGAGCCACCCTCGGCGTCGTCCTCAAGCACGCCTCCGACCAGACCCGGGCCCGCAAGGAACTCGCGCTGTGACCGGCCCCCTGGTCGACAGCGTGGAGAGCCCCGCGACCGGCACCGCCCGCACGGCCCCGGGAACCGGGAGGATCGCGACCGGCGTCCCGAACGGCCCGGCACGCGGGGTTCCGGGCGATCCGGTCCACGCGACGGGAGGCCGGAGGTGAGCCTGCTCGACCGGCACGTGGGATTCGTGCACGCGCTGCGCGAGGCCGGGCTGCCGGTGTCGCCGGCCGAGGGCCTGGACGCGGCCAGGGCGCTGGCGGTGATCGACCTGGCCGAGCGGGAGTCGCTGCGGGCCGCGTACGCCGCGACGCTGGTCAAGCGGCCCTCGCACCGGCCGGGCTTCGACACGCTGTTCGACCTGTGGTTCCCCGCCTCGACGACCGGCCTGCGGGCGCCGCGCGCGGCCGATCCGGACCTGCCGGGCCTGCCGGACCTGGAGACCGCCGAGGTCTCCGAGCTGCGCGACCGGCTGGCCGGGCTGCTGCTGGGCGCCGAGGGGATGAACGAGTTCGCGCGGGCGATGGTGGAGCGCTTCGGCCGCCAGCCCGCGGGCCCCGGCAGGCAGAACTGGTTCTCCTACCCGGTGATGCGGGAGCTCTCTCCCGAGACGCTCATGGCGCGGCTGCTCGCCGAGGTCCTCGCGGGCCGGGAGCGCGGCGGGCTGGCGGAGAGGGTCGCCCGGCAGCGGATCGGCGAGAACACCAGGCGCTTCGAGGACGCCGTCTCCGCCGACGTGCGCCGCCGGATCGCCGAGGACTCCGGGATCGAGCGGATCGCCCGCTCCGCGGTGCGCCCGCCGCTCGAGCAGCTCGACTTCCTGCGGATCACCAAGGCCGACCTGGCCAGGCTCCGCCGGGAGGTCCACCCGCTCGCCCGCCGCCTCGCCGCCCGGCTCACCGTCAAGCACCGGCTCGGCCACCGTGGCCGCCTCGACTTCCGCAGGACCGTACGGGCCTCGCTGTCCAGCGGCGGGGTGCCGCTCACCACCTTCAACAGGCCGCGCCGCCCGCACAAGCCCGAGCTGGTCGTCCTGTGCGACACCAGCGACTCGGTCGCCTCCTTCGCGCACTTCACCCTGCTGCTGACGTACGCGCTGCGCGAGCAGTTCACCAAGGTCCGCGCGTTCGGGTTCGTGGACACCGTGGACGAGATCACCCGGTTCTTCGTACCGGGCGCCGACGTGGTGGAGGCGATGACCCGGCTGGCGAAGGAGGCCGACATGGTGCGATTCGGCCGGACCGACTACGGCCACGCGCTGGAGCGGTTCGCCGAACGGTACGGCGACGCCATCGGGCCGAAGACGTCCCTGCTCATCCTGGGCGACGCCCGGTCCAACTACCAGCCGCCCGCGCTGGAGACGCTGAGGCGCCTGGCCGGGGGTGCCCGGCACGCCTACTGGCTCAACCCGGAGCCGACCGCCCAGTGGGACAGCGGCGACTCGCTGGCGACGGCGTACGGCGGGATCGTGCCGATGTACGAGTGCCGGAACGCCGCGCAGCTGGCGGCCTTCATCGAGGCACTCGTCTGAGAAAACGCGGCGGGCGCGGTCAGCTCATGCGGCGCAGCACCCGGGCGGCGGTCCTGGCGAGGACCTCGACCTGGGCGTCGTCGAAGTCGGCCCGTGGCCCCTGCCGGATCCAGCGCGCGACCAGGCGAGGCTTGAGAAGGGTGATCCCCTCCGCGGTGACCGACCGCCTGATCTCCCCGCCGTGCACGGCGATCAGGGGCTCGATGGTGACGGGGATGCCCGACTCGCGGGAGAGGATCTCGGCCAGCGACTCGGAGACCTCGACGAGTGCCTTGGCCACCTTCGTGCCGTACTTCTCACCCAGGAACAACCGGTCGCCGTACCGGGCGATCTCGGTGTCGGGGTCCCACGCCTCGTTGTCCACCACCCAGACGCCACCGGGGCCGATGACGAGGTGGTCGACCGAGGCCTTGCCCGGGACGGCCCGGCCTTCGAGGATGTGATAGCCGTCCTTGCGCAGCTTGCGGCGGAGCAGCTTGCCGGTGACGGTCTCGCCCCGGCGCCTGCCGCGCCAGACGGCGGTGGCGTCGTACTCCCGCCAGGTCAGGAACGCGTCCCCGGCGGCGACAAGCAGGCCGCACAGCAGCCCGAGGATCGGCGGGGACATGCCGAACCGGTAGGCGAGCGCGACGCCCACCGCCAGGCCGACCACCGCCTTGACCGCGCGCATCTTCCTGCGCTGGGCGACTTCCTTGATCCAGAACTGCTCGTACATGACCTGCGGCGACAGGCCGTGGACCTGGTCGACTGGCGTCACGTAGATAGATCCGCCCGGCATAGCGAACCCCCATGGCTAGAACGGTCGGGAAGGATGGGAGGGGGGATCTGCCACGCTGAAGATCCTTGGACTATGAAATACCCGATCGGGGGCTCCAGCTATCCCTGGATCGCGAAGGTGACGCAAGTAACACACATTCGCCAGCCATCAGCGGCGCAACCGACCAGTCGGTATGCTTTCCCTCACCACACCATGGGGGACGCATGACTCAGGACCAGGAGCCGGTACGGCAACGCCTGCTCAGCGAGGCCACACGCCTGTTCGCCGAGCGAGGCTTCGAGAGTACGTCAGTGCAGGAGGTCGTCTCGGCGGCCGGCGTCACCAAGGGCGCCATGTACCACTACTTCGACTCCAAGGACGACCTGCTCCACGAGATCTACGGGCGCGTGCTGCGCCTGCAGATGGAGCGGCTGACCCACTTCGCCGACGGCCCGGGGCCGGTGGCCTCACGCCTGCACTCCGCCGCCGCGGACGTCGTGACGACCACGGTGGAGAACCTGGACGACTCCAAGATCTTCTTCCGCTCGATGCACCTGCTCGCGCCCGACACCCGCAAGGTCGTCCGCGCCGAGCGGCGCAACTATCACGAGCGCTTCCGCGACCTGGTGACCGAGGGGCAGCGCGAGGGCACCTTCAGGAGCGACGTCCCCGCGGACATCGTCGTCGACTTCTTCTTCGGCTCCGTCCACCACCTGGGCACCTGGTACAGCGCGGAGGGCGCGCTCTCCGGTCCCGAGCTGGGGGCGCACTTCGCCGACCTGCTGCTCACCTCGCTGCGGCCGGACCGGCCGGCACTCCCCGCGTGACCCTCCGCCCGAGCGGGGCGACGAACTCCACGATGACCCCCGGCACGGAGCCGGGGGTCATCGTGACAGCACGCGGTCAGGCCGGACCGGGCAGGTCCGCGAGGGCCGCCACGGCCTCCCGGTGGGCGCCGGGGGTGCCGAACGCGATCTCGGCGGACTTGGCGCGCTTGAGATAGAGGTGCACCGGGTGCTCCCAGGTCATCCCGATCCCCCCGTGGAGCTGGACGCTCTCCTCGGCGACGTGCACCGCCACCTCCGAGCACCACGACGCGGCCACCGCCGCCGCCAGCTCGCGGTCCCGGGCCGCCTCCCCCGCACCGGACGCGCCCGGGTCCGTGGCCAGCAGGTCGGCCGCGTTCCTCGCGGCGGCACGGGCCCGCACCACGTCCAGCCAGAGGTCGGCCATCCGGTGCTTGATCGCCTGGAAGGAGCCGACCGGCCGGGCGAACTGGTGGCGCTCCTTGATGTAGGAGAGCGTCGTGCTCAGACACCACTCGGCGACCCCGAGCTGCTCGGAGGCGAGCAGGCCCGCGCCGAAGTTCAGCACCCTCCGCACGTCGAGCCCGCCGATCGCCTCACCGGGGGTGTCCGAGAACGTGACGGTGGCGACCGGCCGCGTCAGGTCGAGCGACGGCACCACGTCGATCCGGACATTCGCCGCCTCCACCTGGTAGAGCGCCGTCCCGACGGGCACCAGCAGCACGTCCGCCACGTCCGCGCCGGCCACCGCCGTGATCTCCCCGTTCAGCACCCCACCGTCCGTGACGGTGACGGTCTCCGGCAGCGGACGGTACGGCGAGGCGGCCAGCGACACCACGAGCGCCGCCGTCGTCTCCCCCGAGGCGAGTTCCTGGATCAGGTCCTCCTCGCCGACCTGCAGCAGGGCCTTCGTGGCGAGCACCGAGCTGGTGAGGAACGGCAGCGGCGCCACCGCCCGCCCCAGCTCCTCCAGCACCACCGCGACCTCCCGCGCCGACGCCCCCGCCCCGCCGTACTCCTCCGGCACCAGCAGGCCCGCCACCCCGATGTCCCGCGACAACGTCTTCCACAGGTCCATGTCGTACGGCGCCTCGGACTCGGCGCGCCTCAGCACGGCGTCGGCCCCGCAGCGGTCCGCGAGAAGGTCCCGCACAGAGGCGCGCAGCTCCTCTTCGACTTCGGTGTAAAGGAGGCTCATCGCGGGAGGTCCTTCCAGGGCACGTCCTTGTCGACGCGGGGTTCCGAGGGGAGGCCGAGCACGCGCTCGGCGATGATGTTGCGCAGGATCTCCGAGGTGCCGCCCTCGATGGAGTTGCCCTTGGCGCGGAGGTAGCGGTATCCGGGGCCCCGGCCGAAGAAGTCGACGCTGTCGGAGCGGCGGAAGGTCCAGTCGTCGTAGACCAGGCCCTCCTCGCCGCGCAGTTCCACGTCCAGCCCCGACAGGGCCTGGTTGAGGTCGGCGAAGGCGAGCTTCATGCCGGAGCCCTCGGGTCCCGGCTGCCCGGCGGAGAGCTGCTCGCGCAGGCGCGTACCGGCCAGGCGGGTCACCTCCGCCTCCACCCACAGGCGCAGCAGGCGCTGGTGCAGGTCGTGGGTGCGCGACTCGGGCCGGGAGCGCCAGGTGTCGGCGACCAGGCCGACCACGCCGCCGCCCCGCCGGACCGGCGCGCCGCCGATGGCGACCCGCTCGTTCATGAGCGTGGTCTGCGCGACCCGCCAGCCGTCGCCGACCTCCCCCAGCCGCAGGTCGTCACCGAGCCGTACGCCGGTGAGGAAGACCTCGTTGAACTCGGCCTCGCCGGTGATCTGCCGCAGCGGCCTGACCTCGACCCCGGGGGCGTGCATGTCGCACACGAAGTAGGTGAGCCCCCGGTGCTTGGGCACGTCCACGTCGGTCCTGGCGACCAGGATCGCCCAGCGGGAGTGGTGGGCGCCGGAGGTCCACACCTTCTGCCCGTCCACCACCCACTCGTCGCCGTCCCTGACCGCGCGGGTGCCGAGCGTGGCCAGGTCGGAACCGGCGCCGGGCTCGCTGAAGAGCTGGCACCAGATCTCCTCGCCCGTCCACAGCGGGCGCAGGAACCGCCTGCGCTGCTCGTCGGTGCCGAACGTCAGGATCGTGGGCGCCGCCATCCCCAGCCCGATCGTCTGCAGCCCGGGATTGATCTGCGGCGTCCCCTCCAGCTCGCGCTCCACGACGCTCTGCAGCTCGCGCGCCGCTCCGAGCCCGCCGAGCCCCTCGGGGAAATGCACCCAGGCCAGCCCGGCGTCGAACCTGGCCCGCAGGAACTCCAGCCGGTCCCCGGCGGGGTCGTGCCCGGCCAGGAACGCGGCAGCGCGCTCCCTGACCGCCTTCTCATCCAGCGCCACGAAAACGCTCCCTTCGTCGATTCTTCATCGGCACTCCTCGGCCTTCGCCGCCCCTCATCGGCTCGCGTGCCCCGCGCCTGCGGGACGGTCCCGGCATCGCCCGCCGCCCCGGGTACGGGATGACAGGAGCAACGCTGAGTCGCCAATCCTCCGGAAAAGGCACGGCCCTTTAGGTTCGGGAGGAATCCGGCCCGTGACGGGCCTCCCGGCGGATCCGGGACAATCCAGGGCGCGAGGCGCGCACATCTTCTCTTTCGCTTACGCGTCTTGATGTGATGCGGTAAAACACGAACATGCGTACGGCGTACAAGGTGCGGGCCTACCCCACCGCCGAACAAGCCGCGATGCTGAACCGCACGTTCGGCTGCGTACGCCTCGTGTGGAACAAGACGCTGGCGTGGCGACACCACCGCTACCACGTCGACGGGGCCAAGACGTCCTACGCGCAGACCGACCGATACCTGACCGACCTGAAGCGCGACCCGGAGTTCGGCTTCCTGTTCGATGTCTCCTCCGTGCCGTTGCAGCAGACGTTGCGGCATCAGTACACGGCGTTCGTGAACTTCTTCGCCGGACGCGCCCGCTATCCCCGGTTCAAATCCCGCCACAGCAAGCAGTCGGCTACCTACACACGCTCGGCGTTCCGCTGGAAGGACGGGAGACTGTTCCTGGCGAAGTTGGACGCGCCGGTGGAGTTCGTATGGTCCTGGCCCGACGTGGACCTTGCCACGCTGGACCCGACGACGGTGACGCTCTCCCGCGACCCCGATGGCCGCTGGTACGCCTCCTTCGCCGTCGAGACCGCCGACGAACCCGCCCCGGCCACCGGCCAGGCGATCGGCGTGGATCTCGGAGTGAAGGACCTCGCGGTCCTGTCCAGCGGGGAACGCATCGCCAATCCGCGCCATCTGAAGCACAGGGCGAAGAGTCTGGCTCGCTACCAGCGGCGCATGGCCCGCAAACAGCGCGGCTCCAACAACAGGACGAAAGCGAAGACGAAGGTTGCCCGCGCGCACGCCAAGGTCCGTAACGCTCGCGCGGACTTCCTGCACAGGGCCAGCGCCCGCCTGGTGCGCGACTACGACCTGATCATGATCGAGGACCTGGCTGTGAAGAACATGGTCCGCAACCGTTGCCTCGCGCGGGTCATCTCCGACTGCGGGTGGGGCGAGTTCCGGCGGCAACTGGAGTACAAGACCGCCAAACACGGGCGCCACCTGATCGTGATCGACCGCTGGTACCCCTCCAGCAAGACGTGCTCGGCGTGTGGGCACCTGCTCGCCGAACTCTCGCTCAACACCCGGACGTGGCAGTGCCCGTCCTGCGGCACCCGGCACGACCGGGACGTCAACGCCGCCAAGAACATCCTGGCCGCTGGTCAAGCGGTGTCTGCCTGTGGAGCTGACGTGAGACATTCCGGGTCCTCCCGGGTGCGGTCGGCAGTGAAGCAGGAAACCTCACCCGCGAGGGTGGGACTCCCCCTCCTTTAGGAGAGGGAGAAAGTCAAATGTGTTTTTTGAGCTCCCGGTAGGCCAGGGAGCGCTTGTGGACCTCGTCGGGCCCGTCGGCGAGCCGCAGCGAGCGGGCGCCGGCCCAGAGGCCGGCCAGCGGGAAGTCCTGGCTGACCCCTCCGGCGCCGTGGGACTGGATCGCCTTGTCCAGGATCCACTCCACGTCGCGCGGAGTGGCGATCTTGATGGCCTGGATCTCGGCGTGGGCGCCCCGGTTGCCCACGGTGTCCATCAGCCAGGCGGTCTTCAGCACGAGCAGGCGGAGTTGCTCGATCCTCACCCGCGACTCGGCGATCCAGTCCTGGACGACACCCTGCTGGGCGATCGGCTTGCCGAACGCGTTCCGCGACAGGGTCCGGACGCACATCATCTCGACGGCCCGCTCGGCCATCCCGATCAGCCGCATGCAGTGGTGGATACGGCCGGGCCCGAGGCGGGCCTGGGCGATCGCGAAGCCGCCGCCCTCCTCGCCGATCAGGTTGTCGACCGGCACCCTGGCGTCCTCGAACACGATCTCGGCGTGCCCGCCGTGGTCGGAGTCGGAGTAGCCGAAGACGTGCATGCCCCGCTTGACGTGCATGCCGGGCGTGTCGCGCGGCATCAGGATCATCGACTGCTGCCGGTGCGAGGACGCCTCGGGGTCGGTCTTGCCCATCACGATGAAGATCTTGCAGTTGGGGTTCATCGCGCCGGAGGCGAACCACTTGCGGCCGTTGACGACGTACTCGGAGCCGTCCCTGACGATCGACAGCGCGATGTTCGTGGCGTCGGAGGACGCGGTGTCGGGCTCGGTCATCGCGAACGCCGACCGGATCTCGCCACGCAGCAGCGGTTCCAGCCACTCCTTGCGCTGCCACTCGCTGCCGAACATGGAGAGGACCTCCATGTTGCCGGTGTCGGGGGCGGCGCAGTTGGTCGCGGTCGGGGCGATCCTCGGCGAGCGGCCCATGATCTCGGCCAGCGGCGCGTACCGCAGGTTGGTCAGGCCCGCGCCGTGCTCGCCCGGCAGGAAGAGGTTCCACAGGCCTCGCCTGCGCGCCTCCTGCTTGAGATCCTCCATCAGCGGCGGAGTGGCCCACCCGCTCTCGGCGGCCTGGGCCTCGAAGGCCTCCTCCACCGGATACACGCACTCGTCCATGAAGCCGAGCAGTCGTCCCCGCAGTTCCTCGGTCTCGGCGTCGAACGCGAAATCCATGGCCCCTCCTCACGGTCTCCCGTGAGGGTACCGACCGGACGGTATGTCTGTCGACAGGCCCTCTATGCTCGACCCCATGGACCCCGCCTTCTTCGCCACCCCCGAGGAGTTCCGCGCCTGGCTGGAGGCGCACCACGAGACCGAGAAGGAACTGCTGGTGGGCTTCTTCAAGAAGGGCACCGGCCGCCCGAGCATGACCTGGCCCGAGTCCGTCGAGCAGGCCCTGTGCTTCGGCTGGATCGACGGCGTCCGCAGGACCGTCGACGCCGAGAGCTACAGCATCCGCTTCACGCCGCGCAAGGCGCGCAGCACGTGGAGCGCGGTCAACATCGCCAAGGTCGCCGAGCTGACCGAGCGCGGCCTGATGCGCCCCGCGGGCCTGCTCGCCTTCGCGCAGCGGACCGAGGACAACTCGGTGATCTACTCCCACGAGCGGGCCGAGGACGCCGCGCTGGACGAGGAGCAGGAGCGCCGCTTCCGGGCGGAGGCGGCGGCGTGGGAGTGGTTCCAGAGCCAGCCGCCCGGCTACCGCAGGACCGCGCTGCACTGGGTGACCACCGCGAAGCGGCCCGAGACGAGGGAGAAGCGTCTCATCCGGCTGATCGAGGACTCCGCGGCGGGACGCAGGCTCGCGCAGTTCGAGCGCCGAGTGGTCCCCGGGAACACCCCCTGATTGGACCTTCGAGCAGGTCCGCCGCAGGTTCTAGGGTCGTCTCCATGACCGCGAAGATGCCCGTTCCCGTCGTCCTCGAAGGCGAGACCGTACGGCTGGAGCCGCTGACCGGCGGCCACGTCCCCGACCTGTTCCTGGCCGGTGGCGGCGACGACGAGGTGTGGCGCTGGATGCCCGCCCCGACCCCGCGCACCGAGGCCGAGCTGGCGGAGATCGCGGTACGGCTGATCGAGACGCCGGACCACGTGCCGTTCGCGGTGATCCTGAGGGAGACCGGCCGCGCGGTCGGCTGGACCACCTACATCGACACCCCCGGGTACGCCGACAGCATCGAGATCGGCTGGACCTGGTACGGCAGGTCCGTGTGGCGCTCCGCGGTGAACACCGAGTGCAAGGTCCTGCTGATCGACCACGCCTTCGACGAGCTGGGCGTGAACCGGGTCCAGCTCAAGACCGACAACCTGAACGTCCGCTCGCAGGACGCGATCAGGCGCCTCGGCGGCGTCGCCGAGGGCACCCTGCGCCGCCAGCGCCGCCGTGCCGACGGCACCTGGCGCGACACGGCCTATTTCAGCATCCTCGACGACGAGTGGCCGGCCCACCGCGCCCGCCTCACCGGCCTACCCCGCCTGCCCCGCAGTTCGTGACCTACGGGCCCTCACGGCCGAGCATGCCGCGCAGTTCGTGACCTACGAACCCTCACTGCCGAGCATGCCCCGCAGGAGTTCCCTGACCCCCAGCCGGAGGTCCTCCAGGGTCGGTTCCGCTCCGGCGCCGATGACGGCGTCGAAGATCACTCCCTCGCTGAAGGCGATGATCTGGCGCCCGTGCCGTACCGGGTCGGACGACCCCGCGGCGGAGAGGATCGCGACCGCGGGGGCGCGGAAGCGCTCACCCGCCCTGTCGTAGATCCTGCGCAGCTCGGGGCGGCGGGTGGCCTCGAGGGCCAGCTCGTAGCGAGCGACCGTCCGGCGGCGGCCGACGGTCAGCTGTGTCCAGAGCGCCTGGGCCGTCATCTCGGCGAGGGCTTCGACCACGTCCGGTGCCGGAGACTCGAGGATCGGCGCGAACGCGGCCGACTCCAGCTGGGTGAGCCGCGCGAGGGCCAGCTCCAGGAGCGCGGACCGGGTGCGGGCCAGGTTGGAGGTCGACCCCGGTGGCAGACCCGCCGCCTCGTCCACGGCTCGATGGGTCAGGCCGCGCATTCCCCGATCCGCCAGCAGGGCGATGGCGGTGTCGGCGACGAGCTCCGCGCGTTGGGACTTCACCCTCCGATACTACATTTGTAGTTCAACTACAGGCGTAGTAATATCCACTACATCCGTAGTAAAGGAGAAGGTCATGGCACGTGCGGTGGTCATCGGAGCGGGCATCGGTGGGTTGACGGCGGCGGTGGCGCTCCAGCGGCGGGGCTGGGACGTGACGGTGTTCGAGCGGGCGGCGTCCTTGGAGCCGGTCGGCTCGGGGCTGGCCGTCGCCGCCAACGCGCTCAAGGCGCTCGACACGATCGGGGCCGGTGACGAGATCCGCAAGCTGTCGGCCGTCCAGGGCGCCGGCGGCGTCCGGCGCTCCGACGGCAGGTGGCTGATGAGGACCAGCGTGGAGGCCGCCTCGGCGCGCAACGGCGGCGACTCCGTGGTGCTGCTGCGCCGCGCGGACCTGGTCGACGTGCTCTCCTCCCACCTCGAACCCGACACGCTCCGGCTGAACACCGAGGTCTCGGAGGTCGACCCGGAGAGCGGCCTGGTGACCCTCCCCGACGGGCCGGCGGAGGCGGACCTGGTGGTGGCGGCCGACGGCATCCACTCTCCCGTCAGGTCGGCGCTGTTCCCCGGCCATCCCGCCCCCCGCTACGCGGGCGTCACCAGCTGGCGGGTGCTCATCCCCGCCGAGGGCGTCCCCGGTCAGGCGTACGAGAGCTGGGGGCGGGGCAAGGTCTTCGGCGTCATGCCACTGGCCGGGGGCACCTCCTACTGCTACGCCACCGACACCGTCCCGGCGGGCGGCGGTGTCGGTGTCGGTGTCGGTGGCGGTGACCAGCTGGCCGAGCTGCGCCGGCTGTTCGGAGACTGGCACTCCCCGATCCCGGAGCTGCTCGCCGCGGCCTCGCCGGAGAAGGTCCTGAGGAACGACGTCCACTACCTCGCCACCCCGCTGCCCGCCATGCACCGGGGCAGGGTCGCCCTGCTGGGCGACGCCGCGCACGCCATGACCCCCAACATGGGTCAGGGCGCCTGCCAGGCGATCGAGGACGCGGTGGTGCTGGCCCACGTGGTCGGCGATGGCCGGAGATTCACCGGCGGCACCGGCGCGGACGGCGGAAGCGCCGTGTCACCGGCCGGAAGCGGCGGACCGGCCGACGGGAACGACGTGCTGTCCGGCTACACCGCCGCGCGGCTGGAGCGTACGTCCAGGATCGTGGCCCGGTCCGCGGCGATCTGCCGTGTCACCCGGATGCGCGGCCCGCTGGCCGTACGGCTGCGCGACACGATGATGGCGCTCAGCTGGCGGCTCGCCCCGTCGAGCGTGAACGGCGCGATGGACGAGGTGTTCGGCTGGACACCGCCCTCCGCCTGACCCCGCCTGATCCGGCTGACCCCGCGCCGTTTCGCGACTACCGCGCGACGCCCGCCTTCTCGCGCACCGTGGCGGGAACCCCCTGGTCGGGGGAGAGCCGCCCCAAGGTGATCGTCCCCCAGACGAGCAGCGCGGCGGCGCCGAGAGCGGGGATCACGTTCAGCCAGCCGCTGGGCACCGCCTCGTCGAGCAGGAGCGCGCCCGCGAGGATCGAGGTGATCGGGTCGACGATCTGGACCGCGGCGTAGGAGATGCCGAAGTAACCCACCTCGTAGGTCTTCTGCAGCAACACGACCGCGCAGACGAGCAGCACGGGGATGGCCACCGTGAACCAGTTGAGCAGCGTGCTCAGGTCCCCGTCGAAGTTGCCGCCCACCACCCGGACGAAGGTGGAGACGCTGGCCGTCACCGCCCCCGCGCCGACCGACAACGCGAGCGCGTGGGCCGAGCCGGTCATCTTCCTGGCCAGCAGATGGGTCACCAGCACGACCAGCCCGACGCAGCCGAGGAAGCCCAGCGCCTCCTGGTTCGTCATGTGGGGTTTCACGGGGTGCGCGGGGACCAGCAGCAACAGTCCGAGCAGCCCGACGGCCACCGCGGCCGACCCGACGATCTCCGCCCGGTGCGGGCGCCTGCCGTGCAGCATCGCCGCCAGCGGCACCGCGAACACCAGTGTCGCCACGCTGATCGGCTGCACCGCGATCAGCGGCGCGAAGCTGAGGGCGACGGCGTGCAGGGACGCCCCGGTGAAACCGATGACGCCGCCGATCCACCAGCGGGGCCGCTTCATCAGCTTCAGCGACGCGCCCTCGGAGACCGCCTCGAACTGCTGGAGCGCGGCTCCCAGGGCGTATCCCAGCGCGCCGACCAGGGCGATCGATATCCCGACCCAGGTCATCGCCACCTCACATAACGGACGGGGCATCCGGAAAGAAGCGATTCACGGGTCATCCCGCAAGCTTAAGGCGCACGGCGAACGGGTAGGGCCCTTCTTCTGCCTGTACGAGATGCGGCGAGGCGTCGTCCGGCCGGTGCCGACGAGATCGACGCTCCCTCCGGCGGGAAACACCCTCACGAACCGGCACTCCGGACATGACCGGCATCCTGGCCATCGGTCCGGATCCGATCGGCACCCCGACCGCCGTCACCGGTCCGGGCGGCGGCGGGCTCGCCGGGCCGGGAGTCCTCGCGGCCCTCGGGGTCCTCGGAATCCTCAAGGATCTCGGAGTCCTCAAGGACGAGATGCGCGGTGCCGGGGCCGTCATCGCCGGGCCGGGAGTCGTCGGGGTTCTCGCGTTTCTCCTGGTTCTCGCTGGCCTCCCGGACCAGATGCGCCGTGCCGGAGCCGTCGTCGCGGGCGGCCTCCCGCCAACCGGCGGGCCAGGATCGCCGGCCGGCGGGAGCCTCCCGTACCGTCGCCTCCCAGAAGGCGGGCGCGGTCGTGAAGACGGTCTCGCCGAAGGACGTCCCTCCCGCGAAAGTGGCCTGGCGGAAGACCGCCTCGTCCTCGAACATGGCGTCGCCGAAGAGCACGGTCCCCTCGAAGGTGGTCCCGCGGAAGAGAGCCCGGTCCCTGAAGACGGCCCGGTTGAAGAACGCCTCCCGCTCGAACGTGACCCCCCTGAAATCCGCCCGGAGGGCGAACACCGCCTGCCGGAACACGCTCTCGTCCTTGAACACCGCGCCCTCGAAGCCCGCCTTGTAGTTGGCCTCCCCCCAGGCCGCCCTGCCGCTGAAGACCGCTCCCCCGAACACCGCCACGCCCCCGAAGACGGCCCTGTCGAAGCGGGCGAACCCATCGAACCTGGCTCCACCGAACCCGGCCCGGCGCATCCGGCAGTCGACGAACCCCAGCTTCACGAGCCACGCGCCCGTGAGGTCGACGTCGATGTCCGGCCAGAACGTGGCGGGCCTGACCGGCTCGGACGCGCTCCAGCGCAGGTGGTTCCTGAGGATCACCTGGGCCGTGGCGCGCACCTGGAGTTCCTGCGGGTCGATGGTCTCCTCCCGGTCGGCGGGCTCCGCCTCCCCCGGCGCGGCCGGGGCGGGCGGCATCCGGAGATAGGCGCAGATCACGTCGACGACCGTCTGGCGGTGTTCGGGATTGTCCTGCGCGACGCGTTCCAGGGCGTACAGGCCGGCCAGGCGCACGGCGGCCTTGTCGTGCCCGAGCTGGTCGGCCGCCTTGGTGTAGAGCTCGGTCACGCGCCGCTCTCCGGCGTCGTACTCCTGGTAGGCCTGCGTGCGCTCCCCGAGCCACTGGCGGCGCACGCCCAGGAGGAGCGCCACCAGCCCCACGGCCCCGGCACCCACGGTCAGGCCGGTCTTCACCGCGTCCATGCGCATCTCGACGCGCTTGGACGCGTCCGGCGCCGTATCCGAGAGGAACAGCAGGACCGCCGTGGCGCTCCACATGGACACGACGATGAGCACGACGCCGGCGAGGACCCACCACCAGGACAGGACGCGCAGTGCCGCGCGGTCGTCCCGCCGGGGACGCGCCAGGGTCAGCCCCGCGCCCACCCCCGCGAGCACCGCGGCCACCAGGGCGAGCAGGCCGGGCAGGGGCACGTAGGCCGCCAGGTCCGGTGCCCCGGCCCGGCTCGCCACCAGCGCGACCGTCGCCACCGCCCCCGCCGCGACGAGTGAGATCACGCCGACCGTCCCGCGCCGGGGATGCCGCCTCATCAATCCTCCTCGGGGGTGGGGACCTCCGCCTTCGGACGAGCCTCAGACGAGGGAGAACGGGCTCTCCGTCCCCTCCGGGGAGGGGAGAGTCCTGAAGGCAACTCCAGCGCATCCCTCCCGGATCGTCCAGTCGTCCGGAGGAACGCCCTGCCCCCGCCGCCCCCTGACTTCGGACGGGCTCCGGGCGGGGTCACCCTGCTCGGGACCCGCACGGCCAGTGATCACCTCGGGCCTGGACGCGAACGGTGCCCGGGTCCGGGGTGTCCGCACGGCCGGCGGTCTCCCCGTGCCCGGCGGAGCCCGGACGGCCACCCGGCCCGAAGGTGCCCGCGCGGCCGGTGGTCACCGGCCGCTGGTCACTGGCCGGTGGTCACTGGCCGCTGGGCGGGCAGACGCAGAACAGGTGCCCCTCGGGGTCGGCGAGCACGACCCACTTTCCCTCGCCGGGCTGGAAGTCGGGCCGGGTGGCTCCGAGCTCCAGGTAGTCCCGGACGGCCCCTTCCAGGTCGGGCACGCGGACGTCCAGGTGGAACTGCTTGTCGGGCCCCGGCCACGCGGTCGGCTTGCGGTCGAGGTTCTGCTGGAAGTAGATGCTCATCGTGCCGTCGCCGATACCGGCGTAGGTGTCCTCCGCGTACTGGATCTCGTAACCGAGGACTGCCGCGTAGAACTCGGCCAGCCGCCTGGGCTCGGCGCAGTCGATGTTCACGGCGAGAAGCTGTGCTGTCGTGGTCATGGAGCGATCGTCGCGCCCATACCTGTCAGCTGCTGTCACGTTTGCCGGAACAGTTCGCGGGGCCAGCCTGGGTACCGGGACAGGCACAAGCACCGGCACGGGCACAAGCACCGGCACGGGCACAAGCACCGGCTCGGGCACAAGCACGGGCACGGGCACGGGGCGTCGGCGCGGTTCCCGGCACGGGCGCCGGAGCGCGGGCCGGAACGGCCGGTGGCCGGGATAAGTGGTGGCCGCCGTGAGGAGGGCCTGGCTAGGGTGACTCCGTGTTCCTGATCGTTGCCCCGCCGACCGCCCCCTAGCGGGCGGCCCTCTCTCCTGACGACCGGACCCGAGCGGTCCGGTGGGTGCTTGCCGTCCGCATACGTGCGACCTGACGACGACCACCTCATCTGGAGAGATCTCCATGACGCATGTCTCCGTACGGCGGGGCCTGCTGTACGTGTCCATCGCGGCGACCGCCTGGGGCACCGGCGGCGCCGCCGGCGCGCTGCTCCACCAGACGGGCGGGCTCGGCCCCGTCGCCGTCTCCTTCTGGCGGTTCGCCGCCGGAGCCGCCGTGCTCCTGCTGGCCAGGCTCCTGTTCGGCCTCGGCGGGCATCGGCCCACCGGACCACTCACCACCGTCCGGCGAGCCCGGCCCGCCGGACCACTCACCATCGCCCGGCGGGCCCGTCCCATCGGATGGGACCCGGCCCTCGGCGGGCCCCGGCCCACCGGGCCGTTCACCTCCCTCCGGCCGGCCCGCCTCGCCTGGCGGGGCTCGGTGCTCGGGCGGGTCCTGGTCACCGGCGTGGCGATGGCCGTCTACCAGACGGCCTACTTCGCGGCGATCGCCGAATCGGGCCTGGCCGTGGCCACCGTGGTCACGATAGGCGCCACCCCCGTCCTGGTGGCCGCGGGCGGGCGGCTGCTGCTGGGCGAGCGCCTGGGCGCCACCGGGCTGGGCTCGGTCACGATCGCCCTGACCGGCCTGGCCGTGCTGACGCTCGGCGACGGGTGGGCGGCCTTCTCGGCGGCCGGTGTCGGCTGGGCCCTGTTGTCGGCGGCCGGGTACGCGGGTGTGACCCTGCTCAACCGGGCCTCCACCGACGAGCCGTACGCCACCGCGACGGGCGGCTTCGTCGTCGGCGGGCTCTGCCTGCTCCCCGTCGCGTCGGCCCAGGGCCTGCTGCCCTCCGGTGACCCGCTCGTCTCCTGGGCGGTCGTCGCCTACCTCGGTACGGTGCCGACGGCCCTGGCCTACGGGCTCTTCTTCACCGGCCTCGCCGCGGTACGCGCCACGACGGCCGCCGTGATCTCCCTGGTGGAGCCGGTCGGCGCGGCGATCCTGGGGATCCTGCTGCTCGGCGAGCGGCTCACCCCGGCGACGGCGTGCGGGAGCGTCCTGCTGCTCGGCGCGGTCGCCCTGCTCGCCCTGAAGGAGAGAGAACAGGCGCCCGTCCCGGCGTGATCCGGGCGAGGGCCCCGTACGGGAAACCGGACGCTGTTGGTAAATCCCGGGCTTGCGTGATGATGGCCTGCGCGATCCTGTTTGGGTTGCGCAGGCCATCATCGTGTTCATGAGACTTTTCTCGACATTTGGCCCCTTGGGCAGGGAAGATGACCCGCGATCATGGCCGGGATTCGGCAACGCTGCGACCCCCAGTTACGGATGGCGGCTCTCAGGTCACTCGTGTCTCGCGATCTTCCTGACGTAGAGGAAGAGCACGCTCACCACCGGCCCCGTCAGGCACGTTTCCGTTTGATACCTGATCAGGCGGTGGTGAAGGAGATCCACACGTCCGGGGGAATGTTGGACCGGTTCGGTACTGGCTGGCGTTCCTCTGTCCACGCGTCACCAGCGATCTCGGTGGCGACGCGCCGCCAGAACGCGACGGCCGCTGTGTTGGAGTCCTGGAAGGCGATCTTCCACGGGCCGGGGTGCCGGGAGATGACTTCCCGCACAACGTTCATCCCGATTCCGGCTCGCCGCGCGCCGCGTACCACGAAGAAGCTGTTCAGCACGCGCGTCGAGCCGGATAGTGCGCGCACGAACGAGAACCCGACAGGCCGGTCGCCGCTGGTGAACAGGTAGGCCGCCCAGCCCTCGTCCTCGAACGCCGAGCGCAGCCGGTCGCTGTGATAGGTGGCGTCGGGGCTGGGCAGCCCGCCCTGGAACTCCGCCATGTCGTGACGGAACATGAGCCAGAGCCGTTCGATTGTGGGGCGGTCCGCGGCGCTGATGGGCCGCACGGTTGCTTGAAAAGTGGTCATACAAACACCTTCCGGCCGGAAGCAACATCCGGCCGGAAAGGTAAAGCTAACAGATCCCGATCACGACGTGACACCCGTGACTCCCGTGATGACCAGTAGAGCGCTCTGACCACCCCGGGCCACCTTGGATGAAAGATTGGTGCCAAGTTGCCTGAAAACCTGAGCGAATCAGGCCAGGTCAGCTGTCGAAGCGAGGCCATGTAGCGAGGAAAGTCTCAGTTCAGGGGTGGATTTTGTCGTTGCGTGAGGTGGATCTGAAGGAGATCCCAAAGGAGACCGTGCGGGTGGCGCGTGCGGTGTTTCCGAAGGGCTGTCTGGCGATGCGGATACGGGACACGCTCGGGCCGGTTTTCGCCGATTCGCAGTTCGAGGAGTTGTTCTCGGCGCGAGGGCGGCCGGTGGTGTCACCGGCCCGGTTGGCGCTGGTGTCGGTGTTGCAGTTCGCGGAAGGGCTGACTGACCGGCAGGCCGCGCACGCGGCCCGCGCACGCCTGGACTGGAAGTACGCCTTATCGCTGGAACCGACTGATACCGGGTTCGACTTCTCCGTGCTCAGTGAGTTTCGTGCCCGGCTGGTCGACGGCGATGCGGGCCGGGCCGTGTTCGACGCGGTGCTGGCCGCGGCGGTTGGGGCCGGACTGCTCAAGCCGGGCAGGCGGCAACGCACGGATGCCACACATGTCCTGGCTGCGACTGCGACCAAGGACTTGAACCGGCTGGAGTTCGTGGTCGAGACACTGCGGACCGCGCTGAACCAGATCGCCGAGGTGGCCGAGAACTGGCTGGTGGCCTTGGCGGCGCCGGAGTGGTTCGATCGTTACTCGGCCCGGCCGGAAGAAAGCCGTTTCCCCTCTCGGTGGGCCGCCCGCGTCGAGCACGGCGACCAGTGCGGAGCTGACGGAACGGCGTTGCTGGAAGCTGTCTGGTCGGCCTCGGCGCCGCCTGGCCTGCGGCATTTGCCGGCGGTGGAGTTCTTGCGACAGACGTGGGTGCAGCAGTTCCAGCACGTCGACGGTGTCGTGCGCTGGCGTGAGCCGAAGGATCTTCCACCCGGTCTGATTCGCTTACGTACCCCGTATGAACCTGAGGCGAGAACCGGGGCGAAGCGGGACCTGGGCTGGTCCGGCTACAAGGTCCATTTGAGTGAGACTTGTGAGCCCGACGCTCCGCACCTGATCACGCATGTCCACACCACCCCGGCGCCGGTCAATGACGACGCGGTCCTGGAAGACATTCACTGCGCCCTGGCCGAGTGGGGACTGGTGCCGGATGAGCACCTGGTAGACGCTGGATACGTCGATGCCGAGCAGATCCACCATGCCCGCCGCGCTCACAGCATCAACCTCGTTGGACCGGTCGGGAAGAACACCAACCGGCACCAGGCCAGCGGTGACTTCTTCGGCAGTAGCCGCTTCACCATCGACTGGGACCAGCGCCAGGCCACCTGTCCCGGCGGCCAGGCCAGCGTTCAGTGGCGCGAAGCCCAAAGCCACCGGGGCACCCCGGTCACCCGCGTCCGTTTCGCCGCCCGGCACTGCGGCCCTTGCCAACTGCGGTCCTCGTGCACCGACTCCCAGACCGGCCGCAACCTGACCTTGCGTCCGAAGATCGAGCACGACATCCTCCAGCAAGCCCGCACCGAGCAGGACACCGACCACTGGCGTCGCCGTTACGGGCACCGCGCCGGCGTCGAAGGCACCATCTCGCAGGCCGTTCAGGCGTTCGGCCTTCGCAGATCCCGCTATCGCGGTCTCGCCAAAACCCGGCTGCAACACCACCTCACCGGTGCCGCCATCAACCTCGCCCATCTCGACGCCTGGCTTACCGGCGCACCCCTCGCCCGCACCCGAACCTCACCCTTCGCAGCCCTCCGCCCCGTTGGATGAGATCCAACAGGGCGGAATTAACCAACAGCGTCCGGGAAACCGTACGGGGCCCTCGCGAGGCGTCAGCCGAACAGCCGCAGCGCCGCGACCAAGCGTCCCCCGCGGTGGCGGCGCTCCTCCTCCCCGCTCTCGAACTTCCGCGGGAGCCGGAAGGCGAGCCGGTCGCCGGGGACGGGCCGCAGGCCGGACAGGCTCACGGTCCCTCCAGGGCGGAAGGGTCGAGATCGGCGAGACGGCTGTGGCCCGCCAGGCCGAGGGTGAGATCGAGCTCGGCGAGCAGGCCGCGCACCACGTGGCGCACGCCCTCCTCGCCGCCCGCGGCCAGGCCCCAGACGTACGGCCTGCCGAGAAGCACGGCCCGCGCGCCGAGGGCGAGGGCCTTGACGATGTCGGAGCCGGTGCGGACGCCCGAGTCGAACAGCACGGTCATCCGGTCGCCCACGGCCGCCGCGATCGCGGGGAGCGCGTCGAGCGAGGCCGTGGCGCCGTCGATCTGGCGGCCCCCGTGGTTGGAGACGACCACGCCGTCCATGCCCGCGTCCGCGGCGCGCAGGGCGTCGTCCACGTGCTGGATGCCCTTGAGGACGATCGGCCCGTCCCAGTTGTCGCGGAGCAGGGCCAGCTGGTCCCAGGTGTGGGGGCGGCCGTTGAACATCGGCACCCACTGCATGATCGCCGCGTCGAGGTCCTCCTCGACCGGGCGGGCCAGCCTGGCGCGGAACACCGGGTCCGACAGCGGGATCGCCAGGCCGGTCCCGCGCAGGAACGGCAGGTAGGCGTGGTCGAGGTCGTGCGGGCGCCAGGCCAGGGTCCAGGTGTCGAGGGTGACGACCAGGGTGTCGTAGCCGTTCTTGGCGGCCCGGTCGAGCAGGCTGAGCGTGACCTCGTCGTCGTGCGGCCAGTAGAGCTGGTACCACCGAGGGCCGCCGGCCTCGGCCACCTCCTCCAGTGTGTGGGACGCGGCGGTGCTCAGCACCGTGGGAATGCCGAGCGAGGCGGCGGCCCTCGCGGTGGCCATCTCACCGTCCGGGTGCACGATCGACTGCACCCCGATCGGGGCGAGGGCGAGCGGCGCGGGGTAGGTCCTGCCGAACAGCTCGGCGGTGAGATCCCTGACCGGGACGTCGCGCAGCATCCTGGGCACGATCCTCCGGCGGTCGAACGCCTCGCGGTTGGCGCGCTCGGTCGCGCCGGTCCCCGCGGAACCGGCGACGTACCAGTACGGTCCGGGGTCGAGCCGCTCGCGTGCGACCCGCTCCAGCTCGGCGACGGACGTCGAGTACGGGGGCGGGGTCCCGACCAGGCCGTTGAGGTAGATCTCGTACTGGTAATCGGAGAAGGCCATGTTCCAAGCTTTGTGGTGATCATCCTGGATGTCCACGGCTTGTTGGCTAAAATCACCTCCGACTTATCCCGCTATGGCGTGACAAGTCACCGGTGCCCCCGGGAAATCTGGCGGGAGCACCCCGATCCTGAACGGCCGATCTTTGCACCACAATGTGCGGAGAGACGGAACGCGAGCCCGGGGACGGGCGTTGGAGGGAACGTGGCCTCGATTACCCAGCTCTTCAGGCGGTTCCTCGAACGCCCCGGCACCATCGACCTCTCGAAGTTCGAGAAGGTCGTCGCGGAGGCCGGGACCCGCGAGGAGCGGATCCGCGCGCTCGACGAGCTGCCCACGCCGTCGGCCGACGACCTTCCCGAGTTCTGCGCGATCATGCGCGAGGCCGCGCGCCGCGCGCTCGACCTGCGGCCGTACGACGTGCAGCTGGTCGGCATGCTGGCGATGCTGTCGGGAAACGTCGCGGAGATGGCCACCGGCGAGGGCAAGACCCTGTCCGGTGCGATGGCCGCCGCCGGATACGCCCTGCAGGGCAAGCGCGTCCACGTCATCTCGGTCAACGACTACCTGGCCCAGCGTGACGCCGAGTGGATGGGCCCCCTCTACGCGGCGCTCGGCGTCTCCTGCGGCTGGATCGGCCAGAACTCCACGCCCGAGGAGCGCCGGGCGGCCTACGCGGCGGACGTGACGTACGGCTCGGTCAGCGAGATCGGCTTCGACGTGCTGCGCGACCGGCTGAGCACCAGCGTGGACGACCTGATCGTGCCCGCGCCGGCCGTGGCGCTGATCGACGAGGCCGACTCCGTGCTGGTCGACGAGGCCCGGGTGCCGCTGGTGCTGGCCGGCGCCGCCGACCCCGGCGACGCGGTCCCGGAGATGGCCGTGCTGGTCAGGCAGCTGGTCAAGGGTTACCACTACGAGCTCGACGACCAGGCGCGCAACGTCCACCTGACGAGCAAGGGCATCGACACCGTCGAGCAGGCGCTCGGCATCGACCTCTACGACACCCCCGCCACCCTGACGGACGTCAACCTCGCGCTGCACGCGCACGCCCTGCTCACCAAGGACGTCGACTACATCGTCCGCGACGGCAAGGTGCACCTGATCAACCCCTCCCGGGGCCGGGTGGCGCTGCTGCAGCGCTGGCCGGACGGGCTGCAGGCGGCGGTGGAGGCCAAGGAGGCGCTCTCGCCGTCGGAGACCGGCGAGATCCTCGACTCGATCACCGTCCAGGCGCTGATCACCCGTTACCCGGAGAAGTGCGGCATGACCGGCACCGCGGTGGCGGTCGGCGACCAGCTGCGGGAGTTCTACGACCTCAAGGTCGCCGTGATCCAGCCCAACCGGCCGAACGTGCGGATCGACGAGCCCGACCGCCTTTTCGAGTACCGCATGGAGAAGGACCTCGCGCTGGTCGAGGAGATCGTCGAGGTGCACGCCACCGGCCGGCCGATCCTGATCGGCACCCTGGACGTGGCCGAGTCCGAGCGCCTGGCGCTCACCCTGAGCGGGCGCGGGCTGGAGTGCGTGGTCCTCAACGCCAAGAACGACGCCGAGGAGGCGGCCATCATCTCCCGGGCCGGGGAGCGCGGCGCGCTCACGGTCTCCACCCAGATGGCCGGGCGCGGCACCGACATCCGCCTCGGCGAGGGCGTCGACGAGCTCGGCGGCCTGTACGTCATCGGCTCGGGCCGGCACACCAGCAGCCGCCTGGACGACCAGCTCCGCGGGCGCGCGGGCCGCCAGGGCGACCCCGGCGGCTCGGTCTTCCTCGTCAGCGGCGAGGACGAGCTGATCACCCACTACGTCGCCGACGAGTACGCCAAGGGCGTGCCTGAGCACTCCCTCGTGGGCCACGCCCAGCGGGTCGCCGAGGGCGTCAACATGGAGATCCACCGCAACACCTGGCGCTACACCCGGCTGCTGGAGCGCCAGCGCGGCCAGCTGCTGGAGCGCCGCGACCGGGTCCTGCGCGGCAGGGTGGCCGGCGAGGCGCTGGCCGCGGCGGCCCCCGAGCGGTGGGCGGAGCTGGCGGAGAGCGTCGGCGAGGACGTGCTGCACGAGGCGGCCCGCCAGATCGTGCTGTTCCACCTCGACCGCGGCTGGGCCGACCACCTGGCGTACCTGGCGGAGCTGCGGGAGGGCATCCACCTGCGGGTCCTCGGCAGGCTCAACCCGATCGACGAGTTCCACAAGGACGCCGTCCCGGCGTACCAGCGCCTGCTGGCCGAGATCGAGTCACGCTCGGTCGAGACCTTCGAGACCGCCTCCGTCACCGAGGAGGGCCTCGACCTGGAGGGCGCGGGCCTCAAACGCCCCACGGCCACCTGGACCTACCTCGTCCAGGACAACCCCTTCGGCACCGAGTGGGACCGCATCCTCAACCGCCTCGCCACCAAGGTCCGCCACCGCTGACCAGGATCACCCCTCACCGCGACCGGTAGGCGTCCGACCGATGCTGGATGGTGATCACTTGGACCACGACCGTGTCCTCGTCGATCAGATAGAGCACCCGGTAGTCGCCCCGGCGCGCTGACCACTGCGGGGCGAGAGGCTCGTCGAGCGGCTTGCCCACCCGGTGAGGGTTGTCCAGGAGCGGACCGGTGATGAACTCCCATACCGCCGGAACGACCTTCGCCGGCAGCCGCTCGGCGAGATCCTGCCTGGCACGGCGGGTGAGGCTGAGTTCATAACGCCTGTTCACAGACGACCGGTCCGGCGGAGCTCGGCCTCCACCTCCTCAAGGGAGGAGACGCGTCCCGACTCCAGGTCGGCGAGCCCTTCGCGGATGGCCGCCACCGTTTCCGTCGAAGCGAGAATCTCGATCATCTCGCGCATCGTCTCGTAGTCGTCGGCGGCCAGCAGCACAGCGGCGGGCAGGCCGTTACGAGTGATCTCGAATCGCTCATGGGTGGTGACCGCGGACTCGACGATGCCGGAGAGCCGGTTTCGCGCGTCCGCGAGAGGAAGAACAGTCATGTACATAATTCTAGCCAATACGGATCGCGGTGGCCAGCGATTCAGATTTCCTGGGAAACGCAAGCGCCCACTTCAGCTCCGACATCATGGCGCGCGTTACGTGGGTGGTAATGGTTTCGCCGAACGTCACCGATTATCGTGGCGTAGGTGACCACCACCAGCGCGTCCCGGCCGGTAGGCGAGCTTCTGCGCCAGTGGCGGGAACGACGGCGGATGAGCCAGATGGACCTCGCGATCCAGGCCGACATCTCCACCCGGCACCTGAGCTTCGTGGAGACGGGCCGGTCCAAACCGAGCAGGGACATGATCCTGCACCTCGCGGAGGAGCTGGAGCTCCCGCTGCGCGAGCGCAACCACCTCCTGCTGTCCGGCGGGTTCGCGCCGCTCTACGCGGAGACGCCGCTCAGCTCACCGCACATGGCGTCGGTTCGGGAGGCGCTGGGGCAGGTGCTGAGCGGGCACGAACCGTACCCGGCGGTCGTCGTCGACCAGCGCTGGAACCTCGTCGACCGCAACGCCGCGACCGGGTTGCTGCTGCGCGGGGTCGCGCCGGAGCTGCTGGTCCCCCCGGTCAACGTGCTGCGGCTGAGCCTGCATCCCAAGGGCATGGCGCAGCGGATCATCAACCTGGGCGAGTGGCGGGCCCACCTACTGCACCGGCTCCGCCGCCAGATGAGTCTCACCGCCGACCCCGAGCTGGCGGCGCTCTGGCAGGAACTCGACGACTACCCCTGCGACCAGCCAGAGCCGGAGATAGACCGGCCGGGGCCCGGCGACATCGTGATCCCCCTGCGGCTCCGCCGCGGTTACCGGGAGCTGGCCTTCTTCAGCACCATGGCCACCTTCGGCACCCCGCTGGACATCACCGTCGCCGAGCTGGCCATCGAGGCGTACTTCCCGGCGAACCCGGAGACCGCCGCCTACCTGCAGCACCAGCACCACCCCGACTGAGCCGGGGGGGGCGGGGGTGCGGCGTGCGCCCCACGCCGCACCCCCGCCGTCCCGGCCGGTCCGGCCGGGGTCACTCGTTCCCGGCCGGTCCGGGTCTGGAAGGTCTTCGGTCGCCGTCGGCGGGTCTCAGCCGGAGACCCCGGCCCCGGGCTTGCTCGGCTCGCCGGGATCGTCCGACTCGCCGGCCTTGCCGACCTCGCCGGTTTCGCCGGGCTCGTCCAACGTGCCGGCTTCCCCGGGCTCCCCGGGCTCGTCGGGCTCTCCGGTTTCCGGCTTCCCCGCGCGCGACGCCGCGACCCTGGCCAGGACCACGTCGACCACGAGGAAGGCGAGCAGCGAGATGCCCAGCAGCGGAAGGAACACGCCCACCGCGACCGCCACGGCCGCCAGGGGAAGGACCACCGCGAGAGGCAGCCGCCGCAGGCCGCCGCGCTCGTAGGGGGCGCCGAAACCGCGGGTCGGGCGGCGCAGCCACCACATGCGGTAGCCCCACACGATGACCGAGATCAGTGCCACGGCCAGCACGCCCAGCAGGACCTGGTTGACCAGGCCGAACAGCACTCCCATGTGCCCGTCGATGCCCCACCGGGTCAGCTTGGCCCCGATGGGGAAGTCGTCGAAGCGCAGCTCCGCGACCGCCTGGCCGCTGGCGGCGTCGACCGCCACCTGGTCGTTGCGCTGCGGCCAGAGGCGGTCCGTCTCCTTGACGACGTACGGGTCGCCGGACTCGGCCGGCCAGACGATCTCCAGGGGACCGGACAGGCCCTTGCCCGCCGCCGCCCGGACGATCTGGTCGGCGTCGGCGGCCGGGACGGCGCCCGCGTCCCCTCCGGCGTGGCCGCCGTGGTCACCGTGGCCGCCGGAGACGGGCATGGACGGGGTGCCCCAGCCGATCGCTCTCTGGATCACGTCGACGTTGGCACCCGCGTACTTCGACCAGGTCAGGCCGGTGGCCGACAGGGCGAGCAGGCCGACCAGCGCCCACAGTCCGACCGAGCCGTGCCAGGAGAGGGTCTTGCGCCGGCCGCGGGCGCCGCGCTCGGGGGCGACGAGGCGGCGCAGCCGCTGACCCGCACGGCGGCGGCGGGTCAGCCACAGCACCAGGCCGCCGAGCCCGACCAGCCACAGCCAGCTGGCGGCCATCTCGCTGTAGACACGTCCCGGCTCGCCCAGGTGCAGGTGGCGGTGGAGCTGGGAGATCCAGGTCCGCACGGGCAGCGCTCCCGAGCTGCCGTAGCTCTCCAGCGACCCGCGAACCTGGGCGGTGTAAGGGTCGACGAAGACCGCCGTGCGGACGCTCTCCGCGAGGCCGGGATCGTTGAACAGCACCCGGGTCGTCGCGCCGGGCTCGTCGTAGGTCCACATGGCTCCGACCGTTCCCCCGGGATGCGCGGCGGTCGCGGCCGCGACCTGCCGCGCCAGGGGCAGCTTCTGCTGCCCTGCCGGTACGGGGACCGTCAGCTCGTGGGAGTGGACCACCTTCTCCAGTTGGAAGGAGGCGGCGTACAGCAGGCCGGTCGTCGCCGCCACCAGCAGGAAGGGCGCGACGAGGATCCCGGCGTAGAAGTGCAGGCGGAGCAGGAGCGAGCGCAGCGTCGCCCAGGTGGAGGGCACCGGAGACACAGCGGACACCGGAGACACAGAGGGCACGGGGGGCACGGGGGGCACGGGGGCCGGTGAGGGGTCGGACGGCCCGGTCTCGGGCTGGACATCGACGTCAGACGTCATGGGGAGGGTTCTCCGTTCGCAGGGAACGCGCGCACCGTCGGGTACGCGGCACCGCGGTGTGAGGTTCGGTTCGGCGTCGCGGGAGGGCAGGCGGGATTCCGGCTCTCACCTGCCGGAGGCGTGGTGGGAGCCGGGCTCGCGGCCCGTTGGCGTTGGCGTGTGCCGCCGGGTACTACCGGGAAGTCGGCGTGTACCGCCGGGTACTACCGGGGACCGGCAGGCGCCGGCGGGCGCCGGTGTGGCGGCACTCGGGCTCACCGACCGGGAAGGGCGCGACGGCGCGACGACCCGCGGTCGGGAGGGGTACGGCGCCCGGAGACGCGGGCCCGGCGAGGGCGCGACGGCGTCCGGGCGTGACGGCCCGATGTCAGACGGCGTACGAGGCCGCGGGCGGCCCGCGGCGCGAGACGGCGGCGGCGAGCAGCCGGGTGACCGGTGGCACCCGGTCGACGGGCGCGGCGGGGAGCGCGACGCGGCAGGTGACGGGCGCGCGCCACCGCAGCAGGGTGAGGACCGAGGCGAAGAGCAGGAACAGGAGTGTGGCCAGGCCGCACTCCCCCCGCTCCAGCCAGTGTGCCGACAGCACCGCCGTCACAGCGTGCACCAGCAGCATGAACAGGCCGGTGGACAGGTCACCGGCGCCGTGCTCGTGCCCGGTCGACGGTGGTACCGCGCCGGAGGTGAACCACAGGTGCATGCCGTACTGCGCGGCGAAGCTCGCCCCCAGCAGCATGCCGAAACCACGCCGCCGCCGGGCGAGCGCGAACGCGCCCGCCGCGGTCGGCAGCACCGCCCAGGCCAGCACACCCGGTCCCACCGGGCTACCTCCGGCCAGCACATGCATGGCCAGTGACGCCGTCACGCACACGACCGCGAACACCGCGGCGCGAACAAGACGGAAGGCGTGCATGGGGCAATGGTGACAGAGAATGGTGAATTCGCCAGCCCTTGAACTGTTGATAAGAGTGTGGATTAATACCACTCGATCCGTGCGTCACCATCGCACGGTTCGTGCTAGTCGCGTGCTCCTTGTGGGCCGGTCGCGGGGTCGGCGCCGCCGGACGCGGGGCCGTCCACCTCGGGCGCGCTGTCGGCCACCTCGACCTTCAGTTGCGCCGTCGAGGTCAGCAGGGTGCCCTCCGGCGCTCCCGCCCTGGCGGCGTCCGTCGCGACGACGCGCTCGCCCAGGTACAGGTAGGTGGTGGAGTCGAAGATGTACTCGTGCCGCACCCCGCCGAGCTTGTTGGCCATGGCCACCGCGACCCCCTCGCGCCCGGCCGCGTCCTCGGCCCGGTCGACGGTCTCGACGCCGGGGATCGTACCGGCCGCCCGGAACAGCGCGGCCCGCTGGGCGGACGGCATGTATGCCTGCGTGATCATCGAGCCGACGTTCCCCCACGCCTTGTAGTCGGCCAGGGGGTCCTGGGCCAGACCCCGGTAGAGGTGCTCGCGCATCCCCGCGGGATCGGTGGGCAACCGGCTCAGGTAGGCGTAGTCGGTGCGCTGGTGCTCGGCACGGATATCGTGGCCGGTGAACTGCGACGGCGGCGCGCCGCCGCCCTCCCGCCGTTCGGCCTCGGCGGGCAGCGGCTCCCCGGGGAACGGCTCCGGCCGCAGATGCCTGCTCGACGTGACGCCCCCTTCCATGGGGGAGCCCTCGACCGGCAACCACACCTTGAACAGCACGCGGTCGAAGAAGCGGACCTCCTTCCCGCCCTCCTTCAGCTTGACCGGGAACATGCTCTGTATCTCGTAGGCGAGGAACTGGCCGGGCTTCGGGTCCAGCTCGTCCCGCTCGCTCGCGGTGTCGGCGGCACGCTGGAGGACCGCCGACACGGCCACGGGCGCCACCCGGACGGCCGTCTCCGGCCGGGAGACCGGGCCGGTCTCGACGAACCCGATTCCCACGACCACCGCGGCCCCGGCTCCCACCACCAGGCTCGTTCCCAGGCTCGTCCGCAGGCTCAGCCGGATGTTCCTCCGGAGGCCGGCCGGGCGGCGGATCTTGGGGCGGGCCGGTGCCGCGCCGAGGGCGGCGATCTCCGACAGCAGCCGCCGCTCCTCGGCGCGCAGCTCCGCCGGGCCCGGCCGGGGAACTTCCGAGCGCAGCCGGTTCACCTGGGTCATCTCATCCATGGAAGGTCTCCTCGTTGACGGACGTGGGGTCGACCCCGCCGAGTTCCTCGCGCACCTTGCTCCTGGCCCGGTTGACGCGCGAGCGGACCGTGCCCACCGGGATGTCCATCGCCTGGGCGGCCTCCGGGTAGGTGAGGCCGCCCCACGTCACCAGCAGCAGCACGTCCCGGTGGCCCGCGGGCAGCCTCGCCAGGGCGGCGGCCAGCCTCCTTCGCGCGGCACCGGCGCTCAGCCGCTCGTCGCTGCGCTCGGCGAAGGGTGCGGTCACCGGGTCGACGCCGGTCCGTTCGAGAACGCGCAGCCGGCGCACCTCGACGCGCTTGTGCCGCCTGATCAGGTTGGTCGCGATGCCGTACAGCCACGGGCGCGCGCTGGGCTGCGCCGGGTCGTAGCCCTCCCTGCCGCGGAACGCCGCGAGGAAGGTGTCCGCCACGACATCCTCGGCCGCGTCGGCTCCCAGCCGCCGGGTGACGTAGCGCTTGATCTCCGGCGCGTGCCGGTGGAAGACCGCGGCGAACGCCTCCGGCTCCCGCCGCGACCGCACGATGAGGGAGGCGTCGTCGGCCTCCGTCCCGTCGACGGGAGAACCGGTGGGAGAGAGGTCGCGGTCCCCTCCCCCGCCGGCGGAGAGGAGGTCGCGGTCCTCTCCCCCGCCGGTGGGGGAGGTGTCACGGTCCTCCGCCTCATCGACCGCCTCATCGACGGGGAGGATGCCGCCCGCCCCCGTCCGGGTCCGGCTCGTTTCGCTCATATCCGGCCTCTCGGCTCTCGGTCAGGACACCCGTTGTTGCCCTCCCGCGTGCCCGCGGTTCCCGAAAACCGCCCGGGGATCGGACGCGTTCCCGTCAGGCCGGGGTGAACTCCAGGTAGGAGACGGCGGGCATGGGCAGGGAGAACTCCAGCCGCAGGATCCCGTCCGGCGCGTGGAGGATGCGGGCGGGCTCCAGCTCGTCCAGGCCGTTCGCGGCGCGGAGCCGTTCCCACTGCTCGCCCTCGGGCCAGTCGGCGCCCCCGCCGATCTCCGCCCAGACCGCCCGGATGTTGGAGTGCCGCTCGTCGATCCGGTGGTGGCTGACCGCGTAGTCCCCCGCGGCCAGGCCCTCGACGGTGAGGGCGACCTCGCGCGACAGGATCTCCGCGCCGTCGGCCCGGTCCTGGTCGAGGGTGCCGTTCCACACCAGCACCCCGACGGTGCCGGTGGCCGAGCGCGCCGCCCACGCCTCGACCCCCGCGACGTCGCCGCCGGCCGAGCAGGCGAGCTCGTCCTCGCCCAGCCGGTCGGCGAGGGTGAGCGCGAGGTAGCGGGGCTTGCGCAGGTTGCCGACCGTGAGCAGGCCGAACCCGCCGTGGAAGAGCGCGGGCGGGCGGCCCAGCTCCTCGAAGTGGTCCGAGGCCACCCAGTGGGCGAGCGCGTCCACCCGTCCGGCCGCCGACCGCATCCCGTGCAGCAGGAACGCCGCCCCGAACGGCCCGTCGCCGATGCCGTGGAAGTGGGTGGGGGTCGGTCCCCACTCCGTCCACCAGATCGGCGTGCCCGCGCGGCCGTGCCGTTCCAGGGTGGGCCGCCAGTCGAGCGGGGCGTTGCCGTAGGTGTGGGTGGAGACGAAGTCGAGCGCCGCGCCCGAGGCGTCCACGTGGTCGATGAGTTCCTGGACCCAGCCGTTGGCCGCCGACGACGGGCCGCCGACGCGGATGTCCGGGTGGACGTCCTTGACCGCCGCCGCCGACACGTCGTACAGGCGGAAGAACTCCTGTGGCGTACCGCTCCAGAAGACCTCCAGGTTGGCCTCGTTCCACACCTCGAAGGCCCAGTTGTCGACCACCTCGCGCAGGCCGTACCGCTCGACGAGGTGCCGGGTGAGGTCGCGGACCAGGTCGCCCCACCGGTCGTAGTCCCTGGGCGGCGAGATGATCGCCTCGTAGCCGAAGACCGTCTTCGACGGGTCGGAGGCGAGGTCGCGCGGCATGAACGACAGCTCCACGATCGGCCGCATGCCGAACCCGGTGATCGTGTCGTACACCTCGTCCACCCGGCTGAAGTCGTGCACGGGCTTGCCGTCCTCCTCCCGGTAGACGCCGAGGTCGTCGCAGAGGATCGCGTGGGCGCGCACGGTCTCGACGCCCAGCTCGTCCCGCATCGTCCGCAGCGCCTCGGTCAGCTCGGGACCGATCGGGCACCCGCCCACGGTGTCGGCGGACAGCATGTACGACAGGTGCTCGGAGCCGATCATGTACTTCCACGGCCTGGGCAGCGGCCGCGTGCTCGCCGAGGCGTCGACCCGCAGGACCGCCGCGCCCGGCTCGGCGAGCGGCGCGGCGAACACCGCCTCGGTGAGGGGTCCGGTCCGCTCCATGGTGGTGACGGCGGCGACCCGGTACCAGGCGGGTTCCCCGCGCGTGTCGACGTAGCGCGGATCCGGCACGGCCGGCACGTCGACGTCGCGCTGCTCGGTCGGGGTGTACGGTCCCGCCTCGGCGGGCGCGCGGTGGACGAGGTAGCCGATGGCCCCGGCCACCGGTTCCCAGGTCAGCGTGACGTGCCCGCCTCCGCTGTCGGCGCGCAGGCCGCGGGGGGCGGCGACCTCGACCCGTCCGGTCGCGGCCACCTCCCCCGACGGCCGGTAGATGCGGGCCTGCCAGTCCCGGTGTGCGGCGTCGGCCGTGCTCATTGATGTCTCCCCGATGGTCGATGGGTGGGTGTGCGCGTTGGGCCACGGCTCACTTGGGAGGCACGACGGCCCATTCCTCCAGGCGCAGCACGGGGGCGAGCCTGGCCGTGACGTCGCGGGTGGCGAAGTGGCGGCGCAGGCTGTCGTCCGCGAGCGCGTTGCCGAGCGCGATCATGATCATTCCCTGGTCGAGGGCGAGATACTGCTTGGCGACCTTGCCGCTGCGCACGGCGACCGCGTCGTAGAAACCGCCGGGCCCGTAGGCGTCGAAGTTCGCCTTGAGCCTGGCGAGGTTGTCCAGGGCCGCGTCGGGCGCGTGGCGCAGCGCGAGGAACGACGCGTGCGGGGTGACCACGCCGTCCCCGTACGACGCGGGTTCCGGCGCTCCCTCGCGGCATCCCTCGAAGCCGTAGTCGACGGAGGTGCGCTCCTGGTCGGAGGTGTAGCCGGGGGTGTCCATGCCGATCGCGTCCACGCCGTACTCGCGGTAGCCCCCGGCGGGGTCGTTGGACGGGGAGAAGCCCCAGTAACCGTACTTCGCCTCGTTCATGCCGTGCTCGATCTGGGCGGCGATGTAGACCGGCTGGTTGCGGCCCCAGCTCCTGGCGCCCCAGACGTCCTCCGGCACGAGCTGGGTCACCATCAGCTCCTCGAACATGCTGCCGCCCCAGGTGGGCACCAGGCGCATGCCGCGGTAGCCGTAGGTGCCCTCGAAGACGTTGACGCCCATGTACGTGCGCCAGGTGCCGACCGGCTTCTGCTCGGCCCACGACCAGTCGCAGGTGTCGGGGAAGGTCCGCCACATGCCGTAGTAGTGCTCGGGCGGGAGCTGGCCGAGGACGATGCCGACGTAGCTGGCGATCCTGGCCTCGGTGAGCGCGCCGTAGTGGTGGCAGGTGGAGTGGACCGTGGTCCCCGAGCCGTTGTAGTCGCTCTCGACCGAGCAGCCGGTGGGCTTGTCCGGCCAGAACCCGCCGCGCAGCAGGCCGGTGCCCGCGTCGGGGCGCGCCTGCGGGTCGTAGTAGGACTCGAAGTCCATGCTCCTCGCCAGCGCCCCGGCCTGCTTGGAGACCTCGGGCACGGCGCTGCGGAGCATCATGAGGGCGGCGGCGAGCCAGCCGTTGTCGACGCTGGACAGGAACGGCTGGACGGCGGACCCGTCCTCCGGCCAGGTGCGAACGATCTCCAGCGTGCGCGGGTCGTACCAGTTGTAGAACTGGCCGGTCGGGGCGTGCCGCTCCAGCTTCGCCGTCGAGGCGAGCGTCCTGGTCACGCGGCGCAGGGCCTCACCCCGGGAGATGAGGCGGGTGTCGCGGGCGGCCACCGTACTCCACAGGTAGGTGGCGATGTTGGTCGGCGAGGTCACCTTGGCGCGGGTGGCGGGGTCGAGCGAGCCGTCGATCTTGTCGGAGGGCAGCCCGGTCGCCGGGTCGGCCATCGCGGCCATGGACTTCCAGGTGTCCGCGGCGTAGCGGCGCAGCAGCTCCCGCCGCCCCGCTGTCAAGGTGACATCGGGGGAGACGAGGGGAGACGCGGAGGGGGAACCGGAGGGAGCGGGGGGAGCGGGGGGAGCGGGGGCAGGGGCGGCCGAGGCGGGAGAGGGGGCGGCCGTGATCAGGGCGAGACAGGCCGCCAGGGCGGCCACGTGACGACGACGCACGGGGGCTCCTTACGTGGGGGGTTACTTGAGTCCGGTGGAGGCGATGCCCTGGGTGAAGAAGCGCTGCAGGAAGACGAAGAGGACCAGGACCGGCAGCACGACGACCACCGCCCCGGCGATGAGCAGGCCGTACTGGGTTCCCTGGTAGCCGTTGAAGATCGCCAGCGCGACGGGCAGCGTGTACTTGTCCTCGCTCTGGGCGACCACCGCGGGCCACAGGAAGTTGTTCCACGAGCCGAGGAACGTGATCAGGCCGAGCGTGGCGAGCGCGGGCTTGCAGAGCGGCATGACGATCCTGAAGAAGATCCGGAACTCCCTGGCGCCGTCGACCCGCGCGGCGTGGATCAGCTCGTCGGGGATGTCCGCGATGAACTGGCGCATCAGGAAGATGCCCAGCGGGGTGACCAGGCCGGGCAGGATGATCCCGAGGAAGGTGTTGACCAGGCCGAGCTTCGCGATGAGCACGAACTGCGGGATCATCACCACGATGGCGGGCAGCGCCATCTGCGTGAGGACCAGCGCGAAGAGCACGTTCTTTCCGCGGAAGGCCAGCTTGGCGAAGGCGTACCCGACCATCGAGCAGAACAGCAGGTTGCCCGCGACGGTGGCGAGGGCCACCACCGCGCTGTTGACGAACACCTGCGTGATGTTCATCTTCTCCAGCAGCTCGCCGTAGTTGCCGAGCGTCCACTGCACCGGCAGCAGGTCCGGCGGGGTCCGCCTGATCTCGGTCTCCGGCTTGAACGAGGTGAGCAGCGTCCAGGCGAACGGGAGCACGACGAGCACGAGCCCGACGCTGAGCAGCGCGTACGTGGAGAAGCGGCGTTTCACGAGGGCCTCGCGGCCCGGAGCAGGTCTCGCGGGGGGCCTGCGCCCCGGCGCCGGTTTCACGCCGGCCTCCCGGCCCGGAGCCGGTTTCGCGGGGGCCTCCCCGCCCTGAACGGACCTCATCTGGACCTCCCGACCCGGAACTGCAGGACCGCGAGGGCCACGATCACGGTGAACAGGACGCTCGCCGCGGCGGCGGCGTAGCCGTAGTTGCCGGAGCCGAACTGGCCGTAGATGGCGAGCGAGGCCGAGGTGGTCGCTCCCGCCGGGCCTCCCTGGGTCATCACCAGCGGTTCCTCCATGAACTGGGCGAACCCGATGGAGCTGTAGACGGTGCAGAACAGCAGCGCCGGGCGGAGCATCGGCAGCGTGACGGAGCGGAACCGCTCCCAGCGTCCGGCGCCGTCGACCTCCGCCGCCTCGTACAGCTCCCTGGGGATGCCCTGCAGGGCGGCCAGCAGGACGACCATGTCGAAGCCGAAGCTCCGCCAGGCGGTCATGACGATGATCACCGGAAGTGCCAGGTTCTCGTCGGCGAGCCAGCGGGGGCCGTCCACGCCCACCGCCGCGAGCACCTGGTTGACCAGTCCCGCGTCGGGTTCGAGCAGGAACCTCCAGGCCACCGCGACACCGATGATGCTGGTGACGTACGGCAGGTAGTAGCCGAGCCGGAAGAACGCGGCGGGCAGCCGGGCGATCCCGGAGTTCAGCGCCACGGCCGCGCCCAGGCCGAGGGCGATGGTGAGCGGGAGCGCGGTCACCACGAAGATCAGCGTGTTGACCGCGGCCTTGCGCATGAGCTCGTCGTCGAACAGCCGCAGGTAGTTGTCGAGCCCGACGAGGTTCACCCCGAGGGGGTCGCGCACGTCGGTGCTGCGCATGTCGGTGAAGCTCATGCCGAGCTCGACGAGGAGCGGCCCCGCCCAGAAGACCGCGAACATCACCACGAAGGGCGTCACGAAGATCCAGGCCAGGCCGGTACGGCGGAATCCTCCCCCGGATCGCCGCTCCCTGACGGGAGCCGGTCCGGTGGGCTCGCGCGAGCCCACCCGCTCGCTGACCACCATGGTCAGACCCCGGTCCCGATGGTCTCGGCCTGCTCCTGGACGCGCTTGGCCGTCTCCTCGGCCGTCTGCTTGCCCAGGGCCATCTTCTCGACCTCGGTCTCCATCACCTTGGCCACCTGCTCCCAGGTCGGGACGGCGGGGACGGCCTTGGCGTTCTTGAGCTGCTCGCCGAAGACGGTGACGCGCTCGTCGGCGGTGAGCGCCGGGTCCTGCCAGGCGGCCTCGACGCTGGGCAGCGCGTTGACCCTGGTGTACCAGGTGGCCTGGACCTTGGGGTCGACGAGCCAGCGCAGGAACTTCCAGGCGGCCTCGCGGTTCTTCGCGTCCTTGAAGACCACCATGTCGCTGCCGCCGACCAGGCTGGGGCCTCCGGCGCTCCCCTTCGGGTAGGGCGCGACGGCGAACTTGTCGCCGAAGCCCTCGCCTCCGTCCTTCTCCAGGCCCGCGATCATCCACGGCCCCGAGTAGAAGGCGCCGACCTTCCCCTTGACGAACGTCTGCGGGAAGGCGCCGGTCGGCTGGTCGGTGCTGGCGAGCCCGCTCTCGAAGAACGAGCCGTACTGCTTGAGCGCCTTGACCATCTCGGGCGTGTCCAGCGTCCACTTCCCGTCCGCGATGATCTCGCCCCCCGCCTGCCACACCAGCGGCAGCACCTCCTGCCAGGAGCCCTGCCGGAAGTTCTGCTCGACGCCGAGCGAGGCGCCGCCCCTCTCCTTGAGCGCCTTCACGAAGGCGGTGGTCTCCTCCCAGGTGGCGGGCGGCTTCACCGACGCCTTCTCGGCGAGGTCCTTGCGGTAGTACAGGGCGCGGGTCTCGACGTACCAGGGCACGCCGTACGCGGTCCCCTCCACCTCGACCGTGCCCCACGCGCCGGGGAAGAACGCCGACTTGTCGATCAGGTTGGCCGGGGTGGGGTCGAGGGCACCGGTCTTGGCCATCTCGCCCATCCAGGTGCTGCCCAGCATGGTGACGTCGGGGGTGGCGTTCCCCGCGATGGCCGCGGTGATCTTGTCGTGGGCGATGTCCCAGCCGAGCGCGGTCACCTTGACCGTGATGCCGGGGTTGGCCGTCTCGAAGTCCTTGGCGAAGGCGCCCAGCGCCTCCCCCTCGGCCCCGATCGCCCAGACCGTGACCTCGCCGGTGGCCTTGCCGGTGTCGACGTCCCTCGCCTGCTCGGCGGTCCCTCCGGTGCTCCGGCCGCACCCGGCGAGCACCAGCCCCAGCGCGAGGATCCCGACGGCGTACTTCTTCACTTTTCCTCCAGGGGGTGAGGCCCGCAGCTGGATCGGACGATCAGCTGGGTGGGGAGAATCTCGGAGTTCGGGACGGTGCGGGTGCCCTTGATGAGCTCGTCCAGCGCGCGGGCGGCGCGGGCGCCGAGCAGGCGCATGGGCTGGCGCACCGTGGTGAGGGCGGGCCTGGCGTGGCGGGCGGCCATGATGTCGTCCCAGCCGGTGATCGCCACGTCGCCTGGCACGTCGAGGCCGAGTTCCTCGGCTGCCAGGATGACGCCCAGGGCCACCTGGTCGTCGGCGCAGATCACCGCCTCGGGACGGTGTCCGCCGCCGGGTTTCCCGCCGAGCAGCGCACGCCCCGCCGCGTACCCGCCCTCCACGGTGAGCTCGCAGGGCAACGGCGCCGGAGGCCGGATCCCGTGGCCGGACAGGACCCGTCTGACCCCCGTCCAGCGCTGGGTGACGTCGCCCTGGTCGTCGTCTCCGGCCAGGGCGAAGGTGGTGTAGCCGTGACCGAGCAGGTGGGTGGCGAGCGCCTCGGCCGAGGCGGTGTTCTCGCTGGAGACCGCGTCCGCCCGTTCGACGGGATCGCGTGCGAGCAGGACCAGCGGCGTCCTGCTCCTGACGATCTCGTCCACCACGGCGTCCTCGACGGTCCTGCCGAAGATCACCATGCCGTCCACCCGGCCGACGAGGTCCCTGACCAGGTCCTGCACCGCGGCCCGTCCGCGGGTGGACAGGATGAGCACGGAGCGGCCGAGCTCGGCGGCCACCTCCTCGTACCCGAGGAGGACCTCGGCGAAGTAGGGGCCGGACAGGTCGGGGAAGACGATCCCGTTGGCCGCGTGGCGGCCCTGGGCCAGGGAGACGCCGAGGCGGCTGGGGGTGAAGCTGAGCTCCTCGACCGCCCTCAGCACCTTCTCGCGCGTTCCGGCCGCGACGGGGCCGGTGTTGCGCAGCGCCCGGGAGACGGTGGCGATGGAGACGCCCGCCCGTTGCGCGACCTCGTAGATGGTCGCGCCCTGACCTTCGTCGCTGTTTGACACCCGTCGTCCGATCTGCCGGAAGGTGGAAGCGCTTACACTCGACGGCGACTGAGAGTGGAAGCGCTTACAGTGGATGAGCGGAGTCAATCACCGGACGGAATCATCCGTAAAGACTTGTTACATCACCGTTACCAAACAGGCACAGCGGTGTTCCGGGATTTGTGAGACTTGTCAGGAAAAAAGAAAGCCTGCCGCCTCCCGGCACGAACGAATGCCGGTCGACTATCGCCAAAAGATCATCCGGGCTATCCTCGCCGGAATCGGGCAGTCCGTAATCGCCAGGGCGTGGCACCGTCCACCTCGCCCCCTGAGATCCGTGAGCCGTTCGGGGAGCTTGATGAGATTCCAGGTGCTCGGCGATGTGACGATCATCGCCGACGAACGTCCCGTGCTCCTGTCCTCACGCAGGCAGGAGCAGCTGCTGGCGCTCCTCATCTGCGCGCGAGGGCGCGTCGTACCGGCCGAGGCCCTGATCGACGCGCTGTGGGGGGAGCGGCTCGGACCGCGCGCGGGCAAGAACCTGCAGGTGCTCGTGCACCGGCTGCGCAGGACGCTCGACGCCCCCGAGCGGATCCGGCACGACCGCTCGGGCTACGCGCTGTCCGCGCGGCCCGAGGAGGTCGACGCCTGGCACTTCGCCGACCTGACCGAGCGCGCCAGGCGGGCGCTGAACCGGGGGGAGCCGGAGGTGGCGTCCGTCCTGCAGCGGGAGGCGCTCGCGCTGTGGAACGGCCGGGCCTTCTCGGGACTGGACGGCGTGGCCCAGCTGGCGGAGGCGGCCGAGCGCCTGGAGCAGGACCGCAGGCGGGTGCTGACCGAGCGCATCGACACCGACCTGGCGCTGGGCAGGCACGCGGAGGTCATCCCCGAGCTGCTCTCGATGGTCGCGGAGGATCCGCTGGTGGAGTCCACGACCGCGCGGCTGATGGTGGCGATGCACCGGGCCGGGCTGCGTACGGAGGCGCTGGAGACCTACCGGCGCACCCGTACCGTCCTGGCCGAGGAGCTGGGCCTGGAGCCGGGGCCGCAGCTGCGCGCGCTGGAACGGGCCATCCTGCGCGGGGATCCCCGGGTCGACCTGGACCCCCGCCCTGAAGCGGCACCGGCGAGGAACCCGGGCCCCGCCCCTCCCGTCCCCTCTCCCCCGGCTCCGTCACCGCCGTCACCGCCGTCCCCGCCGTCACCGCCGGCCCCGTCCCTGCTCCCCGCCGGAGTGGGCGACCTCACCGGGCGCGACACCGAACTGCGCTGGCTCCTCTCCGTCCTGCGCGACCGCCCCGCCTCCGGACCGGTGATCTGCGCCATCTCCGGCATGCCGGGGGTGGGCAAGAGCGCGCTGGCCCTGCAGGCCGCCCACGACCTGCGGGACGCCTTCCCCGACGGCCGGCTGTACGTGAACCTGCGCGGCGCCGGAGCCGAACCGGTCGAGCCGTCGCACGCGCTCAGCCGGTTCCTGCGCGCCCTCGGCATGCCGGGGACGGCCGTTCCCGACGGCCTGGACGAGCGCGCCGAGGTGTTCCGCGCCCACCTGTCCGACCGGCGCGTGCTGGTGCTGCTGGACGACGCCGCGAACGAGGCCCAGATCGAGCCGCTCATCCCCGCGGGGAACGGCTGCGCGGTGGTGGTCACGAGCCGCGGCGCGCTGACCGCCCTGCCCGGCGCGCAGCGGCTCGCCCTGGGGGTGCTCGGAGAGGCCGCCGCCGTCCGGCTGCTGGGTACGATCACCGGCCGGGTCGAGCTGGCCGCCGACACCGCCACCGCCGGGCGGCTGGCCGAGCTGTGCGGGCATCTCCCCCTGGCGCTCAGGATCGCCGGGGCGCGGCTGGCCGCCCGGCCGCACTGGAGCGTCGACCGGCTGGTCTCCCGGCTCGCCGCCGAACACGACCGGCTCGACGAGCTCACCCATGGCACCCTGTCGGTACGGGCCAGCCTCGCCCTCGGTTACTCCGGTCTCGACGAGCCCGGCCGCACCCTGTTCCGCCGCCTCGCCCTGGTCGAGACGCCCGACTTCGCCGGCTGGGTCGCCGCGGCGCTGCTCGACGCCGGCCCCCGCGCCGGCCCCCGCGCCGGATCGCGCTCCGCCGAGGAGATGGACGCCGAGGAGGTGCTGGAGAGGCTCATGGAGGCGCAGCTCGTCGAGTACGCGGGCCAGGACGGCGTCGGCGAGCCCCGCTACCGCGTCCACGACCTGGTGCGGCTGCACGCCAGGGAGCGCGGCGAGACCGACGATCCTCCCGGCGCCACCGTCGCCGCGCTGACCCGGCTGGCGGGAGGGTATCTCGCGCTCGCCGAGCGGGCGCACCGGCGGCAGTACGGCGGCGACTACACCGTCCTGCACGGCGGCGGGCCGCGCTGGGACTGCGGGGAGGCCACCTCCGACCGCCTGCTCGCCGACCCGTCCGGCTGGCTGCGCGGCGAACGGCTCGGCCTGGTGGCGGCGGTGGAGCAGGCCGCCCGGCTCGGCCTGAGCGAGATGTGCTGGGACCTGGCGATGACGGCGGTCACCCTGTTCGAGGCGCAGGGCCACTTCGACGACTGGCGGCACACCTCGGAGACCGCGCTGGCCGCCGCCCTGCGCGCGGGCGACCGGCGCGGCGAGGCGGCGATGCGCTACTCGCTGGGCACGCTCGCCCTGTTCCGGCAGCGCTACACCGACGCGCGACCGCACCTGGAGGCCGCGCTGCCGCTCTTCGAGACGGTGGGCGACCGGCACGGCCAGGCTCTCACCCTGCGCAACGCGGCGCTGATCGAGCGGGTGGAGGGGCGGGTGGAGACCGCGCTCGACGCCTACCGGCGGGCGTTGCGCATGCTCCGCGAGGTCGGCGACCGGCACGCCGAGGCCCACGTGCTCGGCAGCATGGCCCAGATCCACATCGAGCACGACCGCCCCCGCACGGCGGCCCCGCTCCTGGAGACGGCGCTGGCCGTCTACCGTGACCTGGGCAACGCGCGAGGAATCGCGCAGATCCTCAACAGGCTGGGACTGCTGCACCTGCGCCAGAACGACCCGACGCGGGCGAAGGACGCGTTCGGGCAGGTCCTGCTCGCCGCCAGGTCGGCCGGAGACCGCATCGGCGAGGCGTACGGCCTGCTCGGGACGGGCGAGGCCGAGCTGCTGGCGGGCGAGCTCGACAGCGCGGCCGGCCTGCTCGACGCGGCGCTGCTGCTGGCCGAGGAGCTCGGGGAGCCCTTCGTCGCGGCCCGCGCCCGCCTGGCCCGCGGGCGGCTCGCCGCCGAGCGCGGCGAGCACGGGCAGGCCGCGACCATGCTGGACCGGGCGGTGAGGGAATTCGCCGACATCGGCCTGCCGGTCTGGCACGAGCGGGCGCTCGAGGCCCGGCGCGCCCTCGACGGCATGCTCTCCGCGCCGCCCACCCCCTGCTGACCGGACGGGACCGCGTCCGGGCCGGATGTGCGACCCGGGGGTGCGCGACCGAGCGGGAGCGCGGCCGGGCTGAATGTGCGACCCGAGGGGCGCGGCCGGACAGGTGCACGAGGTCGGGGGTACGCGGCCGGGAGTGCGCGGCCGGACGGGAGCGTGACCGGGGGTGCCCGGCCAGGTGGGTGCGCGGCCGGACGGGAGCGCCGAAGCCCCTCGCCCGGCCGCTTCACGCGACGCCGGTTTCCGCCGGTGAGCTACTCGCCGGGGTCCATCCAGTGGCTGTCACAGTTGGGCTTGGTTACCTGATCGTGCAGATCGATCGCCGCGGCCGGCGTGGCGCTCGCGCCCAGCAACCCGGCCACCATCAGCGCCAGCAACCCCGTCTTGATCTTCTTCATCTTTCTCCTTGATCGTCAACAGATCGGTGCCATGCCCCACAGGCGTTGGTGATCGATAGCCAATCACGAGCGCCAGGTGTCGCGTATGGGATCTCGCTGTTGAACTTCTCCCCCTTCGGCTGTTATCGCCCTTCCCCTGGCGAAGGCTGACGGTCGGACGAGAAGACCGGTTCCGCCGGCCTGGGCACCGGACCTCGGCCCACCCGCCGCTCGACGCTGAGCGGCGGCTGCTCCCCACCGGCGATCAGTGTCCGGTGCCCGGCCGCCGGTGCCGGACGTCCGGCGCGAGCGGGCCCGCGCAGAAGTGACCGGCACCCCTCGGTGGAGCCTCGATGACCACGTACAACCCCGTTCCCGGTGTCAGACCGCAACAGCCCCCGTAGCCGCTGCGGCGACGACCCCGGCGCGATGTGGCCCACCCGGCGTCGTTCCCGGCCGGTGGTCCACCCGAGATTCCGGGCGGTTCCCCGGCCGATGGGAAGCGAGACGACAGGCATGGGTGCGGCCGGCTGACCGGCCGTACCCATGCCGCCCCGGTGTCGTGTCGTTGGTTCCCACTGCGGACGACCATCTCCACCTCGCACAGCTCGGATGCCGCCTGCGGACGACATCGACGCTGGTCAACGCCAAGATAGACAAATCTGGTTTCACACCGGTTTCACGTCACCCCCTCCGGCCGGGCCCGGACGCCCCGGTCCCTGCCCGGCTCCGGTGACCGGTCCATCGCGAGTACCTCTGGTCCCCCGAACGCGGTCACCTGGACAATGCGCATGTCGACCACTTTCTCTCGATGTCCTCGCGCACAGTCTCGAACCTGAAGTTATGTTGATGTCAACCGACGAAAAAAGGATCATGCCCGTGCACCCTTCCGTCCATGACCTGCCGGACCGCCGCGACCGCGTGAGAGGCTGCCTGCTGGGCGGCGCGCTCGGCGACGCGCTGGGTGCTCCCGTCGAGTTCGAGTCGATCAAAAGGATCCGCGGGCAGCACGGACCCGAGGGGCTGACCGGCCTGGTCCCCGACTGGCGCGGCAAGGTCGGCCTGATCACCGACGACACGCAGATGACGCTGTTCACCGTGGAGGGGCTGATCCGCGGCGGTGACGTCGCCGCCGTCCGGCGCGCCTACCTGCGCTGGCTGGACACCCAGCAGCACCGCTCCCCGCCCCCCGCCTCCCCCGCGCACGACCGCACCGCCGCCCGCCCGGCGCACGTCTCCTCCCCGGCCACGAACGACCGTCCGGCGCACGACCGTCCGGCGAACGATCCCGCTCCGGCCCCGTCCGGGAACGACCTGGTCCGCACCGGCCTGCTGCGCGAGCAGGAGTGGCTCTACTCCCAGCGGGCCCCCGGGAACGCCTGCCTGTCGGGCCTGCGCGACCGCCGGGCCCGCCAGGCAGGCGCCCCCGCCCCGTTCGGCGAGCCCGGACCGGTCAACCCCGGTTCCAAGGGCTGCGGGACGGTCATGCGCTCGGCCCCCTTCGGCCTGGGCGCGCGCAGCGCCCGCCACGCCTTCGACCTGGCCGCCGAGTGCGCCCAGATCACCCACGGCCACCCCACCGGCTACCTGGCCGCCGGCGCCTTCGCCGCCATCGTCCACTTCCTGACGGAGGACGAGTTCCCGGCGGAGAACGGGTCCTTGACGGAGAACGGGCCCGGCGGGGCGGGCGGGTCCCCGAAGCCGGACGAGACGCTCGCGCGGGCCGTACGGAAGGCGATGGACCTGCTGGCGACGTACCCCTCGCACGAGGAGACCAGCCTGGCGCTGCGCGGCGCCGTGTCCCTCGCGGCGCGGGGCGGCCCGACACCGGAGAAGGTGGAGTCACTGGGCGGCGCGTGGGTCGCCGAGGAGGCACTCGCCATCGCGGTCTACTGCGCCCTGACCCACCCCGCGCCCGGCGACGTCGGGCGGGCGCTGCTGCTCGCGGTCAACCACTCCGGCGACAGCGACTCCACCGGCGCCGTCTGCGGCAACCTCCTGGGCACCCTCCACGGTGAGGCGGCGCTCCCCGCCGACTGGCTCGCGCACCTTGAGGGCCGGGACGCCATCACCGAGCTGGCCGACGACTTCGCGACCTGGTCCGCCGGGAACCACGAGATCACCGACGCCTGGCGCAGGAAGTACCCGGGCGCCTGACCTCTGGGCTTCCCCCGGTGGTGAGCCCGCGTCCAGCCGATGACGAGGACGCCTACCGCGTGCTGAGCGGGAGACGGAGGACGAAGCGCGCTCCGCCCGAGGACGCGTCCTCGACGTGGAGGGTGCCGTGGTGGGCGCGGGCGATGTCACGGGCGATGGCCAGGCCGAGCCCGGTGCCGCCGCGGTCGCGACTGCGGGCGGTGTCCAGCCGGGCGAAGCGCTGGAAGATGTGCTCGCGCTCCGCTGGAGGCACGCCCGTACCGTCGTCGGTGACGCTGAGCTCGGCCATGCTTCCGGTGCGGCGCACTGTGACCACCACGTCGTGCGTGGTGTGCCGTTGCGCGTTGTCCAGCAGGTTGTCCAGCACTCGGCGGATCTGTTCCGGGACGGCGTCGGCCGTCATGCCGGCGGTGAGGTCGAGCCGTGCCGGGTGCGGATCGCGGGTGCGGCGCGCGGTTCCGGCCTCGGCCAGTGCGGCCAGGTCGACGGGCTCCAGGGCGGCGGGCGGTGCCGCTCCGATCCGGGCCAGCATGAGGAGGTCGCTGATGATGGCCTGCAGCCGGTCCACATCGCCCAGGGAGTGTTTCACCAGTTCGGAGAGGTCGTTCTCGTCGGGGTGAAGTTGCGCCTCCTCCAGCTTGACCCGTAGCCCGGCCAGCGGAGTGCGCAGTTCGTGCGAGGCGTCGGTGGTGAAGCACCGCTGGCGGTCGAGCGCCTGCTGCAACGACTCGGTGACACGCTCCAGCTCTGCGGATATCGCGCGCTCGCGGGTGTAGTGGCGGGCGTTGTCGACGCACACCGCGGCGCGGCCGACCAGTTCCTCGGCCAGGGCGAGGTCGTCCTCCTCGAACGCGTCCTTGCCCGTGGCGCGATAGAAGCTCACCACCCCGAGCGTGACGCTCCGGGCTCGCACCGGCACCGTGATGAGCGAGTGGATGCCCTGCTCACAGATTCTCCGGCCGCGCTCGGGATCCTGTGCCATCCACCCGAAAGCGGTGGACAACACCGGGTCGAGCACCGGCTGCTCGGTGGCGAGGCTGCGCCCCTGCGGCGTGGACGGGAGCGGGTGGATGAGCGCGCCGAGCTGGTACAGAGCGGTCCCCTCCCCGATGCCCGCGAAGGCGACCCGGCGCAGCCCCGCGTCCATGCCGGCGGGCTCGTCGCCCCGCAGGACGCAGTCGGCCAGGTCGACGGCGACATAGTCGGCGAACCGGGGGACGGCGACCTGGGCCAGCTCCTCGGCGGTCCGGGTGACTTCCAGGGTGGTGCCGATGCAGGAGCCCGCGTCGCACAGCAAGCTGAGTCGCTCACGCGCCCGCAGGGCGAGCCGGCCGATGCCCGGCTCGCTCATGGCGAGCAGCCACTCGTCGGGGTCGGTCACCTTCCTCCCCCGTTCGACCGGGCCTCCTGGCCGTCGGTGAGCCTCGCCTTCACCGCGATGGCGGTGGAACCGATGATCGACTGGGCCACGAGCGTGGCGGTGCGGCCGTCCGAGAGGACCATCTTCACCACCGCCGCCCGGCCCTGCGCGACCAGTCTCACGGCGGCGTCCTCCAGGACGCGCCGATCACAGCGGCACAGGTCCAGGGGCGTGGAAGCCGTCGCGACGCCTCCTTCGGGCGCCCGGAGGAACTCCTCCATCAGGGCCCGCTCGTGTTCGACCACCATTTCGAACAATCGCCGTTCGACGGCGGCGGCCAATCGCCGGGCCAGGACCATCATCTCCGCGTTGGCCGTGTCCTTCAGGCAGACGACGCTGATGGCCCCGTTCGTCCGCCCGCTGAGCGGGTGGCGTATCGGGGCGCCCACGCCGGTGAGCCCGCGCAGTTCCTCCGCGAAGTGCTCATTGCCGGTGACCTGGCGGATCCGCCGTTCCACCAGCGCCGAGCCAAAGGCGCTGGTGCCCATGTCCGCCTCGGCGAAGTGGAACCCGGGCGCGGCGCCGACCGCGTCCATGGTCCGGCGCAGGGCCGGGTCGCCCTCGCTGCGCAGGAACAGGACCCCCTTCGCATCGCCCAGGAACATGGTCACGGGGGTGCCCTTGATGACGGTACGCATCCGCTCGAACACGGGCCGGGCCGCGCGCACCACTCCGCAGTCAAAATCAAGATCACCAGACAGGCGCGGCCTCACGGCGCCGGGCGTGAGTCCCGCCTCCTGGCACCGCCGCCACGATTGCAGGGTCGCGGCGCGTACCTCGTTCCCCGTGAGCTTCCCGTCCAGGAACCACTCCACGAGCTTCTCGTCGGGCCCTCCCCCGTCGTCCCAGCTATCTGCCATTGCCATCCCGCCCACTCCAAAAACATCCATACGGTGAGCTTTATGTACCTTTCATCCAGAATACGGAGGAAACACATCTTTAATCCCATACCGCGGCAAAGATATGTCAGTCCCTGGCCTTCCCTGGCGGAGGCCGTCATGCCCGTGCACCCTCAGCCGAGCGCCGTGCAGTACGCCAGCATCTGATAGAGATCCGCACCATGGCCGTCGGGCCCTGTTGAGATCTTGTACTTGCTGTCCACCACCGCGGCGGGAACCTCCTTCCCCGCTCAGGCGGCAAGGGCGTGGTTGAGGTGATCGTGGAACTCGCGGACCATGACGCTGTCGCCGTACGGGTCCAGTTGCCCGCCTCTGCGTTCAGCTCCGCCTCCTCGTACCTGCTCGTCCACACCGGGTCGCGGTCGAAAGAACCCGACTTCGTCGCTGTCGGCGGGTTCTGGGCCGGGCATCTGGGCGGGCGTTCTCCCAACCGGACGAAAAGCTCAGCCCGCCGGGGGCGGCTCGGCGTCCGGCCCGAACCGCCGCCGGTAGGCCAGCGGGCCGAGCCCGGTCTGCCGGCGCATCCGGGCCCGTAGGTTCGACGCGGTTCCGAGCCCGCTGAGCCGGGCCACCATGTCGAACCGGAGCTCGCCGCGCTCGATCAGCCGGCAGGCCAGTGCCACCCGTTCGGCGGTGAGCCAGGCCAGCGGGGTGGTGCCGAGCTGGGCGGTGAACCGCCGGTGCAGGGTGGCGGGGCTGACCGCCGCGTGTGCCGCCAGGTCCGCGACGGTCAGTGGCCGGTCCAGCCGGTCCTGGGCCCAGGCGAGCACCGAGCCGAGGGAGGCGTCGGGCACGGCGGGGACCGGCCGTTCGACGAACTGCCGCTGGCCGCCGTCCCGGTGCGCCGCGAACACCAGGCGCCGGCTCACCGTGTTGGCCACCTCCGCGCCGTGGTCGCGGCGGATCAGGTGCAGGCCGAGGTCCAGCGCCGCCGCGCTGCCCGCCGCGGTCAGCACGTCACCGTCGTCGACGAACAGCACGTCGGGCCGGAGCCGGACCCCGGGGTAGCGGGCGGTGAACGACTCCGCCCAGCGCCAGTGCGTGGTGGCCCTGCGACCGTCGAGGACGCCCGCCGCGGCCAGGGTGAAGGTGCCGGTGCAGAAGCTCACCAGCCGGGCACCCCGCCCTGCGGCGCGCCGGATGGCGTCCAGCACTTCCGGGGCCGGGTCCGTCAGCGGGTCCGGCCGGTTGGGCACGATCACGGTGTCGGCCTCGTCGACCGCGTCGAGCCCGGCCACGCCCGACAGCGTGAACATCCCGGCGTGCATGCGGACGGCGGGCAGCGCGGCACTGAGCGTGAGGTCGTACCACGGCACGTCGATCTCGGGACGGCGCAGCCCGAACAGCTCGGTCGCCACGCCCAGCTCGAACGGGTTCGAACCGTCGTCGACGATCATGGTCACCCGGTGCGGGCGCCCCGCAGTCCTTTGCGAGGATTCAAGCGACATATGCGATTCCTAGCACTCACACCGTCCGGGCACCACCCGCCACGATGGCCTCATGAACGGTGAACCAGTCCTCCTGCGGACCGCGCTGGCCGGCTTCGACAAGCTGTGGAGCCCGCGGATCGTCACCCGGGTGAACGACTACGACGTCCGGATCGCGAAGGTGTCCGGCGAACACATCTGGCACGCCCACGACAACACCGACGAGTTCTTCATGGTGCTCGACGGCGAGTTGTCCATCGCCCTGCGCGACGCCGACACCGGCGAACGCGTCGTCACGCTGCCACAGGGGGCGGTGTTCGTCGTACCGCGCGGTGTCGAGCACCGGCCGTCGTCGGCCCGGGGTGCCTCGATCCTGATGTTCGAACCGACCGGCACCCCGTCGGTCGGCGACCGGCACGACCCGATTCCCGATCATGTCGACGCCACCATCGGCCACACACTCGGCTGAGCCGACGCCGAGGGCCGGCTCCAGCCGGCCCTCGGAGACGAGGTGGTCGACTCGCCGGAGACGCCGCGCGTGCAGCCGCTGGACGTGGGCTTCCACGAGCGGTCACCGGCGGCCGCGGCGGGCCTGCGCGCGATAGTGGTCGAGGACGTCTTGACGAAGGAGGTGGCCGAAGCCCGCGGCCTCGATGCGCAGGCCGAGTTCGGGCTCGGTCACGCCGAGCGCGACGGCGGTGTCGGCCAGGTTCCAGCCGGCGGCGGCGAGCCTGGTCAGCAGATGACCGCGCCGGACCTGGTTCTCCGACAGGCGGAACGTCTTGAGGTACGCGAGTCGGCCGGCGCCGTCGGTGATGAGCTCGCCGATGTGGTTCTCCCGCTGCCGTTCGAAGGGCGGCAGGAAGCGGGACAGGCGATACCCGCCCATGTCGTGGACGCGCTGGTAGGTGTAGCCGGCGCCCAGCAGCCCGCCCGCCATGACCTGGTCGTGGAAGGCCGCCCACTCGTCCTGCTGCCGGCGGGCCTGGGCGCGAAGGTCGGCGAGCGAGCGCACCGTCGCGTCCGCGATGCGGGCCTGGAAATCGGGCACCGGCCCGCCGAACATCGCGTAGTGGTGGATCAGCTCGCCGTACAGGTCGTGGACGAGGGTGGTGTGCAGGGCGCGGTAGTCGTCGGGGTGCGGCACCACGAACGCGGCGGCGAGCGCGTCCGCGACATAGAGGAGAACGCCGCACTGGCCGCGGTGGATCTCGAAGACGCGAAGGGCGTCCTCCAGGCCTCTGACCGCGGCGCCCACGTACGCCTCCTCGACGCGGGGCGAGAGCCCGCGGCTGATCGCGCGGTGTGACCACTCCTCCCACACGATCTCCGGCCCGCCGAAGTGCAGCGCCAGATACCCTTCGAGCGCCAGGTGCAGGGGCAGGAAGCGCAGCCGGTTCTTTCCGGCTCGGCGAGCCATCCGGCGGTGGAACCGCAGCGGCATCCGACCGGGCGTGCGCTCACGCTCTTCCGGTCCCCGGAGCTGGGTTCCGTACGCCGCGGCGGGGGTGCCGTCGGGCGTCCAGCTCGCCACGAATCCGTGCGGGATGTAGGAGGAGTACGCGGTCCGCGCGTCCACCGCGACGACGCCGAAGTCCGCGTCGTAGAGCCGGGCGTCGAGCCGCAGGTCCTCGATCGGCTCCTCGCGGACCAGCGGGACGAGCCGTACGCCACCCCATGCCTGCGCGGGGCGGGTGGAGAGCCCGGTGAGGGCGAGATCCGTCATGCGTCCTCCCGCAGGAACGCCTCGACGCGGCGCGCCAGGTGGGCGCGCAGCTCGAAGAGCCCGGTGCGCCCCTCCGCGAACCGGGCCAGCTCCACCAGGGCGACCAGGTTCTCGGCGTCGCGGATCCCGGCGGTCGGGACGGTGGGCGCCAGCCGCCGTACGTCGAAGTCGGCCGCGTCGTACACCGGGTTGAGGTGCACGACGGCGCAGGTGTGGTCCGGGTCGAGCCGGGTGCGCCAGATCCGCAGCACCTCTCCGGCGAGCCCCGGCGGTGAGTTGTCCCATCCGTCGGAGACGATGACGAGGCGCCCGGGTCCGCGTTCGAGGCCGTCGAGGATGCGCTCGCCGAGCGGTGTCGCCCCGTACGGATGGGCGAGCAGCGCGTCCGTACGGCCCGACAGCCACAGCGGCGTGTACTCGGAGGCCAGCGCCTCCAGCAGGAAGTGGCAGGCGAGCGCGACGGCGAGCGGGCGGCGGCGCTTGTGCCCAGAGCCGTACGCGGAGAAGCTGTCGTCGAGGACGGCGGCCACCGCGCCCCAGCGCCCGGCCTGGTCGCCCGCGGTCCGGCGGGCGGCCGCGCGCAGCGCCTCCGTCAGCTCGGCGCGGCGGCGCACGCGATCGTCCAGGGAGAGGGCGAGCACGTACGACGCGAGCCGGGTCAGCGGCATCGTGGTGAGGTCGGCCCGCACCGCGCCGGCCCCCAGACCGCGCGCCGACTCCTACAGCCGCAGCCGCTCCAGCCGGGTGAGCTGGGGCGCGATGCGCTCCAGGAAGGTGGCGCGTGCGATGCGGTGTTTCGCCGCGAACCCCTCCGCGACGGCGTTGTGGTCGTTGACGTCCAGGGCGAGGGTGGCCGCGTACAGGTCGCGGTAGTTGCCCATCAGGTAGCGGTGCAGGAAGTCCAGAGAGAGGCCCTGCTCGTCCGCGCCGGAGTGGAACTCGCGCCACCCGATCCGGATGTCACCTCGACGCTTCGGCCAGTTCCCGGGACTCCTGCCCCATCTCGGCACGGCCCAGGCGGCTGGGCCACCAGGCCCGCGCGTCCAGATCCCGTACCAGTGCCGGGACCAGCAGGGATCGCACCACCAGGGTGTCGAGCAGGACGCCGAAGGCGACGATGAAGGCGATCTGCACGAGGAAGGCCAGGGGGATCACCACCAGCGCGGCGAAGGTGGCGGCGAGCACGACGCCCGCCGAAGTGATCACCCCGCCGGTGGTGACCAGCCCGCGCAGCAGCCCCTCCCGCGCCCCGTGGTGCGCGATCTCCTCGCGCACCCTGGACATGAGGAAGATGTTGTAGTCCACTCCCAGCGCGACCAGGAAGACGAAGCCGTACAGCGGCACGGACGCGTCGACGCCGGTGAAGCCGAACACGTGCGTGAAGACCAGCGTGGAGACGCCGAGGGTGGCCAGGAAGTTCAGCGCGACGGTGACCACCAGGAGCACGGGCGCCACCAGCGAGCGCAGCAGGGCGATCAGGATGAGCAGGATGATCGCCAGGACGACCGGGACGATGAGCAGCGTGTCGTTCCTCGCGGTCTCCGTCGTGTCGTACCGCTGGGCGCTGTAACCGCCGACCATGACGCCGTTCTCGGAAGCGAGCGCGGCGCGCAGGCGCCTGACCGTGTCCTGGGCGGCGTCGCCGTCCGGCGCGTCGTCCAGCGTCGCCTCCACCAGCACGAGCCCGCCGACGACCTTGGGGGTGTCGCCCGGTCGTCCGCTCTGGGTCACCACCGCGGCGTCGGACACGCCCTCGACGTCGCCGGCCGTCTTCTCCACGGCCGCGGCACGCCCGGCGGGGGCGACGATGACCGCGGGCTGCCCCGAGCCTCCGGGGAAGTGCTCGCTCAGCGTCGCCTGCGCCGCCACCGACGGCGCGTCGTTCACGAAGGTCTCGTCCAGCGGCACCCCTCTGGCGTTCAGCTGCGGCGCGAGGAGGGCGAGGCCGACGAGAGGCAGGATGGTGGCGATCCAGAGCCGGCGCGGATGGCGGTCGACCAGGGTGGCCACCCGGCTCCAGATCCCGCGCCCCTCGGCGTCGGCCGCGTCGGCTGTGTCGGCCGGGCGCGGTTTCGCCGGCCACAGGGCGGCGCGGCCCAGCAGGACGAGGGCCGCAGGTAGGAAGGTGAGCGCGCTGAGGGCGGCGCACGCGATGCCGATGGCGCCCACCGGGCCGAGCGCGCGGTTGTTGGTCAGGCCGCTGAGCAGCAGCGCGAGCAGGGCCAGGGCCACCGTGGCGGCGCTGGCGACGATCGGCTCGAACGAGCGCCGCAGCGCGACGCGGCCCGCGGTGAAGCGGTCGCCGGTCGTGGCCAGTTCCTCCCGGAAGCGGGCGGTCAGCAGCAACGCGTAGTCGGTGGCCGCGCCGATGACCAGGATGAACAGGATGCCCTGCACCTGACCGTCGACCCGGACGATGTCGCGGTCGGCCAGGAAGTACACCACGGCGCACGCGAGGCCGAGTGCGAAGACCGCGCCGCCGATGATGATGAGCGGCAGCAGAACGCTTCGGTACACCGCCAGCAGAATGATCAGAACGGTGATCAGCGCCACCCCGAGAAGCAGTCCGTCGATCCCGGCGAAGGCGTCGGACAGGTCGGCCCGGGTGGCCGCCGGCCCCGCGAGCTGAGCCCGCAGGCCGTCGACCGCCACCGCCGAGCCGATCCGGTCCAGGGTCTCCCCGAGCGAGTCCTCGACGTCGGGGCCGAGCTGGACCACGCCCTGCAACGCCCGGCCGTCGTCCGACGGGATGGAGGGCGTGGGCGTCCCGACGACGCCCTCGGTGCCGCGCAGCGAGGCGAGCGCCCGGGTCGCCGCGGCGGTCTGCTCGGGAGTGACGTTCTTCCCGTCCTTGCCGTCCGCGGTCCACACCACGATGAGCGGCTGCGTCGCGTCCTGACGGAACCGCTCCTGGACCTCCAGCGCGCGGGTCGACTCCGCGCTCTGCGGCAGGAACGCGGCCTGGTCGTTGGTGGACACCTCGGTGAGCTTGCCGGCGAACGGCCCCAGCCCTCCGCCGACGGCCAGCCAGACCAGCACCAGCAGCGCCGGGACAAGCCAGCGAATCGGTCGCCGTGCCATGAGATCACCTTTCCCACATTTAACTCAACTATTAAGTATCTCAACAATTGAGTTAAAGTAGCATGGCGGTATGAACGGCGACAACGAGGAGGGCATCGACCTGCTGTCCTTCGCGGTGCGGCTGCGGCGGATGACCGCCGAGTTCAACCGCATCGCCCACGAGTTCGCCCACGAGCACGGGCTGCACCCCACCGACGTCCAGGCCCTGATGAAGATCTTCGACGCTCCTTCGCCGATCACGCCGAGCCGGCTGCGGGAGGAGCTGAACCTCACCTCGGGTGCCGTCACCGCGTGCCTCGACAGGCTGGAGCGGGCCGGGCACATCCGCCGGGTTCGCGACCTGCACGACCGGCGCGTGGTCCACCTGCACTACCTCGACGCGGCACAGGAACTCGCCGCGGTCTTCTTCCGCCCGCTCGGCCGCAGCACGGACAACGTCCTGCGGCGTTTCAGCCCGGAGGAGTTGCGCACCGCGGCCGCCTTCCTTGACGCCATGAACGAGGAGCTCGAGGCGTTGCGAGGCGCACCCGGTTCTCGCTGACCCTTCCTTCGAGTCCTTCGAGTCCTTCGAGCGCGCGGGCCGAACGGTTGCGTTCCGGCAGCGCCCGCTTCACCGAGCCGTGGAGCATTGCCGGCCGCTACACCCGTCGGCCGCTACACCCGTCGGCCGCTCATTCGGCCACCGTGTGCTCGGCGAGCCGCTCGGACGGCCGCGCCTCCGCGGCTCCGGCCGGAGCCTGAAAGACAGGCGATGCGGTGGCCTTGCGCGATGCCTGATAGGCGGCCGTCGTCCGCTCGGGGCCCCGCACCCTGCGCCAGAAGAGGTACTGCAGGGCCATCAGGGGGCCCGCCGGCACCATGAGGGGGAACGGCTCCGTCAGCAGGCCCGTCCGCATCGCGAGAACCAGCGTCGCGGCCAGCGCCAGTGAGACGCCCGCGGCCGACCAGCCGGCCTCCCGTCCGAACGCCTTGAACGCCACCAGTGTCCACAACACGAACATGAGCACGTCCCCGAGACCGATCACCATGGGCTGCGGCCCGCCCCACCAGGCGAAGACCGGCGCGAACGGCAGGTCGATGACCTTGCGCAGGAAGTCGCCCATCGTCGGCAGCAACGCGGTGGCCACGAGGTCGTAACCGGCCAGGAGCAAGGCGAAGACGGCCACGTCACGGGCCTTGATGCCACTTTGGACGTAGAGGTTGCACACGCCGATGACGAGGATCAGCAGGAGGACGTTGTTCCAGGCCGTCGCCGCGGAGGACCCCGAGAGGAAGAGCACGAGATCGAGCGCGGCCGCGCCGAACGCCACCAGCAGCGCCACCCGCCCCGACAGCAGCGGCGCCAGGGTCATCTGGATCGCGAAGACGGTCATCAGGCCCAGCACCGTCGCGACGGCGGACGACGGCAGAGCGAGGTAGACCACGGGGATGACGAGGACGGCGGTCATCATGATCATGACGTCCCCGAGTGTGTACACCCCGACCGGGGGCCGTTCCATCCGCACCCGGAGGAAGTAGAGCACTCCGAGCAGGATGGCCGCGGCCGGAATGAGGACGATCACCACGATCTCGGCGAGGGCGGAATTCACTGTGCGGTCTCCGGATGCTTCTTCAGGGTCGCGTCGGTCTTCAGGGTCGCGTCGGCGAAGCTCAGCTCGCGCAGGTCCGCGCGTACGGGCGCGGTGGGCGGCATCGTGGCGCGTTCACCGTGCATGATGACGCGGGACAGCGGGATCTCCTGTTCGAGGCCCCGCTTGCGGATCCGGTCGGCGGCCTGCGGGTCGTCGCCGAGAATGTGCAGTTCCAGCCCGTCGGTCCCCGTCCGCAGGGACCACCGGGACGGGAACCTCGCCGCCGGATCGGCCTCGACGAGTTCCAGGATGTCGCGCGGGGTCACGGTGCGGCCCGCGAAGCCGTACAGGTGCCCGTCCTTGCCCAGCACCCGGGAGGTGGCCGGCAGCTGCGCCAGCTCGCAGCCGAGATCGTCATCGGCCAGCCGGCGCACCACGTCTCCGCTGAACAACCTGAGGAGGAGGGTGGTCTCCCGGTAGGGGAAGACCGGGGTGAAGGTGAGCACTCCCAGCTCACCGGGCTCGGCGGCCCGGGTCCCGGTGAGATCGAGCACCTCGGTGATGCCCTGTTCCGGGTGGAAGTGCAGATGCCCCCCGGTGCAGATCTGGCCGCTCGACGGAGCGATCTCGGTCATCCCGTAGGTTTCCACGACCGTGGCCCCGAAAAGCCGTTCGGCGCGGCGGCGCAACCCCTCGGTGAGGATCTCGCCGCCGCACGTGATCTGCCGCAGCCCGAAGTCGGCGGCCGTGTACCCGAGCCGCTCACCGGCCTCCACCAGCAGGCCGAGGTAGCTCGAGTAGGTGACCAGCAGGACGGGCCGGGCCTCCGCGCCGGAGAGCCGGGTGCCGCCCGCCAGCCGGGAGAGCGAGATCTCGGGCTCCACCAGACCGAGGGAGCTGGGCGCCACGCCGATCAGCGCCGCCGCCCCGGCGAAACAGTGAATTCCGAAGAAGGCACGCGAGACCAGGTTGAGCTGGATGACGTCGCCCTCGCCGAGCCGGTTGTCGATCAGGAGCGAGACCGCGGTCATCGCGGTGAGCAGCTCGGCCTCGTAGCGGGAGAACCACACCGACGACGGCGGGCCGGTGGTGCCGGAGGTCTCCGCCCGGTACCAGGGCCGGACACCGCGGTTCACGAGCGCCTCGGGCGTGTCGCGCAGGGTCTCCTTGCGCGTGACCGGCAGCCGTTCCAGGGTCGAGAGGTTCACCTCGTCCGGCCGCATGCCGACACGATCGAAGAGGTCCCGGTAGTACGGGGTCTCGGCGTACGCCATGCGTGCGAGGCGGCGCAGCCTCCGGTCGTCGATGGGCTTACGGTCCTGGACCGACATCGAGGTGCCGCGGAACGCGTCGAGGTCGCCGATCCCACCGAACTCGGCGCGGGTGGCCACGATGTCGGCGACGACACGCTCGATGTTCGCCACCCGGAGCCGGCGACCGAACACAAGGGAAAGACCATGGTGCAGCTGGGCCACTGCGGTCCTCAGCACGAATTCATCCTCCGATGGCGGCAGGGAGCTGGCAGTGAACCGGGTCGCCCCGGGGCGCACGCGCTCCGGGGCGACCCTTGGATCCCGTCGATTAGTACGGGCACACCACGAAAGCGACAGCGGTGATCGCGCTCACTGCGTACTTGCAGTAGGCGAAGGCAGCCTTGACCATTTTTCCCTCCCTTCGGTTCCTCTCATCCCCGTCAATGGCGCCGAGCGTTTCGGCCACTTCGAAAAGCGGCCTTCGGGTACCCCCGACACACCGTCAAGAGTTCAGTCAATCGCAGTAAATGTCTACTATTTTCCGCACAAACCTATTTACAACTATTGACAGCATGACATGTATAGATTTATGAATTTTTGCTGATAAGTCTGACCTTAATTCGGGAGAAGGTCCGCTCGGGGGTGGCGCGAGACGCCCTTCCCGTCAAAGGCGAGCCGCCGCACGGCCGGGATCCGCGCGGTGGGCCCGGTCGCGGAGACTCCACCGGCGGCCTTGGCGGGAGGCCCCCTCACCGCAGCCGCGACTCACCGCGGCCTCGACCGGACATCCTGGCGTGAGCCGCCCTGACAGCGCCGGAGCGTTCCGGCGCACCCCGTGCCGCGCGGCTCGTCACCCTCCCCGCAGCGCCGGCGCGGAGAACGTGGGCGTGACGCGCGCGGCGAACATCGGCACAGGCCAGGCCGCCCGGCCACCAGCAGCTCGGCTGGCCGATGACGCCGGCATTCACGCGGTCCCGGACGGTTTCGGACGGTCCGTGGTCCGCCCCCGACGGCCTGCCGCGGTTCGCCGCCATGGGGGTGCCGGCCGCCCCGCTCGGCCTCGTGGCGCTCAACGATCTCACGACCGGTCGCACTACCGACCGGACCCATGCCCGGCCCCTCGGCCCCCATAAGGCACAGCAGCCGTTCTTGTCAACCTGGAAGCTTCCAGGTTCCCATACACCCGACCCGTGTTCCATCATTTGATCGCACCATCTCCTCCCGGGCAGACCGGGAATTGTCGGACCGACCTTGCCGAGACCACCTCAACGCTCCGTCAACACCGGCCCCCTTCTTCGGCGACCGCCACCGAATCATCGCCTCTCCTAAGAAAAGACCGCAGAAGCGGACAGAAGAGCCAGGCAGTTTACAGGTCGAGTAGATTTCCTCGTCGCAGGAAATGCGAGAGAAAAAGGGAAAAGGGAAGGGACGAAAACGTCCCACCGCCTGGAAATCGCCGCCGGCTTTCTCCTGACCACAATCGTGGCGGGCGGAATGAGGCAGCAGAGCCCGGCCGGAGAATTAAAGCTCGATATATCTCGACATGTAAGGCGTTCCGGCCTCGCGGGACCTCGAGCCGCCTCGCGCGGTCAGGCCACGCGTCCAGTGCTTGGCGAGCGCGCTCTCCTACCAGATCCGAGAGGTGAGGGGCGACGACCTGGGCCCCGCACCACGATCGGCTGAGCTCGCTCTCTCACGCGGCGCCGGTCCCGGTCGGCAGTTGAGATCCGCGCACCCGCACCGCGAGCGCCGCCGCCCACCCCCAGCCCAGGAACGCGATGGCGCGCAGAAGCAGGCTCAGCGGCCGGGAGTCCTCGCCGCCGTTCGACAGCAGCCCCGCCAGCACGTAGAGGGCGGGAAGCGCCACGCCGGTGGCCGCGCAGTAGAGCGCCCATCCGCGCTCTCCCCGTACGGCGAAGTAGCGGGTGAAGACGAAGCATGCCGCGACCAGCGAGACGAACACCAGGCCGAAGGCGGCGCCGTGCAGGATGTAGCCCAGCCCCGGGTCGTCGGGAAGGCCCCGCGGCGCGCCGGGCGGGTAGCCCCACGCCGGTTCGAAGCGGAAGACACCGGCGGCGACCAGGCCGGTTCCGTACGCGCCGATCAGTAACGGACCCCAGGTCCCGCCGCGGCCCGGACGCAGCGCCCGCCACAGCCCTGCCGCGAACGCGATGTTCAGCAGCCCGGTGGCCACGAAGTTGACGATCTGGATCCACCCCAGGTCGCCCAGGCTCAGCATGCTGAGCGGCTGCCGCCGGGGGTCGAAGTCCGCGCGCGTGTAGTCCTGGATCACGACCACGAGGACGAACAGCGGTCCGGCTACGGCACCGCAGGTCAGCAGCGCCCTGGTCAGGCGCTGTTCCCGCATGGTGGACATGGCTCTCCCCTCCACGGCCGACATCCTCGGGATGTCCGGCACGCGAGTTTTCCTTAGCAGCGCTAAGTGCGCGCCGCCGTCATGTTTCCTTAGCGCTGCTAAGGTGTCAACCGATGGGAGAGAACAAGCGGGGGGCCGGCCTGACCCGGCAGATGATGATCGATACGGCGCTGCGGCTGCTCGACGAGGTCGGCCTGGACGGGCTGACGGTGCGCCGGCTCGCCTCGGAGCTGGGCGTCCAGTCGCCCGCCCTGTACTGGCACCTGCGCAACAAGCAGGAGCTGCTCGACGGGATGGCCGACGCGATCGTCCTGGCCGCCGGGATGGGACCGCCCCGCGAGGGCGAGTCCTGGCAGGACTGGCTCGCCCGCCGGGCCCGCGCGTACCGCGACTCCCTGCGCGCCCACCGCGACGGCGCCCGCCTCGTCGCCAACGCCGCGAGCCTGAGCCCGGCGACGATCAGGATGTTCGACGAGGAGCTGACCGCCATGGTCGGCCGTGGCTTCACCCCGGTCCTGGCGCTGCGCACGATCACGGCCCTCACCCGCTACGTCAACGGGTGCGTCCTGCAGGAGCAGACCGAACGCCAGGCATCCTCGGGCACGCCCGCGGACCGGTTCGCGGCACTGGCCGAACTGCTCGACGGGGGCATGGAGGCCACCCTGCTCACGGCGTTCCGCGAGAGCGGCGGCGCGTTCGGCGAGGACGCCTTCGAACACGGCCTCCGAACCCTGATCGACGGTACGGCCGCTGCCCTGCGCCTCTCTCCCCCGCCCCTGCCTGAGTCACACCCGCCCGTTTGACTCACACCCCCGCTCCAGCCGGTCTAAGCCCTTCGCCCGGCTTACACTCGTCCGCATAGCTTGCACCCGCCGATCTGGGTCGTTCACTCATCCGGTGCACACGGGGTGGGCGAACGACCCGATGCGCGCCGCCCGCCCACCGAGCAGTGGTGGAATCCAGCCCCTCGCGCGCGGTCCCGACACGGCCACCGGTGCTGTCGGAAACTACCGGGTAACCTCCTGATGAAACCCGGTGATGCCTACCTGCGCATCGTCCTCGATGCCGACCGCCATCAGCGGGCCCAGTATGCCGAGGGCCGCCGCGCGGCTGAGGTCCTCATGGTGGGCCTGGTTGCGGAAACTCCGCAGGCAGCCGTAGCAGGAGGTCTCCTCACCGCAGTCGCAACTGGACACCCTGGCGTAAGCCGCCCTGATGACGCCGTCCAGGGCCCGGGCAATGCGGAGCACGCTGCCCGCTCCCCCGGGCACCGCGTCGAACATCACGAGCCCGATCCGGTTACCCGGGCGCGCGTACAGCGTGCCGCCGATGTCGTCCCGGCTCAGTTCCAGCTCCTCCGCCGCCCCCTCCAGCATCGCGTAGAGCAGCGAGTGCCAGCCGGCCGTATTGGTGGCGAGCGGTACAACGAGATGGTCGAAGTCCAGCGCCAGGATGTCGGTCTCGTAGGGGTGGGCGAGCGAACGGCGCCGGAGCGTTCCGGTGCACTCCGTGCCGCGCAGCAGGTGAGGGTGGGACTTGACCACCTTCTTCGTCGGCTGCATGCTGGCGCCGCACCAGTCGCAGATCAGGTAACCAGCCCCGGTCGGCCCCTCCGAGAGGGCTATCAACCGTCCCCGCTTACCCGCTCGGCCACGGATCGTCCCGCCGGTGGCGGCCCGCCATTCGAACTCCTCGACCTCGGCCGCGAGGGAGAGGACATGGGTCGCACCGTTCCAGCTCCGCCTGGGGGGCGTGGTGGTGGTCTTCGACGGGCTGGACTCCGCGACGAAGCCGAACTCGGGCACGTAGTACTGCCGCGGCGCGTTCCGCGCCACCGTCGAGCAGGACGGGCAGATCGGGTCGAGCAGCTCGTCACCCTCCCGGTAGTGCTGGCAGTGCCCGCAGATGAGGTAGTGCCTGCCCACGAGTTCGCGGTCCGGCAGCCGGTAGACGCCACCGGATCGCCAGAGCAGTCCCCCGGCCACGACTTCGGAGCCCGGCGCGTACTCGTAGATCGCCGCGGACAGATCCCGGGTGAGCTCCAGCTTGGCACCTACTGCCTCACCGGAGTACGAGGTGCGCAGTTCGACCGTGTCGACCGGGAAACCGTACTTGGGGAGCACGTTCCGGTTGGCGAGGTAACCGAGCAGGTTGCGCTTGACCAGGGTATTGATGGTCTTGGCGTACCGGCTGACCAGGTGATCCTTGCGCGCGTTGAAGGCCTCGACACGACGTTCCTCGAAGATCTCCACGTCGAGGGCGAGCTGGGCCCTGATCTCCTCCAGCAGGTCGGCCAGGACGTCGACCCAGGTGCCGGTGTTGACGCCGATCTCCCGCTGGACCTCTGGCGGGAGCACCCGCAGCAGCGACTCCATGACGTCTCGGGGGACGGGAGAGAGGAAGGACCGGACCCGTGAGGCGGCCACCCCGCCGTTCTCCGGCAGGAAGAACTCACCGGCCGTCGTCCACGTCTCGCCGCCGACCTTCTTCGCGTGCCGGAAGAACGCCGAAAGGGCGATCGAATGCGCGTGCCGCCGGTCGATCCGCTCGTTGCCGAGCGGGACGTACGGCGCGCGCACCTGCCCGGCGATCATCGAGGTGGGGTTCTGGTAGCGGGACAGGTCGTGGGAGCGTCGTTGCGCGTAGGTCACCACCAGCGCGGCCGAGTCCGTTCTGCGCCCCGCCCGCCCGGCGCGCTGGACGTAGTTGGCGGTCGTCGGCGGCATGTTGCGCAGCAACACCGACTGCAGTTCACCGACGTCCACCCCGAGTTCGAAGGTGGTGGAGCAGGACAGCAGGTTGACCTCACCGCGGAGGAACCCCTGCTGGATGGCCGCCGCTTCCAGGCTGGTCCACTGGGCGGTGTGCTCGCGCGCCACCAGCGGCACCGGCCGCATCGACTGGTAGACGACGCGGTAGTGGTTGTCGTCCTCCGCCAGAGGCGGAACGGTGAACGGCTGCAGCGTGCCCCGGCAGCCCATCGTCGAGCAGATCCCACGTACCGAGACCGAGGCGACCCGGCGGCACACGTTGCACCGGTGCGACGGCCGCTCCGGCGAGGCGGGCGCGAACCGCAGCCAGTCGTGGTCGATCTGCCGCAGCGTGCCGAGCGACCGGACGGTCTCCGTCTTCAGCCAGCCGTCCCGCTGGTTGGTGATCAGCTTCCAGCAGCCGCGCAGCACCTCTTTGGGATCCGCGGCAAAACCGGCGGGCCCCAAAGCCTCCAGCACCCGCCGCACGTAGTCCAGCCGCCGGTTCATTCCCCGGGTGGGCAGCCAGCTCAGCACCTTCCTGGCGGGCTCCGAACCGTCCTCTCTCAGGTAGATCGGGCCTCGGCGCGGGTCGAACGCCTCGTCTCTGGGGTCGACGCCGTCCGGCATGGTCAGGACGCCCTGCTGCCTGACACTGCGGAGCAGCTCGGTCAGCAGCGCCCAGCTCTCGCCGTCGGAGAGCCCCAGTGCCCTCAACCCTGGTGGCACCGGCCACCGGCGTTCCCTGTCCAAGTCGACGTGGAGCAGCCCGAGCCCCTCCAGAGACTGGCGATCGTCCATGGCCACCAGCTCCCGCATGATCCACAGAGCCACCCTGCGCCTGCGCTCCTGGCCGGACGTCCGGCGGGTGAACACATGGGCCCGGTCCGCCGCCTTCGCCACGTGGTAGGTGAGATCGGCGACGCTGACCGCGTCATCGTCCCGGGTGGCCGCCTTCAGCCCTTCGAGGATCAGGCGACGGTGCTGGATGCTCTCATAGCTGGTCTCCAGATATGGGGCGAAGAACGCGGCGGCCTGACGGCTGTCACTGAAGGAGAGCAGCTTGCGGCCTTCCCCCGGCTGGTCGGCCAGCTCCTCCTCAGCGGCGGGGGGCAGCGCCTGGTAGAGGGCGGTGCCGAGGACGGCCACCGCCGCGTCGTTGCCGCTCTCGAACTGCCTGACCATCCCCTGTCCCCTCGCCCCGCAGGCGACGCAGCCGGACGGGGAGTCTTGGTGGGTGTTGAGCCGGCGGACCGGCCACAGGGAGGTCGCCGTACAGCCGGCCCGCCCGCAGACCAGCCTCGGCGACAGGTGCAGCCCGCCGCACCCCGCGCAGAGGAACGCGTCGTCCCCGGTGACCTCGGTCGAGCTGCCGATCTCATCGATCTCGTCGTCCTCGTCGGCCAGCACCGGAGAGTCGCCCAGGAGCAGCCACACCCTGCGCTCGTCACGCTTGATCCTCGGTGCGAAGACGTAGTCGGCGCCGTCCGCCCGGACCGCGCCGATCAGATGGACCGCGCCGCACCGCTTGCAGGCACCGAACTCGAAGGTGGCCCCCTGGCACGACTCACAGGTCTCGTGACGTCCCAGGGAGACGTGCGGCCCGGCAGGAGTGAGGCAGGTGAACGCGCCCTCGGTCGCCCGGGCGAAGAGGTGATAGCGAGCGGAGAGCACCGGCGAGCCGGCCAGGTCACGGATCTTGCTGCCTACCGCGACCAGCGCGGCGAGCGTTTCCGCCGGTCGCTCGTGCGGGTCGAAGAGCAGCCCGGCGAGGTCCGCGAAGGGGACCGGCCCCGCGGCCAGGCGCTGGCGCAGCTCGGCCATGCCCTGCTCGTGGGCGAGGGCCATGCCGGGGTCGTCTGCGGCGAATCCCCGCTCCTTCGCCAGTACCAGCAGGTCGGCGGCCGGGTTGGCTGCCTCGGCCAGCTCCCGGTAGGCGTCGGCGGGCAGCGGGCCCCAGAACGGCCCCTCTGGCATCCTCATCCGGGTCGCGGTGACCAGGTCCTGCCGGGAAGTGTCGCCGGGCACCCACTCGAACGGCACGTCGAAGAGCTTCCTGGCGAACTCGGTGACCGGCGCCGGGTCGTCGCCGACCGTCGCGCTGGTCGCGATGCACTGCAGCGGCCGTTCCGGAGCCACCCGGTCGTGCAGGCGGCGCAGCAACATCGCCAGCTCGGCCGCCTTGGCGCCGTCGTAGACGTGGGCCTCGTCCAGCGCGACGAACCGCCAGCTGCGCTGCTCGAACAGGTACAGGTCGTCGGGCCGCAGCAGGAGATATTCCAGCATGGCGTAGTTGGTCAGCAGGAGGTGCGGGGGGTTCTCCCGCATCTCCTGCCGGCTGAGCAGCTCGTTGGGCAGGCGCGGCTCGCCGGGGTTGAGGGCCTCGAAGTTCTCCGCGCCCACCCGCGCGCTCTCCGGCGTGTCTCCGGTGTAGCGGCCGAAGGTGATCTGCGGGACGTTCGCCAGGAGCTTGCGCAGCCGCTTCAACTGGTCGTTGGCCAGCGCGTTCATCGGATAGAGCAGCAGTGCTCGCACCCCAGGGCCGAGGTCGCCGCGCGAGTGTTCGACGATCAGCGAGTTCAGGATCGGCAGCAGGAAGCTCTCGGTCTTGCCGGAACCGGTTCCGGTGGCGACCACCAGGTTCCGGCCCTGCCCGGCCTTGCGGATCGCGGTCTCCTGGTGCCTGTACAGCGGCCGTTCCAGCGGCAGGTCCTTACTGGCGAGCAGGCGGAACGCCGGATCGAGCACGCCCTCGTCGATGAGCTGAAGCAGCGTGGCCCCCGTCGCGTACGGCGGGGTGGCCTCCAGCAGCGGCCCTTTCGTCAGCATCGGACTCGCGGAGATCTCAGCCGCCAGCGCCCGCGCGATCTGTGGTTCGCGGACGGGAAGCAGCGACCGCAGGTACCGGCGGTAGCTCTCGACGATCAGGCCGCTGGTGCTCAGCGGGTCGAGCGTGTCGCTCACTGCGTCTCCTTCTTCCCTGCGCCGATCAGAAGCTCGGCGAGTATGAGGTCGATCGTCACGAGGTCGGGTGCCACCGCGGCGAGCCGGGCCCAATCCACGCGGAAGAGCTGTTCAGCGCGGACGCAGTCCGTATCTCCCCTGGCGGCCAGCCTGGCGAGGAGCGCGAATGCCGTCGAGGCCGCGGGCAGGGAGTACCAGCCGCGCCTGTCCGCCGGATGCCTTCGCCGATCGACCTGGCTCAGGAGAACCGGCCGTCCCAGCACCGACCGCGCCGACGTGACCGCGTGCGCGGCGATTTGGCTGACCGGTCGCAACTCCTCCTCTCCTCGGGCGTCGAAGAGCCTGCGTGCCGCCGACGCCCGGGTGTCGGCGTCGAGCAACGCCTGGGGGACGACGTTGGCGGCTCGCCAGATGCCCTCGATCTGCTGGGACGTCAGGTGGACCATCCGTTCGACCTCGGAACCGAAGCGCCCCACTCCCGCCCATGGGTCGACGCCTTTACCCGTGATCTCGGCCAGCACCGCCCCGCACTGCCGTTCCGCCGCTGAGAAGCAGTCGGCGTCCGACAGATCTCCGGCTAATACCGCCGCCGCCGGTGCGAGTGGCCACATCCTCCGCGCCGCACCGGCCTGTTCCAGGTCCGGTACGGCCGTCGCCGCGAGACCCGAGGTGATGAGGGCCACCACCGTGCGGTCCGGTTCGAAGCCGAGTTCCACCAGCGCGACCAGCGCGTCGGCAGGCCGCCGCAGCAGCGGCCCGGAGCAGTGCAGCCGGAACCGCTGCACGTCGGAGGATGATCTGAGCTGATGCATGAGATCCAGCGCGGTCCAGACCCGTCGCAGGTCGCCGACCTCGTTCGGGAATCCGCCCTCCCCCGCCACGAAACGGGAGAGCGCCGTCTCCTCTGGATCTTCGCTCACCAGGTGACCTTCGCCACCCACCGTCAGATAGTGGTCGGGCCAGCGCGGCCATTCGACCGGCACCCACGGGTCGTCCACCTGGAGGCAGAGCAGGAGGGGACCGGCGTCGACCAACTCGGGGAGGAGGGGGATCCTGCCGTCCTGCTCGACCGGCACGATCAACGGCTCCCGCCAGGGCGCCCGAGCGGCGTAGATCCCCGCGGTCAGCCCCTCAACGGGCACGAATCCGGCGAGCTGGAGGTGCCCGTTCACCCGGTCGGCGCTCTGCGCGAGCCGACGTGGGCGGATGCTCGCGGCCCTGATGACCTCCTTGCCCACGTCCAGCAGCAGGTCGGCCCGCTGGTGCTCGTTCACCGTGTCTGCGATCTTGACCAAGTCGTAGCGGGCCGTTCCCTCCTGGACCCGGCCGCTGGAGAAAATCTCCTGCACGATCCGCTCCCCGACCACCACCCGCAGCCTCGGCAGCACGCGCGCCTCGGGGACCCGGACGAGCAGGGCGCCGGGGCCGTCGGCGAACACGTCGGAGGTGATCCGCAGCGGGCCCGCCCGCCACACCGGCTGCTCGGCGGCCCGTTCGTGCATGACCTGAACGTGCGGGGGCGTGACCACCAGGGGTTCGGACTCCGCATCGGTCCGATACTCGACCACACCCGCAAGGCAGTCGGCGTCGAAGGAGAGCACCCGGGGGTTGGCCAGGGCCCCGATGGCCGCCGACAACTCGGCCCGGCCATCGGCCAGACCGGAGCGGCCGAACACCCGGACCCGAGGGGTGAAGCGCACGCCGAGTCCCTCGGCGACGAACACCGTACGCCTGGCCCCGCGTCCCAGCGGACCGCGTACGGCGAGGTCGAAGGCACCGAGCAGCGGCCGGGGCAGCGAGTCCCACAGGTCGGTGACCGTGGTGGGCCCGCTGATCGTCTGGGAGCGCGACGCGACGACGCTGTCACCCCCGCTCGACCGCACCTCGATCAGCCAGGTCGTGTCCGCGCCGGACTCGCTCGGCAACCAGATCTCCGGCGGGCGCGGATAGACCGGGGAGCCGTACGGCGTGGCGACCCCTCGGACAGGATCGCCGGTGACGATCCGGGGATGGGAGTAGCCGCGCACGGTACGGCGGCAGGCGGGCATCTCGGCGAGCTCGACCGAGCGGACGCCCCTCAGCGAGACCTGCCGCAGGCACCAGCCGTCCCAGCCCAGCGGTAGCTGCCCCTCGACGGTCACCGTGAGCGGGCCGTCCGCCACCAGTTCGTGCTCGTCGGGATGCACGACCCAGACCACGTCGGGCGGGAGCGGCAGGCTGGGCGGCAGCAGGCGGCCGTCCTCGGCGAAGACCAGCAGGGGCGCGGCCGGGTCGACGACGGACAGCTCACTTTGGTGCTGCCAGCCCGCCAGGGCGACCACCACCGTACGGACCGGTCGCAGCAGGCTGAAGCCGGTTGAGGGAGCGCCCTCGGCGGTCCCCACCCACTGGGCCTGGCTGCGGACCGTGGTGGTCACGCCGTCGGCGGTGACGTTCCAGCGCGCGATCCCGTCGGGGGTCTCGCTGATCGCGGGCAGGACCACCTCCACGCCGCGACCGAAGGGGTCGAGGGCGATCCTGGGCCGTTCGCTCCGGGTCCGGTTTCCGCCGGACGAGCGCGAAGCGGTCAGCGTGAGGCGTCCCTCGGCCGCCAGCTCCTGGGCGCGGCCGAGCACCCGGGGCGGCAGGCCGACACCGTCGAGGTCCGGGGCCGAGTCTCCCAGCCGGTCGAGCAGGTCGAAGCTGCGCTCGACGAAGTCCAGCGCGAACTCGGTGCCGTGCTGTAGGAAGCGGCGCGCGGGCACGTCGAGCTCCTGGAGGCGCTTCTCCCGGCCCGGGGCGGTCGCCCAGACGAGGAAGCCCTCGGCGTCCAGTCCCCTGTCGACGGTCCTGCGCTGGGCGATCAGCCGGAAGTAGTCCTCCAGGCAGTAGGTCGGGATGCCGGTGTGCATCAGGATCGGGCCCACGTAGGGCATCGACATGTCGGGGAAGGCGGGCATCCCGAGGGCGGCGAGCGCCGCCCCGAACCCCCGCCCCCAGATGGCCTGGTCCTCCGGCAGTCCTCTGTAACGGACGGCCTTCCACAATTCGGGCCAGAATGTCCCCCGCTGATAACCCCGGGCGGCGACCCCGGTGAGGGCGACCGCCACACAGGACGGCCACTGCACGAAGAAGTCGGCGGGCCGTCGCCCGTTATTGGTCCACTTCTCGTAGACCTTGCCGAGGACCGACGCCACCTGCTCGCTGTAGGCGTCCTTGACGTCGACCTCCGCGATCAGTGACGACCCTCGCAGACGTCTGGACCAGGATTTTTCCCGGAGATTGAGCAGTCCTACAGGGCCGACCTTCTTCGCGGACTCGACATCTTTGGAACCTTCCATGCCAGAAAAAGTAATCACTGACAACGGCGTTCGGAATAGCGAGGTGCAGATAGTTATTCGATGCTTGTAACCGGGAAAAGGGTCGGCTCCCCTTGCCAGGAAGTCTCGGTGACCTGGGGAAGCTGAGAGAGCGGCAGCGCGTCGTCCTTTTCTCGCTCGACCATCTGGTGCCACTCCTCCAGGGTTCCCGAGACCGTGAATGGTCCGATCGTCACGTTCACCGAATCTCCTTCCACTTGAAGGGGGCAGGTCTCACCGGCGATCACCAGGTCGCTGTCCAGCCCGCCGTCGGCGGCGCCGAGCGCCGACACCAAGTCGTTCAGGCCGAAGGCGCCGGTCCAGGCCGAGCTGTCCCGCTGGGCGACGGCCACGATCCGGCTCTCGTCCCACGTGCTCTGGTAGAGGACGAACTCCAGGGAGCTACCGGTGAGCGGATCGGCGGCAGCCGGCGCCTCGTCCATCCAGGCGGGCCGGAACCGGTCTAGCAGCTCGGTCATGGCTCCGGCCAGCCGTCGACGGCGGGCCACCAGGAACTCCCGGTAAGCACCGGCGTCACGCAGCGCCTCGTCGTAGGGGACGAAGTGCGCTGCCAGCTCGGCCTCGGTGAGCAGGGAGAACTTGGCATCGGCGAAGTACTCGCGCGGGGAACGGTCGCTGATCTTCCGGTTGGCCTTGGCGGAGATGAACGCCAGGTTGGCCAGGTCGTTGATCTCGGTCTTGGTGTATTTCGCGGAATGGTTCTTCAACGTCGCCTGTGGGTGGATGTGGTGGTACTCCAGCTTCTGAGCGCCCTCGGCGACGGCACTGATCTGCGTGCCGTGCCACCAGTCGGTGGCGCCCGCCTCCTTGGCCACCAGGTAGCTCAGGAAGAAGTAGGGGCTGCCGACCGTGCGCCCGGCCAGCGCCTGAGGAGCCACCTCCACCTGGGTGCCCACGATGCCGAGATTGGTGAGCAGCCGTCTGACCGGATCGGGCTCGCGGGTCACCGGGATGTCCTGGCTGAGCCGGGTGTCGGTGGAGGTGCTGTAGCGGTTGCGGATGGTCGCGACGAGGAACCAGTAGAGCAGCCCCTTGGTCGTCTCGGCGTCCAGTGACTCGTCGGACCGCTCCCCCAGCAGCACGATCAGCGGGAGCAGAACCACGCGCGAGGGCAGCAGGCCGCTGCTGGAGATCTTCAGGTTCTCCTTGAGCAGCGGAACGAGGTGACGCAGCCCTCTCTGCACGGTGGCCCAGCCTTGCTCAAGCTCATCGTCGGTCGCCGCGATCAGTCGGCTGTGCGACCAGGTGGACAGGCCCCGGCCCAGGACCGTGCCGGTGAGGGCACGGGTGAGGAAGGTGGCGTCCAGGTCGCCGAAGTCCTGCTTGGCCCAGTGTCTGGCCTCGTTCTCGAGCTTCTCCACGATTCCGGGCCAGCGGGCGGAGAGGGTAGCCAGCGCGAGGTCGCTGGTCTTGAGCGGCCGCCCGCTGTTGACCCGCACGAAGATCTGGGCGATCTCCTCGTACGGGAACTCGGTCAGGACCTCCATATGGAATCTGCGGTCCCGGATCAGGGCCAGGCGGCTGACCCGCTCTCCGATCAGGTCCGGGTCCATCTCGGGCAGCGCGGCGCTCATCCGGACAATGATCGGAAACTGCTTGGCGCCCGGCCGGAGCACGTCGGCGACCTTCATCCAGCGGGGGTCCTTCGCCGTCGCGGCGCTCTGGTTCTGGAACACCTCGGTCTCGACGTTGAACACGATCTGGGCCTCGGGGTGATCGCTGATCACCCGGTGCAGGGAGGTGAGTCGCTGCTGGCCGTCGAGCAGAAACAGCGGCGGGACCGCGGGCTGGGCACCGTTGCCCTCGCTGATCGCGATGGGGCGGGTCTCCGGCATGTCGTCGGTCCGCCACAGCAGCAGCGAGCCGGACGGATATCCCCGGTAGAGCGATTCGACCAGCTTCGCCACCTGCGTGGGTTTCCAGACGTAGCCGCGCTGAATCTCCGGGAGCATGATCTCTCTTCGAGAGATCTTCCCGACCAGCGTCTGGATGTCGTTCTCCAACTTCTCGACCGGCATGTGGCGACCTCAGGGATAGGTGCGGCAAAGGAACTGGTCGATCACTTTAACCTCCCGTTCCGACAGTTTGAAATTTCACTTTCATCATCGCCGCCAGGGGCAGCCACATATCGGACCAACCGAAAATAGCACTCTTCGTTAACAAATAACCGGCTTTCGGCCTTGCCCCGCTGGACACGCAAGGTCCATCCATCGAGAGCGGCGAGGGTCGCGTGACCGCTTCGTACTGATTCATGGTGAAACCTTTTGTACGGCTGCACTCCCGCTGGCTCGGAGGAATGCCCGGAATATGGCTATGCGCCCGCCATCTGAACCAGCATCAATTCGGACAGATCCCCTGAAAGGCGCCATCCTGTGTACCTCGCTTCCGTCCACTCGGGACGGCGGACATTGAGGTACCCATCAGCGCCGACAGCGGGTCCGCATCAACGTCTGTTGATCCGGCAAAAAACATCATCGGTCGCAAGTACAGTCGGAGCACGGCTCCCGACGCACCGATCGTGCTCGCCGATCGGCGGCGTGTGCACGGCTTGGGCGAGCCTGAAGATCAGCTCCATTCAAGTCGCTGTCATGCATGCCCGCAGGCTGAAGGTGGCAAATGGCTAGCATTGAATACGACGAATACGACGCTGTTGTCAGAGTTCCAAAGGGAGCTAAACTCCCAAAATCTAAAAAGACCGCTGGTGCTCATCGTGGACCCACGCGCGACCCTGACACCAACAAGTCGGTACATCCCGAGTTCTTCTTGAACGGCGAGAACAAGGAAAATGCACCAACGGCGTCTCCGCCGGTTTTTGTCAACGTCGATGAATGTAATTCGGATTCCCGAGCACGGGAGCGCTCAGAACTTGACGCGCTGCTCGTCGCAGTGGTTCTTCTTGTTGCCATAGAGGCTGCACAGCAGGCTGCGCCGCACCTCAAGAGATGGTGGAACGATCAAGCACTTCCGTTCATGAAGTCGACGCGGAACAGGCTTGCGCGAACTCGTAAGACTGACAACCAGGCCGATCCGACCGAGTCGACCATCTTGATCGGACCCGCACCCGCAAAGGCCCCGCAAGAAGTGATTGCCGCACTCGAACAGTATCGAGCAAACATGAGCAGCTCGGAAGCGCGGGAACGTTTTATCTCTGCCCTGCTGGCCAGGCTGTTCAGTGAAGAGCAGATGAGAGTCCTGCGCAATGCCCGGATCGAGAATGAGAACGTTCCTTTGGAGTTGAGCGCGATGGAAGCGCTCACACCTCAGCAAGTTGGGGACAGCATCAAGTTGATGCTTGAGAAGCATCCTTCGTTGCTCGACGAAGAGACATTGACCGAATTCTGGAAGGTCCTCGCGAGAAACCAAGCCGACAGCGAGCATGTTCCATTGAGAAACGAAGAGATCCAAGGAGGCACCACGCCCGACTGAGCCCTTTCCAACCCAACTGGCCGGCCGGGCACCTCAACGCCACTGCCGACCGCCTTTGAGGGGGCAGATCCAGCGGAAGGGCTCAGCGAAGTGCCTGGATGACACGTTGTCTCAGAGTGCGGTCGCCGATGCTGTCGGGCTCGTGCCAGGCGGCGGCGGTGACCTCTTCGGTCTGGAGCGGGCCGATCGCGCTGGTGGTGTGGAGGAGGAACCGGAAGTCGATGTGCCGGTGGTCCGGCTCGCCCTTGGCCGGGTTGGCGGGAATGGGGTGGATGTCGATGTGGAGGGGACGGTCACCGGCCGGGGTGACGACGGCGGCGGGGATGCCGGTCTCCTCGGCGAGCTCACGCAGGGCCGCGTCCAGCAGGGTGGTGTCGGATACCTCCAGGTGACCGCCGGGCAGCAGCCAGCTGTCCAGGACGAGGTGGCGGATGTGCAGGATCCGCCCGTCGGGGTCGGCGAGGATCGCGGCGGCGGTCGCGTGGCCGCGGAATTCACCGCGGGTGGTGATGTCCACACCGTTGTCCAGCAGTTCCAGGGCCGGGGCGAGGCTCTGCTTGTCCTCGGGGTACACGTCAAGGTAGTCGCCGATGACACTGCGGATGTGGTCTGCCGTGATGGCCAAGTCGATCACCTGTTGAAGTAGGAGAGCCAGATCGCCGCGACAGCGGCGCGGTCGGCCGCGGAGACCTCATGCATACCGGGTGCGAGGTCTCCACGGGTGAGCATCCCGATTCCGGCGAGTATCTCGGCCTGGACCAGGAAGATGAACGGCCCAACGCTCGCACCGTGCAAAAAGTTGACAGCGTTTCCGCCGTTGGCCAGGTAGAAGTAGTGGCCGGTCGTCTGATAGCGGGTGATGTGGTCACCGACCATTGTGCGGGTGTAGACGTCCGGCAGTCCGCCGAGTTCCAACTCGTCCTCGCTGCTGGTGACGGTGGCGACGTAGGCGCCGTTGCGCAGGTGGGGGAAGTCCTCGCCGTGCAGGGAGAGGGCACCGGTCGCGCAGAGCACGAGTCCGGCTCCGGTCAGGGCGCTGTGACGGTCGCGGGCGACGGCGAACCCCTGGGACAGCGCCTGGGTACGGCGGACGGGGTCGATGTCGAAGACGGTGACCTGGACCCCCTTGGCGTGCAGCAGCCGGGCGATCGAGCTGCCGAGCTTGCCAAAACCGATCACCAGCGCCGGACGGCCGTGCAGGATGTCACCCCGGCCGCGCATCACGGCCTCGGTCGAGAAGACCACGGACTGGCCGACGAGGAAGTCCTCGGGGTCCTTCAGCGGTGATCGGGCGACCGAGATCACCGGACAGGGCAGCGGGTCGAGATCCTGGTAGCGGCGGTGGCCGTTCTCGGTGTCCTCGATCACCCCGAGAAGCCGACCGGAGAAGCGCCCGTGCACCTCGGCCAGGGATGGGGCGAAGTAACCGCCGACGTCCAGCAGCGCGATCGGCTCGGTGGCGGCCCGGGACTCGAAGTAGTCCAGGGCCGTGCCGGGGTCGGCGAACAGCTCACGGGAAAGCGCGTCGACCGGGACGGCCTGCTCGGCCTCATGCCGCGCGGCGGGGTCGATCGACTTGGGCTTGGGCAGCACCGCCCGCAGGCGGCTCATCGCCGCGACCGCGCGGACGAAACAGGGTCGTTCGGGCAGAAGATGAGTGACCAGGAAGGACGTGATCCGCTCCTCGGGAACGAACCGAGCCGCGACCTTGGCGAAGTACGCGTCCAGCCGGGCACGTTCGAAGGCTTCCAAACTGTTCCCTCTCATCGATGCGGGTGGGTGGTGCCTGCCTGCTCCTCGGGAGGTGGCGGTGGGGCCGCCAGGGTGCACCAGACGATCTTGCCGCCGGGGGTGGGGCGGTAGTAGCCCCACTCGGTGGCGAGGAGGTCGACGAGATGAAGACCTCGGCCGCTCTCGTCGTCGGGGCCGGGGTCGCGCAGTACGGGCGGGGTGCGGGCGGCGTCCCAGACGCGGAGCACCACCGTCTCGCCGACCAGGTAGAGGTCCATCCAGATGTGGTCAGGGCCGAGGTGGGTCGCCTCCACGTCGGCGGGGCACGAGGTGTGCGCCTTGACGGCGTTGGAGACCAGCTCAGAGACGACGAGCTGGGCCGTCTCGACCAGGTCGTCCCGCCGCCAGCCCTCCAGCACCCGCCGGACGTGCACGCGGGCGTAGTAGGGCGAGGTCGGGAAGACGGAGAGTTCCAGATAGTGCTCCGTGGTGGTTACACCGGTCATTTCACCCGCTCCTGGTCAGTACATCGGGCGTAGGACCGGCACCGTTCGCAGACGGGGGACGCCGCTCACCCCACGGGGGACGGGGGCACGGTGCCGGTCCTACGGGAAGCACGGCCGGGGAGCGTCGCAGATGCGTCGCCGGTCGTACCGCTGAGGCCGGACGGACACCCGGTACGGGGGTGGGCCGCCTCGGGAGGGAAGATCGTCTGCCCGGCCGTCTGGGGAAATCGTGCGTTTCGCCTTCCAGCGATGACCTCGCCTGGAAAGCTAACTCTCAGAGCATGAGTCATCACACTAGGTGAACGCAAGGGCTACATTTGTATCTCATACATGATCCAGATACGCCCTAAAAGCGAGAGAGGTAAGGAATGGGCGGAAACGCGTCCACGCCATCCAGCAAACGCCAACCCCCTACGGTGCGATTGCGCCGCCTGGCATCCGAGCTACGCCGCCTCCGTCAAGCCGCCGGACTCTCCCAGGAGGACGTCGCGGAGAAAACCAAAGTCAACATCGTCACGCTCTACCGAATCGAGACCGCCCAGGCCAAGCCACAACTCAGGACACTCATAGCTCTACTCGACATCTACGGCGTCACCGGCGACACCCACGCCGACCTGCTGTCCTTGCAGAAGGAGGCCAAGCAGCGCGGCTGGCTGAACGACCTCGAAGCGAACCTTCTCGGCCAGTACAGTGCCTACATCGGCCTGGAGTCCGAGGCTCGGCAGGCCATCAACTACGAGTCGCTGTTCGTCCCCGGCCTGCTCCAGACCGAGGACTATGCGCGAGCGGTGATCCGCGGTGTACGGCCAACCGCCCCCGACGACGAAAACGAGAACCGCGTTACTGCACGGATGCAGCGGCAACTTCTCCTGGAGGGCGACAAACCGCTCCGCCTGTGGGCGATCCTGGACCAAGCCGCTCTGTGCCGGAAGGTCGGTAGCGATGCGGTCATGCGCGATCAGCTCGCACACCTCATCCAGCAAGCCCCGCGCCCACACATCACCGTCCAGGTCATCCCGTTCTCTGCCGGTGCCCATCCGGGAATGCCCGGCAGCTTCATCGTCCTGAAGTTCGGCCCAGACGACCCCGACGTGATCCACATCGACAGTATGGCCGGCGACCTGTTTCTTGAGAAAGAAACAGATATTCGGAGGTATAACCAGATGTGTGAGTATCTCCGCGCGATAGCGCTCAGCCCTGCTGATACGGCTGCGCTACTCACGTCTCTACACAGAGATCACTAGCGGAAGGAACCGAGATGCAGCCAGATCTATCCGGTGCACACTGGCGCAAGAGCAGCCTCAGCGGCGACGGCCCGAGCTGCGTCGAGATGGCCTTCGTCGGCAACGACGTCGCCGTCCGCGACACTAAGAACCGCAATGGCGGAACGCTCCTGTTCCGCCGCGACGAGTGGAGCACCTTCATCGCAGGCATCAAGAACGGTCACTTCGACGGCCTGCCTGATCGCTCCTGAGGAACAGGGTCGTTTTCCAGCAGGCGCGGTGTCGAGTCACGCGCGAGATGTGCTTCCCGGAAAAACGACTTCGAAGTGAGGTCGCAGCCGAGATCGGGCCACCGTCACCACCTGGCGACGGCGGCCCGGACGGAGACTCGGATCAGCTGTCCTCGAAACTGAACTGGTCGAACTTCAAAACGCGGGCGTTCTCCGAGACGATGCGGACCTTGTCCTCGGGGAAGCCGTCCGGCTTGCGGGCGGTGATCTCGATGCTGAGTTCCAGCTCCGCTCCCTCCACCGCGGCCAGGTGCTGGATAACCTCTTGGACCATCTTGGTGAAGCTCTTCTGGTAGAACTCCGGGTCGAGTGTGGCGCTCCCGTAGAACCTGACGTTTTTAGGACCGGGCGGCGGGGTCTTCCCTCCCGGCTGCGGAACGACGACCGTCACTCCATCCGGACCGGTGCCCGCGCCGGAGATACTTGAGCCTCCATCAACCACCCCCCCGCCGGCCGCTGCCGCCGCAGCATCGGCCTTCGCCTTAGCTTCGACATCGGCATTGTGCTGGGACAGAGCGAGGTCGGGCCGGACCAGGAGCGTGCCGTCAGTGATCTGTCCGAACCGGCTGTTCGGTGGCAGGGCCAGTCCCTCGAAACGCTGGCCGTCGTAGCCCGTGGCGAGGGCGAACCCGGTACGTTCCCAGTCCATCTCGTCGGGCCCGGCGGCGATCCCGCCGTCCAGCACCTCACGGTCTCGGAGCCTCGGCAGGTAGGGATAGCGGCAGTAGTAGTCCCACAGCTCCTTGACCGAGATGTAGCCCCGCCCCCAGACGCTGGCCAGTTCCCGGTCCAGGTTGCCCCGGATCACCGACGCGGCCTGGACCACCCGGAGCGCATCGATCTGGCGCAGCTTGGCGCTGACCCGCTCGGCCAGCCGGTCCTTGCCGCCGTCTGCCTTTTCTGCTTCCCAAGTGATATGGCCTCCGGGCGACTGCATAGGGACGAACGCCCAGTAGTAGGTCGCACGGATCCTCAGCTCGACGGCCTCGTCGGCGTTTTTGAGCCGGGTCGTAACCTGCTTCAACTGCTGTTTGGTGAAGTTCAGCTCTTCCTCTCGTCCCTCGATGTGTTTCCAGGCGAGATACTCTCGAACAGCCTCCTCCAGTTCCTCCATTCGCTTGGCGTCGCCAGCAAGAAAGACGAGCATGTTGCGGTTGATCCGCTGCGCACTGCTCTTCCTGTCAAGGATCTGCTGGGCGAGAACTTGGGCCGAGGAACCGCTGTCATTCTTGGCATGGACGACGTTTGGATGCAAGATCACCAGGCGTGCATCACCGTTATCGGGCACCTCACTGCTGTCGTCGGTCACGTGGACTGCAGAGAAGTCCCCTCGCGACTTGAGCTCCTTGCGCCGCAGCCGCGTGACGATCTCCAGCCAGACGTCCTCCTTGTGCAGCCGCTCGGCGTAGTCCTTGGCCGTACGGGTCACCGATGCCTGAGTGTCGTACCAGTAGCGGGCGCCATCTACGTATACAAAGGTGGCCCGGTCGGTGAGCATGTGCAGCGCGGAGCCGAAGTTGCCGACGACGTCACCGGGGATGGCCACCCCGAGCCGAATGTTCTGCTGCTCGATGCCCTTGTGCGGCTTGGTCAGCGTCGGTGCGGAACCGAAAAAGAGTGTCCTTGCCAGTCGGCGGGTGAGCGCCCGCTTGCCGAAGACGGTCCGCTCCTTGTCAATCTGGACCGGCGTGGCCGTCTCGCTGTCGACGTCGGTCTCGATAATGGTCTTCCAGTTGTCCTGGAGATACTGCGTCAGCTCGCTGACCACGGCCGGATGGTTGAGCGGCAGCGAGCCCGGCATGATCAGCGGTCCGGCGTCCTGGGTCTGCCAAAGCTGCTGGATGACGGTACTCATCAGCCGGAGCACACCTCGGGTGCGCTGAAAACGATCCAGCGTCGACCAGTCCTCATAGAGCCGATCGAAGAGCTCCGGATGGATCGGATAGGCGTCGATGATCCGCTTCTCGTAGGAGACCTCGGAGCACTCGCGCGGGAACTCGCCCTTGTGGTCGTTGTAGAACTTCCAGAACTGCTTAGCGATGGCCGCGATCTCGGCCTTCGCCTGGGCATCAGGCTCCTCGAAGAGGCGACGGCGGACGATCTCGAAGGACTCGTGTGCCCGCGCGGGCTGCCACTGTTGCGCCACCCGGCGAATCACGTTCTGCAACCGCTCCAGCGCGGCTTGACCGTTGACTCCACCGACCTCCAGTGCACTGCCCATGATCCCCTCTTCCGCCTCCTTGTGACTGGAAGCAGGAATAGAGACGACTAGCAACGCGCCCGGCACGGCCTTGACCGCCTCGGTGATGGTTTGCGCGAACGTGAACTGGGTGTCGAACGTCCCGGCGGGCAGGTCGTCACGGCCGTAGAGCTGTCGGCCGTAGGCGACCCATTCATCGATCAGGATCAGGCACGGCGAGTAGGCGGAGATGAGCTGCCGTAAGGCATCCCCGGGGTTGGTTCGCGCCTCGTCGGCCTCACGGACAATCTCATATGCCTTGCGCCCGCCGAGTTGCCAGGCCAGCTCACCCCAGAGGGTGTGAGTGTGCACACCATCCTCATGGAGCTTTCCTGCCTTCGGATCGATGTGGTTCCCGACCAGCGCCGCCCGCTGAACCTGGCTGCCGATCGCGCTGGTGTCCGCGTCCTTGACCAGATCAACGACCTCCTGCGGGAAGTCGTGCAGCGGCTTCCCGGAGAAGATGTGCCACAGGGCCAGCATCGAGTGGGTCTTGCCGCCGCCGAAGTTGGTCTGCAGATTCCAGACCGGAGTAGCATTGGCGTCCTTACCGACTCTAGCGACCGCCCGCTGCAGCAGGTCCTTCAGGCCTTCGGTGAGGTAGGTACGGCGAAAGAACTGCACCGGGTCGGAATATTCCTGACTAGTGCTCTCCCCGATGGAGACCATGTGCAGGTCGGCGGCGAACTCGGCGGCGTCCAACTTGCCCACCTGTACGTCCGCGTGTGGGGTGATGATGTCTCGCCAGGGCTTGAGCCCGTTGGCCTCGATGCTGGGCATGGAGGCCACCGACTGGGCAGCCTTGCGGGTTGCACTGTCATAGAGGCTCCGCTGCTGGTCCAACCGGAGCCTACGCACCTCGTCGGCCCGGTCCATAGCACCAACCGCAGTCAGCAACCGCTCCATGGTGTCGAGCGCGCGGTGGGTGTCGTCACCGGAGAACGGCTTGGTGTGCGCCCACTTGTTGCCGACCTCGCGCAGCTCGCTGGCGAAGCCACTCTCCACCTTGGAGAGTCGCTCTTTGAACACCTTCCACTCACCGGTCAAAACGACCAACAGGAATCGCACATCGGTCTTGTCGTAGATCTTGTTCGCGCCGTGCTGATTCGCGTCCCGCGCTTCGAGAACCTTCACCCAGTCCTTGCCGGGAGGCATGGCCATGCTCATCATCATGTCGACGAACGGTTCCAGCCCGGCTCCGAGGAGTTCGAGACCTCGGCCGATCCTGTCCCTGTTACTCAGCGCCATGTCGTCAGTCCTCTTCGGGGGTGAAGTCGAGCATTCCTTGCGCACTCACGGTTGGTACGACGCTGCGCGACGCGCTCTCGATCTCCCGCCAGGAGGAGCCGAGCGCGTTGAAGAGCAACGCGGTCTTGGCCCAATTACGACGCTCGCAAATCGAGAAGAGCAGGTAGGAGAGTTCCTTGGCGGTGTCGAGGTCGATCCTGACCTTTGCGATGGCCATCAACTGCCCTGCTGCATCAATGCCCTGTTCATCCAGACGCTTGGCCAGGTGCATCACGACCTCCCAGACCGAGATCCGATCATCTGCGTAAGGGTCGTATTCAGCCGGTAGCTCTTTTGGGCTAAGAAGCTGAACTTTGTTCGCGTGTGAACTTAGGACTCCGGACCGAGCAAGGCCATCGACGGACGTATTCATAGCTTTGGATAAAGTTTCGGCGCTTCCGTAAATTCCAATATCGAAGCCATAGCTCTCGAACCATTTGATACAGAAACGGGTGTCAGCGTCGAAATCGCCCTCTTGCTCGGAGAGCACCTCGTCGAGCATCTGGTTAATCAGAATGAGCGCCGCGCGGACCCGCATTGGAGATCCGTCCGCCTCAGCTACCTGTGCATATCGGGAGAAAACCGCCATCCCGGGCCCAATAGCCGCCTGCGCTAGGTCGACCGGCGCAATCCCTCCCTGCTGTAGATCACGGAGCGCATCTGGAAGTTCGACTTTGAGCGCATTGATAAATCCTCGGCGGTCGGTAGTACTTGCACTCTGGAGCCTGGGCCGGCATGCCAACACCACCGAAGAAGCCAGGGCATTGGTACCAACACCCAACATTCTGTTAGCTAATTCGGTACGGATCGGCCACGTTGCGGTGACAGCCCACCCTGATCGAATCATCCCCTCGAGCAAGGTTTCCCATCCAGTAGATGCCTCACCACGCTCGTCGGTTTCAGACTGTTTGAACGCATAAAAAACAGTCATTGGATAGTCGGCCAGCATGCCTTGCCTAATATGTGCGAAAACCTGCTGGAAACCATCTTCAAAAAAACGATTCGCTGCCTCTGCACCGCCCTGCCGATAAGGATTAGCGATGAGCTCATCCGCTTTAGGGGTCAGCAACGTTCCAAGCAGGTCAGGAAATATAAACCCTATCGAGCGCCGCAACCAGACATAGAAAAAATCCGATAGATCCGCGTAGGCTATATTGTCATAATACGGCGGGTCAGTGGACACCAGAACGCTTCGATAGCCGCGCTCGGCAGCATCAAGCTGCAGCACCTGGCCCGCCGCCCCATTGCCTAAGTTTTCCAATGTTCGACTAATCCACAAGAAGCTTTCGGCAATATTACCAGACGATTTCCCCCATGGGTTGCTTTCCGCAAAATCCCAAGACATTGGAATCGCTTGACGAGCAAAGACTCCACGGACTTGCTCTTTGCTTGGACTAGCATCCCAGCTGCCAACATTAGAGTGACGATCCATAATGCGAGTGACAGCTAAGCCAAGATAAGTAGAAACCGAGTCAGCATAAGCTTCGGCGCCAACACCTCCTCCAGCTAGAGGATTACCCGGACGGAATCCAGCGGCAGATGCGTCGACAAGAACTCTTTTCCGCACTTCAATGACAAGATCACTAAATGTGGTGAAAGTGACAAGTTGACGATCGGTAAATAGCTTATCGAAGGTGTCTAGGCCGTAATTTACACACCAGATATTTCTGGGATCCTCAGCCAAGGCAGCGTTTGGGACCTCATCAGGGCGATCAACCATGGCGGCCTGATGGTGCTCTTCATTAGGGGAAAGATAGTATCGCATCCGTGGCCCCTCTGCAGCGATAGCCATCAGTTGCGCTCCCATGCGCCTGGCCTTGCCTTCGCTCTGGATATATCCGGAGCCCACCGGCGAACTACAAATTAGACAGATAGCCTTTCCCTTTTTAATGGTACCATCTTGAGGCTTACCCTTGGGGCCGCGAATTTCAAAACGAACCTGTTTGCCCTCAATAATTGGCTCGACGTAGCACTCTTTTCCTTTCTTCTTACCGAGCCAGAAAGAGCGCACCAATGGCATGGTGCCGCCACACGCGGGGTTGGGGCAGGTGACCGTGCGCGCCCAGATCCAGGCGATGACGTTGGCTTCTGTACCGTCCGCCAGCTTGGCCTTGGGATAGAGGTGGCCAATACGCTTCTCCGCCTCGTCCCTCATCCACTTTCCGTAGCGGCGTACATCTTCAGCGAGACCGGTTGCGCCAGACCAATCACCCATGCGGGATTCGGCAGCCCCCGGGAACACCGGAGGTCGCCCCGCCCACTTCGGTGGGATTTCAATCAACGCCTTGTTGATGAGCACCGGAACCGGATTCAGGTCAGAGGCGTGCGCTTCCAGCCCAAGCCTCTGCGCCTCCAGCGGAATCGACCCCCCGCCCGCGAACGGGTCAAGGATTGGCGGCGGGTTGCCGTCGCAGGACTTCCAGATCTCGGCCTTGGCCTCCGCGTACAGGGCCTTGTCGTTGATGTTGTCCCAGTCGACCAGCCGCTCGATGATGTTGAAGAGGCGCTTACGCTCCAGCGTCCGCTCCTCCTCAGTACGGAACTTGTCCGGGTGCGCGGATGGGTCGTCCACGAGCTGGGCGAAGAGCACCGCTCGGCAGGCCGCCAGCGGACGACGCGCCCACCACAGGTGCAGGGTCGACGGGTGGCCGTGCCGGATCGACTTCTCCCGGGCCGACTGCTTGTTGATCTCCTCCAGCGGGAGGGCTACCTCGATCAGCTTGCGCCGGTATCCCTCAGAACCCGTACCAGTGCTCATACCGGTGCTCCTCCTCGTGCCCATTCCTTGTTCCAGTCGCCACCGAGGTCGGTGGCGACGAAGTCGCCGAAGTCCACGTCCCTGAACGGGTCGACGAGGTAGCGGACCTCGTCGTGCGCCGGGCCGTCCGGGTGCACGCTCACCAGGGCGAGCCGGAAGGACCGGCCCGCGTTCTTGCCGGTCAGCACCTCGGTCCGGGTGACGTGGAAGTCCTTCGCCCCGGCGATCCGGCCCTTGACCTCGAGGAAGACCCAGTGGTCGTCCACCGTCCGGGAGCGGATGTCGTAGCCGGGGTTGTTGTGCGCCATCTCCTCGGGCAGTCGGCCGAGTTTGCGTTCCTCGTCCAGCACTCGGTTCACCGCGCGCCGCTCCACCTCGGCCGTCTCCCGCGTGTACGCCGTCGCCGGGTCGGTGCGGAGCCCAGCCAGCCGGTCGAGCAGGCCCTGCGGGACGACCAGCGCGCCGCCCGCCACCTGCGGAGGCCGGACCTGGAGCAGCTCACCCCGGTCGAGCTGCTCCATCCGGCGGCGGAGCCGAGCCTCCAGGTCTCTGGCCCGCCGGGCGGCGGTCTCCGGACGGATCTTGAGCTTCTTGCCGGTCAGCTCGGCGTCCAGCAGGTCGGCGTGCCGGGTGTCCCAGTAGTTGATCTCTTGAAGGAGTCGCTGCCGTACCAGGCCGCGGGTGCGGACGGTCTCCGCCGCCAGCCTCGCCCTGAGTTCGTCGACGAACGAGGCCAGGCCGTTCTCGACGGCCCAGCCGACGGCGAGGTCCTCCACCCCGCTCGCCAGCCAGCCCTCCTCCAGCACTCCGGCCACCAGGTGCCGCTCCTCCGCCGAGGCGGGCGCGTAGTCGAGGTAGGGGGCGGCACCGGCCGTACGGGCGGTGGAGGAGCCGATCTCCACGAAGTCGAAGCGCTTGCTGACGATCCGGTCGTGGCCGTCGGCGACCTCCTGGGAGACGGCGGCCAGCAGATGCGGCTCTTCCCCCGCGTCGCGGCGGTCGACCAGCAGCGCACCCTGCTTGAGCTGCGTGCCGTACCGCTCGACGACCAGTGAGACCACCGCGTCGAGCAGCGGGTGGCCGGGCGCGAGCAGGTCGGCGCGGGGACGGCCCGCAGGCCTGACCAGCTCACAGGCGAAGGTGACCCGCTCATAGCGGCGCAGCACCGGGACGCCCACCCTGATCTGCCGGTCGTGCGTCAGCAGGTCGCCGGGAACGTGCTTGATCTCGTAGCGGCCGGACTCGCGCTCGGCGACGCGCCCGCCGAGCAGCTTGAAGGCGGCGAGGAAGAACGCCCTCACGTAGTGCGGCTGCAGTCGCCGGGCCTGGGCCTCCTCCATCCGCAGTCGCCACTCGGCGACGTCGGTCTCACCCAGCCGCTGGTGAGCCAGCGCGCGCTCGGCCATCAGCCGGTCGAGGCCCTCGCCGACCGAGGCGTCGATGACCTGGTTGAGCCGGTCGCGGACCTCCGGCCTGTCCCCGTACTGGATGGCCTCCATCAGGAGCTTGCGCAGCGGCTCCTCCTGGAACGCCTCGCCCAGGACGTCGAAGACCTTGCCCTTGTAGGCGCGGCGCTGCTCCTCGATCTTCTCCAGCAGGCGGTAGAAGACGTCGCCCTCGCGGGTGCCGATGGCGACGAGGTTCCACAGGTGGCAGACCTCGGTCTGACCGATGCGGTGGATCCGGCCGAAGCGCTGCTCGATCCGGTTGGGATTCCACGGCAGGTCGTAGTTGACCATGAGGTGGGCCCGCTGGAGGTTCAGCCCCTCACCCGCAGCGTCGGTGGCGACCAGGATCCGGCACTCCGGGTCCTGGGTGAACAGCTCCTTGACCCGGCGGCGCTGGTCGCGGGAGACACCGCCGTGGATGACGACCACGGCCTCCTCCCGGCCGATCAGGCCGCGGATCCGCTCGGCGAGGTACTCGAGGGTGTCCTTGTGCTCGGTGAACACGATGAGCTTGCGGGGGGTGCCGTCGCTGTCGCGGATCAGGGTGTTGCCCTGCAGCAGCTCGGACAGCTCGCTCCACTTCCGGTCGGTGCCGGAGTTGCGCACCCGGCGGGCCAGCTCGACCAGGTCGACGAGGAGGCCGAGCTCCTTGTCGAGTTCGGCGATCGTCTGCGCGGTGGTCGCGGCGTCAACGACGTCGTCCTCCAGCTCCTCGACCTCGGTGCTGGACAGGTCGTCGAGGTCGGCGTCGAGGGCCTCGGGAGCCTTGCCCAGCAGGCCCGCGAGCCGGTCCTTGAGCCGGCCCTCCATCGGGCTCGTCCCGGCGGCCAGCTCCTGGCGAAGTCGGCCGAGTCGCTTGTGGCGGCGTTCCAGGGAACGGAGAATCGCCTCCGGGCTGGAGGCGAGGCGGCGCTGCAGCACGGTGAGCGCGAAGCCAACGGTGTTGCCGCGCCGGCCCTCGCCCCGGGCGGCGAGCTGCTGGGCCCGGCCCATCTGCTCACGGACGTAGTCGGTGACGACCCCGTACAGCTCGTCCTCGGCCTCCGACAGCTCGTACGGGACGGTGTAGGCGCGGCGCTCAGGGAAGAGCGGCTTGCCCTCGAAGGTGAGCAGGTCCTCCTTGACCATGCGGCGCATCAGGCCGTCGGTGTCGGCGGAGCTGAGGCCCTCGCGGTATTTGCCCTCGAAGCGGTCGGAGTCGAGCAGGCCCATGAAGAGCTGGAAATCGGCCTCGCTGCCGGCGTGCGGGGTCGCGGTCATCAGCAGCAGGTGGCGGGCGTGCCCGCCGAGCAGCTCGCCGAGCTGGTAGCGCCTGGTCTTCTTCAGCTCATCGCCGAAGTAGCGGGCGGACATCCGGTGGGCCTCGTCGACCACGACGAGGTCCCAGTCGCTGCGGGCGAGCTGGGCCTGCAGCTCCTCGCTGCGGGAGAGCTGGTCCATCCGGGCGATGAGCAGCGGCTGGCTGTCGAAGACGCTCGCGTCGAGCTGGGCGTCGATGAGCTGGCGGGTGAGCTGCTCGAACCGGAGGCCGAACTTCTCCAGCAGCTCTTCCTGCCACTGCTCGACCAGACCGCCCGGCGCGACGATCATGCATCGTTCCACATCACCTCGGAGCATCAGCTCCTTGATGTAGAGACCGGCCATGATGGTCTTCCCCGCGCCGGGGTCGTCGGCGAGGACGAAGCGGAGCGGGGTGCGGTCGAGCAGCTCGCCGTAGACCGCCTGGATCTGGTGCGGCAGCGGCTCCAGGTCGCTGGTGGTCACCGCGAGCATCGGGTCGAACCGGGCCGCCATCCGGATGCGGAGCGCCTCGGCAGCGAGCTTGAACAGCGCGCCGTCACCGTCGAACCCGTAGGCGGCGGACGCCCTGCGCAGGGCGAGCCGGGCTTCGTCGTCCCGGTAGAGGAGTTGCTCGGTCACCTGGCCGGTGCCGGTCTTGTAGGTGAGGTTGACCGCGCCCGAGCCGTACCACTTGACCGCGACGACGGTGACGTCCCCGTTCGGTGTCACCCCGCCGACGACGGCGCCGGGGGTGAGCTCCTCCAGCCTGGCCCCCGTCATCGCGAGGTCCCGCGAACAGGACGGGGTAGACATCTCACAGCGCTTACAACCCTTTCGGTCTGTCCATAAATGAATAAGTGGCCGAAATATGCTTTCGAGGCTTTAGTCCGACCAGGCGGACTTCGGGACGACCCTCGACGGACCGCAACCGCCAATCCCGATTACTGTTGACACGAGTTCACAAATCGGACAAAGTCAACAAAGGCGACCATGGCCCACAAACAGGGTGTACGGTTTTCCCATTGCCATGGACGGCAATAGAATTTTCCAAGCTCAAGTAAAACGTACACACAAAACTTGGTTTTCCACAAGAAGAGCTGTGTACTTAGCTCACCGAGTTTTGCTGTGCGCTCTACGAGCCCCCTTGGCGGCACCTCACACGGAGAGGCGCGCGAGCCCGTCCCGGACCTTGACCGCGTCTGGGTGATCGGGTCCGTGGAGCCTGACGAGATCCTCCAGCAGGTTGGACAGGGTGTGCCGGGCCCGTTCGGTGTCACCCGCGCCGAGCTCGAGGAGGCCGATCTGCCGTCTCAGCTCCAGCGGCCGGTGATCGTGCCTCCCGAAGACCGCCTGCTCCTGGACCAGCAGGCTCCTCAACATCCTCAGGGCCTGTCCCGTCTCACCCATGAGCGCCTTGCAGGTCGCCTCCTGCCGGTGGCACTGCAGCACTCCCTCGTCGTGCGGACCGTGCTTGCGTGTCAGGTCAACGCGTAGTTCCCCGAAGACCGGGGCCGCCCGGCGGTAGTCACCGCCCTCGAAAAGCACCTCCCCCAGGCGCAGGCGCATGGCGAGCACCTCCTCGTCGAGAGGGCCAGCCATCCGGCTGGCGGGGGCCACCACGGCGTCGAGCACCTCGACCGCCTGGCCGTAGCGGGACGCCTTCGCCAGTTCCTCGGCCTCGCTCCGGGCCTGGGCCAGGTCCTCCCTGCTGAAGTCTTCGAGGTCGGCCTGCCGGGACGGCTCCGGCGCAACGGCCGCCGATCGCGGTTCCTCGGGGTCGGTGATGCGGCTGACAACCTCCGCGTACCTCCGCACCGGGCTGGCACCGGGACTCGTCACCCCGGGCAGCGGTCCCACTTCGCCCACGAAGGAGAGCAGGGCGGTGTGCAGGAGCTCCGCCCGAGCCGGTCGATCCTCCGCGCGCTTGGCCAGCAGGCGCAGCACGAGCCGGTCCAACTCGGCCGGCACGTCGGAGCGTTGCTCCCGCACCGAGGGAGCGGCCTCGTGCACCTGCCGCTCGAAGATGTGATACTCCGAGTTCCCGTCGAACACCCGCTCCCCGGTGAGCATCTCGTGCAGGATGAGGCCGAGGGAGTAGAGGTCACTCTGCGGGGTGACCACCGCGCCCCGGACCTGCTCCGGCGACATGTAGACAGGCGTGCCGAGAATGGTGCCGGTCCGGGTAAGTCTGGACAGCTCGGGGTCGTGAAACATGGCCAGGCCGAAGTCCAGCACCTTGACGGTGCCGTCGGGGCAGACCATCAGGTTCGACGGCTTGAGGTCACGGTGGAAGACACCCCGCTCGTGCGCGGCGCACAGCACGGCGGCGACCTGCGCGACGATCCCCACGGCCCAGCCGACGGGGAGCACGCCGTGTTCCCCCAGGATGTGGTCCACCGTGGCGCCCTCGACGAACTGCATCACCATGAACGGCCGGGGCCCGACCTTCGGATCCTCGAAGACGCCGACGTCGTGGATGGGCGGGGTGCCCGGATGTTCCAGCTTGGCCATGATCCGCGCCTCGTGGAGGAAACGCTTGACCAACTCCTCGTCGGGCTTGCCGTAGGGGAAGCGGAGCAGCTTGACGGCGACCCTGCGGTCGAGCTTCTGGTCGTAGGCCCCGTAGACCTCTCCCATCCCACCCTGTCCCAGAGGGAGAGCATCCAGCTCGTAGCGACCGTCGATGACCACTCGATCCGCCTCCACCGGCCCACCCGAAACTCTGTTATGCGGAAAAACTACCTCGCTTTGCCGCCCTGATCATCAGGATTCAGCCACCAGGTCCCTTTGTGGCCAAAAGAGTTCTCGAAACAGCAGAATTCAGGACAAATAACCTTAAAAGGTGCGCTGTTCGGGTTGGACATTCTCGTCTGTCGCGCTCCCGGAGTTTTCGCGTTCCGGGAGTTGCGGTGATGACCGAGTCCGTAGGTGAGTACGGCGGCCAAGGCCGTGATCAGGTCGCTATTCGAGCGGGTGCGCGGCCAGCACCTTCGCCAGGCGGTCCTCGAAGGTGCTGCCCTCCACCCGCGCCTTCTCCGGTCCGACGTACTGCCGCCAGCGGGAGGGATGGCGCGGGGTGCCCGCCACCATCCAGGTCCGGCGGACCCCGGCGTCCTTCAGGTGCCGACGCAACCAGGACACCTGCTCCCGCAACACGACGCCGGTGCGGCCGGTGACCCGGTTCGCCCCCCAGGCGAAAAGGACCTCGTCGGCGGCAAGAACCGCCTCGGCGAGCAGCTCCCGAGACCTGATCACCTCTGATGGCTCGATCACACGGGCGCCCAGCTGAACCTGGTCCTTGGTGGGAACGTCCAGCAGGTTCGCCAGCCGGATCCGCCCGCAGCCCACCAGGGGGAGAGCGCAGCCGAGATTGCGGTACGAGATGGTCTCGGGAGCGGGACGGAGCGCGGGATTCAGCAGGATCGCACAGAGCGTCCGGGAGTCGTGACCCACCTCGCGCCCCATCCGGCCCTCCTTGGTCTGTCGGAATCCCGGAGACTGTACCGGGTTGTTCGGCCCCTGGTTTCCGCGGCTTGTAGCGTGCTTCCATCACGGAGCTTGAGGAGCTGGCCGACAGGTTGCGGCGGTTCGCGCACGACAGGGAGTGGGAGCAGTTCCACACCCCGAAGAACCTGGCCATGGCCCTGGCGGAGAGGTCGGGGAGCTCCTCGCGGAGCTGCAGTGGCTCACTCCCGAGGAGTCCGCGCGCACCATGGAGGACCCGGAGGCCGCCGGGCGCCTGCGCTCCGAACTCGCCGACGTCATGGTCTATCTGACCCGTCTCGCCGATGTGCTCAACGTCGATCTCGTCGCAGCCGCCCACGCCAAGCTCGACCAGAGCGAGCAGCGCTACAGCGTGGAGGCTTACCGGGGGTCCGCCAGGAAGGCTTGCTGGCCGTGGAGCAAGCCGAACAGCGACGACACGCTCGTTCATGACGTACGGATCGGTGACTGGTCCCGTCCGTGGAACGTCAAAGAGGAGAGGGCCGTGGGCAGCGCACCCGCGAGTGCGCTGTGGGCGACCCTGGACGGAGGGTTCGAGCAGGTCGGCTGTGTCTACGCCGCCCAGGGATTCGAGTACGACTGGAACGGTGTGATCATCGGACCCGATCTCGTCGTCCGGGACGGCAGGCTCCATGCGAGGAGAGCGTTCAGCAAGGATCCCGCGCTCACCCGGGGAACCACCGGCGAGCAGGCGGATCGACCGATCCGCAACACTTACAAGGTGCTCCTGACCCGAGGAATGATCGGCACGTTCGTCTACTCCACAGACCCGGAAACCCAGGAGTTTCTCTCCCGTCTCACCTCCTGATGGCTATGTCCCAGACGTCCGAAACGGCCAGTTCAAGCCAAGATCCGGATGTGCGGCTGGAGTACCGGGGTTCCTTGTGCACCAACGCCGACACCGGCCTGATCAGGGGGCGGTGCCGGATGTGCTTCCACACTCTCACCGGTAAGATCCGGATCCGGCTATCTCCCCAGCGGTCGACCGATGCCTGACCCCTGACAATCGGAGTCCCATGTTGGTCGCGCAGCGCTACGAGCTACAGCAGCCGGTAGGCCGGGGCGGTATGGGGGAGATCTGGCAGGGCGTCGACCTTCACCTGAACCGCAAGGTGGCCGTCAAGCGTGTCCGGCGCGACAGGCTCACCGAGGAGACCGTCCGGCGGTTCAGGCGCGAGGCCCGCATCATGGCCTCGCTCCGCCATCCCGGCGTGCCCGCCGTCCACGACTTCGGACAGGACGACTACGGGTTCTTTCTGGTGATGGAGTTCGTCGACGGCTGGCCCGTCACGCACGTGCTCGACGCGCACGAGAAGCTCCCCGTCTCCTGGGCCGCTCTGCTCGGAGCACAGCTCTGTGCAGTGCTGTCGGCTGCGCACGCTCGCTCTCTCGTTCACCGGGATCTGAAGCCAGGCAATCTCATGCTCTGCCGCGACGCGACCCTCGTCGTCCTGGATTTCGGTGTCGCGACGGTCCAGGGGTCACCCGAATTCTCAGTGATCACCGGGACGATGGAGGCACCGGGAACCGAGCCGTACATGGCTCCCGAGCAGTTCCGCGAGGGCAGGACCAGCGCGCTGACCGACCTGTACTCGGCGGGATGCGTCCTCTACGAGATGCTCACCGGCCGGCGGGTCGTCCAGCCGGCAGGTTTCGTCACCGAGACGAGCGGACATTTCGGCCTTCCTTCGGCACCTCTGGGGGCCGCGGTGCCGAAGGAGCTCGCCGAGTTGGTGATGGCACTGCTGGAGCGAGAACCCGACCGGCGTCCGCAACGCGCCGACGAGGTCTTTCACCGTCTCCTGCCGTTCATACGGGACCTGCCTGCGCTGCCCGGCGTCGTCGATCGGGTGACGAGGCCGGTCCACCTGTATGCCGAGGCGCTGTCCCGGGTCAGCTGGTGATCAGCATCATCACCTCGGCGGCCGTAGGCCGGCCACCCGGATCCTTGGCGAGGCAGGCGGCCAGCGGAGCCTGGAGCGCCGGCGGCAGCACGGACAGATCCGGATGATGAGCGACGATCTTCCGGTAGACGAGAGGCGTGGAGCCGGCGTCGAAGGCGTGTCTGCCCGTGGCGCCGAAGAGCATGGTCGCGGCCCAGCTGAAAACGTCGGAGGCCGGGCCGACGTGCTCGCCGGAGATCTGCTCGGGAGACATGTAGGCCATGGTGCCCTTGAGGACGCCCGAGGTCATCGTGACCTGGTCCAGCGCCCTGGCGATCCCGAAGTCGATCACTCGGGGACCGTCCGGGCCGAGCAGGACGTTGGCCGGCTTGAAATCCCGGTGCACGATGCCCGCGGCGTGAATACCCGCCAGCGCCCCCGCCGTCCCGATGGCCAGCCGGGTCAGGCTGTCGCCGCCCCTCGGCCCCTCCTGTCTGACCAGCCGTTCCAGTGACGGACCGGGCACGTACTCGCTGACGATGTAGGCCACGTCTCCCATGACGCCGACGTCGATCACCTTGGCCGTGGCGAAAGGACGCACCCGCTGGGCCAGGGCGGCCTCCCTGACGAAACTCTCGCGTTCGGCCGCGCCACCGATGATCCGGCTGTGCAGCACCTTGACCGCCACCGGCTGCCCGCCAGGCCCGTGCGCGAGGTAGACCGCTCCCTGCCCCCCTTCGCCGATCTTCCGGTCCAGCCGGTACGGCCCGATCTCGCCGAAGGGACGGGAGCCGGATGCGGTGTCCGCCGGATACCGGGGGGGCGGGGAGAAGGACGGGGTCGGGGCGGGGGGTGGGGTCGGGGTCGGGGTCGGGGTCGGGTGAGCCTGGTAGGGCCGGGAGGCAGGAGCCTGATAGGGCGAGGTCGGGGGCATCGGAGCCCGGTAGTGAGGCGGCGGCATGGGGTTGTACCGCCAGGCCCCCGGAGGGGGGTGAACCGCCGGCCGAGTCCGGAAGACGGATGGCCGAAGGATGAACGCGTGCACCGTGCCGCCCAGCCAGTCCACAATGATCATGATTCCTATGATCACATCGACCGGTGGCTCCTTGGTCGCGGGGTCATTGTCGCTATAAATTCCGGAAATCACGACGAACGCGAGCAGAATAACGCCGTAGACACCGGTCGCGAATCCGGTGATCCGGCTTTTCAGCTGCACCGCGGCGTGTCCGATGATGAAGGGGGTCGCGAATCCGGCGGTGTACAGCGGGGCCAACGCCCAGATCAGGCTGAGCGGGAAGTTCCACCAGGGAGGCCGCCCGGGAACACGCCCATCGACGTTGTGGTGATGGTGAGGGGCGGAACCACCGGCTGAGAACACGGAACAAATAATACGGACCTGCCGCCGTCACCGAGGAGCACAGCGCCCGCGGAACCCTCACCTGGACGCCCCCGAACCGCCGGACGAGGAGGCGGCGCCCATCACGGACGAATTCTCCGGCCAGGACCTGCGCCGATACTCCGAGCTTCGTATGGAATCCCGAACTTGAGGGGCGGTTACTGTTTTCCACGAACCCCGCCGGTTTCCCGCGAGCCTCGCCAGATTTCATCACGAGCCCGGCCAAGCGCCGAAGATCTATTTTCGCTCCCCTATTTTTTGCTCTCGCGGTGACACGTCGCACCAAGACTGATCAAGCAAGACATATCCCTTTTGTCCCCATCCTGACCATGTCCGGCCGGTACTGCGGCCGGGTTCTTCCCGGTCTCGCGTATGGCCGGTCAGGCGGGAGTGGGTGCCGACCGGCCGGGCCGCGACAGGCCGGTGAGGACGACGTCGATGGCGCGGGCCAGGGTGTCGGGCGGGGTCCGCGTCGTCGCCGATGCCTGGGCCAGGCCGCGGATGAGCAGATAGACCTCCTCGACCGTGACCGAGGGCCGGACGGCCCCGGTGTCCTGCCCCCGGCGCAGGACCTCGCTGACCACGGACTTCAACCGGTTCGACGCGGCGACGGCGCCGGCGGGGAACTCGTCGCGGTCGGCCACCAGGGAGATGAGGGTGAGTTTGGTGGCGCCGGTCTCGATCATCGTCCGTATGAGGGCGCGCCATGCCACGGCCGGGTCGGCGTCGGCGACGAGCGCGTGGGCCCGGTCGGTGAGCTGCTCGAAATGCCGCAGCAGCGCCGCCTCGACCAGCTCCTCCTTGGTCGGGAAGTGGCGGAAGACCGTGGCGATGCTGACGGCGGCCCGCCGGGCCACCTCCTCGGTCGACCCGGCGGCGCCGTACTCCCCGAACACCGCCTCCGCCGCGGCCAGGATCCGTTCCCGGTTCTCCCGTGCGTCCTGCCGCATCCGGCCTCCTCCTGATCTCTGATCTCACTTCAGGGCTTTAACCGTAGTCTGGACTACGGTACGCTTTCCGTAGTCCAGACTACGGTTACCTTGGAGAATGCCATGCCACAGCCGTACACACCAGCGGAGGTCGTCCAGGCCGTCGCCGCGGGAGTCAGCCGCCTGATCGCCGGCGGGCTCACCGAGCGCGAGCGGGAGGCCGAGCTCGACCACCTGGCCGGCCTGTACGCCGAGCGGACCGACGTCCGGCACCCGTTCGCGCCGCTGGGCGACACGCCGCTGCGCACCCGTGCCGACCTGCGCCGGCACTTCGCCGAGGCGCCGGGCCAGGCGCGGGCCGAGCGGTTCGAGCCCGTGGGCCACGTCCACGAGACGGCCGATCCCGAGGTGGTCGTCTTCGAGTTCAGCTACGTCGGCTCGGCCGGCGGCCGTCCCTTCGCGGTTCCGTGCGTCTTCGTGTCACGGGTACGCGACGGCGTCATCGTCGAGTCCCGCGACCATATCGACCACCTGGGCATGGCCCGGGCCTTCGGCCGGCTCGACGGTCTGGTCACCGCGCTGGCCGCGGGCCCTTCGTCCTGAGCGAGTTCTCGAGAACGCTCGGTCGAGCGTTCGCGCCTTCAACGGGATCCCGCCCCTCGACGTCCCCGAGAACTTCAAGATCAAGGCGATCGAACTCCATGACTCCGTCTTCTCCGACGGCGTCACCGTCGCCCTGCACGACTGACGACACACCCGCTACCGGACGGCGCCGCTCCGGCGGTTCTCGATTCCCCGGGCGCCGGCTCCCCGGGGAATCCGTCCAGCGTCGTCTCCCTAAGGGATCTGCCCGGGTTCGTCGACGACTCCCGACGCGACCTCGGCGGTCGCGAAGACACTCCCCTTCGGAAAGGCCACCTCGCCGTTGATGAGATAGTCCTGCAGGTAGTCCGTCCGCGTGCCGAGATGGCGATAGGTCGTGCTGTCGAGGATGACGTAGGAGCGCTCGGTGACCTGCCCGTTCTCGTCGCGCTGCGTGCCGAAGCCCGGAGAACCGGCCTCGTAGGCGATGCCCATGCCCGACCTGCCCGCCGCGTCGCGTATGCCGAGGTCCACCCGGACTCCCGGAATCCTGGCGAGAGCGCGGAAGATCGCGGCCTCCAGCTTGGGAGGCATGTACTCCTCCCGGCCGAGATAGAGCGACAGCACTCGGAAGGCCCGCGCGTCCGGGTGCTCGTGGAGACCGCGCTCCTCGTCCGGCTTGTCCCTCCAGTGCAGGTCGCCCTTGACGTGCTCCAGCAGCCTGTCCGGGTCGGTGGGCAGCTTGGCCAGCCTGGCCGCGTACTGCTGGGGAGACAGGTCGTCGTCACCCGGGTCCGGCTCGATGGTCCGCGTCTCCATCGGGCGCGAGCCCAGCCGGGTCGCCTGCCTGGTGCCGTCGTAGCGCGTCCAGTACTCCTGGATCTCGGCCGAGCCGTCGGCGGGCTGTATGACGACGCTCTTGCGGTACAGCCACTGGTCGGGACGGGGCGGGGTGCCTTCCGGCCGGCGCTTCTCGGCCGTCAGCGCCGCCTGCCTCAGCATGACCTCCGCGCTCACCGGCGTCGCCTCCACGATGACGGACGGCGGCACGACCGGCCGTTCGTCGTCGTTCACCACCACGACCACCGCCGCGACCACCGCGACGGCCGCCGTCATGGCCATCGGCAGCGAGAGCACGGGCCGGAACCGGCGGCGGTGCCGCAGGGAACGCACCCGCAGCGCGCGCAGGCGGTCGGCGTCGGGCTCGGGCGCGTCCGCCCGCAGCTCACTCAGCAGCTTCAGGTCATCCACGACCGGTCTCCTCCTCCGAGATAGCGGACGGATCGACCCCGCCCAGGGCCTCGCGGGTCTTTCTCCTGGCACGGTGCAGGCGCGAGCGCACCGTGCCGATGGGGACGCCAAGGGCCCGCGCCGTCTCCTCGTAGCTGAGATCCGCCCAGGCGATCATCAACAGCACCTCGCGGTCCTTCGCCGACAACACGGCGAGTGCCCTCACCAGATCGCGCTGCGCCGCCGAGGCCGTCACCCGGGACTCCACCCGGTCGGCGTAGCTCTCGGCCACCTCGTCCACCCCGGTCCTGGCCAGCGAGAGGTACGCCCTGACCTCGGCACGGCGGTGCTTGCCGATGAGGTTGGCGGCGATGCCGTACAACCAGGGTCGGGCATTGCGGTAATCGGTGTCGTAGCGCCCGAGCCGCCGGAAGGCGGTGAGGAACGTCTCGGCCACGATGTCGTCGGCTGTCGAGTCTCCCAGGCGTCGCGTCACATAGCGGTGCAGGGCGGGGGCGTGCCGGTCGAACAGCACCGAGAAGGCGGCGGAATCACGCCGGGCACGCTTGATCACCTCCGCGTCGTCCAGGTCTGTTTCCACACTCAAGCGTGAACTCCGTTTCCGTGGTCCGGTCACCCTCTTTCACCCGGTACCGCGAATCGAGTTCTCCGCGCCTTCGTTTCGACGAATCCGACCGTGCCCACCGCGAGCGTCGCCGCGGTGGGCGGTACGTGCGCCGGTACGGCGGCTACTCCTGGTCCAGCCGCACGGCCTGCCGCGCGTAGTCGCGCAGGGCCTCCAGGTTCATGGTCTCCGGCTTCTTGAGCTTGACGTGCCTCGTCGTCTTCCCGACGCCGTCCAGCAGGCCGAAGGAGTCCTCGAACTCCGCGCCTCGGGCGAAGGCGAAGGTTATGTGCGTCTTGCTGACGCTGATGATCGCCAGGATCTTACGGCCCTGCTGCCAGGCGGGTGACCCGCGGCTGATCACCTCGGTCGCCTCGGGGGCGCACTCCTTCATGAGCGTGCGCAGCGTGTTCACGATTTCCCGGTGGTGCGGCTGGACCTTGGTTTCGACGAACTCATCCACAGCTTCGCTGCTCATGAACAAACCTTTCTGACATCGCTTGCTGACCTGAATCGCGCGTGTCCCCGATTCCTGGCCGGTCGATCATCGGCAGGATGAGGCAGCGTAGCCCGGCCGGAGGACGAAGGCCTGACATATCCGATACATCGACGCACTTAGCCTCTCCGTTTCGGTGCGCCCGGCCTCGCCGGACCTCACGTGGCTTCGAACCGCTTCTGGCCGCTTCGGACCGCTTCGAGCAGCTTCTGGCAGCTTCGGACCGCTTCAGGTGAGTCGTCGGGTCGTCCGGTGCCGGGACCGTCGCGGCATGACGACGGCACACGACACGTCGCCGAGCGATGGTCCCGCCCGGAGGCGGGACCATCGCCGGCTCCTAACGGATTCACCGGTACCGGTTCCCCCCGAGTTCCACCGGTTCCCACCGGGTTCTACCGGGGCGGCGTCCCGTCGGGCACCGCGCCCGGCACCGGGGCGTACCCGGTGGCCCGGGTGGTGAAGGTGCCCCGGCCCTGGGTCCGGCTGCGCAGCCGGGTCGCGTAGCCGAACAGCTCGGCCAGCGGCACGGTCGCGGTGATCACCACCGTCCCGGCCCGCGCGGTCGAGCCGGAGACCCGGCCGCGCCGGGCCGCCAGATCACCCAGCACCCCGCCGGCGGCGTCGTCGGGCACGGTGGCCGTGACCTCGACCACCGGTTCCAGCAGCGCCATCACGCCGGCCCGCAGCGCCTCACGCAGCGCGAACCTTCCGGCCGCGCGGAACGCCATCTCCGAGGAGTCCTTGGGGTGGGTGGCCCCGTCGGTCAGCGTGACCCGCAGGCCGGTCACCGGATGACCCCCGAGGGGACCCTCGGCCAGCGCGTCCCGGCAACCCGCCTCCACCGCCCGCACGTACTCCTTCGGCACCCGTCCGCCGACGACGGTCGAGCGGAACACGAAGCCCGCCGCGTCCTGAGCGGTATCCAGCGGCTCCAATGACTCCAGTGGCTCCACGTCGAGGACGACGTGGGCGAACTGGCCGGCGCCGCCGTCCTGCTTGACGTGCCGGTACAGCAGCCCGGACACCCCGCGCACGACGGTCTCCCGGTAGGCGACCTGAGGCCGGCCGACACCGACGTCCAGCCCGTGGGCACGACGGATCTTCTCCACCGCGACCTCCAGATGCAGCTCGCCCATCCCCGACAGCACCGTCTGGCCGGTCTCGGGATCGGTCCGGACCACCAGCGAGGGATCCTCCTCGACCAGCCGCGCCAGCGCCGACGCCAACCGGCCGGAGTCGACGCTCCTGCGAGCCTCGACCGCGACGGAGACCACCGGATCGGCCACGACCGGCGGTTCGAGGACCAGCGGCGCCGAGGGCTCGCACAGGGTGGCCCCGGTGCGGGCCGCCTTCAGCCCGACGACCGCGACGATGTCCCCGGCCACCGCCCGGTCCACCTCGGTGTTCCGGTCGGCCTGTACCCGCAGGATCCGGCCGATCCGCTCGGTACGCCGCGCGCCCGCGTCCAGCACCGTGTCTCCCTTCAGGATCGTTCCCGAATAAACGCGCAGGTAGGACAGCCGCCCGGTGGCGGTCGAGCTCACCTTGAACACCAGAGCGGCGAACGGCGCCGCCGGGTCGGCGGCCCGCTCCAGCACCGCGCCGTCCCGGGTGTCGTGCTGGGAGCCGCCCTGGATACCACCCCGAGTGCCGTCCCGGGTGCCGCGTACCGGCGGCACGTCCAGCGGCGAGGGCAGGTAGGCGACGACGGCGTCCAGCAGCGGCTCGATCCCCCGGTCGCGGTAGGCCGATCCACACAGCACCACCACGCCCTCACCGGTACGGGTCAGGTCGCGCAGCGCGGTGGCGAGGGTCGGCGCGGAGATCGCCGACTCCGCGCAGAACTCCTCCAGCGCGCTCGGGTGCAGTTCGGCCACCGCCTCCTCCAACAGTCGCCGGCGCCGTTGTGCCTCCTCCAGCAGGGCGTCCGGCACCGGCCCCTCCTCGAACGTGTCGCGGCCTCCGGCCCAGACCAGCGACCGCATGCGCAGCAGGTCCACCACGCCGGTGAACCCGTCCTCCCGCCCGATCGGCAGCTGGACGACGAGCGGGACCACCCGCAACCGCTCGCGGATCGACGCGACCGCCGTGTCGAGGTCGGCGCCGGCGCGGTCGAGCTTGTTGACGAAGGCGATCCGCGGCACCCCGTGCCGGTCGGCCTGCCGCCACACCGACTCGCTCTGCGGTTCGACGCCCGCGACGGCGTCGAACACCGCGATCGCGCCGTCGAGCACCCGCAGCGAGCGCTCCACCTCGTCGGAGAAGTCGACGTGGCCCGGGGTGTCGATCAGATGGATGCGGTGACCGTCCCAGGCACAGCTCACCGCCGCGGCGAAGATGGTTATTCCACGGTCGCGCTCCTGGGAGTCGAAGTCGGTGACGGTCGTCCCGTCGTGCACCTCGCCACGCTTGTAGGTGGCGCCGGTGACGTACAGGATCCGTTCGGTGATGGTGGTCTTGCCCGCGTCGACGTGGGCGAGAATGCCCAGGTTGCGGACGCCGGTCAGCGAGTCGGTGATGTGACGGTGCAGGTCGGTGCGCACGGCCCATGGCCCTTCGGAATGTTCCGGACAGGACGGCGCGATTCCCGGACGAGACGACCCGAGGTCAGGTCGTGGAGGGACCCCTGGCGCGGCGCGACCGCACGGGGGCATGCCCCGGCGGCCGGTTCGGCGCCGGGCGGGCAGGGGTCAGGGGTTCGTCACGGGCACTCGACGCCGGCCGCGCGGCCGGCGTCGGGCACCGACGAAGACACCAGGATCACGTCGTAGCGTGACGGGGGAATGACCACAGCGGTGCGGTGGCGCACGGGCTGCTCCCCTCACTGGTAAGGCGCGCGCCGCGGTGGCGCGGCAGCGCGTGATCAGTGGCGAGTGTAGCGAGACCGGTACGGGCGGGAAAGCGATTTTCTCGCCGGGCCGGCGACACATGCGGCCATTGACACCACTGCCTGATTCATCTAACTTCCGGCGCACGGTCAGGTCACGCGTCCGGCGACCGGCGAGGAGGAACCCGCCGGTCTCGCGCGGGTAGCCGGGGTCCGGAGGTCAGTAGCCGATCCAGCCGAAGGAGATCGGGCGGTCGGCCACGCTGTGGTAGCCGGTCGAGGTGTTCTCGTTGGCGCCCCACCAGTGCCCCTGCGGCCGGTTCGCCGCGTCGGTGCGGATGAAGATCCAGCCGCGTCCCACCCCCGGGTACTCGGTCGTGCCGACCGCGCGGGAGTCGCGGAAGTTCTGGTACGGCGAGCTCGCCGAGGTGACCGCCACCCCGTGCGGGTTGCTGGTGGTGTCGACCACCGGGACCGCCCACTCCACGGTGGAGGTGTTGCCGTCCCTGTCGTACCGGACGGGGGTGCCCGCCACGATCATCACGTGGCCGGTGGAGTCGCCGGTGCCGGAGGACGCTTCGTTGTACTTGATCGCGATGATCACCCCGGCCCCGATCTCGGTGAGCTGGTCCATGTTGGAGTTGGCACTGGTGGTGAAGTACTCGGCACCGGTGGTGAAGGTGTCGTGGTACTGCGCCGCCGTCGGGCTGATCGACCCGAAGTTGTCGGCCAGGTACTGGTCGGTGGCCCCGGGCAGCACCCGCTTGATCACCTTCGTCACGAAGCTGCCGCACTTGCTGCGGTTGAAGTAGGTGGTCGGCGAACCGGGCGTGCCCCAGACCACGGACGTGCTCTGGCTGCCGGCGAGGTAGGTGTTGTAAGAGGCCTGCCCCGGCCAGCTCATGCTGTTGAGGTTGTCGGCGATCTCGGCCGCCGCCTGGTAGGTGCTCACCTCCATGGCCGCCGTCCCCGACGCGCGTGCCGCCGACGCCGACGCGGTGGCCGGCACTCCCGCCGCTCCCGCCAGAACCAGTGCGGCGACTCCCGCCGCGGTGGCCGCGCGCAGCGGCCCGCGCCCGCCATGGCGGGGGACGGTGTCCCGGGTCGTCCCCCCGTGGCCGCCGGACGCGGCCATGACAGATCTCGTACGCATCGCGATGTCTCTTCCTCGATCGCGGACGGCGCACACCGGCGCCGCCCTGCCTGTGGTGCGGACGTCGCGCGTCGGCGTCGTCCTGCCTGTGGTCTCGTGCCGCCGTCCCGGATCCACCCCCGTGGACGCCCCGGTGACGGGCACTCGGCAGAACCTACGCGGGAACAGAAGAACGTTCTGCGCGATGAGCCACGGAGCGAACGTGCAGTTCTCCCTGGACCGGTCGCCCTCCCTGGGCCGACCGAGTTTGAGAAAGTCGTCGGTCACCCACGAGCAGTTCGATCGGCTGGTTCGCAACGCCCACAGGGTGCCGCCGGCCAGGGGCCGACAGAGGTGGCCCCGCACTCGACGGATCCCGGGGCCCAGGAGTTCCTCTCAGGATTCGTCAACGGCTCCGACACCGGGTACGGCGGTTCCGCGCTGCACGTCCGAACTTGCGCTCCCGATCCCCCTTGCGGCCGTCACAGGTCGGGGAGCGGCCCGTCCACCGCGGGCATGGCGACCGCGTTCGTCTCCCCGGTGACGGCGGCGTAGCCGTACCGGTGGCGGCGCGACAGGACGCTCTCGTTGACGCGGGGAACTCCTGCGGGCGGTCGTCGGTGGCCCGCAGGACCGTGCCGAAACCGCCTTCACCCAGCCGCGTACCTGACCTCCCGAGTTAGTGGACCTAGCCCAGGCCCCGCAGCGCGGTCACGGCCGACCTGGCCGCCTCGAGGCCCGCCTGTCGCAGGGCGTCGTCGGAGGCGGTCCGCAGATTGGCGTAGTGCAGGTCCGCCACCAGGTTGCCGAGCCTGAAGGTGACCACGATCATGCGGACCCGTCCCCCGGCGTTGGCCGCGTTCCAGGAGAACGCCTCGTCCCCCACGTCCGTGAGCGTGCGGGGAACGGAGCGGGTCATACGTTGCCCGTCCTCGATCCCGATCTCGTACCAGGTCCACTCCATGTCGCGGGTGCCGTGGATCTGCCGCCGCTCCAGGGCGGCGAAGAGCTCGTGCGCGGACCCGGGGTTCAGCGACCACGGGTCCGGGGTGCCGGAGTCGGTGACGGCGGTCAGCTCCACCCCCGCGCCGCGGATCGTCCACTCGCAGCCGTTCTCGGACGCGCGCCCGCCGGCCGGGGCACCGAGGAGCTTGGTGACCTGTTCCGGCGACAGCGCCTTGCAGAGATCCACGGCTTTCTCGAACACCGGTGACACCGGTCTGGTCGCCGGTAAGGGCTCTCTCGTGACCAGGATGGCGGCCGCGGCGGAGACCACGGCCGCCGCCACGGCCAGCAGGACCGTCGGGGTCCACCGGCGCGGCCGGCGGCCGATCGTCTGGGGCGCGGTGATGCGTGGTGACTCACCGTCCGCGATCTGCCGCAGCAGCCCCAGCGCGATCTCGGCGTCCGGGCGCGCCTCGGGCTCGCGGGCCATCAGCCACCGCAGGAGCGAGGTCAGCGGACCGGCGACCCGCGGCGGGCGGGGGTCCTGGGTGAGCGTCGCCCGGATCACGTCCGCGGGAGAGCCGTCGTAGGGCGGGACACCCTCCAGCGCGATGAAGAGGGTCACCCCCAGCGACCACAGGTCCGAGGCGGGACCGCCGTTCTCGCCGGCCAGCCGCTCCGGGGCGATGAACCCGGGCGTCCCGATGACCTGGCTCGCGCCGGTCAGTGTGGGCCGGTCCGGGGAACGGGCGATGCCGAAGTCGGTGAGGACGACGCGGTCGTCGTTGGTCAGGAACACGTTGCCGGGCTTGACGTCACGATGCTGCACGTCGTGCGCGTGCGCGGTGACCAGCGCCTCCAGCAGGAAGGCTCCGATCGAGGCCACCTGGAGGGGGAGCCGCGGGCCGCGGGCCGCCAGCTCCTCGGCGAGGTTACGGCCGTGCAGCCGCTCCATGACGATCCACGGCCTGCCGTCCTCCACCAGCACGTCGTGTACGGCGACGATCGCCGGGTGACGCAGCCGCGCGATGACCTCAGCCTCCCGCATGACCTTGGCCACCAGCTCGGCGCGGCTCCGCTCGTCGCCGCCCTCCGGGATCCTCACCTCCTTGACGGCGACCTCACGGTCGAGCATCTCGTCCCTGGCCAGCCACACGGTGCCCATTCCGTCGCGGCCGAGTGGGCGCAGGAGAAGATAGCGAAGAGCCAGCTTCGCCCCCATCGATTCGGCCATATTCCAACAATAGGCAATTATCCTGCGTCAATCGATCGCGAATGTGACGAGGCGGTACCGAAACCCCTGCCGCGACGCCCTCGTGTCGCGTTCACGAAGTATCACGGTCACGAAGTATCGCGTTCATGAATCGAAGAATGGGCAGCCAGGCGCGTCACGCACCTCGAAGGACGCGTCCGGCTCGAAAGCCTTACGGGCGTCACGGCGAGGAAGAACTCTTTATTTTTCGGCCAGCCCATAACTAATTTCATTCATGGGGAAAACTCGACGATCAGCGCGATCGGGTCCGGCGCAGCCCCTGCTCGTCGGGCACGGACGGCGTTCGCGGATCCGCGTACCGGCTTCAGCCTTGAACCCGGGCACGACGCCGAGGGACCCCGAATACCACCCAGGGGGGCGCGTTCAGGTAAAAGCGCGCCCCTCCGGCGGCTTGCAGCGGCATTCCTTTTCCCGTTCTCCCTGTCTTCAAACGCGGCATCGAAAGCGACGCCATTCAATATGAAAGGTATTCGGACCCGCCTACCGGTACTACATTCGCAGGTCCGCCGGGAGTGGGGCGTCGCGCCTCCGGCAATGGTTGATCAGGGCACGCGTTTGGTGGGCCCCCGTAATTCGGACCGGGCCAGGACATGACAGACGGCGTCGGCCGCGGGGACGAACAGCCGGGCCGGAACACGGCGGATCTCGGCCGGGGAGGGTCGCAGGAGCCTCAGCACAGCCGGTTCCGTATCCCAGGACACGACGCGAACGCAGGTCAGGCACTGACGATGGACCACCACGGTCCGTCGCCGAGCCGAACGAATCAAGATCTACGAATGTGGTGTCCGTCTCGTGCGGGCTGCACGTGAAGCGGATGTGACGGTGTGTCAGGGGAACTCGATCGGCAGGCCCGGGTAGAGGCTGTTCGCGTTCTGGTGGACGCAGTCGAGCAGGTCCATAAGCTGGTCCTTGGGCACTACGGCCAGCAGGTCGGAGGAGTTCTTCTCGCGGCCGGTGACCGGAACGCCCTTGCCATCCAGGCATCGCTGTACGGCTGCCATGAGTTTCGGCACCATCAGCGCTTTGTTGTTCGCGCTGAACCGGGCTTCCACGGCGTTCAGATGCTTGGCTCGGCACTTGCGGGCGACTTCGAACACCTCGTTCTCCGGAACCTTCTTGGCCGCTTTGTAGCCCAGTATCGGTCCCTGCTGATCGATCGGGTCCCAGCCATAGCTGACCAGTTCGACGCTCGACTTGGCCATGCAGTCCTTCGTTCGATGGACCGCGTCCTCGTAGTGTTCTCGCGTCACCGCAGCCGACGACGTCGGCTCACTGTGGACGGACGCGGCCTCGCTGGGCTGGGGGCTGTCGTCGGTGAGTACTGGGCGGCCGGCGCCCATTGCCGTGGCGCAGGCGGTTGAGCCCCACAGCAGCGCGGCAGCGAGGGCCGCCCAGGTTCTGGATCTCACGCGAAGGCTCTCTAGTGACTCTGGCCCCAGGCATCGCTCGACTGGCTCTTGTGGTAAACCCTGCACCAGGAGGTCGGGCAGAAGTTGCCGCTGCGGGAAACCACGTTGGCCGCGTGGCTTTCCAAATAGAGGTTGATGTTGGTCTCGTTGTAGTAGATCTTCAGATAGGCGTGACCGCTGCAGCTTCCCGAGTTTTTCACCGTCCACGCATAGCGGTGGTCGCTCGAGAGTCCACCCGAGTAGACACAACCGCTTCGCGACTTGGACCAGTGACCTTCGTGAGCGTAGGCCGGTTGGGCCACGAGAGTAGTCGCCATACCGGTGGTTGCCAGGACGAGCACGGCGCTGCCGAGCATGCTTTTCAACTTTTTCATGTAACGCTCTCTCTCATGGCTGAACCAGGTCATCCGATGCGATCCGTTCGCCTGGTTTGCCCCAAGGCTGCACGAATGGCGTTGGGCACGTCGTTCTCATGGAGCGCCAAACCCTTATCCTGACGGGCCAACCCGATTGACCAGCGCCTACAGGCCGGCACGCTCTTCAGTGGCGCGAGGTGTCCGGCCAGTCGCGTGAACCCTCGATCGGCCAATACTCCAGTGACACTTTGTGATCATGGTTGAGTTCTGCGCCGGGTGGCAGCGTCGGGCTGTGGCCTGGCGTCGCCGACGCCGGTCCGACCAGCGCAGGATGGCCCTGATCGAGTAGCCCCGGGGCAGTACGAGCGTGGCTGACAGCCGATCGCCGGCGCCTGCAAAGGATCACCCGGTCGGCCAAGGATCCGGTGAAGCCGCAGCGAGCGATCGCGGTGCTGAACGCGCCACCAGCGGCACCCTCGAACCTTACAGGTTCCCGAGATCTCAGCTAAGCAGCGAGAATTTCGTACGAAGGAGAACTCATGACAGTGGCGAGGAAATTCGCGGTGATGGCCCTGTGCGCATCGGCACTCCTGGTGCCGACCGTCGCAGCGACACCGGCATCCGCAGCGGCTGCAGGTTCCGCAAGCATCCTCGCCAATAACCCCGGCAACGGTAAGGCCGATCCGCATTACCGCTGGCGCTGACCAGTCCCGGAGACGGAAGAGGCCTTCGAGGAATCTGGGTGCAGGAATCAATGCCAGGGCGGGACTGCCGACGTTTCGGCAGCTCGGAGCAGCGGCCCCCGACCGGGGACAGACGAACACCAAGAGTCGAAGATCAGCGGAGCACCAACCGAGAGTTGTCGATGTACCGGACACTGAGCCTGAGCCACTTGCCGGCCCGCGAACGCTTCGCCTTCTGGCGGGAGACCGTGGCGTCGACGATCGTGCCCCTCGACGTCAGCAGCGATCACGCGGACGAATTCCGGGCAACGATGCAGGTGCTGGACCTGGGCGCGGTACAGATCTCTGCGCATACCCACTCGCCGATTCACGTACGTCGGACAGCGAAGCTGATCCGGCAGTCCGGACCCGAGCACTACCAGGTCACCTTGGTCCGACGAGGAACGATCATCTCCGCCCAGGCCGGCCGGGACACCATGGTCGGGCCGGGCGATCTGTTGCTGCACGACACCTGGCGGCCTCTTCACGGCACCCACGTCGACCACGCCAGGGTTGGTGGCGTCCAGGTCGCGGTCCCCCGGGAGCTGGTCCCGCTGCACCCAGACCTGGTCGGCCAGGTCTGCGCCGTTCGGCTGCGGGGGCGAGAGGGCATTGGTGCTCTGCTACGGCAGTTCCTTGTCCAAGTCGCGCGCAACGCGGACACCTACAGGCCGGCGGATGCCAGTCGGCTGGGCGGCGTATGTATCGACCTGCTCACCGCCCTGCTCGCCCACCACCTCGAGACCGACCGTATGGTGCCTCACGAGAGCCACCAGCGCACGCAGCTGCTCCGGATCCACACCCACATCGAGAGATCCCTGGGCGATCCGGAGCTGTCTCCGGGCACGATCGCCGCCGCCCACCACATGTCCCTCCGGTCTCTGCACCGGCTGTTCGCCGAGCAGGGTTCCACCGTCTCGGAGTGGATCCGTACCCGGCGTCTGGAGCAGTGCCGCCGCGAGCTGGCAAGCGCCGAGCACCGGCATCTCCCGATCCGTGCCATCGCCGCACGCTGGGGCTACACCCATCCAGGCAACTTCACACGCGCCTTCCGCACCGCCTACGGCCTCAACCCCGATGAGTACCGCCGATACATGGAGCACAGCGTCTCCGAACGGCGACAGCACGCACAGCAGGCCGGCGCGCCCTAGCCGCCGGCGCGCCGTCAACCATCCCGAGCAACGCGCTCGACCGACTGGTCCACCAGTCGGCAATGCAAGCCGGGCGGCGGTACGCGGCCAGACGGAGCGCGGCGACGGCGACGGGGGCGACGACGGCGATGACGGCGGCGACGACCAGGCCGTAGGTGACCATCACCACCGTCCGGCCGGACCCGACCATGCCGCTCCTCACCGCCGGTGCCGGTAGTGGTGGACGATCAGGGCGGCGACGCACGCGAGAGTGGCCAGCCCGAACCCGACGCCGGCGAGGACGTTGTCACCGACGGACGAGAACACCATGTTGAGAACCGCGCTGACCATCAGCAGGAACCAGAGCACGGGACGCACCATCCCGGCCCGGGCGCCGGTGGGCCGTACCGGACGTGGTGCCTCAAAAGCTTGCAGAACGTGGTGGGAATCGGTCACGGTACGCTCCTCACTCGATGAACTCGGCAGATCGTCTGTCACACCCCGACGCTACGAACGATCACCGCCGGCGGCGATCCCGCCCACGGGACAGCCGAGGTACAGCAGGCTGTACTCCTTGGCCGACGATCTGACGATGACCCGGATGGTGCCCTATCGTCTGGTCCAGGAGGTTTCGTCTGGTCCAGGAGGTACGGATGCCGGCCCCTGACCCCGCGACCGGCCGGAAGCCGGAACGTCGATGGGACGTGTTCGCCCGCGCCCGCACCACCCTGGACGCGTTCGAACACCTCGTCGGCGGGCTCGGCACCACCGTCCTGGCGCTGGTCGCGCTCCTCCTGGTGGCCGCCACCGCGCTCGCCTGCCTCGTCGGCGTGGGCCTGCTCCTGGTGCCGGCCACGCTGCGCGCGCTGCGTGCCGTCGCCGACCGGGAACGCGCACGGCTCTCCCGCTGGGGCCCGGAGATCATCGGCCCGGAGCCGGTGCCGCCCGGCCTGCGTGCCGCCCTCACCGATCCGGCCACCCGCCGGGAGCTGGGCTGGGTGGTCGTCCACGCCACCCTCGGGCTTTTCCTCAGCCTGGCCGGTCTCACGGTGTCCTTCGGCGCGGTGACCAACACCACCTTCCCGCTGTGGTGGCGGCTGCTGCCTCCGGAGGAGGCGTCCAGCTCCGCCATGGGGCTCTGGACCGTGCGGGACCTGCCCAGCGCCCTCGGAGTCGGCCTGCTCGGCCTGGGGTGGGCCGTCCTCGCCCTTCTCCTCACCCCGGGTATGGCGCGGCTGCAGGCGTGGCCCGGCCGGCGCCTCCTGCCGGCCGACCCCGGCACCGACCTCGCGCTGCGGGTCGCGCAACTCACCGCGACCCGCGCCGCCGCGCTGGACGCGCACGCCGCCGAGCTGCGGCGGATCGAACGGTCGCTGCACGACGGGACCCAGAACCGCATCGTCGCCGTCACCATCCTGCTCGGCGCGGCCCGTCGTACGCTGGCACGCGACCCGTCCGACGCCGACGCCATTCTCGAACGCGCGCAGAGCGCCGCCGAGCAGGCGCTCGCCGAGCTTCGCGCGGTCGCCCGCAGCATCCTGCCTCCGGTGCTGACCGACCGGAGCCTCGCCGACGCCCTCACCGGTCTGGCCACGACCTGCCCGGTCCCCTGCCGGATCGACGCCGACATTCCCGTCCGGTGCGCCGCCTCCGTCGAGGCCACGGCCTACTTCGTGGCGGCCGAGGCGCTCACCAACATCGCCAAGCACAGCAATGCCCGGCACGCCACCGTCAAGGTCCGCCGCGACGCCGACCGGCTCCACCTCCAGATCACCGACGACGGCCACGGCGGGGCGGACCAGCGCAGCGGGTCGGGACTCGTCGGCATCCGCCGCCGTACCGAAGCACACGACGGGACATTCATGCTGAACAGCCCTCCCGGTGGACCCACCACCCTCACGGTGAGCCTGCCATGCGGATCGTGATCGCCGAGGACGACCCGCTCCTGCGCGAGGGCCTCGCGCTGCTGCTGCGTGCCGAGGCACTCGATGTCGTGGCCACCGCCGGCGACCCCGACGGCTTCCTGGCCGCCGTCGACGCCCACAGGCCCGATGTCGCCATCGTCGACGTCCGGATGCCGCCGACCCACACCGACGAGGGGATCGTCGCGGCCGTCGAGGCGAGGCGGCGCCGTCCGGACCTGGCCGTACTCGTGCTGTCCGCCTACGTCGAGCAGGCCTTCGCCACCGAACTGCTCGCCCAGGGCAGCGCCCGCCTCGGATACCTCCTCAAGGAGCGGGTCGGGCGCGTCCAGGAGTTCCTGAACGCGTTGCACCGGGTGGCGGCCGGAGGTACGGCCATCGACCCCGATGTCGTCGCGCAACTCCTCACCCGCACCCGGCCCGACACCCGACTGGACCGCCTCAGCCCTCGCGAGCGCGACGTGCTGGCCCTGATGGCCGAGGGGCTGGGCAACACCGCCATCGCCGAACGGCTGTTCGTCACCGACGGCGCCGTCCACAAGCACATCCGCAGCATCTTCGCCAAGCTCGACCTGCCGCCCACCGACCGGGCGGACCGGCGCGTCACCGCCGTCCTGCACTACCTCGAGGACGCCCACCGCCGCGCCTGACCCGACCCGGTGGTGGCCGAACCGGCCGGGACGGTGATGGGCGATCTCGACCTCGGCGGGTGTGAAGAGATTCGCGAAGCGTGGCTGGACGGCCGCGCCTCGACCGTCGGATCGAGGCGCCCGCGCTCCCAGAGAGCGGCGACCCCGCCGGACCCCGCCGGCGCATGCGGGAGTCGCTTCGCGGAGCCGAGGCATCAGGATCGCTTTGGCGAGCCGGCCCGCGCGAAGAGGGCGGCAGCATGACGTGGTGCGCGGAACGCGCCGGCCCTTCGACCGCGCATTCGCTCGCTGAGCTCTGACACTCAGGGATCGAGGAAGGTGACGACCTTTCCGAGCGCGTAGTGGCGGTCGAGGTCCCCGTTCTCCTCGCCGAGGTAGGTGCCGCCGGAGTAGGTGATGACCTGCCGGGCCCGCCAGAACGGATCCATATCCGGTTTCACCGCCGCCGTCAGCACCTCGGCGGCGGCCCCCTTCACCATCCATCGGCCGTAGCCGGTGTCATGACCCGGCGAGGGGTACCGCTCCAGGGCGCTGTCGGGCGAGGCCCGAAACGCCTCCGACGCCCGTCGCGCGAGTTCCATCCGGAAGTCGCCCAGCCGCTCGGCCAGCTCGGCGGAGTGCGCGCCGGTCGCGATCAGGGCCAGCGCCTCCTCGACCAGGGAGCCGTCGATGCCCGCCGTGGTCACGGCCATATCGGCCGCGATGGCGACGATCTCCGGCAGCCGGTCGGGCGTGGGATCGGCGATGATGCGGGCGATGCGGGGGTCGACGGCCGCGATGGCCCGCATGCGCCCGTCGGCCCGCAGGGCCGGGCGGGCGCCCACGGTCGCCGGGCGCAACCAGTGCAGGGCGTGGGACCGGGCCGTCCAGTCGTCGTCGATGACGACTCCCGACAGGTGCTCGGCCACGGCGAACGCGGTGGCCCTCCAGCCGGCGCGCCAGTCGGCCTCGCCGACCGGCAGGCCGTCGAGCCACTCCCGGCCGGAGGCACCGTCGAGATCCAGGGCGTCGAACGACGCGACGACCTCCCCGTCACGGACGTAGCTGACGAAGGTGGCCATGTTGACGGTCCACGCCACCCGGAACGCCTCCCCCTTGGCCGCGACCTCGCCCAGCAACGCCTCGCTCAGCCCGCGGAACGCGAACGGCTCGACGATCACGGCCCACTCCCCGTGGCGGGCCACCAGTGCCACGCCGGTGGCGTCGTCGGGCAGGTCCTCCGGGGCGATGCCGAACAGACCGTCGAGGGTCTCCGGCTCCGACACGAGGGGGTGCCCGCCGAACTCCTGGATCGCCTGGTCGAGATCGCCGGTCCTGATCCAGGTGAAGCAGGCGGTCTCGATCTCGATCATGTGAACGCTCCAGGAAACAGCGGGGTAAGGGCGGTGAACGGTCCGCCCTCACCTCGGTCATCTATCGGGTGGGGGGAATGGGGCCGATGATGTTGGCTCCTGTTCCGTCGATCGTACAGGTGCCGTGATCGAGTTCCGGAAGTTCCTCCGCGTGCAGCCGGGGTTCTGCCAGTTGAACTTTCGCCGACGGCAAGCGGTCAGAGGTCATGAGCAGTGAGAAAAACAAAGCCAGGCGGAACAGAAAGACAAAGCATCCTGTTAGCGCAGGTCAGAGAGTCGCATCGACCTGGCGTGTGGCATGCCGACCGGAAATGAAGGCTCAGCCGTAAAGGAAATGCCGGTGGCTCGATCTACACTCCTGGCCCGCGAATGATTCGGTAGGCATCGTCGATGCTTTACGGACGGATGCGCTGTCCGTTACCCGCAGGCTCGTCTTCTTGACAAAACGGCGGTTCAGGCGTGAGGCCCAGGTCATGGCGTTGGAGCACGTCCAGGTAAAAGCGCACATTTCTTTTGTCGGTTTGTGCCGGGACTCATTTTCCTCCTCCGCCTATCTTCGACCGCGGTGCCAAAATCGGCATTCCTACGAGATGAGAAGGATTTGACATGCCCGCCGACATCGATCCCGGTAAGGGATCTCACACGATGCGAGGGAACGGGACGACGCGCAGAGCACTCCACCTCTCCCTGCTGGCCGGCCTCGCGGCCGCCGCGGTCGTCGCCACCCCCTCCACCGGCCACGCCGCCGCCGGAGCCGAGGTCCGCGTCAACCAGAACACCATCAGTCACATCGCCGGACCGGGAGAGGCCAACCGCGTCCGCTTCTACAAGAGCGGCACCAAGATCATGGTGCATGACGCGGTGCCCATCAGCGCGGGAGACGGCTGCACGCAGGTGGCCGCCACCAGGGTGAGCTGCACCTCCAACGGGGTGGGAGCAATCGTCGCGCTGCTCGGCGACGGAAGCGACTCCATCGTGATCGACATCCCCATGCCGAGCTACGTCGACGGCGGCACCGGCTCCGACGCCTACTACGGGGGCACGGCCCCGACCACGAGCCGGGTCTTCTACGTCGGCGGAGAGGGCACCGACTGGGTCAGCTACCAGCTCACCACGCAGCCCGTGAGCGTGACCTTGGACTACCAGAACAACGACGGCCGCATCGGGCTCGACCAGGACAACATCCAGCCCAACGTGGAGAACGTGATCCTCAACCAGGCCGTCACGACCGAGGGAATCCCGGCCGTACCGGCCGAATAAGAAACACACCGGCGAGCCGGCCACGGAAGGAGCCGTCCAGTACCCGGTTCGCCCATTCTTGTGGTGAGAACTCTGCAACCGGGAGGCTCCACGTCGACGACTGCAGTGAGAGGGGCTGAGCGGCTTTTCGCTCAGCCCCTCTCCACCGCAGCGCCAGACAGAGATAGAGCTTGCTCTGCTTGTAGGTCGCCTGGAACCCCGGCGCCTCGTAACCTGGCCTGGGTCGTCGCGGGAGCCCTCACGGGGGCGGCGTTCTACCGCTGGCAGGCCGGTGGGCTGCTCTCCCTGCCGTTCGGCGTCGCGCTGGTCGCGCTGGGCGAGTCGGCCATCGGCGGGAACCTGAGGCTGCCGTTCTTCGGCTCGATACTGGACTTCGAGCTCACGCCAAGCGTCACGACGGCCCTGGGAACCGGTCTTGCCTGCCTTCTGCTCGGCCTGGCGATGACCTGGCCGCTCATCCGCGACGTCCCGCTTCGCAACAGGGTCTCCTGAGCACGGGTCACTTCCCGGCGGGGCCCGGCGCACATGCCGGGCCCGCCGTCGTCGAGGAGGCCGCCGAGCACCGCGCACAATCCGCACGGGTTTCACGCTCCGTGGCGATACGTTTACCCTGTGATAACAAATGTTTACGTTGACGGGTTCAACCTCTTCTACGGCTGCCTGAAAGGCACTCCGTACAAATGGCTGGATCTCGACGCTCTCTCGCGACGCCTACTGCCGGAACACGAGATCCACCGCATCCGCTATTTCACCGCCAAGGTATCGTCGCGTCCTGACAACCTCGACGGTCCGAACAAGCAACACTTCTACCTCCGGGCCCTGGCGACGACTCCCCATCTCACCATCCACCTGGGCCGGTTCCAGCGAAAGAAGACCAGAATGCGGCTCGCCTACCCCCCACCCGAGGGCCCCGCGACGGTGGAGGTCATCAAGACCGAGGAGAAGGGATCGGACGTCAACCTGGCGACTCATCTTGTCGCGGACGCCTTCCGGGCCGACTGCGAAGTCGCGGTGGTGATCAGCAATGACGCCGATCTGGCCGAGCCGATCAGACTGGTCTGTCATGAAGTCGGCCTCAGCGTGGGTGTGGTCAATCCCCACCGCGCGCACCACCAGAGCGTCGACCTGGAAGCGGCCGCCCCGACCTTCTTCAGGCAGATCCGCGAATCGGTCCTCGGCGCCTGCCAGTTTCCGGAGAAGCTGGAGGACTCGCGGGGAGAAATCCGGCGGCCGTCGACCTGGTGAAAAATGCAAGGCCCCGTCCGTCGGACGGGGCCTGCTCCCACCGGCGCGTGTCCCGTGGGGCTATGGCCCTCAGTAAACCGGCACTTCTCCGTGTCTGTCAACTCACCCGGAGTAACAGGAGCGCCAACTCGGCTCCCCCACCCCGATACGGAGAGCCCCAAGGCCAGGCGCCCGATCCCCCCGGATGCCCCTGGCATCGCTTCCGCACTTCAGGGAGACGTGGCACCGCCCGGACAATCCCGCGCCGCTGTGCGAATAGCTCATACTTCCAGGCTGCCATCGGGCAAAACGATATCTACCGGCTATCCACCCCATACTGGACGACCGTATTTCTTATTCAGCATGACATCCCGGGACAGGTCAAGGTCCGAGACACCCTCTATACTGAATGAAAATCACGCATTCTGGAACTAGAGTGAAATAACTGAAAATAGGGCTAGAGGGGTGGTGGAGTCGATGTCGCCGGGAGCGGGGCCCACGTCGCCGGACTTCACCGGAATCGACCCCGATCTGATGCGGACCTTCGTCACCGCGCTGGAACGCGGGCGCGACGTGATCGGCGAGCAGTCCGAACGGATCCGGCAGCTGCTCACGGCGGCCGAGGTGTCGGCGGCGGGGCTGGGGCCGATCAGGGAAATCGACGGCTGGGTCGGCGACGAGCTGCCGAAACTGCGCGAACGCCTGGAGACGATCAACCAGGACCTCCCCATGCTGGGAAAGGGACCCCACATCCCGAAGCAGGGCTCGCTGTGGACCGGCGACCCGCTCCAGGACCCGTTCCGGTGGGGGCTGCTGCCCTACGACGAGAAGACGGGAAAGTCCCCGGCGGGCAACGCCAAGAAGGGCACCGACCTCGCCGCCGAGTTCCGCCGTCTTTCCGAGTCCTCCTCCGGCCTGCCCGACCCCGCCGCCTACGATCGGATCCTCGACAAGCTCGCCGATGGGCAGAAGGACGCATACCTCACCGCCGGGTTCTTCCGGTCACTCGGCCCCGAGGGCATGATCAGCATGATCGTCGGCCTGAAAAGCCACGACAAGAAGGCGGCCGACAAGCACCGGAAGGTCATGGGCGACGCGCTGGCCACGGCGGTCGGCGCGCAACCGGCCCTCCTCGGCTCGGCCTGGCAGTCCGGCAACCTCAAGAAGGCGTCGGACCACGAGCTGACGACCCTGCTCCGGCACGGCATGTTCCCCACCGCGTGGCTCACCGAGATTGCGCGGAGCAGGGTGGGCAAGCCGGTCGGCGCCGGCGACGGCTCCCGCCCCCGGCGCTGGGAGACCGACCTCGCCCCGCTGCTGCCGACCCTGGCGAACAACCCCGACGTGGCCAGGGGACTGTTCAACGCCATGTCCCGCGAAGACCTCAGGGACCTGTTCACCGAGCTCAACCGCATGAGGAGCCCCGAAGAGCCCTGGAAGCGGGTGGGGGGCATGGACTTCGACGTCAGCACGGAGTTCGGCCGGATGCTCGCCGCCGGAGGCGGGGCCTACGAGAAGGGTCCGCACAGCCCCGAGGCCGCGAAGTTCGCCTTCAACGTGATGACCATCATGGGAGACCTCAAGGACACCGACGGCACCACGGACTCTCCGGCCACCCCGATGGAGGTCGCACCGAAAGTCCGGCCCTTCATGTCGGCGCTGGCCGGGGCCTACGCCGCCGAGATCACCGAGGGCGCGAACATCGGCGACGCCAACATGATCGAGGAGAGCGCGCTGAAGCCCTTCACCTCGGCGTTCGGCACGACGGCGGCGTTCACCCTGAGCCCGGAGGACACCTACCGCTTCCTGAAGACCTTCGCCGACTCCACGGCGAACCTCGCCCCTTTCGACCGAGCGATGGGCGGCTTCTCCCAGAAGCTCATCGCCGACGCCTCGGAGAAGGCCCGGCGCACCGGGGACGTCGACCACCTGGACCGGGTCTTCACCGCCCTGGGCAACGTACGCGGCTTCGAGCTGGCCGCCGTCGAGAAGGTCCAGGGCGACCTGGACGCGATCGACGAGCAGCAGAAGGACACGTTCAACTTCTTCCGCGACGCCACCATCGGAATCGCGAGCATGTACATCGGAACCGGCCCGGTCGCGGCCTACGCCTGGTACGCGCTGAGCACCGGCCTCTCCGGCTACGGCGCCTTCATCGAGGAGGACGTGACCCGGATGGACCGGGTCGACGAGGCGGACAGGGTGGCGACCCTTGGCCGCCAGCACATGTACGCGCAAATACTCATGGCCAACGGCTTCGATCCGAAGGTGACACCTGCCGAGTTTCAGGCCGACCGCGAGTCCATCACCGACGCCAAGGGCAACCTCAAACCGTTCTCCGAGCTGATCAAGCCACCCGACGTGCCCCTCACCGACGCCAAGGGCAACCTCAGGCCACCCTCCGAGTTGCTCAAGAAGGGGAATGAAGGGCTTGAGGCGTTCGAACGGTGGGCCGTGGCCAACGGGATGGGCAGCAACGATCTATCAGTGGGAGATCTCTCCGAAAAGATGGCGAGCCGCTTCGAAGGCGGCAACAAACGAGGCAGAGAGCGCGGGCTGGCCTACGACAGCTAGCTCACGAGATTGGAAGACACTCAGTTTCGCCCCGCACTCCGTATTGCCCGTTAGCTGGCGACTCCAAGATGATCACTGTCTTGTACATGTCATTGGCAAGCCGGATGGGAGCATTGCCGGGGTCGTCGACAATCCGGTAGGGAGCAACTGAGGAGAGTTCGCCAAGCATGTAGGTATTGAGCCCGTCCGGTTCGCGTTGCGATGCGGAGTCTCTGGCCGTAGCCGCGAAGGTCCTCTTGGCCCTCCCTTCGCCACACGGAATATCGCGCCCACCGGAATCAGTAATGCGGACATCCAGAATGTGACTTTCCTTCATGAGTTCGGTGATATGCGATTTAAGAGTCTCCCCTGCTTCGGCCGCCGTGGGGCCACTATCACCACATCCGGACACCGTCAGCACCACAGCCGCGCCGATCAGAAAGCCGCGCCATACAAAACGTGTCATGCGTTCCTCCGGGACTGGCCGAGGTGCCGTAGATCCAATAATGTCCAATGGATTGTCCCCTGTATCCGCATCCGAAGAGGGATATATGAATCCTGGTCCGGAAGATCTGGTGCCCAACCCGCGGCGTCAGGTGCTGGAACAGACGTTGGTGGAGCTCAGGGCGAGAGTCGCCCTCCTTGAGGCCGCGCTCGACCCGGCCCACGGCCAGTTCACCGACCAGCCGGTGTGGGTGGGGCCGAAGGCCCGGATGTTCACCGAAGATCTCACCGCCCGCCGCACCCGACTGCGCCAAGCGGCCAGGGCGCTCGTCGACGCGCTCGAAGAGGAGATCCGGTCAGCCCCGGCGAAGGTTCCACCTTCCGCTGCACGACAGTGACACCTCAGGCCAGAATCGAGCGGGAGCCGACGCTACGGACTCACGTCACGTCTCGTGACGCGCATCCAGGTCGCCGCATCGTCCTTGATCCTGTCGAGGAAGGCGTCCCATTCAGCCGAGGCGAAAGCCAGCATGGGACCCTCAGGGTTCTTGGAGTCGCGCACCAGGACGAGCAGGTCGACATCCGGGCCGGGCCCGGCCTGCGAGGTATCGGCGAGGGCGACTTCAACGCAGTTGGAGCCGTTACCGCTCAGCGAGCTCTTGCGCCAGACACCAACCTCGACGCAGTTTTGTCCGGCTCCGCTGCGGGAGCTCTTCTGCCACACAACACGAGATAGATCTATCTCCGACATTCCACATCCCTTTCGCAAGGGTTAGCCGAACTGAGCCGCCGTCTCTGCGATGAAACCCCGGGAATCGTCTGGGTCCAGCGCCTTGGCCCGAAGGTGGTCAAACGCCACCGTATAACGGTATACATCCGCATCGCGTTCTACATAGAGGCTGTCTGTCAGATTCTCCAGGAACACTACGTCTGGGTCGGCAGGCTCGGGAAACTGGAGGATTTCAAACGCGCCCCCTGTGCCTGGATGAGCTCCAGCCGTGAAAGGCAGGACCTGGATGGTGACGTTGGACTGTTCGGCCAGATCAAGGAGCCGGTTGAGCTGGGAGCGCATCACAACCGGCCCACCAATAACGCGGCGGATGACAGCTTCGTCCAGCACCGTCCAGAGGCGTAGGGGCTCTGCCTGCGAGAGCAGCTCCTGTCGAGCCATACGTATTTCGATGCGGTGCTCAACTTCGCTGGGAGGCGCAAGGACCAGCCCAGCGCGGACAACGGCACGAACGTAGTCCTCTGTCTGGAGAAGACCCGGAAGGACAGCAGAGGCAAAGCTACACATCGAGGCGGCTTCGGCCTCAAGGCCGATGTAGGCGGTGTACTCGCTGGAAAGATCGTCGTAGGCGTGCCACCAGCCTCTCTTTCGGGCATCACGTGCGAGTTTGAGCAGCTCCTCCTGTCTGGAGTTACCAACCTTGTAGAGGTCGAGGAGAAGACCTACGTCCTTGGGAACGACACCAACACGAGAGGTCTCGATCCGCGAGATCTTCGAAGTGGACCACCCGAGCTGTTGACTGACTTCCTCCAGCGTCAGCTGAGCGCGTTCACGCAGGTGGCGAAGCTCTGAGGCCAGGCGACGCCTGCGCACGGTAGGGCTCCCTGTTTGCCGCATATCCAGCCTCCCTTGGATCGGAGCCCACAGTAGCGGCTCACCCACACAGAGTGCCGGAACTTTTCTGATGGCAAGTTTGCATTTCTGCTGGCTCATACAGCCACACCGCTGCATGCTCTACGTGTACGCCTGATGACTCTAGGTACACATCGGACATATGTGACAGCACCAGAGAAAAGTGGGAGTCATGAAGGGCGGGCAAGGGGATGAGAATTCGTGATCTTCGAGGGTGGGGCGGTGAGTTGCTGGAGTTGGCCTGGGAGTTGAACGATCTCGGGTTCGACTCCGTGGTCAGGCTCTCGCCCGGTCGGCGGCCGAGCGTGGAGATCTTCGTGCCGCCGGCGCGGTCAAGGGTCACCACGGCTCAACGGGGCCGCACGTCGGTGTTCACCTGGGAGCGACGGCAAGACCCGCGAGACCACGACCGGCGAGGGCGCGGCAGGATGCGGGAGGCGGCCGAGCGGCTGGTGGAGGGGACCCGGTGAGGGTGCTGGGGCTGCTGGGCCAGGTCGATCTGCCCGCGCAGATCGCCGCCGTCCCCCGGGCCCGCCGCTACGTCCGCGACCTGCTGAAAGGGATCGACCACCCGCACACCGACGACGCGCTCCTCCTCCTCACCGAGCTCGTCACCAACTCCGTACGCCACTCCGACTCCGGCCGCTGCCCCAGTGGACGGATCACCATCGCCGTCGCCCACCACGATGGAACGCTCCACATCGATGTGATCGACGCCGGCTCGGCGGCCGGGCACCGGCCCATGGTCTGCACGGGCGCGACCCCCGACAGTGGCGGGGGACGCGGACTCTGGCTGGTCAGGGAACTGTCGTCGGCCTGGGGCTGGTACGAGATCCTCGCCGGCCGTGTCGTGTGGTTCCAGCTGAACGGAGGGTGAGACCGTGATCCGCTGGGACCACCCACCCCGCTGCACCAGCCCCCACGTGCTTCCCGCGCGATCCCACTGCGAGGAGCTGACCTGGCATCCCCCGCGAGGGGATGGACAGGCCCGGGTCGTGCGATGGACCTGCGACTGCGACACGGTCTTCTACGAGCTGTGCCAGGCGGGCGGACTGAGATTCATCCGCCGCACCACCCGCGCACGGAACAACCCGTCGATCGACGAGAGCGACCGCCGGCCCGCCGGGGAAGCCGACGCCACGTGGGTCGCCCTGCTCCACGGACTCGTGCGATAGGCACGACTTGTACAAGTAGTTGTACAAGTCGCGCTCCGTGATGCCACCCTCACGCCATGACGAAATTCGTGCGCGTCGAGCCCATCTCCTCCGCCCGCACCCAGCTCAGCGAGACCGTCGCCCGCATCGGCGAGCAGGGCCTCCAGGCCGAGCCCGTCGTCATCGGCCGCCACTACAAGCCCGAGGCCGTCCTCATCAGCTTCGAACTCTACGAGCAACTCGCCGACCTCATCGACGAGATCCAGCCGGCCCCGTTGATCCGTGAACGACTGGCCACCTCGACCACGAGCCCCGACCTGACCCTGGAAGAGGTCGCCGATTCCCTGGGGATCGACATCGAAGAACCATCACTTTCAACACCAAACGGGCACAATTCTGCCGCGTAACAGAATGCAGCAACTTCGACTCCGAAGAGTAGTCATTCAACTACTCTTCGGCGCATGTCTCCCCGTGAACGAATCTCTTCGATGCTCGCCTGAGGCCTGAAGTCCACGACGATCTGGAGAGACGGCGCCGGGTGGGCCGGAGAGAACCTCGCCGTCGCCCTTGGCCAGGTTTCCTCGGCCGGGTCGGCTCCCGAGTGAACTGAGTCAACGGATAGGCTGCCAGGAGATCTCCACGGGAAGTCACGGCGCCTGCCCCCCCTGGGCACATGCCGTCATCGCACCTTCCGGCGAGGTCACCACCGTCCCGTCCCCTACCCGGAGGACACAATGCCTCCTTCCGCCGACCCGTCCGTCTCCGTCACCCTGGCGGAGATAGCCAGGATCGCCGGTGTCGGGCGCGCGGCCGTCAGCAACTGGCGCCGCCGTCACGACAGCTTCCCCGCACCGGTCGGCGGTACGGACACCAGCCCGCAGTTCGCGCTGTCGCAGGTGGAGGAGTGGCTGAGACGGCAGGGGAAGCTCGACGAGGTCGGCAGCCGGGAACGGCTGTGGCCGGAGTTCGAGGCGCTCGGGGATCGCGACACGATGGGGAGGGCGATCGCCGCGGCCGGTGCCCGGCTCGCCAGGGAGGGGGCGAGGCACGCGACGGACACGACACACGCGGGTGGTCCGCCGGACACCGATGCCGCCGAGGGACTTCCGTACGACACCGGCCTCTCCGACGCCCAGCGGTCCCTGGTGGAGCGCGCGGTCGGGCTGGCGAGGAAACACGGGACCCGGGAGACCTTCGACTTCCTGCTCGGCCGCTGGCTGGACACGCACGTCCGGCAGATCGGCGTCACGCCGCGCCCGCTGGCGGCGCTGATGGCCGAGGTCGCCGAGCTGGTGCGCGACGGCGAGGCCGGTGACGTCGGCACCGTGCTCGACCCCGCGTGCGGCACCGGCGGTCTCCTGCTCGCCGCCGCCCGGCAGTGGGCCGGCACGGTGGACGCGCCCCCCTCGGGTGTCCCGCTGGAACTGCTCGGCCAGGACGTCGACCCGACCCAGGCGGCGCTGGCAGCCGTACGGATCGTGCTCGCCGGCCACTCGCCGGAGCGGGAGACCGCCTGGAAGGTGGACGTCCGGGCCGGCAACACGCTGCGCGCCGATCCCCATCCCGACGTCCGCGCCGACGTGGTGCTGTGCAACCCGCCGTTCAACGAGCGCGACTGGGGATACGAGGAACTCGCCACCGACGCCCGCTGGACGTACGGCCTGCCTCCCCGCACCGAGCCGGAGCTCGCCTGGACGCAGCACGCGCTGAGCCGTCTGGCGCCCGGCGGGACGGCCGTGCTGCTGCTGCCGCCCGGTGTCGCCTCCCGCAGGGCGGGGCGCCGGGTCCGGGCCGGGCTGCTCCGCAGCGGCGTGCTGCGCGCGGTGGTCGCCCTGCCGCCGGGGTCCGCGCCCCCGCACAGCGTCGCGCTGCATCTGTGGGTCCTGCGGGCACCGTCCGGAGGCGGAACGGACGCGGGGGCCGGGGTGCTTCTGGTCGACGCGGCCGACGTCCAGCCGGAGCCGTCGGGAAAGACGCAGCGGACGGGCAGGGCCGCGATCGACTGGCCCCTCCTGCGCAGGCGCGTGGTGTCGGCCGTCCAGGTGATCCAGGTGGTCCAGGTGGGAGACGAGGACGGGAACCGGTCGGCCGATCACGCCGTGGTCCCGGTGATCGACCTCCTGGACGACGAGGTGGACCTCACCCCGGCACGGCACGTCCCGAAGAGGGGGACCTCCGCGAACCTGGGCCTGCGGCGCTCGTGGAACCGGTTCGGCACCCTGCTCCAGGAGTTGCGGAATCTGACCGCGACCCTGTCCGCGCTCGAACTGGGCGACGAGGAGCCGGTGGGCCAGGGCACGGTGACCGTGGGCGACCTGCTCCGGGCGGGCGCGGTGACGATGCGGGCCGGGCAGCAACCGGCGGACGGCACGGTGCGCACCGGCGACGCCCCCGATGACGCCGTACCCATGCTGACCATCGCCGACGTGCTGGCCGGAGGCAGGCCGTCCGGCTGGCTGCCCGCGCGTGAGGCCTCCGCGGGAGAGACGGCGGGCACCCTCACCGTGACCGTCCCTGAGGAGGTGGTGGTCGTCGGCGCCTACCGGGCGTTCGGCGCCTGGGTCGACACCGGCGCCCCCACGGTGCTGGGCTCGCAGCTGTTCGCCCTGCGGGTGGACCCCACGCTGCTCGACCCGTGGTTCCTGGCCGGTTGCCTGCGCGCACCGGCCAACGCGAGGCAGGCGGGAACCCACGCCTCGGCCTCTTCCCGCATCGACGTCCGCAGGCTGCAGGTGCTGCGGCTGCCCCTCGACGAGCAGCGCCGCCACGGCGAGGCCTTCCGGCGGCTCACCGCCTTCGAGCGATCGCTGCGGGAGGCGGGGACGATCGGCGGGGAGCTGGTCGACGGGCTGACCGACGGCATCGCCGCCGGGAGGCTTCCGGGAAACCGGGCATGATCTTCACAGAAGGCTTTTCGAAGAGCGAGTGGTGAGCGACCGCCCGACCGTTCGCGATATCGCGCGACCGGACCGGGGGAACGCGTACCTGATACACCTTCTTCAGGTGACCGCCTACTTGAAAAGGTCATGTCCTGCAACGCAGGAATCTCGCTTATCTCCCTGCCTTGCCCGCCTCCGGGGAGGCGGTTGTGGACCTGGTCCGACGCCTGCAACTCGCGGAAACGGAGGCTCCTGCGGCATGTCACGGGTCGGACGGCGGCCCGTCGAACAAGCGATCCTCTAGCCAGTTAAATAACGAACATGAAGCACAAAACATCATATTAAGGAATTTCCACCAATAGTCGGCTACCCCGATTCGGGGCACCTCGGGCGGGCGACCTTCATCCGGCCGGACCACGCGCCCCGGTACGCCGTCAATCGCCCGCCCCGCGGAAACAGCCGGACGGGTTCGCGCCGCCTGGGGAGGCCGGCCGCCCTGGACGGCGGCCGCGCGGCGATCTCGAGGAAAGACCGCGACACCAGGCCGGCACGTCGTCACACTGGGGTGCGACAAAGTCGGCCGATCGCGACAGCACCCCGGCCACTGAACCCGATTTATGTCTTATACAAGCTTAATTCAGCACTAAACGCCATTTATGGTACACAAAGCCCGGCCGCTGGAACCGGCGGAGCCCGGCTGACATCCAACCCCGTATGACTGACGTCCATTTATCGGACGTGAGCCGTACATCCCCCAGGTTGATGACATATGAGGTGTCGTGACTATGGCGTCGAACGTGACGCGGTTATATCAGGCGGTGCTGCGCGACCCGGCCGCCCCCATCTCGATCCGGCTGCGCCGCACCTTCTCGGAGTGGGTCGAGCGGAAGGGGTTCCCGCCGCCGGGCGCGGCGCGGGCGATGGTCGAGGCCGAGGCCGGCCGGGCACGGCTCACGATGGAACGGCGCGGTGACTGCGGCCGTTACACGCTGGACGAGCCGCACGGGGAGGGGCACCTGCGGACCCGGGTGACCTACACGGAGTCGGTGCCGGGCATGACCGGGTGGGTCATCGTCACCGTGGACCGGCACGAGGGACGCGAACCGGAACGTCAGCGGCGGGAACCGTACCGGCGCGGAAGGCGCGAACCGGAGCGGCGCGAGCGGCGGGAGCGGCGCGAACCGGCCGTGGTGAGCGTGCCCGGTTTTCTCCCTGCGTACCTGCGCACCGCGCGCATCAGCGACGGCGGCATCCAGGTGGAGGACGGCCCGGTGGTCCTCGACGAGGAGGGCATGGAGCGGTTCGTCCCCGTGATGACCGAACCCCGCCGGAGGATGCCGATCCTCGTTCTCTCCGTGGACCCCCAGAACCCGGAGGCGGTGCGGGCCCGTGCCGACTATCTGGCCGGTGCGGTCACCGGCGCGGGCCTGGTGGTACGGCTGGCCGACCTGCGCGCCCAGAACCGGTTCAACAAGGCGATGGGCAAGGAACTGGGCGTGTTCGGCGGCGGGATCCGCACCTACCTCGCCCCCTTCGACCCCGCCGAGGAACGCCACCCCCGCAGGCACCCGCCCATGGGCGCCGCCATGATCCGGGACCAGGGTGACGCCGCCCTGGACCGGATCGTCGTCGGAGCGGTCGGCGACACCGTCCATCGCGAGTTTCCCGCGGACGTGCAGCGGACGCTCCACGTCGTCTACCGGGTGCTCGCCGGGCGCGCCGACCTGGGCGAGATCGCCGAGGCCGCGCGCCGGCCCGCGAAGACCGACTCCGCCCGCGAGGAGCTACGACGGCGGATGATGGCCATGACCCGGCGCCCGGCGCCCGCCCCGGCCGCCGGAACCGGCGGGGCTGGCGGAACCGGCGCGGTCTCCGCCGGGACGCAGGGGCCGTCTCCCTCGGAGAAGGCCGCCGTCATCACGGAGAACACAGAGAACACAAAGAACCAGGAGAAGACGGAGAACACGGAGACCGGGAAGAACGAGGAGACCGGAGAGAACGGGAGGAACGGGCAGGCCCTCTCCGGGGGCGGCGCCCCGCTCTCCGGGGTGGAGGAGATCGCCCAGGTGGTGGCGGACATGGTGGTCAAGGAACTGCGCGGTGACCTGGACACGGCGCTCGGGCTCGCCACGTCGTCACAGGCCTCCGCCGGTGACCTCGCCGGGGTTCTCCGCGAGCTCCACACGCTCCGCGCGCACCTTTCCGGCCTGCGTGACATCGTCGCGGAACGGCACGGCGAGACCCCCCTCGCGAACGGGGAAGGCGACCGTCCGGCCGCCGACACCGGGAGCCTTCGCGAGGAGTACCGGCTGCTCACCGAGGAGTACGCCGAGGCCGTCACGAGCGCCAGGAAGCTCACCGAGCGGGTCCGCTGGCTGGAGGGCAGGCTCGCCGCGGCGGGCCAGCCGGTGTACGGCGTGCCCGAGGAGACCCCCGTCTTCGAACCCGCCAGCCTGGTCGCGGTCCTGATCGAGGCCCGCGAGAGCCTGCGCCACATCGTCGTCGGCGACACCGACGGCGCCGCCGCCCGGCTCGACCTGGACCACCCGGCCCAGTCGCGCACGTGGGCGGCGAAGGCGTGGGACTCCCTGCGCGCCCTGGAGGACTTCGCGAGGGCCCGGTCCGGCGGGGAGTTCTCCGGCGGCTTCTACGAGTGGTGCTCCCACGGCTCCTCCGGCCGCCTCACCATCCCCACCGGGATGCTGTCCATGCGCGAGTCGAAGAGCGTGGTCACCCGCGCCAAGTTCAGCGACCGCCGGACCTTCGCCGTCCCGCCCGAGGTGAACCCGGGCGGGCAGGTCCTGATGGAGTCCCACGTCAAGCTCCGGCCCGTCGGCTATCCCGCGCCCCGGATGTACTTCCACGACGACTCCGGCGGCGCCACCGGCAAGATCTGGGTCGGCTATCTGGGCGAGCACCTCCCCAACACCCGTACGAACTGATCGGTGACGGGCACCTGTCGCGTCAAGCCGGAACAACGCCGGGGCCGTGGGTGCGGGGGAGGACGGCCGTCACGACCAGGCCGCCGCCTTCGCGCGGGCGGGCCGTGACGTCGCCGCCGTGGGCCCGGGCCACGGAGCGGACGATGGACAGGCCCAGTCCCGCGCTCTTCGCCGTGACCAGGCGGTCGGCACCCAGGCGGCGGAAGGGTTTGAAGAGTTCCGGGATGTCGTAGGGCGGTACGGCGGGCCCGGTATTGCTGACCTCCACCTCGACGCGTCCGTCAGGCGCGGTACGGCTGACGACCCGCACCCAGCCGTTACCGTCGCCGGTGTTGTGCCGGATCCCGTTCTCGACCAGGTTGTGCACCAGGCGTTCGAGCAGGAGCGCGTCCCCGCCGGTGGGCGCGGGGCCCGCCGCCTCGTGCACAGTGATCTTCGCGTGCTCCGCCTGCCGGGCGGTCTGCGCGATCACGTGGGACACCACGTCGGCCATGTCCACCGGTGACCGGTCGGCGATCTCGTGCTCGGCGCGGGCCAGCAGCAGCAGTCCCGAGATGAGCTGCTCGTGCCGGGCGTTGATCTCCAGGAGGCTCTCGCCGAGCTGCCTGACGTCGGACGACGCCGCCCTGCGATGCATGGCCAGCTCGACCAGCGCCCGGTTGAGCGTCAGCGGTGTGCGGAGTTCGTGCGAGGCGTTGGCGACGAACCTGCGCTGACCGTCGAAGGAGTGGTCGAGCCGCTCGACCATGGTGTCGAAGGCATCGGCGAGCTCCTTCACCTCGTCCTCCGGCCCGCGCAGAGCGATTCGCGCGCGCAGACCGTGGTCGGCGACCGTGGTGACCGCGATCCGCCGCGCCGTGTCGGTCACCCGGCGCAGCGGGGCGAGCACCCGGCCCGCGACCACCCACCCGAGGCCCGCCGCGGCGGCACCGACCACGGTCAGCGCGACCGCTCCCTGGGTGAGCAGCGAGGTGACCGCGGCGGTGCGCAGTTCCTCCTCCTGCCGCTGCAGCCACCGGATCGCCGCGGGGCCCGTGAACACGTGGCCGTTCGCGTTGATGAGGACCATCTCCTTCTGCCCGCCCCTGGATCCCCCGTACCTGTCGGCGAAGGACTGGGTCAGTTGCTGGTTGAACAGCAGGTAGGTGACGCCGAGCAGGGTCAGGCCCGCGGCGAGGAACAGGGCGCCGTACACGAGGGTGAGCCGGGTCCTCAGCGTGAGGCGGGGCAACCTGTCGATGATCATGCGATCCGGTACCCCTCACCCGGCATCGTCTCGATGACCGGCGGCTCCCCGAGCTTGCGCCGGAGTTTGAGTATGGTGAGGCGCACCGCGCCGGTGAAGGGGTCGGCGTGCTCGTCCCACGCCTTCTCCAGCAGTCGCTCGGCGGAGACGAGCGCCCCGTCGGCGCGTAGCAGTTCGGTCAGGACGGCGAACTCCTTCTTCGACAGCGGCACATATCGTCCGTTCCTGAACACCTCCCGACGCGCGGGGTCGAGGGTGATCCCGGCCCTCCGCAGCACCGGCGGCACGGCCGGCCGTGAGCGCCGTCCCAGCGCCTGGACACGGGCGGCGAGTTCGGCGAAGGCGAACGGCTTGGCCAGGTAGTCGTCGGCCCCGAGGGACAGCCCGGCCACCCGGTCACCGATCTCCGCGGCGGCGGTGAGCATCAGCACCCGCGCGGTCGACTCCGACGCGACCAGTTCCCTGCAGACGTCGTCGCCGTGCACGAGGGGCAGGTCGCGGTCGAGAACGACCACGTCGTAGTCGTTGACCGCGATGCGTTCCAGCGCCGCCTCGCCGTCGTGCGCGGTGTCGACCGCGTGCGTCTCGCCGCGCAGCCACTCGGCTATCGCGCCGGCCAGCATCCGCTCGTCCTCCACCACCAGCACTCGCATCGCGTTCTCGCGCCCCCTCGTCATGTACGGACGAGGCGATGGTGCCGTACGCGGTGTTTGCTCGCCGTTAGCGCCGGTGGAAACGCGACCGAAACGCGCTCCCCTGTTGCATCACCTCTCGAACGGCCGGTGGAGAACCGGCCGGCGGAAGAGGAGCTTTTATGAGAGTTCTCGGCGCCCTGGCGCTCGCCCTGGTCCTGGCAGGGTGCGGTACGGCCGGCGAAGGCGCGGACGTGGCGTCCGCGGGCGGCGGTGGTGACAAGCCCGCCGTGAGCAGCGCCACGCCGAGCCTGGACCAGCACGAGAGGGGGATCAAGTTCGCGCAGTGCATGCGTGAGAACGGTGTCGACATGGCGGACCCCGAACCCGGCAAGGGCGTCACCATCCGGATCGACAAGAGCGTCGGCAAGGAGGCGGTGGACAAGGCCACGGCGGCCTGCAAGGAGTTCTCCCCGATGGGCGGTTCCGGACCGAACGGGGCGGACCCGCGGAGGGCCGAGTCGATGCGCAAGTTCGCGCAGTGCATGCGGGACAACGGTGTGGAGGACTTCCCGGACCCCGAGGGCGGTGGCGGCCTGCGCGTGACCGGTGCCGTCGGCGAGGATCCGGACTTCCAGGTCGCGCAGGAGAAGTGCGCGAAGGAGTTCCTGCCCGAAGCGGGTCAGGGAGGCTCCTGATGGGCACGGCCACCCTCGACGACGGAACGGACATGGACGCGTCCTCTCCCCGTTCGCGGCGACGCCGTGGTTTCGGCCGTGGCAAGAAGGTCGCCGGACTGGTCGTCGCGGTCGCCGTCCTCGGAACGGCCGCCGCGGCCACGAGCGGCATGGTCGGCCCGCGCGGCACCGGAACGGACAGGACCTCGGTCCTCCTGCCTCCGGCCACCACCCTGGTGAAGCGGCAGACGCTCGCCGACACGCGGGACGCCGACGGCGAGCTCGGCTACGGCCCGGCCGCCACCGCGGTGAGCCGGCAGCCCGGCACGGTCACCTGGCTCCCCGGCAGCGGCGCCCAGGTCACCCGCGGCAAGCCGCTCTACAAGGTGGACGACAAGCCGGTGGTGCTGATGTACGGCACGACGCCGGCCTATCGCGACATGCGGATCGGCACCGAGGGGCCGGACGTCAGGCGTCTGGAGCGCAACCTCCGCCGGCTGGGCTACACCGGCTTCACCGTGGACGGCGAGTACACCGGCGCCACGGCCTCGGCGGTCGCGCGGTGGCAGGACGACCGGGGCCTGGAGGAGACTGGCGTCGTCGAGCTCGGCCGGGTCGTCTTCGCCGGCGGCAAGGTCCGCGTGGACAGCCTGGAGGCCGAGACCGGCCAGCCCATCGCCCCCGGCCAGAAGGTGCTGACCTACACCGGCACCACCAAGGTGGTCACCGTCCGGCTACGGACGGAAGACCAGCGGATGGCGAAGAAGGGCGCCAAGGTGTCGGTCACCATGCCCGACGGCAAGAGCGTGGCGGGCAAGGTCACCGAGGTCGCCACGATCATCGAACCCGGGGAGGGCCCGGACGCGGACCCGGAGACGAGGCTCGAGGCGCTCGTCTCCCTCAGCCGCCAGAAGGCGGCGACCGGCCTCGACCAGGCCGCGGTGGACGTGACCTTCACGGCGTCCAGGCGCGAGGACGTGCTGACCGTACCGGTCTCCGCGCTCGTGGCGCTGAGGGAGGGCGGATTCGGCGTCGAGGTCGTCGAGGGCGCCAAGTCCCGCTACTTCAGCGTGAAGACAGGACTGTTCGCCGGCGGCCGGGTCGAGATCTCCGGAGACGGCCTCGTCGAGGGCGCGACCGTGGGGATGCCGAGATGACGCCCCCGATGGTCTCCCTGTCGGACGTGACCAGGGTCTACCCCGGCGGGATCACCGCGCTGGCCGCGGTCTCCATGGAGATCGGACGCGGCGAGCTCGTCGCCGTCGTCGGCCCCTCCGGCTCGGGCAAGTCGACGATGCTCAACGTCGTCGGCACGCTCGACCGCCCCTCCTCCGGAACCGTGCGCATCGACGGGTACGACGTCTCGAAGCTGTCGGACAGCCGGCTCTCGGCGTTGCGGGCGACCCGGATCGGCTTCGTCTTCCAGCACTTCCACCTCGCCGCCAAAGTCCCGGCGCTGGACAACGTGGCCGACGGCCTCCTCTACACCGGTCTCGGCCTGTCCGAACGGCGGCGCCGGGCCTCGACCGCGCTGGAACGGGTCGGGCTCGGCCACCGCCTCGACCACGAGCCGCACGAGCTGTCCGGTGGTGAGCGGCAGCGCGTCGCCATCGCCCGAGCCGTGGCCGGGAACCCCCCGCTCCTCCTCGCCGACGAACCGACCGGCGCCCTGGACTCCGTCTCCGGGGCCGGGGTGATGGAACTGCTGCGCGAGCTGAACACCTCGAGCACGACCGTCGTGATCATCACGCACGATCGGGAGATCGCCGCGAGCCTGCCCCGGCAGGTGCGGATGCGCGATGGCCGGATCGTCTCCGACTCCGCGATCGGCTCCGGCTCCGCGGCCGAATCGCCGCGGCACGCCGAATCCGGGGTGGCGGGATGACCGTGATCGATCAGGCGGGTTCGCCGAAGCCGGTTCCCGCCAGGATGCGGCCACGCGACGTGATGCGGGTCGGCGCGTCCGGCCTGCGCACCCGCCCGATGCGGGCGTTCCTGTCCGCGCTCGGGATAGCCATCGGCATCGCCGCGATGATCGGCGTGGTCGGCATCTCGTCCTCGTCGGGGGCCGAGCTCGACCGTACGCTCTCGGCACTGGGCACGAACCTGCTCACCGTCTCGTCCGGCCAGACGCTCCTGGGCGAGGCGGCCAAGATGCCGGTGGACGCCGAGGCGATGATCGAGCGGATCGGCCCCGTGGAGTCGGCCTCCGCGGCCGGGCGCGTCGGCGACGCCAAGGTCTACCGGTCCGAGGAGATTCCCAAGGCCCAGACCGGGGGGCTCACCACCTATGCCGCCCGTATCGACCTCCTGTCCACGGTGGGCGCGACGGTGCGCAGCGGCACCTGGCTCAACGAGGCCACCGAGCGTTACCCGGCCGTGGTGCTCGGATCGGGGGCGGCGGAGCGCCTCGGGGTGGGCGCGGCGGCGCCGGACACCCAGGTGGTCGTGGGCGGCGTGCGGTTCACCGTCGTCGGCATCCTCGACCCGGTGCCGCTCGCCGCCGAGCTGGACAGCGCGGCGCTGATCGGCTGGCCGGCCGCGGAGGCGACGCTGGACTTCGACGGGCACCCCACGATCCTCTACACCCGCTCCGACGAGTCGAGGCTGGAGTCCGTCCGCTCGGTCCTGGCCGGTACGGCGAACCCGCGGGCGCCGAACGAGGTCGAGGTCTCGCGCCCGTCCGACGCCCTCGCCGCCAAGCAGGCCACCAGCCAGGCGTTCACCGGGCTCCTCCTCGGGGTCGGCGCGGTCGCGCTGCTCGTCGGCGGCGTCGGGGTGGCCAACACCATGGTCATCTCGGTGCTGGAACGGCGCCCGGAGATCGGCCTGCGCCGCTCGCTCGGCGCGACGCGCGGGCAGATCCGCACGCAGTTCCTCATGGAGTCGCTGCTGCTCTCGGCCCTGGGCGGGGCGGGCGGGGTCTTCCTCGGCATCTGCGTCACCATCGGTTACGCGCTCTACCAGGGCTGGCCGGCCGTGATCCCCACCTGGGCGACGATCGGCGGCCTCGCGACGACCCTGGCCATCGGCGCCCTCGCCGGTCTCTACCCGGCCGTCCGCGCCTCCCGCCTCTCCCCGACGGAGGCACTCGCCACACCGTAGAACGCGGGCACCCGCCCCTTCGTCACTCGCCAGGGAATCACCCATGACCGACCGTGTCCCCCGGCGGAGCAGCGCTCCGGGTGATCCGCGCCCGGCCTGCCGGGAGCCGCCACCGAGCTGTACGTGAACGGGAAGGTCTCCGGCCCTCCCCTGAGCCGCGGCGCCCCCGGCCCCGGCGGGCAGGGTGCGGTGGCCCGGCGGCCGGTGACCGCCGCCGTTCCCGGAGATGCCCCTGGCCGTCAAGCGCGGCATGGCGGGACGGCACCGGCGGTGACCGCCGCCGTTCCCGGAGACGCCCGGGTCAGCGGTCGGTGAGCCCCTGGAGGATCGCGCGGACCTTTCCGGCGTTGTGGTGGTACGGGCCGTACCTGCGTTCGAGGTCCGGCAGCAGCTCGCCGAGCAGCCGTTTGGCCCGCCCCTTGTTGCCCGCGTCGAGTTCCACCATCCCGATCTGGCGCCGGATCTCCAGGATCCGTTCCTCTCCCGCGCCGAACCGCCTCTCGTCGGCCAGCAGCCGCCGGAGCTGGGTCAGGGCGAGGTTCGTCTCCCCGATCGCCGCGTGGCAACCCGCCTCCATCAACCGGCACCGCAGGGCGAGGTTGTTGCCCGGCCCCTCCACCCTGGCGACGTCGGCGGCGAGCCGCTGGAACTCGGGCGCCGCCCGGCGGTAGTCGCCGCCGAGGAAGAGGGCCTCGGCGAGCTCGATCCGCAGGTCGACCACGGCGGAGCTCGTCGAGCCGAAGGAGCCCGCGGCGGGCCCGACCACCTCGGCCAGGAGGTCCGCCGCCTGGCCGAAACGGGCCTCCGCCTTGAGAAGGTCGGCCTCCTTGCGAGCGCGCTCGATGTCGGCCCGCTCGATCTGCACCAGTCCTGTGGCGCGCCTGATCCGCGCCGGCCGTACCGGATGGGCGGGCCGCCGGTCGTCGGCCCGCGTGGAGGAGATCCGTCCGAGGACGGTGGCGTACATGCGCACCGGGTGGGACGCGTCCAGGTCGACGTAGCCGGTGAAGGGCGGCAGCTCGCGGCAGAAGTCGAGCAGCCGCTCGTAGACGACGTCCGCGCTCGCCGGCCGCTCCTCGGGTGTCTTCGCGAGCAGCCGCAGGACGAGCCGTTCCAGCCCCTCGGGGACGTCCTGCCGTCTCGCGCGCAGCGGCCGGGGGGCGGCGTCGGTGTGGTTGCGCATCGAGGCCAGCGGGGTGGGCGCGGCGAACTGGTTGTTCCCGGCGAGCATCTCGTCCAGGATCACGCCGAGGGAGTAGAGGTCGCTCCGCGGTCCCGCGGTCCCGGCCATGGCCTGCTCCGGCGCCATGTAGGCCGGGGTGCCGAGCACCTCGCCCGTCCTCGTGAGGTTCGTCGTGTCCGTGGGGGCGAGCGCGGCGGCGATGCCGAAGTCGAGGACCTTGACCGTGCCGTCGGGGCAGAGCATCAGGTTGCCCGGTTTGAGGTCGCGGTGGACCAGCGAGTTGGCGTGGGCCACGGCCAGGACCGAGCACACCTGGGCGGCGATCGCCGCGGCCCAGGCCACGGGCACCTCCGTCTCGTCGAGCAGCGTCGCGACGGAACACCCCCTGACGAGTTGCATGACCATGTAGAGGTCGTCACCGTGCGGCCCGCAGTCGTAGATGGTCGGCACTCCAGGGTGTTCCAGCCGGGCGGTGATCCGCGACTCGCGTACGAAACGCCTGGCCAGTTCCTCGTCCCGGCGACCATCGGGAAACCTGTCGGCTTTGATGAATTTGATGGCGATCTGCCGATCCAGGCGTTTGTCGTAGCCGAACCAGACCTCTCCCATTCCGCCGGAGCGACGCGACGTGGGATCCAACTCGTAACGGCCACCGATGATCGTTCCTCTGCCCAAAACGATCCGCCCTCCAGAAACGCCCCGTCTTCCCCAGGAAAATGTAGCGCTCCCGGAGTCCCGTCGTCGTGGGCGAAGGTTTCCCCAGGTCACCGCCCCGCGATCGGATCGGTTCGCGCCGGGCGAGATCGTCGAATGCGTCACGCGTCCGCGACCCGGCTTTTCGCACGCTCACGTGGTACCGGTCAATTCCCGTGTTACTTCCGCGCCTTCGGGAAGTGACCGGCGAGGCGGGATCGCCCTCGGACCGGCGATACGCCGCGGGTGATCTACGACAGAATGTCGTTCATGGAAGCCCGCATCGCGATAGCACCCTCCGCGGAGGCGAGGACGTCCCACGGACGGCCCGGCCCCGCCGATGTCGATCTCGACCGGCTACGGCTCGGGATCGAGGAGGCCGTGTCCCGCGGCGGCGGTGCCAACGTCCCGCTCGCCGACGCCGACGGCCTGGTGTGGCTCGTTCCCGGCGAGCCGGAGCTGCTCGTGGCGACGCTGGACGCCCACCCCCGGATCGGGTGGGTGCAGTTCCCCTGGGCGGGCGTGGAGAGGTTCGTGTCATCAGGGGTGTTCGAGCGCCCCGTGGTCTTCAGCTGCGCCAAGGGGTCGTTCGCCGGGCAGGTCGCCGAGCACGCGCTGATGCTGACGCTGACCTGCCTGCGCGGCCTCTCCCGCCAGGCGCGGACGCCCGGCTGGTGTCCGGTGGAACCCCGGTCGCTGCACGGCCGGCGGGTGACGATCCTCGGCGGCGGCGGCATAGCCACCGAGCTCGTCCGCCTCCTGCGGCCGTTCGGGTGCCGGATCCGGGTGATCCGTCGCCACCCCGAGAAGGCCGAGGGCACCGACGAGACGCTGGAGACGCTGGAGACGCCAGAGACGCCGGAGACACCGGAGACGCTGCCGCCCTCGGCCCTGCCCGCCGTGCTTCCCGAGACCGACGTCCTGGTGCTGGCTCTCGCCCTGACGCCGGAGACGAGGCACGTCGTCGGCGCCGCCCAGCTGGCGCTGCTGCCGCCGCACGCCGTCGTCGTCAACGTCGCCCGCGGCGCGCACATCGACACCGGCGCGCTCGTCGAGGCCCTCGGCGCGGGAACGATCTCCGCCGCCGGCCTGGACGTGACGGATCCCGAGCCGCTCCCCGACGGGCACCCCCTGTGGGCCGACCCCCGGGTGCTCATCACCTCGCACTCCGCCGACTCCGCCGAGTACGTCGCGCGGATGCTCTGCGAGCGGGTCGAGCGCAACGTGGGCAACCTGCGCGCGGGCCGCCCGCTGGAGGGAGTGATCGACCCCGCAACGGGATACTGACCGCCGGGCGCGAGCGGCGGCCGCCCGCGCCCGGTGACCGGCCCTCACCCACGTCGACGACCATCGCACTCCCAGCGTTCCAGCCTTTTCCGCGTCTCCCGCGGATTGCCGTCACCAGCGCGAGACGCCCGTTCAGCCGCCCGCGCCGATCACCCGCGTGGCGGCGAGGTAGGCCGCGAGCAGGCTCTCGGCGACCGCCGTCACGGTCTCGTCTCCGGGCAGGAAGTACGGGCTGTGCAGCCCCGACGCCGTGTCGGTGCCCACGAACAGCATCAGCGACGGCACGACCGACGCGAAGTGGGCGAAGTCGTCGGCACCGCAGGAGCGCAGCGTGGCGGGCATGTGGTGGGCGACGTCGACGAGGATGCAGCCGGTCTCCTCGGCGAGGCGGGCGTCGTTGACGAGCACCGGCTCCCCGTTCGTGATCCGCACCTCCGCCTCGCAGCCGTGGACGCGGGCGACGCCCTCGGCGATCTCGCGGAAGCGGTGGTGCAGCTGGTGGCGCCACGGCTCCGACATCGTGCGGAGGGTGCCGCGGGCGGAGGCATGCCCCGGGATCGCGTTGGGGGCGCTGCCCGCCGACACGGTCCCGAAGGTGACCACGGTCGGCGTCATCGGGTCGGCGTCGCGGCTGACGAGCTGCTGCGCGGCCACGATGATCTGGGCGAGCGCCAGGACCGAGTCGCGGGACAGGTGGGGGTAGGCCGCGTGCCCGCCCTGCCCCCGGACGGTGACGGTGAACTCGTCGGAGGAGGCGTTGACCGCGCCGGGTGTGCAGGCCGTCTCGCCGGTGGCGAGCACCGGCTGGACGTGTGCCGCGATCATCGCGCCGACCCGGTTCCTGCGGAGCGCGCCGGAGTCGACGATGTCGCGAGCACCGGAGGGGTGGGTCTCCTCGCGCGGCTGCAGCACCGCGACCATCGGCGCGGGCGCCCGTACCCGGTCGACCGCCCTGGTCAGCGCCACCAGCGCCGCGAGGTGCACGTCGTGGCCGCAGGCGTGCATGGCGCCGTTGCGCGAGGCCCAGGGCACGTCCGTCTCCTCCTGGATCGGCAGGGCGTCCAGCTCCCCGCGCACCCCGACGGCCAGGCCCTCGCCGCCGACGCGACGGAGCGCGCCGGTCCCGGCCACCCGCTCCGTCGCGTCGCCCTCGGGCAGCGCGTCCAGCACGCGCTTGAGCGTCGGCTCCTCCTTTCCCGACACGCACGGCTCGGCGTGCAGTTCCCGCCGCAGCTGGAAGGCCGCGGGCAGCTCGGCGTGCAGAGCGGCGCGGAGCCGCTCGTGGATCTCGTTCATCGCCGCCCCCCGAGCCGGCGGGCGTCGCGGTTGCCCCTCACGCGTCCTCCTCGGCAAGTGCGGCGAGTGTGCGGACGTGAGTGCCGATCATGGATCTCCCTCTGACTGTGCGTGGTGCCGTTCCGGTGGTACGTGGGTGACATGGGGCGCCGTTCTCTTCGTACGTGATGGTCGTTCTCGTCTCCGGCCTCGGGGCCGGTCACCCGGTCACCCGATCTCTCCGAGGCCGTAGACGCGGCGGGCGTTCCGCGCGCCGATCATGGTGGCGACCCGGATCGCCTGCGGCTCGCTCCACTCGCCGTCCGCGACGAACCCCCCGAGGACCCGGGCCATCGCGCGGCGCCAGAGCAGGGCGCCCAGGTGGTGAAGCTCCGCGGGGCCCCAGGCGTCCGAGGAGAAGAGGATCTTGGCGAACGGCGCCAGCTCCAGGCTCTCGGCCACCACGGCCACACTGCGCGCCCCGGTGTGGTTCACCCCGAGCCCGACGTCGAGGTAGACGTGCGGGTAGGCCTGGGCGAGGTAACCAGCGTTGCGGTGGTACGGGTAACAGTGCAGCAGGAGCAGGGGGACGCCCCTGGGCTCGGCGAGCTCGACGAGGCCGCGCAGCAGGAGGGGGTCGGAACGGCGCAGGTCGAGGTCGGGGTCGCCGTATCCGACGTGGAACTGGAGCGGCAGCCCGCGCTCGATGCCCGCCCAGATGAGGTGGCGCAGCAGCACCGGGTCGTCGACGCGGACCGTCCCGGTCCGCTCGGACTCGCGCAACCAGCGTCCGGCCGCCGCCGTCACCTCGGCCGGGGCGGGCGGGGCGGGGTCGAGGTCGAGCCCGTACCGGTAGGCGGCGACGCTCTTCAGGCCGCGCGCCGTACGGCTGCGCTCCCACAGGGCCGCCTCGAAGCGGGCGGCGAACCCGGCGGCGTCGGTTCCCTCGGCGACGACTCCCTCGGCGATCGACTCCAGGCGGACGATCTCCTCGACGGGCCGCCCCGTGAGGGCCGCCATCGACGCCGGGCCGAGGATCTCCTCTCCCCCGTAGCCGGTCTCCAGGAGGAAGTGACCCACCCCGGCCGCGGCCAGCAGGCGCCGGTTCGCCTCCCCGGCCCCGAGCTCGGCGCGGCGGGCGAGGTAGGTCTCCGGGTCCGGGTGCGGGTCGAGACCGAGGACGGGCGCGCAGTGCCGCAGGACGGCGAAACCGAGCTGCGAGTCGAACTGGGTCATCCAGCCGGGCACCGGCCGGTCGGACTCGGTGATCAGCTCCTCGAACCGCCTCCGCGGCAGGTCGCCGTCCAGGGCGCCGTGCACGTGATGATCCACCAGCGGTATCGCCTCGATCGCCCGCTCCAGGGTCCCGGCCCCCGCCGTCACGGCCGCGCGCTCCGGAATTCCGGCCTCCCCCGCCCGGACCTCGTGTTCCAGGGGCCCGCCAACCGCCGTCCCGGCCGCACCTTCAGCGGACCCGGCCCTCACCGGAGAGTCCATGGGTGCCGGGGTCATGGTGGAACGCTCCTCGAGTGTGCGGTGTCGCTGGGATACGAGGTGCCCATGAAAAGGGGATGTCATGCCCCGATGTCCCCTCCGGCTCACCCGCCGATCGGACGCTCCACCTCACCCGCCGCCTCACCGGGCGTCCCGTCTGCCGCCGTACCCGCCGTGTCCACCGTGCCTGCTGTGCCCGCCGCGCCCCTCGTCCGGATGCCGTACGCGAGGGTGAGGGCGACGACGGCGAGCGGGAAGACGGTGGCGACGAGGATGCCGGTGCGCAGGCCGGAGCCGCCGTCGCCGGGGAGCGCGGCCGACAGGGCGGGCAGGAACCCGCTCGCGGCGGCGGAGGCGTCCGCGGCGGCCCCGGCGATCCAGGGACCGGCCGCGCCCCCGGCGTCACCGAAGACGGCCAGCACGCCGAACATGGCCGCGCCGCCAAGGGGGAAGCGGGCCGCGGCGAGGCTGAAGGTCCCCGGCCACAGGAGGCTGACGGCCAGGCCGCACACCGCGCAGCCGACGAGGCTGACCACCGGGTCGGAGGACAGGCAGACGACGAGGTAGCAGACGGTCGCCAGCGCGCCGCACGAGGCCATCGCGGGTACCAGCGGGATCCGCTCGCCCCACAGGCCGTAGACGATGCGGCCGATCCCCATCAGGACCGCGAACAGGCATGGGCCCGCCAGGTCGCCCCACACCTTGGAGACGCCCAGTCCCTCCTCCGCGAAGAGGGAGGACCACTGCGACATGGTCAGCTCGGCCGCGCCCGCGCAGAGCATCAGCACGACGGCGGCGGCGAAGGCGGGAGCCCCGAAGAGCGCCCGCAGGGAGGTACGGTGCTCGTCCGGCACGGTCGCGGGCAGCGGCACCCTCAGGAACGCCACCATGTTGACCAGCGGGACGAGCGCCCAGGCGACCGGCAGGACCTGCCAGGCGTCCTGGCCGATCCAGGCCAGCAGCAGCGTGCTGCCCGCCACCACCGCGACCTGCCCCCAGCAGTAGAAGGAGTGCAGCAGGCTCATCGCCGCGGCCTTGCCCTCCTGCGGGCTGGGCAGCGCGTCCACGACGGGGCTGACGAGCACCTCCAGCAGGCCACCGCCGACGGCGTAGACGACGATCGCGACGCACAGTCCCAGGTACGGGGAGGGCGACACCGCCGGGGCCACCGCCAGCAGCACCAGTCCCAGCGCCGACAGGATGTGAGCCAGCACCAGCGGGACGCGGTAACCGGTCCGGTCCACGAACCTCACGGCCACGATGTCGGTGACCAGCTGGGTGGCGAAGTTGAGCAGCACCAGGCGCCCGAGCATCTCCAGGGGCAGCTGGTAGCGGGTCTGGAAAACGATGAACAGCAGGGGGGCCAGGTTGTTGACGATGGCCTGGGTGACATATCCGGTGTAGCAGGCGCGGCGGGTGTGGTCGTACGTCATGGGCGATGCGTTTCTCTCCCTGGGGGGTGGCCGTCCCGCACACTACGGGGCCGGACGACACGGAGGCACACCCACCCCCGGCCCCCCTGCGGCGATGACCACCAGGTCACCGCGGCACCAGGTCACCGCGACACCGTGACGCCGGGGAGCCCGCTTCCGGCGGGCGCGACCGCTCAGGCCTCTTCCGCCCCCCCGGCGCCCTCCCTTTCAGGCGCTGCCGCCCCTTCCGGCGTTTCCGACGCTTCCCCTTTTCCGGCGCCTTCCCCGTTCCGCCTCTTCAGGCGCCTTCCCGCTTCCTGCCCGCGAGCCTCTCAGGGGCCCGGACGGCCACGCGACCCCGGGCCGGGTGACACCGGGCGCGCCGGACGATCGGGCGCCTCCCGGCACGCGCCTACTTGAACTGCAGGACCGGGGCGACGGCGGGACGGATAGGGGCGGGGGCGGGAAGACCGAGGACGAACCAGACGATCTTTCCTCCGGAGGGGGGATGGGCGACACCCCAGTCGTCGGCGAGGGAGTCGACGATCTGGAGGCCCCGGCCGCCGGTGGCGTCCATGTCGCGGGCGCACATGCGGGGAGCCCCCTCCCCCGGGTCGAAGAGCTCGCCGCGGACGAAGCTCCCGCCGCCCCGGATCCGCAGCGCGCACGCGGCTCCGCCATACCTGACGGCGTTGGTGACCAGCTCGCTGACGATCAACATGCAGTCGTCTATCAGATCGTCCGCACCCCACAGGGAGAGCTCCCGGCGGACCAGCGAGCGGGCGTCGCGCACGCTCGTGGGAACGGCGGGCAGCAGGCACTCGCCTTCGTACTCGTGGGCGTCGTCGAGGGACGCCGCAGATGAGTCGTGCTGGAGAGACACTGCGCCTCCTTCTGATGGGAGCGCTCCCATGACAAATGTAGAACATTCACCTACGTCTGTGAATTGATTCCTCCCGAATTGTTTCCATCACATGTCATGAGAAGTGAGGAAGATCCGATTTGCGCCATGGCCTCCGGCGGCCGAAGAGGCCGGTCACCGGCCGGGAACCCGCCCGTACCGCCGCCCTCCCCGACCGGAAATCCGCCCGCGCCGTAGCCCCCTCCGGCCGGGAAGTCGTCCGTACCCCCGGCCGGTCCGTACCGCCGCCCCCTCCGGCCGGGAACCCGCCCGTACCGCCGCCCTCCCGGCCGCGCGCCGACGTCGGCGCGGCGTCAGCGCGGCCGGGGAGGCAGGGGAGGGATCCGTCAGCGCAGCTGGGGAAGCACCTTCGCGCCGAAGGCGTCGATGTAGGCGGCCTGCTCCTGGCCCACGTGGTGCAGGTAGATCTCCTCGAAGCCCAGGTCCGCGTACTCGTTGATCCTGGCGGCGTGCCAGCCGAGGTCGGAGGAGACGTTGACGGCCTCGGCCACCTTCTCCGGCGACACGTCCGCGGAGACCACGTCGAAGAGCTCGGCGGTCTCGAGGTCCCAGCTGACCGGCGGCGAGAAGACGTTGCTCCGCCACTGGTCATGGGCGATGGACATCGCCTCGTCGTCGCTCTCGGCCCAGCTGAGGTGGACCTGGAGCGCCACCTTGCCCTTGCCTCCGGCGTCCCGGTAGGCGCCGATGACCTCGCGCAGCCGGTCGACGGGCCCTCCCACGGTGATCAGGCCGTCGGCCCACTCCGCGCACCAGCGGGCCGTCTCGGCACTCACCGCCGCGCCGACCAGCTTCGGGGGGACCTCCGGGCGAGTCCACAGCCGGGCACGGTCGACGGTCACCAGCCCGTCGTGGCTGACCTCCTCCCCCGCCAGCATCGCCCGGATGACGTCGACGCACTCCCGCAGCCGCTGCTTGCGGAGCTCCTTGCGCGGCCAGCGGTCGCCGGTGATGTGCTCGTTGCTCGCCTCACCCGTGCCGAGGGCGGCCCAGAAGCGCCCGGGGTACATCGCGCCGAGGGTGCCGATCGCCTGGGCGATGATCGCGGGGTGGTAGCGCTGGCCGGGGGCGTTGACCACGCCGAACGGCAGGTTCGTGGCCTGGAGCGCCGCGCCCAGCCAGGACCAGGCGAACCCCGACTGCCCCTGACGCCTGCTCCACGGGGAGAAGTGGTCCGACGACATCGCCGCCCCGAACCCCGCCTGCTCGGCCCGCGTGACCGCCTTCAGCAGCTCGGCCGGATGGATCTGCTCGTGTGAGGAATGAAAGCCATAAGTCGCCATCGTCTCCGGCTACCCGGGAGAGGGACGTCCATTCGGGTGAGCGGCGCGGTACCGCCCGGGACACCGGGCGGTACCGCGCCCTGGCCTTCGCAAGGCCGGGGTGGCCTTTCGGGGTGGCCTTTTAGAAGGCCGAGGTGTAGGTGACCAGCGACTGCCGGTCGACGCGGGTGGTGGCGTTGTAGCAGGCGACGTTGCGGACGATGGCGACGCTGCCGGTGGTGTTCCAGAGGGTCTGCAGGTTGCAGAACTCGGGGCCGGGACCGTACGCGGTGACCTGGACCTGGTCCTGCAGGACCCCGACCCTCGGGAAGGTCACCAGGCGCAGGCCGAGTCCGGCGGTCTGGATGGTGTTCGTGCTTGTCTGGGAGTTGAAGTTCAGAGCCGGGGGTACCGGCGCGTACGGGCCGGGGTTGGCCGGGGTGGTGTCGAAGGTGTAGGCGAAGTTCTTCGGCGGGATCGCCGCACCGGTGATGGCGCGCTCACGCTGGTAGGTCAGCGTCCATCCGGTGTTGAGCGGCACGTTCGTCGCGTTGTGGCAGCGCACCTGGACCGCCTGCGCGCCCACGCCCGGGGCCCAGGCGCCGACCTTGCAGCGGGCGGGCTGGCTGGGATTGACCGCGGTGACCTGGAGGTTTCCGGCGAAACCGGACGAGCCCAGGCCGGGCAGGGTGACCGTCCAGACGCCCCCGCCCCCGGCGACGGTGTTCACGCCCCCGGCCGAGTTGAACTGGGTGGCGATGGCGGCGCCGTTGTAGTGCACGTAGCCGAACGCCTGCGGCGCGGGCAGGACGCCGGTACTCTGCTCGAAGACGATGCTGTACGGCGTGAAGACCGGAGCCCCTCCGTACCGGTAGCACTGCACCGCCACCACCAGGTCGGTGCCCGAAGGGCCCCAGTTCTGCGCCTGGCACCAGTAGGCGGTCTGGGAGATCGCCGTGACGTGGACCACGCCGCCGGTGATCGCGATCTGCGGGAACCTCACGAACGTCTGCCCGACCCCGCCGGGAGTGACGCTGACGTTGAAACCCGCCCCCCAGCTGCCCGCCTGGTGGTTGGGGTCAGGGATGCCGGAGGTCACGTTGACCACGGCGAAACCCCACCGGTTGGGAACGGAGGCCTGCGCGCCCGTGGCCGTCGCGGTGATGCTCACGGCGAGCATCGCGATGACACACAGGATTCCAGCCATCACTCTTCGTAACTGACGCATGCCGTACTCCATCGGCTCGGGGCGTTGGGCGATCGGACGCGACCACGATGCCGACGCGGGAAAATGTCGGAAATCACAGTTCGTCCTGAGCTCTTGATAACCCGCCCGTCCCCCTTTGAGAAGACCCAACCTGACGGGTGAGATGACTCCGTCTTCCCAGATCAGGTCAGGGTTCGGACCAGATGGCAGCTCTCTCGTCGAGAGATCGTCCGGCCGTTTCGCCGAGTACCGTATGAACATGCACAGCCGATCCGCCAGGATCCACGAGACGGGGTGTGAGACCGTGCCGGAGCCCGAACCGAACGTTCCGCGTGTCATGTGGCAGTTGCTGGAGCCCCTGCACGCCGTCACCTACTTCGCCCCCGAGGCGCGGGCGGCGGCCGACGCGGTCGGCATGCGCGGCTTCTGGATGGGCTACTTCGCGGCCAGGGCGGCACCGCTCGGGCCGGTTGGCCCCGGCGTCGTCACGGCGGCGTTCCACGGCTTCCCCCCGGCCAGGGTCGCCAGGGCGCTCCCCGACGCGTGGACGTTCGCGACCCCCGGCGACGTGCTGCGCGCCCGGCTCGACGGGGCGGGAGCGGCACTGCGGAACCTGCTCACCGACAAGGTGACCGGCTCTGACGACCTGCGCGCGGCGGCGGACCTCGCCTGGGAGGCCGCCGGGCTCGCCGACACCGCCGGCCGGGTGCTCGGCGCGGCCAACCAGGCGCTGCCCGCGCCCGACGAGCCGCACCTGATGCTCTGGCAGGCCGCGACCACGCTGCGCGAGCACCGGGGCGACGGGCACGTGGCCGCCCTCGTCGCCCACGGCGTCTCCCCCGTCCAGTCCCACCTGCTCAAGGTCGCGGCGGGCGAGACGGACCTGGACCAGCTGCGCCTGGCACGGCGCTGGGACGACGAGGAGTGGGAGGCCGGTGCCGCCGCGCTGCGCGAGCGCGGGTGGGTCGACGGTTCCGGCCTCCTGACGGCCGAGGGCGCGCGGGAACGCGAGCAGATCGAGCGGCTGACCGACGAGGCCGCGGCCGTTCCCTGGCGGGCCCTGGGAGACGAGCGCACCTCCGAGCTCGCCCTGCTGCTGCACCCGCTGACCATGGCCGTCCTGGAATCGGGCATCATGCCGCCCTCGAACCCCATCGGCCTGCCGCCGCCCCCCGGGGAAGGTGGGAACGGCCGGGGGGCTCACGCTCCCGGCCGTCCCTTCACCGATCAGCTGAGGGGGATCAGCCGAACGGCAGCCGCACGATCGACCGGTTGCCGACGCCGAGGCTGACGACGCTGTTGCCGATGGCGTTCCAGACCTCGACCCTCACCCGGCCGTTCGACAGGTTGCCGAGCGTTCCCGAGGAGGACTGCGGGCCGGCTCCCTGCGTGTAGTGCTCCCAGCCCGTCACCGGGTCGGTGGCGAAGTAGGCGTAGGTCTCCACCCTGTCCCAGCTCCCGTTGCCGGTCAGGTCGTAGGAGACCCGGACCTGGGTGCCGTTGGCGACCGAGGTGCCCGCGTCCACGAAGAGGTCGAACGCGGTGGTGCCGCCGTTGTGATTGGCGGTGAGACCGGTCGCCGTGAAGACCTGGGCGTTGGTCGGCACGCCGTCGTGGTTGCCGTTCGCGGCGGCCACCGTGACGCTGCCCGCCGTGCCCGCCGTGCCCGGCAGACCGCCGCCGCTCTGCAGGTAGCGCGTCGCGGTGAAGCCGCCCGGGTCCGGGGTGGGCGTCGGTGTGGGCGTCGGTGTGGGCGTCGGGTCGGGGTTCGTGGTGCCGCCGCCCGCGTTGCCGCCGCTCCAGGTGAAGGCGCCGGAAGTGACCGTCTTGCCCGCCGGGACGTTGAGCACGGTCCCGTTGGAGAAGGTCACCGTGAGCGCGCTGCCGGTGATGTTGGACGCGACGTAGGTGCGGACCCCGTTCTTGCTGAACACCTTGGCCAGCGGGTGGTTGGCGGTGACGGAGGTGTCCACCGTGCCGAGGGCGGCCAGGTTGCGGATCCAGTGGAAGGTGTGCGCCCTGCTCTCCCCCTCCTCGGGGGTGTAGGAGCCGGCGGCGCGCAGGTTCGACAGAGCCGCGTCACCGTTGCCCAGCGCCTGGAACTGCCAGAGGATGTCCCGCCACACCGTGGGCGGCCCGCCGTTGTTGCGCACCAGCTCGGCGTAGTTGGTGTTCACGTAGGCGGGGTTGTCGCCCATGTAGAAGTGCCCGCCGGTGACCGGGAGCATGTTGATGCCCTGGATCATCTCCGGCTCGGCGCTGAACCAGGTGGCGTACGCGCCGCCGCTGCCCCAGACCATGCCGACCGTGCTGTGGCCGAAGGCGGCGGGGAAGTTCTGGTCGCGCGAGTCGAACCAGTACTCCTGGATCGCCGCGGCCTGGGTCGTGTAGATGAAGATGCCCGCGTCGCGGACGGCGGTGTTGCCGGTGGCCTGCCCCCACTGGATGAGGGCGTTGGCGAAGTTCTGGCCCTCCGACGACGACTCCTGGTTGTTGCCCGAGCCGAACGCGCCGTGCCCGGACGCCCAGTCGTGGCCCGCGTAGATGTCGAAGTCGCGCAGGTACGGGAAGCGGGTGTCGTTGCGGTCGTAGTTGTTGGCGTCGCGGATCAGCAGGTCCACCATGCCGCCGTACTGGCTCGTCTTGGCCCAGTTGGGATCGAACTTGGCGAGGGTCGCGGCCGCGGCGATGTAGTAGCCGTAGTGGAAGTGGTGGTCGTTGAGCTCCAGGTCGGAGCCGTACGAGGCCGGGTAGCCGAGCAGGGTTCCCCAGCTCGGGTTGTAGTAGAAGACCCGGCTGGTCTTGCCCGGCGAGGCGGTGAACCAGTCGTTGAGGCGAGTGCGGATGGCGTTCAGCGCGGCGGTGCGCACCGACGTCAGGTTGAGCTGGTCGGCGATCTCCGCGATGCGGGCGGCCCGGCCCAGGCCCTTGCCGGTCCAGTAGGTGTCGTCGCCCCGGATGTCCATCGGGTTGCCGAGCTCGGCGTTGAGCTGGTTGGTGACCGTGGTGAGGTCGGCGCCCGAGCTGTCGGCCACCGCGGGGATCTCGGGCAGCACGCCGGTGTACTTCATCGTCGTCCTGAACTGCGTCCCGGTGACGATCTTCATCTGGCCGCGCGCCGACACGTACGTCTGCGCCAGCGGCGTCGAGCCGGTCAGGTGGTTCCACTGGTGCGGGTAGAGCGCGATGACCGTGCCGGTCTGACTGCCCTGCCTGGCCGTGGTGGTGAAGGCGTACGTCGTGGTGAGCGAGCTCGCGGCCTGGTTGTAGGCGTACGAGACCCGGGTGCCGGTGACGTGCGCGTGCGCGTACTGGCCGTAGGTGCTCGCCAGGGCCGCGCGGTCGCCGCCCGCGGGCAGCGCCGCCACGGAGAAGAAGCCCCTGCCCGCCAGGGAGGAGCTGATCGTCGCGCCGCTCACCGACCAGGTCGCGCCGGTCGGCGCGTAGGCGACGTAGTCACGGCCGCCGGCGGTGAAGCCGATGGTCGCGCCGCTGTTGGACCACACCGTGGGGGTGCCCGCGGCGGTGATCTGCGCGTCGCCTCCGGTGACCTGGAAGTACGCGAACGGCAGGCCGTGGCCGATGGTGGCCTTCATGGTCCGGCCCGCGCCACTCCAGTACGGGGTGACGGTCCAGTCGCTCCAGCCGTCGACCTTGACGTCCGGCGAGCTCAGGCCCGCGACGCCGACGCGGATGTTCTCCACGTACGGGTAGTGGTACTCGCCGACGCCGGTCGCGGTGCCGCTGATGGCGGGGGTGGTGTTGTAGGAGAACCCGAGACCGTTGCCGAAGGTGTCGTACGAGATCGGGTGCGCGTGGAGTGGCTCACCGTACGCGCAGTCGGTCTTCTTGTAGAGGATCGACGACCACCAGTCGTTGGTGGGAACGGCCCCGGCGGGGGCGTTGGCCGTCACCCACTGGCGGGGGTTGGTGGAGATGGAACCGCAGCCGGCCGGCAGCGAGCGTCCGGCCGGGAGGGTGTCGGCGTAGCTGCCGGCGCCGACCGTGGCGGCCTCGGCCGAGCGGGCGGCGCCGAGGCCGAGCAGTCCGGCCACCATCGCGACGACCACACCGGCGGCGAGGCGGCGCCGGCGAGTCCTGAGGCGGGCCGCCGACCGGGCGAGTCGTCCTTCACGGGGGGGCGCACTTTCCGGACCCGTGGTCCGGATCAAGGGATCCATTGGGGGGTGCCTCCGGGGAGAGGAATCGGGCTCTGAAGCCTGACCGATACGAGAGAGCGCTCTCTCACCGAAAAGTAACGGGATGCGTCACAGCCGTCAATGTTTCACGTTGGTAACGAATAGGTAAAGTACAGACGTGCAGGCGAGAGGGCGTAAGCGCAGAAAATAGGGCGTTCCACCGGAGAGCGATGCCCCCTCGGGCTCACGCGCACCGCATCACTCCCCTGGCCGACGATCAAGAAATAGATCTACCCTGACCTGAGAGCGCTCTCTCCGTCGATCGACGTCAATCGCCGATCGACCGCTTGGCGGTGCCCGCCCCCCATTCCCCGACGCCCCCTGACGCCCCGGGAAGGGCCGCGAGCCGGCGGCCGCGGAAGGCGCGGATCCCGCGCGAGAGCCCCGCACCCACACCCCCTCCGGGCCGCACATGCCCGATCGCCGAGGGTGCAACTGGCGAGGTGGTGACAAAATCAATGCTGGACACTCAGCGTGACAGTCAATTTACTTTGCGTGACCACTCAGGCACCCTCTGCCCCAGGAGAGAACATGCGAAGCAGGAAGCTCACGACCGCCGCGCTGGGCGTCGCCGCCGTCGGCGTCGCGGGTCTGACCGCGATGACCGTCGCCGCCCCGGCCACGGCCTCCGTGCCCGCCGCCCCCGCCGCCGCCGACTTCACCGGCTACCAGCTCGTCAAGCTGCCGAACGCCAACGTGCCCAACTTCCAGCGCCGCGTGGTCCGCTGCCCCGCCGGGAAGAAGGCCGTCGGCGGCGGCGCCGAGGCGCAGGGCAACCAGGCCGTGCTGGTGGGCTCCTTCCCCACCGACGACGGCAGCGGCTGGATCGGGCTCGGCCGCCAGCCCGGCTACAACGACGTGGGCATCAGCGTCTACGCGATCTGCGCCAACGTCAGCTGATCGTCACCCCCGACGACACCGTCCCCCGGCCGTCACCCCGGTGATCACCGTCCCCGTGGTCACCACCGGCTCGTCCGCGTTCCCGGTCATCACCTGGTGATCACCGTCCCCGTGATCCCCACCGCCCGGTCAACGTCCCCTGATCGGCGTCCCCCCCCGAGAAAGCAACGGCTCCGGCCGGGCCCGGAAGGGTCCGGCCGGAGCCGTTTCGCGCGCTCACCTAGGATCACCCCCGTGGAGAACCCCGCCGTCGAGCACGACGAGGCCGCGCGAAGGGAGAAGCCGCCGATGAACACCCCCGGCCGGATCGAGACGGAGATCGCGGTGATCGGCGCGGGGCTGACGGGCTCGGCCACGGCGTGGGAGCTCGCCCGCCGCGGGCACGCCGTCACCCTCATCGAGGCGTACGACGTCGGTCACTGGCGCGGCAGCTCGCACGGCACCTCACGGATCCACCGCCGGGCCTACGCCGACCCGGAGTACGTGCGCCTCACCGGCCTGGCCGGGGAGCGCTGGCGCGAGCTGGAGAACGACACCGGGACGGCGCTGCTCCGCGTCACCGGCGGCTCCTGGCCCGCGGTCAAGGTCGCCCAGCACGACGCGGGCAAACCCGTCACCGCCATCACCAGGGACGGCGTCGTCGACCCAGCCTCCCGCGCCGTGGTGACCGCCCACGTCCGGAGATGGCTGCCCGGCCTCGACCCCGCCCCGGCGGCCGAGGCGAGCTGCCTCTACACCTTCCTCACCAAGCAACTGGGCGAGCGGACCAAGAACCTGATCTCACGACGGTTGCGCTGAACGAGATGCTCGATCAGCCGGCAATCTGTCCAGTTGCGGACAACTCGCTCCAGCAAAGAACAACGGAGGAAAGCAAGGTTAGCCTTGTGAATCACCATTTCAGTCAGCACGGAGGGCTTGTTGGCGGAGCAGCGTTCCCTGTTCGGTCCCGATCTCGAAACGGTCCAGATCAAGCCGTCGAATACCCAGTTCCGGCGCATGAGAGTGCTGATCACCGTCAAGGCCGCCCCAAATCCCTCAGAGAGCTACGGGGAAACCGTGTGCGTGGCCGCGCTACGGCTCGACCTTGACCAACCGGGATGGGTACGGCTCTACCCAATCAACTTCCGTGAGCTAGACGGCAATAGCCAATTCCGGAAATATGATGTCGTCACTCTGGAAGCCAAACCCACTTCAAACGATCCACGAGCGGAAAGCTGGCGACCGCGGGCCGACAGCTTCGTCGTGCAGGGGCATCTTGACGGCTGGTCAAAACGGATGCCGTACCTCGATGACTACATCGAGGAATCTATGTGCGACCTCATCGCCGCCGTCCGCCGACATCCCGCGGCCCGGTCTCTGGCGGCCATCCGGCCCAAGGAGATCCTCGCGCTGGATGTCGAACCTCACCCCGGTTGGACGTCTGCGGAGCGACAGAAGATCGACCGGTACGTTCAGCAGCTCGGTCTTTTCGACTCCGCGCCTCGAACCGCGCTCCAAGCACCCCGCTTCAAGGCCTGGTACCGCTACCGCTGCCATTCGGCCGACTGCAACACACACCGTCAGGGAATCTACGACTGGGAACTGGTTGCCCTCCAACGCACTGTGAACGCTCGCGACGATATCGGGGTAAAACAGGTCATTCGCGAGAAGTTCTGGGATCTGATGTGCGCATCGGATCGAGACACCGTCTTCTACGTCGGTAACCAGCAGGCCCATCCGCAGAGCTTCATAGTTCTGGGAGTGGCTTATCCCCAGCGGCTCAAACCGACGCCGCGTGGCTGAACCGTTCACGAACAGCTTCCAGGACGAGGTCGCGATGACAGCGATACTCGTCGGCTTCGAAACACATGATCGCTACCGTCTGCCGCCGAGCGGCTTCCGCGATCCGGTTCAAACACTCGCGTGCGTCGGCATCCATGAGCTGCCCCGCATAGACACCGCGAGCTGCCCCCAGCTCGGCGGGGCTGCCACCGAACCCTGCTCTGTTCCATTTGGGATTGCCGAGTCCTCGCATATGTTCATAAGCGACTCCCGCGTCGGCAAGCGCCTTGGCCAAGGCGGTCTTGCTGAATCCACGCTTCCGGGAGATCGGGGTCAGCCGGACGTCGACCAGCAACGTGACGTTTTCACGGTGAAGCCGTCGGATGAACCCGTCGAGGTCACACCCCTCGTATCCGATCCCGGTCAACCGCGCATGCTGTCCGATCGTAAGCATGATCTGCACTCTCTCACGCCCAAGTCGTAACCGTCACACAGATCTCGTAAGGCTTGACGACCATTCCCACGACAGGCGGTCGTAACCCGTCGGCCAAGCTCTCACGGCAGCCGGAAGGCTGGTGTCACGCCTCGTTCGCCGCGTACGGTGTTCGACGCGACAGGCGGGTCCGGATGAACGGGGTTGAGCGGATGAGTGCCGAAGAAAAACTCGAAAGGGCCAGACTGTTCTACGAACGCGCGGTCTTCGACGGTGAGGCCGGGGTGCTGGAGGTGGCCGACCGGGAGCTGGACGCGATCGAGGCCGGTCTGGCGCTGGCCCGTGGCCGGATCATGCACGCGCGCTTCTTCGAGGACGGAGAGGAGGACCCGCGCGAGCTGGCGCTGTTCGAGCGTGCGACGGAGCTCTACCGGGCGCTCGGCGACCTGCGCGGCGAGAGCGAGTCGCTGCTCTGGATCGGCCTCCTCCACCAGGTCGTCCGCAGGGACGACGACACCGCGGTCCCGTTTCTCGAACGGTCGCACGAGCTCGCGGTGCGGGCCGGCGACAAGCTGCTGATGTCGTACGCGCTCCGGCACCTGGGTACCGCGGAACACGCCGCCGGACGGCTGGAGACGGCGCGGGAACGGCTGGAGGAGTCGGTGCGGCTCCGCCGGGAGCTCGGCTTCCTGCCCGGGGTCGCCGCGAACCTGGTGGGGCTGATCTACATCGCCGCCGCGGAGGGCCGCCGTGACGACGCGCTCGCGCTGGCCGAGGAGGGGAGTGCCCTCGCCGAGGCCGCCGGTGCGAAGAACATCGCGCGCCAGATCGAGGAGGCCCGCACGCGGGTGTAGGCGATCTCGCCCCTGTCGAACCTCCGGAAAGACCGGGAGGCCGGCGCGGTCACGGCCGCCTCCTGGGCCGGGTGGTCAGGAGACGGCCGTCGGGCCGCGTTACCTCAGGAGCCGGAAAGCACCTCGTCGAGCTTGGCGGCGAAGGCCTCGTCCTGGGTGCCGAAGGCCCCGTGGTCGCCGGGGAACATCACGTGCCGCCCCTCGATCTGCTCGGCGACCACGAAGGAGGCCCGGTAGGGCGGCTGTCCCTCCGACTCCTCGCCGGCCACCATCACCACGCGCGTCGAGGCGGCCCGGAGCGCGTCGACGTCGGGGAGGTAGCTGACGAACGGCGGCACCTCGTAGCCGATGAAGAACTCCGTGTTCTTCTCCATCCGGGCCATCGCCTCCGCCATCTCAGGGGCGGGCTCCCCCTGCTCCCCGTGGGTGGCCGCCTCCTCGTGCTCGTGGCCGGTCCTGTCGAACCCGGTGGCGAAGGCCTTCATGGCGGCTTCGGTTCCCTCCTTGGCGAACGCCTCCTCCACGTCCCGGATGACGCCCCGCCAGCGGTCGCGGTCGGGCAGCAGCTCGAAGAGCGGCGGCTCGTGGGAGACCAGGACGCGCACCTGCTCGGGGTGGCGGGCGGCCAGCTCCAGGCCGATGATCGCCCCGGAGCTATTGCCGAAGACGTACGCGGGCTCGTCGGCGGTGACGCCCGCCTCCACCAGCACGCGGTGCGCGTCGTCGGCGTGCGTCTCGATGCTCTGCGGCTCCGGCGGCCCGTCCAGGGGGCTGCGCGAGTTGCCGCGCCGGTCGTAGGTCACCACCGTGTAGCGGTCGGCGAGCCGCTGGGCCAGGCTCGCGTAGCCGGCGGCGTCGTAGACCCCGCCGCAAATCAGCAGCAGGGTCGGCCCCGAGCCGCGGATCTCGTGGTAAAGAGTCGCGCCGGGCACCTTCAGGGTGTTCGTCTTCATGGGCCGCATGGTCGTTCCTCCTCGAAAATCGTCGTCCGTCTCGTTCCGCCGATCGCAGAGGATCGGAGCCACGGATGCGTTCTCGACATCCCTGCCCGTAAGACTTCAGGGAAAGAGTGCCTCCTCCTGTGGCGGGCCACCCCGGGTTGGCGGCACATGGGCGACCGCACCGCCACCGTCCTCCTCGCTTCCCCTCGAGGAGGACACCGCGACCTCGCCGACCTGGCCGTCATGGCGGCCGGAGCGGAAAGGCGCGTCGTAGTAGTGCAGGTCCACACTCCTGATGATGCCAGCCGGCACCGACATTTCCGGGCCCGAACACGATGTTCCCCGCGTTCCCCGCGTTCCCCGCGCACGCGCACGGTCCGAGACCGCCCGTGCCGCACTGACCCGACTCCTCCCGCGTTCCCCGCGCACGCGCACGGTCCGCGCTCAACCGGTCAGGACGGTCACCTTCGGCTCGGCGTTCCGCCACGAGGCCCCGTGCCGGTCCAGCAGGGCCCGTACCTCGTCCGCCTCGGGCATGTTCCGACGTACGAAGATCTCAAGCGCCTCGGTCAGGCAGGCCCCGGCCCTGCCCGGCTGGCCGAGCCGGGAGAACGCCTGGCCGAGCGCGACGAGTGCCTTGCCCTGGATCCATTCGTTGCCCGCCTCCGCCATGAGGGCCAGCGAGTCCTCGGCGCAGTCGACGGCGCTGTCCGGCTGCCCCATGGCGAGGTGGGTCTCGGCCATCCGCAACAGGGTCGCCCCCTCCCGGACGCGCTGCTTGAGCCTCCGGTACGCCTTCCGCGACTTCACCAGCCGGGAGAGCGCCTCCTCCGGGCGCCCGGCGTCACGCAGCACGACGGCCGACTGGTACATGATGTCGGCATCCGCCCCGCCGCCCAGCTCGCCGATGGTGCGGGTGGCCAGTTCCATCGCCTCCACCGCCTCGTCGGCCCTGCCGACCGACACGAGCGCGAGCGCCAGGTTGCCCAGTCCGGTGGTCTCGCTGCTCCGATCGCCCAGCCTGCGCCAGATCTCGATCGCCTCGGCGTACATCGCGATCGCCTCGTTCTTGGACCCGCGGTTGGCGCCGACCATGGCCAGCAGGTTGAGGCTCTGCGCGTACTGCGCCAGATCACCCTCGGCAAGGCTGAGATCCCGCGCGGCGAGGCCGTCCTCGATCGCCGCGTCGAGGTTCCAGCGGCCCGCCAGGAACTCCCCGCGCATGCACCGCGCGCGTGCCTCGGCGCGCCGTTCCCCGCGGGCCGCCGCAGCCTCGACGAGGGCTCCCGCCGCCCGCTCGTAGCGTTCGGGGGTCTCGTCGGTCTCCAGTACGTCGGACGCCATGTCGAGCAGCCGTATCGCGTCGAAGAGGACGCTGCCCGGAGTCCGGGCGATCTGGTGCACGCCGCTGATCACCCCTTGCTCCTCGGCCTCCGCCCAGATCACCCCGGCCTCCTCGTCCGCGAAGGACGGTCCGGGGAAAGACGGCCCGGAGAAGGACGGCTCCGCGTCGGCCGGCCGGTCCGGGCCGGACACCGGCATGCCCGGATAGGCCAGCCGGTAGGCCGCCGTCATGCCGGCGAGGTAGTAGCCGAGCAGCCTGGCCAGCGCGGCTCGCCGGACGTTCTCGTCGTCCAGCCGCGACCGGGCGAAGATCTTGAGGAGGTCGTGGTAGCGGTAGCGGCCCGGCGAGGGCGACTCCAGCATGCTCACGTCCACCAGCGCCTCGCACACCTCCTCCGCGTCCGGCTCGTCCAAGCCGAGCACGGCCGCCGCCGAGCCCAGCGAGAAGTCGGCCGCGTCGGGGACGGCCAGCAGCCGGAACGCCGAGGCGTGCGCCGCGTCGAGCTGGTCGTAGCCGAGGGCGAACGTCGCCTCGACGGTCAGGTCGTCCACGCGCAGCTCCGCCAGGCGCCGGCGCTCGTCGGCCATCCGGTCGCGCATCCTGGCCACGCTCCAGGCGGGCCGCGCCGCCAGCCGCGAGGCCACGATCCTGATCGCCAGCGGCAGGTGCCCGCACGCCCCGATCAGGTCCGCCGCCGCCTCGCGCTCGGCGGCCACGCGCGCCTCCCCCACCACCTTGCCCAGCAGCGCCATCGCCTCGTCGTGGGGCAGCACGCCCAGATCGACCTGGCGTACGCCGGACAGCCCGACCATCTTCGCGCGGCTCGTCACCAGGACCGCGCATCCGGCGGCCCCCGGCAGCAGCGGCCGTACCTGCGCGGCGTTCGCGGCGTTGTCCAGCACGACGAGCACCCGCCGGTCCGCCAGCATGGAGCGGTACAGGGCCGCACGCTCGCCCGGTTCCTCCGAGTCGGCGGGGACCTCCGCCCCGAGGGAGCGCAGGAACCTGCCGAGCACGGTCTCCGGTGCGAGCGGCTGCGCCCCCGAGCCCCTGAGGTTCACGAAGAGCTGGCCGTCGGGGTAGTCCGGCGCGAGCCGGTGCGCCACGTGGACGGCCAGGGTGGTCTTGCCCATGCCGCCCGCGCCCGACACGGCCGAGATCAGCAGCGCCGAGGCGTTCCCCGACCTCAGGGCGTCCGCCATCTCGTCGACCTCGGATTCCCTGCCGGTGAAGTCCGCGGTGTCGGCGGGGAGTTGCCGGGGCACCTGCCTGGCGGCCGGGCTCGCCGCCTTCTTCCGGCCGAGGGCGGGGTCGGCCGTGATGATCCTCTGATAGAGCTCCGCCAGCTCGGGCGAGGGGTCGATGCCGAGATTCTCGGCGAGCAGTTCCCGGGTGTCGGTGAAGACGCCTATCGCCTCTGCCTGCCTGCCCGAGCGGTACAGCGCCAGCATCAGCAGGCCGGAGAGCCGTTCCCTGGCCGGGTGTTCCCCGCGGAGCGCGGTCAGTTCGGCGATGACCTCGGTGTGCCTGCCCTCCTCGACCTCCTGGGCGAGCCTGAGCTCCTGTACGGCGAGCCGCCGCTCCCCGAGCCGGGTCCGCTGGCCCTCGGCGTAGCTCCCCTCCAGCCCGGCGAGCGGCTCTCCCCGCCAGAGCGCCAGAGCCTCGCCGTACCGTCCCTCGCGGGACAGCTCCTCCATCGTGACCAGGTCGCAGGTCCCGCCGGCGAGGGCGTACCCGCTGCCGATCGAGGTGATCACCTCGGCACCGAGGGCGGAGCGCAGGCGCGAGACGTACGTGCGCAACGTGCCCATGGCGGTGCGGGGACGCTCCTCGCCCCAGATGGCGTCGAGCAGGTGACCGTGGCCCACGGTCCTGCCCTCGGCCAGGAGGAGGACGGCGAGGACCAGCCGCTGCTGGGGGGAGCCGATCTCCACCTCGTCGCCGTCCCGCCAGACGCGCACCGGCCCCAGTATCGAGAACCGCAGTCCGGGATCACTCATTTGACAGCGCTGTCTTTCGCTCGTTCTCGAACAGTCCCATGGAAGCGCCGCCGTTCTCTCGCGCCGGGATGCTGTCCGACGAAATCCAGGCTGTTTCGTCCCGCCGTGCCGCTCCGTACCAGCTCACCACGAGGAAGCATCGTATGGCAGCCCGTCGACATTTGCCGAAAAACCGGCGAAGCTCGTAATTTTTCACATTCGGGATGTTTCACCAGTGATCGCGGCGGCCGGCCACAGGGCACCCACCGCGACGTCGGCGGCCACCCCGGCCGCCCGGATCACTCACACCGGCGGAGCACCCGAAGGACCCGGACCCGCCGGAGAACCCGAACCGACGCCGGATGCCACTTCCACCGGCGCGCAAGCGGCTTCCAGCAATACGTAAGCACTTACATGAAACTTTCCGTACAGGAACCAGCGCAACATGGTCGTTACGTTTCATGTATTAGCTGAAATCTTGCAGCAATCTGTTCGTCATTTTAAGGTGTGGATACCCCCCGGGCACCACCGGCCGGCGTCCGCGACGTTCCGGCCGCGAAGCGTCCGGCTCTTCGTAAAGTGAAGGGTCAGCCGATGAAGAAGTCCGGCAGGCTAAAGGCCTGGACCATCGCCACGATCGCGGCGCTGACGGCGGGAGGGCTGGCCTCCTTACCGGTCGCCCCCGCCACGGCCGCCGCGAGGGCCGACTCCCCGTTCGACTTCCCCGGGCGCGGCGCCACCGTGCCCTTCTTCGAGATAGAGGCCGAGGACACCGCCCACTCGGGCCAGGTGATCGGCCCCGACCGGATCTACGGCCGCCTCCCCTCGGAGGCCTCGGGCCGCAGGGCGGTGACGCTCGACTCCTCGGGCGAGTACGTGGAGTTCACGCTCACCCGGCCGGCGAACGCAATGTCGCTGCGCTACAGCGTGCCGGACAACGCCTCGGGAACCGGTCAGAACACCACCGCGAGCCTGCGGCTCAACGGCACGCACCTGAAGGACCTGACCCTCACCTCCAAGTACGGCTGGTACTACGGCGGCTACCCGTTCAACAACAACCCCGGCGACACCAACCCCCACCACTTCTACGACGAGACGCGGACCATGTTCGGGTCCACGCTCGCCGCGGGGGCCAAGGTCCGCGTCCAGTTCACCGGCGGCATCCCGGTCACCGTGGACCTGGCCGACTTCGAGGTCGTCGGCGCCCCGATCGGGCGCCCGGCCGGCTCGCTGTCGGTCGACGACTTCGGCGCCGTCAAGAACAACACGAGCGTCGACAACACGGCCGCCTTCCAGGCCGCGGTCAACGCCGGCAAGGCCCAGGGCAAGGAGGTGTACATCCCCGAGGGGACCTACAACCTCTACGACCACGTGGTCGTCGACGGGGTCACCCTGCGCGGAGCGGGCCCCTGGTACAGCGTGCTCGGCGGGCGCCACCCCACCCAGCGAAACCGGGCCGTCGGCATCTACGGCAAGTACGTCCAGGGCGGCGGCTACGGCGGCGAGATCCGTCCCCACGAGGCGGGCGGCCCGAGCCGCAACGTCACGCTCAAGGACTTCGCCATCATCGGCGAGATCATGGAGCGCGAGGACAACGACCAGGTCAACGCCATGGGCGGCGCGATGACCGACTCGGTCGTGGACAACGTGTGGATGCAGCACACCAAGGTCGGTGCCTGGATGGACGGCCCGATGAACAACTTCACCATCAAGAACAGCCGCATCCTCGACCAGACCGCCGACGGCGTGAATTTCCACACCGGGGTCACCAACTCGACGGTGACCAACACGTTCCTGCGCAACACCGGTGACGACGCCCTGGCCATGTGGCCGGAGCGGATCCCGAACGTCGGCAACAAGTTCACGTTCAACACCGTGGGCGTCACGCTGCTGGCCAACAACATCGTCACGTACGGCGGCAGGGACATCCAGATCACCGACAACGTGGTGGCCGACACCGTCAGCAACGGCGGCGGCATCCACATCGCGAACCGCTACCCGGGCGTCAACTCCGGCCAGGGCACCGCGGTCGCCGGAACCCACACCGTCGCCCGCAACACCCTGCTCAGGGCGGGCAACAACGACTTCAACTGGCACTTCGGCGTCGGAGCCCTCTGGTTCAGCGGGCTCAACGAGCCGGTCAACGCCACCATCAACGTCACCGACACCGACATCCTGGACAGCTCGTACGCCGCGATCCACATGATCGAGGGCACCACGAGCACGGTGAACTTCAACAACGTCAACATCGACGGCACCGGCACGTACATGATCCAGGCGCAGTCGGGCGCGAACATGACGTTCAACAACGTCAGTGCCGACCACATCGGCGCGGGTGTCGCCATCCACAACTGCGTCGGCGCGGCCTTCACGCCCGTCTTCGGCACCGGCAACACCGGCTGGAGCCCCAGCAGCACGACCTGCACCGGCACCTGGCCCACGCCGAACTACATCTACCCCGGTGGCGGCGGCAACACCGGCGGCCTGTCCGGCTCCCCGGGCAGCCTGTCCTTCGCCGCGCGCCAGGTCGGCACCACCAGCCCGGCGCAGGCCGTCACCATCACGAACGGAGCCGCCACCGCGGCCCCGATCGGCTCGGTGACCGCCACCGGCGACTACGCCCAGACCAACAACTGCGGCAGCTCCCTCGCCGCGGGCGCGACCTGCACGGTGAACGTCACCTTCCGGCCGACCGCGACGGGCACCCGCACCGGCACACTCACCGTCGCCAGCAGCGCCCAGGGCGGCCCGGTGACCGTGAGCCTCTCCGGCAGCGGCACCAACGGCGTCGCCCTGACCGCCTCCCCGGGCAGCCTGTCCTTCGGGGCGCGCCAGGTCGGCGGCACCGGCCCGGCGCAGGCCGTGACGGTCACCAACACCGGCACCGGGCCGGCGACGCTCGGCACGGTCGCCACCACCGGCGACTACGCCCAGACCAGGACCTGCGGCACCACCCTCGCCGCCGGCGCCTCCTGCACCGTCAACGTCACCTTCACCCCCACCGCCTCGGGCACCCGTACGGGCACCCTGACCGTCGCCAGCAACGACCCGAACAGCCCGCTGACGGTCGGCCTGAGCGGCAGCGGCACGAGCTCGACCACCAACCTCGCGCTCGGCGCGACGATGACGGCGAGCAGCTCCAACGGCGGCTTCCCGCCGGGCAACGCCAACGACGACAACACCTCCAGCTACTGGGAGTCGAACAACAACGCCTTCCCGCAGTGGCTGCAGGCCGATCTCGGCACCGCGCAGAGCGTCGGCTCCGTCACCCTGAAGCTGCCCCCGCCGGCCGCGTGGGCGGCCAGGACGCAGACCCTGTCGGTCCAGGGCAGCACCAACGGCACCACCTGGACCACCCTGAAGGCCTCGGCCGGACACACCTTCGACCCGGCCACGGGCAACAGCGTCGCGATCCCGCTGACCAGTTCGAGCGTGCGCCATGTCCGGATCAACGTCACCGCCAACACCGGCTGGCCCGCGGCCCAGATCTCGGAGTTCCAGATCTTCCCGGGTGGCGGCAACCCCACGCCGACCGTGTCGCTGGCGGCCTCCCCGGTCAGCCTGACGTTCGCCGCCAGGACGGTCGGCAGCACCAGCCCGGCGCAGGCCGTCACGGTCACCAACACCGGCACCGGGCCGGCGACGCTCGGCACGGTCGCCACCACCGGCGACTACGCCCAGACCAGGACCTGCGGCACCACCCTCGCCGCCGGCGCCTCCTGCACCGTCAACGTCACCTTCACCCCCACCGCCTCGGGCACCCGTACGGGCACCCTGACCGTCGCCAGCAACGACCCGAACGGGCCGCTGACCGTGGCGCTGACCGGGACCGGCGGTTCCGCGCCCGTCACCAACCTGGCGCAGGGCAGGCCGACCACGGAGACCAGCCACGCCCAGGTGTACGGCTCGGGCAACACCGTGGACGGCAACGCGAGCACCTACTGGGAGTCGAACAACAACGCCTTCCCGCAGTCGGTCACGGTCGACCTGGGCTCCACGCAGAGCGTCGGCCGGGTCGTCCTCAAGCTGCCCCCGGCCGCCGACTGGGCCACCCGCACCCAGGCGATCGCCCTCCTGGGCAGCACCGACGGGACGAACTTCACCGGCGTCGTCGGCTCGGCGACGTACACCTTCAACCCCGCCACCGGTAACACGGCCACCATCACCTTCCCGGCCACCAGCAGGCGCCACCTGCGCCTGACCTTCACCGCCAACAGCGGCTGGCCCGCCGGCCAGCTCTCCGAGTTCGAGGTCTACGCCTCGTAGGCCGCGTGGCCTACGAGGCCTCGTGGCCGGACCGGGCACCGGATGGGACGAAAGCGTCCCATCCGGTGCTTTTCTCGTCCCGGCTTCCATCCCGGCGCACGCGTAGCTCCAATGGATCGGACCGTTGGTGTCAACCGAACACCCTTATCCCCCGTCTCCCCTTATGCCCCATCTGTCGTAAGCAGGAGGCGACGTGCGCGTCCGTTCGGTTCTCTCAGTCGCCGCCCTGGCCGGAGGCCTGGTCCTCCTCTGGCACCCCCTTCCCTCTTCCGCGGGGCACGGCTCGGTCGTCACGGCCGACATCGTGGAGTACGAGTGCACCACCGACGGTGTGACGGAGAAGCAGACCATCCAGATCAACGTCGAGATGACGATGCCGACGAACGCCACCGCGGGACAGCAGTTCACGATCGGCTGGCACGGCACCTACTCCGGCACCGGCCTGACGGCGCCCGCCGCGGGACTGCCCTCGGGCACCAAGCTGTACGCGTACGCCTCCATCAGCAACCTTCCCGGGCTGACCTCCGCCACCGGGGTGGGCGCCCTCGACACGGTCGGCGCGGGCCAGGCCATCCCGCTGCCGGCGACCCAGATCGCGCTCGCCACCACATCGAACAATCCGGGCACCGCGACGGTGAAACCCGCCGCCGTCAACTTCGGGACCCAGCCCGACCAGCCGTTGATCGAGTGCGAGTCGCAGAACAGGGACGCCCTGATGACCTACCCCCTCACCGTCGCCGGGGGCGGCCAGGCGACCGATCCCATCCCGACGGACACGGCCACCGAGCCCGTCGGCCCGCCCCCGGCGGACGAGGACACCGAGGCCGAGACCCCGCAGGACACGAACGGCGAGATCGACGAGACACCGGCCGGAGCGGCCGACACCGGAGGCGGTGGCGAGAGCGGCCCCGACGGACGGGCGCTCGTGCTCACCGGCTCCCTGGTCACCCTCGGCGCCGTCTCCGGACTGCTGTGGCGCCGTCGCGGCGCCAGGGTGGCCGTGGGCCGACGGGCCTGACACGACCGGGTGGGGGCTCCGGGACCCGACGCGCCCCCGCGACTCCGGGTCCCGACGCCCCCACCCGCGTTTCCTGACGGTTCGGCCGAGGTGGATGACCTGCGGCGGTAACCGCGCCGGCCCCGATCTTTCGTGATCTTCGTGTGGTCGGTCGAGGTGTTTGGCTGAGGCGTGATTTCGCTTTCTGGTCGACGTGATGGCCCGGCTGTCGTGCCGTAATCGCCCAGAAGTGATTCTTCGTGCGGCTGGTAGCGCACCGGTAGCACGCTGGTCGCGCATTGGTTGACGACGATGACGCGACCTGACAGCCTGTGTTCGCAGGTGCGGTATCGACCATGGGATGGTCAGATGCTTGAGTTCGGCGTGCTGGGGCCGCTTTCTGTGCACCGTGACGGGGTTCCCATCGAGGTGAGAGCGGGGATGTTGCGCCGCGTCCTGGCTGTGCTGTTGTGCCGAGCCGGACAGTCGGTGAACGTGGCGGAGCTGCTTGACGAGCTATGGGATCAGGCACCGCCGGCAACAGCCCGCAAAACGCTTCAGACGTACGTTCACCGGCTTCGTAAGGAACTCGGCGACGAGGGACTGATACGGCACGGCTCCGCGGGCTATTCGCTCGCCATCGAGTCCTGCCAGCTCGACGTGCTGCGTTTCGCGGAATTGCTCGACCAGGCCCGCGCTCTTCGGGAGCAGGACGACGCGGCCCGAGCACGGATTCTTTACCATCAGGCGCTGGGTCTCTGGCGTGGCACTCCCTTCGGGGACGTGGAGGCGGGCCCGGCACTGACCGACGAGATCAGGCGCCTGGAAGATCATCGGTTGGCGGCGCAGGAGGAGCGCATCGTCCTCGAGCTGGCTCTCGGACTGCATACCGAGGTGATACACGAACTCACCGAACTGGTCCGCGCGCATCCGTACCGGGAAAGCCTGCGAGCGCACCTCATGCTGGCGCTGTATCGCAGCGACCGTCAGGTCGAAGCGCTGGAAGCCTTCCACCTGACTCGCACTGTGCTACGCGACGAACTCGGTATCGAGCCGGGTGTTTCCCTGCGGCGCCTGTATGAGGCCATCCTTCGCTCCGATGAGCGGCTCTACCTGCCTGATGCTCCCCCGGCTCCAGGTCAAGACGGTGGCGAGCGCACCTCGCGGGAGACGCCCATCGCACCGCGGCAGTTACCTGTGGACATGGCTCGTTTCACCGGCCGCAAAGGTTACATACGGGAACTGGACCAGTTCTTGTCTTCGGCGTCCGAAGGGGCAGCCGGGACGGTGGTGATCTCGGCCATCGCGGGGACCCCCGGCGTCGGCAAGACGGCTCTCGCCGTGCATTGGGCGCATCGGGTGGCGCACCGGTTCCCCGACGGGCAGATACACCTCAATCTCCGAGGGCACGCCCAGGGAACCCCGATGCGTCCCATCGAGGCTCTCGCCCTGCTCTTGCGGGCACTGGGGATGACGGCCGAGCAGACGCCCGTCGATCTCGCCGAATCCGAAGCCCGTTATCGCTCTCTCGTAGCGGATCGTCGACTGCTCATTCTCTTGGACAACGCCCGGTCCAGCGCACAGATACGACCCCTTCTGCCCGGCGTCGGCAAATCGTTGGTGCTCATCACCAGCCGTGATCGGCTGACCGGTCTTGTCGCCCACGACGGTGCCCACCGCCTCATCCTGAACGCCATGACACCGCAAGAGGCCGAAGACCTGCTCATCAGGTTCCTCGGCCGCGAGCGGGTCGAGGCGGAACCGTTACCGTGTGCCGCTTTGATCGAGGTGTGCGCTCACCTTCCGCTCGCCCTGTGTATCGCGGCGGCTCAGCTGGCGGACCGGCCGCGGCAGACCATCGGCGAATTCGTCCAGGATCTGGTCGCCGGGGACACGCTCGCGTCGTTGACTGTGGAGGATGACGAGGAGCGCGGCGTCCGAACCGCCTTCGATCTGTCGTATCGCGCGTTGGCTCCCGACGAGCGGCGGCTGTTTCGCCGTCTTGGGCTGGTGCCATGTGCGGACTTCGCGGCTCCCGCCGCTGCGGCGCTCGCCGACATGACCACGCAAGAGGCATCTCGGACGCTGAATCGACTCGCGGCCGCACATCTCATCGCGGAGGAAGACCCGGGCCGGTTCTCTCTGCACGACCTGCTTCGTCAGTACGCGACCTCCCGAGCGAATGTCGAAGACAGTGATCAGGATCGAGCAGCAGCGATAAGCAGATTATTGGACTGGTATCAGCACAAGGTCGCCTCGGCCGACCAACTGCTCCGCGGGGGCAACACCCCACCGCTGTCCGCTCTGGCCGGCCCAGTGCAAACGCAGGACTCAGACCTACATGATTACAACTCCGCATTGGCCTGGCTCAACAGTGAGCGGCACAATGTTGTTAAGGTAATCGATTACGCTGTTCATCACGGCCACAGTCACACGACATTACTGCTGGCAGATCGACTGCGCAGCTACTATGACCTACTTCGCCCTGATATGGTTGAGTGGCTGACCATCGCCAGGTCCGCGCTTGCGGCAGCGCGATTCAGCGGAGATGTGAAGCTGCAACGAATGGCCTTGAGCGGTCTGGCGCAAGTTTACTTTAATCTCAGCAAACTCTCACGGGCAATCGTCTATCTACGGCAGGCGATCGCCTTAAAAGACGATTCCGTATCCCTGGCTCAACACGGCAACATGCTGTGCAACCTCGGCCAATTGCTTGGCGTGGTTGGCCGCCCCGACGAGGCAGTCACCGCACTACGGCAAGCGCAAGACCTTTATGCTGACCTCGGAGACGACGCGGAAAGAGCGGGGGTCCTGCTCATTCTTGCGAATCTGTACCGCGACTGCGGCCGCCTGGACGAAGCCATCGATATCGCCGAACAGGCCGTAAGACTGCACCGCGAGTTCACGGATACAGTATGGGAAACGATGTCTGTAGCCACAGTGGGAGAGATTTGTCATCTGCTTGGCCGGCTCGATGACGCCGCCACGCATCTGGGAAACGCTCTCACCGTACACCGCAGTTTGGGGAACCGAAGTAGCGAAGCGGAGACCCTGGTATCCCTTGGTCGTGTTCATCGCGATCGTGGCGACACCGATTCCGCTCGTGATCATTTCGAGGCGGCCCTTCGCCTCGCGCGGGACGTCGACCACCGCAACGTCGAGGTTCAGGCCTTGAGCGGCCTGGCCTCGTTGAGCACTCATGACCGTGATGTGATGCTGGCCATCGATCTCCACCAAAAGGCGCTGGAAATCGCCAACGACCTTGAGACCCCTTACCTGAAGTGTGAGACCTACTTGGGGTTGGCCGAAGCACACCACCATGGCAATCACCTCGCCGAAGCGGCGGATCTCGCACGACAGGCGCTGGCACTGGCCGAGCACAGCCAGTTTCGCGTGCTTCAAGGGCAGGCGTTTTATCTGCTTGCCCGTTGCTGTGCCGCGAGGAGAGACGACGAGCACGCACGTGTCTATGCCTTGCGCGCCTTGGACGATCACCATCAGAGTGGCCATCGTCTCGGTGCGGCACATGCCCATGCCCTTCTCGGCGAACTTCTCGCTCGTGTCGACGCCACAGCAGGAAAAGAACATGCCAAGGCAGCTGAGGGTCTCTACGCGGAAATACTGAGATGATCTCGGCGTGTGGTCTTCGCCGTAGGTGACGTCGCGGAGCCGGTGGAGTCGGTTTCGATACTCCAGTGGCCGCGGATCCACATGGCCAGGCCGGTGGGGCAGGCCTGCCCAGCGGACAGGCCGTCAGGCCGGGTCATCGCCGTCGACCAACGCGCGACCACCGTCGTGTGGACACGGACCGCGAAGCCAGACGGCGGCCTCCAGGCCCCCGTCCAGGTGTGGGAATCGGGCACCGGCGGCTGGGACGCAGCCCGCACCAAGCCCCTGTAGGGCCCGGAAACGACCCTGGGCATCCCCGCCGAAGCGGAGATGCCCAGGTCATCGGCCTAAACCGTGGTGCGCCGCCAGGGACTCGAACCCCGGACCCGCTGATTAAGAGTCAGCTGCTCTAACCAACTGAGCTAGCGGCGCTTGACGTCGACAAGCTTACCGGACCCGACGCCATGGTCCGTACATGAGCAGATATATGCCGCCAAAGAGCACCGGACGGCGGGATTCACTCCCCGGGGGCGGCGGCCGAAACCCGCGATGACCTGCGGATTCAAGCGGAAACAAAGGCGAGCGAACAGTGTTCCACACCTGCTGACTTGGGGAAATGCCGTTTAGGGCTCCTCGCTCGGGTACGTGACCGGAGCCCGGAGTATCAAGTCAAGGGAGATGTTCAACCATGCAACCTGAGCTCTGGAACTATCGATCCGACGTGTACGACCAGGACAGGACGCTCGACGTCGCCGGGTACCACGTCGAAGCCACCGATGGGAAGATCGGCTCCATCGACGAGGCGACGTACGAGGTCGGCGAGAGCTACCTCGTCGTCGACACGGGGCCGTGGATCTTCGGCAAGAAGGTCCTCCTGCCGGCGAGCACGGTGACGCAGATCGACCCGCAGGAGAAGAAGGTCTACGTCGCGCGCACCAAGCAGGAGATCAAGGACGCCCCCGAGTTCGACGAGGCGAACTTCAAGGAGCCCGCGTACCGCGACCGTGTCGGCGAGTACTACGGCCGCTTCCCCTTCGGCGGGGGCCCTGGAACCTTCTGACCCGGACCTTCCGGGCACGGGTCTTGTGATCCGGAACCTTCGGACCCGGGATTCCTGACCCGGTACACCGGACGAGACGACGAGAGGGGCCCCGCCGGACGGCGGGGCCCCTCCGCGTTCGCGGGACGGTCGGGTCTCACGGCCAGGTCGGGTCACCTGAGGAGTCGATGGGGCCGGGGATGACGTCAAGGCGCTGGAGAAGGATGAGAAAGGTGGAGGCATAGGGGGAGTCCTGGACGACGGCGGCGACGCGGTCCCAGTCGACCTGCTCGCGCAGGGCGCGGACCTGGGGCAGCAGGGAGCCGTAGTCGCAGCTGTGCTCGGAGAGCGGCAGCAGCCAGGAGATGACCAGGTCGGTGGCCTCCAGGACGGGCAGGATCACCGCCGAGGCCTTCATCGGCTCCGCCCGCTTCAACAGTTCGGGGGTGACCGGATGGTCGCAGATCGAGAAGATCAGATCCACCAGCCTGCCCTCGTCGAAGGCCTTGACCAGCCAGTCCTCCGGCGGCTGCCTGGACGTCTCGAATCCCAGCTTGCCCAGCGCCTCGAGCGCGAGCGGCACGTCCTCCTGGGGGAGGACGAAGTCGACGTCGTGGAGCGAGGGGGCGGCTCCGCGCGCGTAGGCCGCACAGCCTCCGGCGAGAGCGAACCTGACGTCCGCGTCCTTCAACCCGCTGCTCGCTCGCTTCAGCGTTTCCAGGATCGCGTCGGTGACCTCGTGACTGTGGCTTCCCATAGCCATCGCCGTACCCCGTAACTCCCCAGGTAGGCATGCCAAACCTTTCCTTGGGTAAACGATGCGCATGATTCAACCTGAACATGTGCAAAGGGAACATCCCGAACCCGGAGAGACCCGCAAGGAACGTGTCGACCGCGAACTCGGCGAGTTGTTACAGGGCCTGCGCGTCGCGGTCACCGGCGTGCAGGTGCTGTTCGCCTTTCTGTTCAGCCTGCCGTTCGCGGCGGGTTTCAACAAAGTGGACACCCTGGGGCACTGGCTGTTCTTCATCGCCCTGCTGAGCGCGGCCATCGCGTCCGTCTGCTTCATCACCCCCGCCGCCCAGCACCGCCTGCTGTTCAGGACCGGGCTGAAGGAGAAGATGCTGCACCGCGCCAACGCGCTCGGGATCGCGGGGGCCGCCGGGCTCGCGGTCGCGATGACGAGTTCGGTGGCGCTCGTCGCGGAAACGGTCCTCAACGCCTGGCCGGCGGCGGTGTTCGCCGGGGTCGTGGCCCTGCTGAGCGCCTGGCTGTGGTTCATCCAGCCGATAGTTGATCTGTACAGAACCGAGGATGATGAAGATGTTAAGTAGCGAATTGTGAGGGCAGAGGCGGGTTATGGCTACCTTGCTTTGGATCATCGCAGTTGTTCTCGTCATCTCCGGGATCTACGTCATCCTGGCCCGTCGCGATTTCCTCTGGGGAATCGTCCTCATCGTCCTCGGCTTCCTCGTCGGTCCCGGGGGTGTGAGCATCTTCAATGTGTGACGCGAGCCTCACGCTCGCCGCACACAGACCGGTGCGAGCCCAGTGCTCGCACACCGTCCAGGTGCGGGCCGCACGACCCGCACGCGGTTCCGTACGGCCTGATGTCCGTACGCCGTCCGGTGCGGGCCTGAGGCCGGCACACGTCTCGACGCGGGCACCACGCTCGCGAAGAACGTTCGTAAGAAGCATGTAAGCGCCCCGAACTCCCACAGAAGCCTCGCGGGCCGGGTATCCCCCGGCCCGCTTCTTCATGTAACGCGTCGGAACGCGTCAGAGGAGATACACGCCGTACGCCCGGCCCAGCACCGGCAGCGCCACGTTGCGCACCCGGATACCGCCCGGCGTGACGCCCTTCTCCGTGCCGGCGTGGGCGTGCCCGTGGATGATCAGATCGGCGCCCTCGGCGTCGACCGCCTCGGCCAGCAGGTAGCTGCCGAGGAAGGGGTAGATCTCCAGCGGCTCCCCGGCGAGGGTGTCCTTGACCGGCGAGTAGTGGGACAGCACGACCCTGCGGTCGGCCTGCAGCTCCTTCAGCGCCACCCGCCAGCGGTCGGCGATCCGCTTGGTGTGCCCGACGAACGCCTTGATCTCCGGCTCGCCGAAGTCGCTGGCGCACTTGCCCGCGTACCCCCCGCCGAAGCCCTTGCCGCCGACCACCCCGAGCCGCACCCCGTCGATGTCGAGCACCGTCGCGTCGTCGTGCAGGACCTCGATCCCGGTGTCGCGCAGCAGGGCGGCGATCTCGGCGGGCTGGTCGGAGTGATGATCGTGGTTGCCGAGCACGGCCACCACCGGGATCGGCAGGTCGCGGAACTCGTCCGCCACCACCCGCCCCTCCTCCATCGTGCCGTGCCGGGTCAGGTCTCCGGCGAGCAACAGGACATCGGCCTTCTCACCGATGTCGTGGAGGTGCTCGCGATAGCTCCCCTTGCGGCTCTCGTCGAGGTGTACGTCCCCGACCGCCGCGATCCGCACGTCTCTCACAGCCTCTCCTCCCCCACCGGGTCCCGCACGTCCACGATGTCCATCTCGTTGTGGACGGCCAGCCCGGGGGCCGCCTCGCCGGCGACCTCGGCGATCAGCTCGCTGCGGTCGATGCTGGCGACCTGGCCGCGCAGGTAGAGCTGATCACCCCGGATGTCCACCCGGATGCCGAGTTCCGTGGTTCTCTCGTCCTCGGCGAGCGCGCGTTGCACGCGCGCCGCGACGTACTGGGGAGCCTCCATCGTCGAACTCCTTCCCATCCAAAACTGCTCGCCTTCCCGTGAATCCCAAGGTCAAACACGTTTAAAGTCCCCGGTCAGGGCAGAGGAGGCCGGTATGCCCAGGACGCAGGCACGCCTGCCCCGCACACCCGGTGGAGCCGTGTCCATGAAGATCGCAATGGTGTCAGAGCATGCCAGTCCCCTCGCGGCCGTCGGCGGAGCCGACGCCGGGGGCCAGAACGTCCACGTCGCCGCCCTGTCCCTCGCGCTCGCCGCGCGCGGGCACGAGGTGACCGTCTACACCCGCAGGGAGTGCCCCTCACAGCCTGAGGAGACCTCCCTGGCCCCCGGGGTCACCGTGGTCCACGTCCCCGCCGGACCCGCCATGCCCCTGTCCAAGGACGACCTGCTCCCCTGGATCCCCGACTTCGGCCGGTGGCTCGCCAGGCGTTGGAGCGCCGCGCCACCCGACATGGTCCACAGCCACTTCTGGATGAGCGGCCTGGCCGCCCTGGCCGCCGCGAGGGATGCCGCCGTCCCCATCGTGCACACCTTCCACGCCCTCGGTACGGTCAAGCGCCGCCACCAGGGCACGGACGACTCCAGCCCGCGCGAGCGCCTCAAGATCGAGGCGATGGTCGCCTCCCAGGTGGACGCGATCGTCGCGACCTGCGCCGACGAGGTGGCGGAACTGCGCAGGATGCGGATTCCGCGCAGCCGGGCGCGGGTCGTGCCCTGCGGCGTCGACGTGCGCTCCTTCACCCCCACCGGCCCGAGGAGGGACCTCGGCCCGGGGCCCGTCCTGCTCGCCATCGGCCGTCCCGTCCGCCGCAAGGGCGTGGACACCACGATTCACGCCCTCGCCCGCATTCCCGGCGCCACCCTGGTCGTCGCTGGCGGCGACCTGGACGACCCGGAGGCGGACAGGCTCTCGCGCGTGGCCGCCCGGTGCGGCGTGGCGGACCGCGTCAGGTTCCTCGGCAGGGTGGACAGGGAGAGCGTCCCCACCCTGATGCGCTCGGCGGACGTCGTGGTCAGCATGCCCTGGTACGAACCGTTCGGCATCGTGCCGCTGGAGGCCATGGCCTGCGGCGTACCGGTGGTGGCGTCCGCGGTGGGCGGGCATCTGGACACCGTCGTCCCCGAGGTCACCGGCCTGCTGGTCCCGCCGCGAGAGCCGCACACGCTGGGCGGGGCGCTGCGCCGGTTGCTCGCCGCACCGTCCCTGCTGGCGTCCTACGGGGCGGCGGCCGCCGCCCGGGCACGCTCACGCTACGACTGGAACCGGATCGCCGCCCAGACGTCCGCCGTGTACGCGGAGGTGCTCTCCTCCCGCGTCCCGGCGCGGCGGGCGGCCGACGCCCGCCCGTGTCCCGGAGCCGCCTGACGGCTCCGGGATATGGGAGCCGTCTGACGGTTTCGGACGTACGGAGGCCCCCGGTCCCGCGGACGGGATCGGGGGCCTTCCGGCGTGAGGCCGGTCGCCGGTGGTGACGGCGGCTACCTCACGGGGTCACTTGCCGGTGGCTCTGTGGATGCTCCGGGACGCGGAACGGTCGATCGCGGCCTTGACCACACCGAAGATGGCGCCCTGGATGGCCGACGCCACGAGGATCTCGCCCCAGCCGTACTCGTCCGACGTCGCCTGAGGGGCGTCGTCCTTACCCGACGCGAGCTTCCAGACCTGCTTGAAGATGGCCCCGGCGATCGCGCCACCGAGCATTCCGCTCACGGCGCTCGCACCGCGGGATACGACTCTGCTCACGTCCTGTGCCCTCCGTTCGCGTTCCTTGAAACGGCACGCCTACCCGCGGGGACCGTTTCCTAACGGACCCGGAGCGGCCGGCGGTACCCGCTGACGTCGCGTTTCCCCTGCGGGAGAGGTCCGCGGGATCACACCGCCGGGGGGTCGTTGTAGTGGCGCTCCTGGTAGGTGCGGCGCTGGGTGACCGGATCGTCGATCACCGTGGTGGTCGTCGAGTCCGGCACCACCGCCCGGCGGGCGAGGCTGAGCCGGTACACGGCGAACAGGAGCCACGCGAGGCCGCCGATCATCAGAATGACACCGACGATGTTGATGTCGAATCCGGCGATGTCGAATTCGACCGCCCACGTGAGAATGGCGCCGAGCATGATGAGAACGATGCCGCCTGCGATGGTCATGGAATCTCCTCCTTCGAGCCAACCCACCCCATCTATCCCCCGTGCGAATCTCAAACGTCACCGGACGGAGGTAGATGCGGACCGCGGCCTCCCGTTCGTCGTCACAGGCCTGCCGGACCTGGAAAAGCGTCGGCCGCGCCCCCCGCGAGACGGGCGGGGAGGCGCGGCCGAGGCGTGGCGCGGGAGGTGGTGACCGCCCCTGGGGCGGATCACCGGACACGGCACCGGGAACGGCGCCGAACGGAGCACCGGCGGGTCACCGGGCGGGTCACTCGGCGGGCAGGACCGCGCCCTTGTACCTGTCCTCGATGAACTTCTTGACCTCGGGGCCGGTGAGGAGCTCGGCGAGCTTCTTCACGCGGGGGTCGTCCACCTTGGCCGGGACGGTGACCAGGCCGTTGGCGTACGGGTTGCCCTCGCCCTTCTCCAGGATCAGCGAGTCGGTCGCGGGCTGCAGCCCGGCCTCCAGGGCGTAGTTGCCGTTCACGATCGCGGCGTCCACGTCCTCCAGGGAGCGGGGCAGCTGGGCCGCCTCGAGGGGCTTGAACTCCAGTTCCCTGGGGTTGCCCGCGACGTCGCGCTCGGTGGCCTTGACGCCCACGCCCTCCTTGAGGGTGATCACGCCGTTGTCGGCCAGGAGCTTGAGCGAGCGGCCGAGGTTGCTCGCGTCGTTGGGCAGTGCCACCTGGGCGCCCTGAGCGAGCTCGGAGACATTCTTGATCTTCTTGGAGTACAGGCCGAGCGGCTCGATGTGCACCGGGGCGACCCAGCTGAGCTTGATGTCCTTGCCCTTGGAGAACTCCTCCAGGTACGGGATGTGCTGGAAGTAGTTCGCGTCCAGGTTGCCCTCGTCCAGCTGGGTGTTGGGCTGGACGTAGTCGGTGAACTCGACGATCTCCAGGTTCAGCCCGGCCTTGGCGGCGAGGTTGTCCTTGACGTACTTGAGCACCTCGCCGTGGGGCACGGGGTTGACCCCGACCCTGAGCGGGGCGTCGGCCTTCGGCGTGCCGCCGGCGGGCTGGGCCGTGTCGGTGGACGTCCCCCCGCACGCGGCCAGGGTCCCGGCCAGGACCAATCCGGCCACGACCCCAAAGATCTTACGCATGACTCTCCCCTGATTCCCCTTATATCAAGTAGGGAATATACCTCACAAAAGGGATGGGAGGACAAATTCTTTACTGTCCTTGCGGGCCCCTACTGGCCGCGCAGGGCCAGCATCTGCGCGATCTGCGCCGTACGCGAGACGTCGACGCGCCTGGCCATCTCGGTGACCTGGGAGTGCAGCCCGGTCGCGACCTCCACCTTGGCCATCTGGGCGGCGTCGTCCTGCTGGGCGATCAGCATGTCGAGGAACCTCCGCTCGAACTCGGCCGGTGGAGCGGCGATCAGCGCCGCCATCTCCTCCTCGCTCACCCCCGGCATCCCGCCGTGGGCGGCGTGCTCGTCGTCCTTCGCGGTCGCGGGCCGCCCCCAGGCATCCAGCAGCCCGGACATCGAGGCGGACTCGCGTTCCTGGGTCACGCCGATCGCCTCGGCGAGCTCCTTGACCTCGGGGCGGACCGGCCGCTCGCGCACCAGCCGCACCAGCCGTACCCCCTGGGTGTTGTGGGGCACCATCATCTGCAGGAACATCACGTCGGGGGCGTTGAAGGCGACTCCTGCGGCGGTCCCCGCCGGCGGGGCGGGCGAGGGGCTGGGCAGCCCCGCGCCCGCGCCGTGCGCCGAGTGGTCGGAACCATGATCGGCGCCTTGGCCCGAAGCCCGGCCGGGACCCTGGCCGGACCCCTGGCCGGAGGCGCCGTACGTGCCCTGGGCGGGAACGGGGGACGGCGGCTGGACGGGGGCGGCACCGTGCGCCCCGTGACCGGCGGGACCTCCGCGGAGTTCCTGGATGCTGTCGGCACCGCAGCCGGAGAGCAGGAGAACTCCCAGGACGACCGCCGGGACCACCGGAACCGCACGCTTCATGACGAACTCCTCGGTTCTCGGGAGGACTCTCGGGAGAGCGACGATCCCGGCCGGGGTGGCGGCGGCCACCCCGGCCGGATCTCACCGGGTCAGAGGCGTCGCCACAGGGCCGGGACGTTCGGCGGCTCCCAGCCGGCGAGCGCGGTGTGCGCCTGCAGGCACTGGTAGGTCACGCCGCCGTAGGTCACCGTGGCGCCCACCGCGTAGGCGGTGCCCGCCTTCCAGGTGCCGCCCGGCTGGCTCGTCGGGGTGGGCGTCGGGGTCGGGGTCGGGGTCACCGTCGGGGTCACCGTCGGGGTCGGTGTGGGGTTGGGGTTGGTGCCGCCGAAGTTCACGTCGGAACAGGTGTAGAAGGCCTCCGTGCTGCCCACGATGCGCTGCCAGATCGAGAAGATGAGCTGGCGGCCGCTCCGCTGCGGGAGGTTGATCGTCCAGTTGGTGAACTGGGTGGGGTTCTGGTTGTTGAAGGTCCTGATGTGCTCCAGATCCGACCAGCGCAGCGGCTGGGTGGGGCTCCAGCTCTGCTTGGTGATGTAGAACTCGAAGTTGCTGTTCGCGTGCGGCGCGGTCGCGTGGTAGGTGACTGTGAGCGGCCCCGGGGAGACCGAGGTGGCGGGCCAGTCGGCCCTGGCGAGGTTGAGCCCGCGGTACTTGTCCCGCCCGGCGCCGCACAGCTGGCCGTCGGGGATGATCTGGCGGTGGTTGCCGCCCGCTTCGAGCCGGGACACCTCGTGCCAGTCGTAGAACGCCTGGGTGCCCCCGGCCGCGACGGCCGCCTTGCACGCTTCCGACCTGGGGGTCTCCGGACCTTCGTTCTTGCAGACGTAGGCCCGGCTGGGCGGGTTCGACATGGACCCGTGGGCCACCGCCGCGGTGGACGGCAGCAGGGCGAACAGGGACCCTACGCCGATCGCGGCGGCGGTACCGGTGGCCAGCTTGTGTCGCAGATGCACGTGGACTCCTCCTGGAGCGAGAAATGGGAGGCGGGACTGTCCAACGAGCCGACGGATAGCACGTTATTAACAAGAAACCTTACTAAGGGTTCTGGTCATAAGACCAGCGATACGGCCATATCAGTCCATGACCAGCACGACCTTGCCCCGTCCGTGGCCGGTGGCGACCTCGCGGTGGGCGTCCGCGGCCCACTCCAGCGGATAGGTCCGGCGTACCGGGAAGACGAGCCGGCCCTCGGCGTACAGGGCGGCGAGCTCGGCCAGGCGGGACGCCAGCCGCACCCCCCTGGTCACCTGCACCCCCAGCTCCGCGGCCCTGCCGTGCTCGACGAGCGTGACGACGCGCTCGCCCTTCACCAGTTGCAGGGAGACCTCCAGCGCCTCGCCGCCCGCGCCGTCCAGGACCATGTCCACCCCGCCGGGGGCGAGGGCGCGCACCCGCTCCAGCAGGCCCTCGCCGTACGTGACGGGGATCGCCCCGAGCTCGCGCAGGTAGTCGTGGTTCTCCTCGCGGGCCGTGCCGATCACCGTGGTCGCCCCCCAGAGCCGGGCGAGCTGGACCGCCGCGGTGCCGACCGCGCCCGCGGCGGCGTGGACCAGGACCGTGTCCCCCTCCCCCACCCCGAGCTGCCGCAGCGCGATGTGGGCGGTCTGGGTCCCGGCGGTGAAACCGCCCGCCACGTCCCAGGGCATGTTCGCGGGCTTGGGCGTGACGTTCTCCGCGGGCACGACCACGTACTCGGCGTAGGCGTTCAGCAGGTTGAAGCCCAGGACCTCGGCACCGGCCGAGACCTCGCTCACCCCCGCGCCCACCTGGTCGACCACCCCGGCGAACTCGTTGCCCGGCACGCGGGGCAGCTCACCGCCGACCCCCTCCGGGGTCCACCCCGACCTGATGGCCAGGTCGAACGGCTGCACGCCCGCGGCCCTGATCCGCACCCGCACCTGTCCCTCGCCCGCCTCGGGCGTCGGAAGCTCCGTCGCCCGCAACACCTCGGGACCGCCGAACTCGAAAAAAGCAGCTGCCTTCACAGGGTTCCCCTTCGCTCGTGTACGTCGCCGCCCAGCCTGCGACCTCAAGCAGGGTTGAGGTCAACTCACGCGTTCAGTGCCCCGGAAGGGGAGTCCGGCGGTCCCGAGGCGCCGCGGGGAGGAGGGCCTCAGGACGAGGTGCGGGCCGCGTAGTAGCGCCGTGCCTTGTCGCGGCTGCCACAGGTGATCATGCTGCACCACCGGCGGCGGCCGTTCTTGCTGGTGTCGAGGAACAGCCAGCAGCACGACGGGCACGCGTGGATCCGCTCCAGCGGCCCGTGGGCGAGCAGGTCGACGGCGGAGGCGGCGACCTCCCGAAGCAGCGTCCCGGCGGTTCGCGGGGCGGGCCACGCGAAGTGGAAGCGGCCGTCTTCGTGTTCGAACTGGGCATGGGCGAGGCCGTCGGCGTACGCCGCCGTGAGTGCGTCGAGATCGGCGCGCGGCGGGTCGCCGCCGTCGGCCACCGACCGGAACACCCGGAACACCGTCTCACGCAGCTCGCGGGCGCCGGGCAGGGCGGCGGCGAGGCCCGCCCGCCGCTCGATCGGACGGCCCGCCGCGCGCGCCCAGGTCACCGTTTCCCCGGGGGTGGCCAGCCAGTCGCGCCGGGCGACCGGGCGACTGTTGACCGTGTTGGCGAAGTCCAGGCACAGGGCGTTGCCGACCAGTTCGACGTCGATCATCCATCCATTGTCTCACTGATCAAAAGCAGTTGACAGGTAAGGCGGACTCCACCACGCTATGACCACTCAAACAGCTTTGAAAGGTGAGAATGGCATGCGCGTCCTCCCCGTTTCGCTGGGCCGGTCGTTCAACGGGCTGTGGTTCGGCACCGGCACCGCCAACCTGGGCGACGGCATGATCCTGTTCGCGCTCCCGCTGCTCGCCATCGCGGCCGGCGCCTCGCCCGGCGGGGTCGCGGCCGTGACGACGGCGCTGACGCTGGCCTGGCCGATCTTCGGGCTGCACGCCGGCTGGATCGTGGACCGCGTCGACCGCCGGCTGCTGCTGGCCGGCGTCAACCTCGTCCGGGCGTCGGTGCTGGCCGGTCTCACCGCCGGCCACCTCGCCGGCGCGCTCTCGCTGCCGATGATCCTGGTCGCCGCGGTGCTGCTCGGCGCGGCCGAGACACTCGCCGACACGGCGCTGACCTCGACCGTCCCCATGCTCATCGAGCCCGCCGGCCGCAGCAGGGCCAACGCGCGGCTCGAGGCGACCATCAACGTCACCAACCAGCTGGCGGGACCACCGCTCGCGGGCCTGCTGGCCGGCCTCACCCTGGCCCTGGCCACCGGCACCGGCGCGGCTCTCTACGTCCTGGCGGTCGCCGGGCTCGCCATGATGACGCTCCGCCCTACGTCGACGGGAACGCGGCCCGCCGGGAGCGGCGACGTGGTCGCCGGATTCCGCTTCCTGTGGCGGCAGCCGGTCGTGCGGACGCTCACTCTCTTCACCGCCGCGATGAACGTGGTCTGGGCGGTCCCGACGGCGCTGATGGTCGTGCATGCCGTCAGCCCCGGCCCGCTCGGCCTCACCGCGGCCCAGTACGGCCTGCTGATGACGGCGATGGCCGTCGGCGGGCTGCTCGCGTCGATGGTGGTCGAGCCGCTGCGCCGCCGGTTCGGGGTGGCCACGCTGCTCGTCGCCGATGCCGTCGGGACCGTCCTGCTGGTGGCGCCCGTCGCCCTGGACGCGAACGCGTGGCTGGTGTCCGTGGGCATGGTGATCGCCGGCGCGGGATCGAGCGTCTGGCGGATCCTCGTGGCCACCCTCAGGCAGAACCTGACGCCGCCCGAGCTGCTGGGCCGCGTCTACGCCGCGTCGCGGGTGCTCAGCTGGGGCGTCATCCCGGCCGGCGCCGCGCTGGCCGGTATCGGGGCCGAGGTGTGGGACGTGCGGACGGTCTTCGCCGCCGCCACCGGACTCGCGTTCGTCACCCTGGCCGTCTTCGTGCCGTTCGCCCTGCGTGCCGACCTGTCGGCGGACGTCCGGCCGGCCGCGGACCACCGCGCTTGAGCAGCCGCGAGGTGTCGCTCGGTGCCGAGACAGCGCTGCGCGAGTCCGCTCCCGGTCACCGCACTAGACGAAGGCCGTGACGCCCTCGTACTCCGCTACCGGGGCGGCGCCGGCGGTCTCGTACTGGAGCAGCAGCAGGCCGTTCGCCGTCGCCTCGTGGTGGACGAGCCGGAGGCCGACGGGGCCGCTCGGGTGGTCGAGCAGCCGCCGCCCGGAACCGGTCACGGCCGGGGCGACGACGAGCCGGAGCGTGTCGACGAGGCCCGCCGCCAGCAGGGCGTTGCCGAGTCGCGCGCTCCCGTGGACCTGAAGCTCCCGTCCTGGCCGCGCCTTGAGCTCCCCGACGGCCTGGATCGGGTCGCCGCGGAGCACGGTCGTCGGATGCCAGTTCCCTTCGGTGAGGGTGCTGGTCACCACGTACTTCGGCAGTGAGTTCATCCGCTCGGTGTACGGGTCGTCCGGGTCGGTGATCTGCGGCCAGTCCCGGGCGAACGCCTCGTAGGTTCGCCGCCCGAACAGCAGACCGTCGGCGAGGTCCAGCCACTCGGAGGTACGCCGGACGAACAACTCGTCCAGGTGGGGCACGAGCCAGCCGCCCCGGGTGAAACCGTCGCTGGTGTCCTCGGCCGGCGAGCCGGGCCCCTGGCTGACCCCGTCGAGGGTGACGAACTCCGTGAGAGCGATCTTCACAGCGCGGCCCGGCTCTCCGCGAGCACGGCGAGTTGCTTGGTGACCGAGCCCACGCCGTCGAGGAAGCCGAGTTCCTCGTGGCGGGCGCGGGCGGCGGGATCGCCGTGCCGGACGATGATCCGGTAGTCCGTGCCGTCCGGATGATCGCTCAGCGTGATCTCGGCCGTCATGGGCACCGGTGCGGGATCGGCGGGGCGCCAGGCGCTGTCGATCGCGTTCGTGTACACGATCCGCTCGAGCTCGTCGACGACGAGGAAGCTCGCGTCCATGTGCGGGACGAAGTCCACCCCGTCGTCGCTCATCAGCGTCACGAGCGCGCCGCCTGGCCGGACGTCGAGGCGGTCGACGCGGCACACGGTCGGCGCCGGGACCCACCACTTCCCGAAGAGGGACGGGTCGGTCCACGCGCTCCACACGGCGGCGCGGGGCGCGCGGATGACCCGTTGCAGGGTCAGGTCGAGATCGGGGTTCACGGTTGCTTCTCCTTGGGATCGGTGACGAGGCGTTCGAGCCGGTCGGTGCGCTCTTCCCAGACCTGGCGCTGCTCTTCGAGCCAGCCGTCGACGAGGGCGAGACGGTCGCGGTTGAGCACGCAGGTGCGCACCCGGCCGAGCTTGACCGTGCGAATCAGGCCGTTCGCCTCCAGCGTCCGCACGTGCTTCATGAAGGAGGGAAGGGTCATCGGGAACTCGCGAGCGAGATCGCCCACGCTCGTCGGACCGCGGCCGAGGCGCCGGATGACGCCGCGCCGCGTCGGGTCGGCGAGGGCGACGAACACACCGTCGAGCTCGGCCGAATACTGTGCCATGCGGCTAAGTATTGCCCACCCTGAACACTTAGCGCAAGAGCTAAGTGTTCAGGGCGTCCGGGTGCCCGGCCGTGGCCCGCTCGGCGGGGCCCGCCACCCGCTCCAAGCCGAGACCGAGGAACGCCGAGGAACACGGTGTCCTTCGTCGAGACGGCCGCCGCCTTGTCGACCTGGGCCCTGGTGAAGTCACCGGCACCCATTGGGCCACCCAGGGATCACCCACGTGCCACCCTTGTTTCCCGGCCGGACCGTTTCGGCGCCGAGCTGGTCAGTCCAGGTGGCTCGTAGGCCACACGGCCGCGTACGGCAACCCCTGCCGGTATCGCTCGACCCCGGCCGCCGTGTACGGGTAGGTGTCGGGCGGAAGCCGGTCAAGGGGGAACCACTCGATCCGCGCGCACTTGTGCGGCTCCGCGTTGACCGGCTCCCCCTCCCAGGACGTGGCCTCGAAGAAGACACCCATCCGAGCCTGCCCCTCGGGGCTGCGGAAGTGGCACAGGTGCACGAACCGCAGATCCTCGACGCCCAGATCGAGACCGATCTCCTCCAGCGCCTCCCGGGCGACGGCCTCGGCGATCGTCTCGCCCTCCTCCAGATGTCCGGACGGGAGGTTCCACTGGCCGTCGGCATAGCCGGTGTTCTGACGCTGGGCCAGGAGCACCTTGCCATCGCGGACCAGAATCAGCATGGCGTCCACAACCGTCCGATACCGCGTCGTCATGGTGTTCCTCCCCTGAGGCGTGGCCGGCCTTCCGGCTGGTCACGCTAACGCCGGGAGCGGCTTCCTCTCGCTCAGTCGTGTGAAATCCACTCCAGCGGCCCCGGCATCGACCTACCCGACTCCGGTCCATAGGCCGGTGATGCCGTCTTGGTACTTGCCGTAGAAGGTGTGCAGAGTGGTTCGGAAACCCCACTCCCTCAGCATGTCCTGGCTGATGGAGGTGAGGTGGGTGGGGTCCATGGACAGGACGTCCCAGACCTCGGGGTTCGGGGTGGTGATGACGACACCGCGGGTGGCGTTGCCCTGGAGCGCCTTGACCAGGCGACCGGGGTCGCGCAAGTGCTCCAGGACCTCCAGGCAGGCGAACCAGTCGAAGACTCGCGGCGGCTGCCACGTCTCCAGATCCACCCCGTCGAGCCATCCGTCGACGGGCACGTACCGGCCGCGCCAACCGTAGTCGACCCGCAGGCACACATCCAGCTCGGTCCCGCCCGCGCCAACATCTACGAGGATGTCGCGATTGGAGATACCCGCGGAAAACAGCTGGTCGGCTGCCGCGTCATAGCGGGCTTTACGTGCTCTGTACGGGGTCCGCGGCCGGTGAATGTACTCCTCGTACTGCCGGATGCGGTCACCTGCGGTCGTCACATCTCCTCCGGTCGGTCGCTATTCGGTGGGGGTGGGCCAGGGCAGGTCAGGCTCGCTCGGCGCCCCGTAATTCACGCCGGGCATGTCGAAGCCGTACAAGCGGCGTACTTCGCCGGCGAACCAGCCGATGTCGGCCAGGTCGCCGATGGTGTCGAAGGCGACGGCCTCCCACCGCTCGGTCACCTGTTCCTGGATGAGCGGGTGCAGTTCCCACCGATCCAGGCGGATGCGCCCCTGGTCGTCGAGGTCGAGCCCCTGGGTGCCGGTGAGCCGATCCCACAGCTCGACGGATTGCTGAAGCGGAGACTGCATGTCCTCACCGAGAACGCCGCGCAGGAGGCTGACGTACAGGGCGATGCCGGGGATCGCGGTGGAGGCCTGCGTGACGGCGGCGCCGTTGACCGACGTCATGGCCCGCCCGCCGACCCCGGCCAGGTCGCCGTTCAGCGTGAGCGCGGTCTCCTCCAGGTGGGCCTTGGCGGCGCCGATCGTTCCTTCCCGGTAGATCGGCCCGGTCAGGTGCGAGCCGATGTAGGACAGGGCCACGGTGGTGAACCCCGGACGCAGCAAGCCACGGTCGGTCAGGGCGTCTACCCACAGAGCCCAGTCCTCGCCGCCCATGACCTTGATGGTGTCGGCCCGCTCGGTGTCGCTACCCGGTTCGACCCAGATCTCCTTCAGGGCCGGTTCGTCTCCGCCGACGTCGAGGGTCTTGGTGCTGTACCCCTCCCCGAGCGGCTGGATCACCGACTGGTGCGTCTGCCCGGTGACGGGGTCGACGCGCCGAGGCGCGGCGACGCTGTAGATCAGGTAGTCGATGCCGCCGAACCGTTCGGCGAGCAGGTCGAGCACCTGGGCCTTGGTGTCGTCGGCGAAGGCGTCGCCGTTGACGAACGACCAGTCGCGACCGGCCTTGGCCGCGAGTTCGGCGGTCGCGATGGTGCGGTACCAGCCCGCGGTGGCCGTACGCCGCTCGGTGGGCGGGCGCTCGAAGCACAGACCGACGCCGTCGAGGCCGTAGCGACGGATTCCCGCGATCGTGGCCGCCATCCCGTAACCGGCACTGGAGCCGATGATCAGGGCGACCGGACGGCGCTCGGCCTTCGTGTCGGGGAGCGCGGGGGCGACGCGATCCCACATGTCACCGACGATCTTCTCGCATCCGCCGGGGTGGGAGTCGAACAGCAGGAACCCGCGCCCGCGAGGTTCGATGAGTCGTGCCGTCATCATTTGCCTTATCTGGTCGGGCCCGCGGGCGGGTCGGAGCCCGCGAGACGCTGAATGATTCTGATGAGGTCGCCGACCGTGTGAGCCTGACCGGTGTCCTCATCTGGGATGGTCACCTGAAACCGCTTTTCGAGGTCTCGAATCAGTTCCAGCAGCGAGAGGCTATCGATGCCCAGGTCATTCCACAGGTCCAGACTCGGATCGGCGCAGTCGCGTGGTGTGCGCTGGGCGGCATGAGCGATGGCGGTCATCACCCCCGCTTGCGGCGAGAGCTCGTCATCCACGGCGGCCACCAACCACGCCGGTGCGTGACCACAGGGCGTCAGCGGGCACGAACGGCAACGCCGGACCTTCGGTGCCGCGTTCGCCGGTGCGCTGCTCGAACTCGTCGATCAGTAGCGAGCAGGAGCCGCAGAAGCTGCCGCACGTCATCTTCTCGGTCTCAGCACGGGGAATCACGTCGTGCAGCGCCTTTAGGCCGCCGCCGGCACGAACCTGGGCGACGTAGGCCGAACGGTTGGTGCGGGCGATGATGTCGCGCAGCCGCTCACGGAACAGGTTGCCGAAGCCGAGCTTTTCTGGCACGTTGAACGCCGCGCAGGCGTACAGGTCACCGGAGGCTTTCAACAGCGCGGTGGGCAGCACGTAGGAGCCGACCGTGGGTGCGAAGCAGTCGTAGCAAGTGTCCATCCACCTGGCTACGGGCGTCTGGCCGGGCCGGTGGATGGGTGCCTGATCCTCCAGGCGCTCGTTGTCGAGGTAGACGCGCATCGTGGAGTGGACGCGGTCGTGCGGGAAGTCGCCGTACGTTGCCTCGTACAGCCGCATGAGGGGGTAGATCTTGTGCTCGCGGTCGGAGGGGTCGGCAAGGCTGCTGATCGCGATGTTCAAGTCCCGTTCGGTGAACTCGGTGACCGTGTGGTGGATGATCCGGGCTACGTCCTCCAGCCGCGTGGTCTGCTCCCCGATCGACACCATCAGCAGCGGCACGAACAGCTCGTTGTCCAGCAGCCCAGCCTTCACGAGCTGTTCGAAGGTGCGGCCACAGCGTTTGGCCGACCCCCAGGCGCCGTTCGTGGTGAGCTTGTTGACCTCCACGCCCGCACCGCGCGCCTGCGACATGAAGCGCAGCAGCGCGCGCATCGCGACGAACGGTTCCCCGCCGGTGATGGCCACACACGGCAGGCCGACGTCGGCGAACTCTCCGACCAGGTGCTCCAACTGCCGGTCGCTCAGAGACCGGCCCGCCTGCAGGGAAAGGGCTCCCATGCCACAGCTCGGGCAGGAGTCGTTGCATTTGGTCGTCAACTCGAACTCGATCCTCAACGGCCGGTACGGCGCCTCGGACAGGCCCGCCTGGGCCCAGCGGTCGCGGATCCGGTCGAACACGTCGGGCACCTTCACCGCGTACTTCCCGGTGTAGGGAACGACCGGGTCGCGACCGTCGATGTAGGTGTACGCACCTTCCTTGATCATTTATAGCCCTCACTTCTCGTGCGGGTAGATTCGATGATCATGCCTCTCAGTCCTGAACCGCCGGCTGGAGGTCGTGAACTTGGACGACCAATTGCGTGGCCAGCGCGTAGGGCAGCACCGTCTCGTCTTTCAGGCTGATCTCGACGTTGTGCTCCCCCGTGGGGATGGCCCTCCGGCCCGGACCGGGCGTGAACATGTCCGCCAGTACGGCGACGGGCTCGGCGCGGGCGACAGTGCAGACGGTCGAGGAGATGCGAAGCTGGGGGCAGGTGGCCAGCGCCTCCGGGATACAGGCCCAGCAGGTCGGGGGCGCACTGCTGAGGCCGCCGGTGGAGTCGCCGGGGATTTCACGGAACGCGGTATCGGTCATGATCCAGGGGATGCGGCCCGTGGTCGGGTCGGTCGCGGCCTTCCCGCACACTTGGCACCGCGTCCTTTCCATGCAACGCCACTGACGCAGCGTGTTGAGCTTCCGCCATTGCGGTGCCCCTCGGCGGGTGGTCAGCACGCGGACGCGCAACACGCCACGGACCACATCGCCCCGGCGCGGATCTTTGTAGGCGAGCCGCATCCCGCCCAGCGGGCGACGCACGAACCACAGAGGTTGCGATGCGACCTCGTCCGCGTGGGCGATGACGTAGGGGACACGCAGCTGTGTCGGCGCGGCGGTTGTCATGACGCGTCGCTTGGTCGAGTGGCGAGAACCAGGTCCGCGTGGCGACCTGGACGTTCCTTTGCAGTTCGCCGTGGCGGTCTCATGGCGTCAGCTGCACGTTCGGCGCCCCGTAGAGGGCGGCGGCGATCTGGGAGGCGACGTCGTCCATGTTGTCGGCGGGCACTTCGAACTCCTTACGGGAAGCACCTCGACGCTCGTCCTTGCAGCAGTAAAACAGGCCACCATCGTCGTCACTTCGGACGCGCACCGCTATCTCATTTGCCACGTGCAGCTTGATCCCGTCGAAGTAACTGATGGACGGGTAGATGCGGTGTCCGTGCAGAACTTCACGCAGGCGGTTGAGGGCGTCGCTGGCCAGGACCATGTCCAGGTCTCCGTCCGCCCTGCCGGGGGGCGGGATCGTCTTGCGGTACTGCCTGGTCATCCACCTGTTCCTTCCGTATCGGGGCGGCGGGTCCGTCTGCTGAGGCGCTGCGCCAAGAACAGACACCATTTACGCCCCTCCGGGCGCCGAAAAGACAAAAAGCAAATATGGCATCGGTTAGGCGTGAGGGGCGTGTTCGGTACTGCCTTACGTGCCATAGTGAAGAAAATCTCAACGCCCATCTAGAGATCTGTTTTGGCTAATAGGAGCAGCCAGATTGGCCAATACAGCGGGAGGTTGCCATGCCTCGTCGACCTGACACGGTTGATCCCTCAAAGTCACCAACTGCCCTTTTCGGCGCATCCCTTAGGCATTGGCGAGAGTTTCGCGAAGGATCCCTCAAAGGCGTTGCGGCGCAAATAAATACCGATTAGTCGGTTCTTGGCCGCTGGGAGCGCGGCGAGCGCCTCGCGCCGATCGAAGCTGTCGAAAGCCTCGACAGGCTCTATCGCGCTGACGGCGCCCTGACCTCTCTACACGCGCTCGTCCATGCGGCCAAAACCGGGCCGGTGCCGCTAGCGGGAACCCCGGAGCTGCCTGATCCTGTCGTTATGGACGAAGTACGAAGGCGGCTCCTACTCGGTGCCGCAACAGCAGGTGTCTCCGCCCTACTGCCAGAACTGGAACAGCTACGCACCATCGTGGACACGCAGCTCGGCGGGCCGGACCTAGACGAGTGGGAAGAAATCGTGTGGGAGCACGCTCACGCGGTCATCTCGCGGTCTCTGGCCGAGGTGATCCGTGACCTGTCGATGGACCTCCTGAACCTGCAGCGGACACTGCCGACCGCGTCCAGCCGCGACGCGGCCGGGTGGGCGCGGGTGAACGCCCGGCTGACATTCCTCCTAGCCCACACACTCGGGCTGGCTGGAAACACCCGTCAGTCGAGAGACTGGTGGGCCGCAGCTCGTCGGGCCGCAGCCCGGACTGATGACAATGAGCTCATCGCCGCTGCGAACGCGTGGGAAGCCGTCCAAGCCCTGTACGAAGGTCGGCCTCTGTCCTTGGTGCTGTCGCGTGCGGATACCGCTCTCGCTCTCACCGCCGAGCAGCCGGGATGCGCCGCAGCCGAAGCTCTCGGTGCCCGCGCCTACGCCTTGGCCCTCATGGGTGATCACTTCGGTGCGCGCGACAGCATGGAGCGGCAGGCTGACGTTTTCGCCGCGCTTCCCGATACCGTGACACGCAACAGGATGAGTACCGAGGGCTGGTCGGAGTCTCGGCTGCTGCATACCCGGTCTCTCGTGCAGACCATGACAGGCAATCCGGCCGCGGCCTCCGCCCAGAGGGAGGCGCTCAATTCCTATCCGCCCGGGCGCGCGCGACAGAGAGCTCAGATTCGCCTGCACCAGGCAGCTTCAGCGGTCCGTGCAGGAGACGTTGACGACGGACTCCAAAACGCTGCCTCGATCTTGGAAGGGCTCGGGCCTGAGAATATGACGCGGTTCGTGCTGCATGTCGCTCACGGTGTAGCTGATGCCGCGCCAGTGGGGCACAACGCGCAACGCGCCATTACAGAGTACCGAGAACATATCGCCCTGACGGCAGCGAAAGAGGACACGTGACCGATATCGAATACCAATACCTGACCGGCGAGAATGCCGCCGAAGCGCTCAGCGATGAGTACGTCCAGCTGTACCTGGAGAATTACGCTGAGCCTCCTTATCTATCCGGACCGCTCTACAGCCGTGAGCGGTTCCTCGAACGTACGGGCAGGCAGGTGAAGAGTGACAGCTTCGCTCTGGTGTCGGCCCGAGACGGGTCAGAGCTCGTGGGATTCTCCTTCGGCCTCGCGTTCGGGGCGGATCGGTGGTGGGGAGGGGATGCCGCTCCCGCTCCCGCCGAGCTGACGGACTCGCCGAAGTTCGCGGTGATCGAGTTGGACGTCCGCAACGACTACCGGCGACGAGGTATCGGTCGGCAACTCCTGGAGACGCTGCTGGCTCAACAGAACGCGCCGTACGCAACGTTGCTGGCCAATCCGGACGCTCCCGCCCACGCCATGTACCAACGCTGGGGGTGGCGGCTGGTGGGCGTCGTACGGTCCGCACCCGATGCCAGAGCCAGCGACGCCCTGGTACTCGACCTGTCCAAGGAGTAGGTCATCGCCGGCGCACACCTGCTGTGCGGAGGGCCCCGGTGGTAGGTCTCTCAAGGAGCCGGACCCTCAGCGGGTAGGCGACACATTCATGGCCTCGGTGAAAGCCCCTCGCGCGCCAAAGCGCAAAACGCACACGCGCGGGGCGAGCATGGCGGACGCACCCGAACAGAGAGCCCCGTACGCGCGAAGGCCGGGCGCCACGTGTGTGACGCCCGGCCTCGCGGTCGGGTTACCGGTGGGACAACCCGGTTACCCGATCAGGTGCTTCATGATCTTCTTGATGGTCGCGGCGCGCTCGGCCGGGGAGGCCACCTGCTCCAGGCCGAAGCCGAGGAACACGGTGTCCTTCGTCGAGACGGCCGCCGTCTTGTCGGCCTGGGCCCTGGCGAAGTCGCCGGCGTTCGCCGGGCTGCCCGGAGGCGGTCCGGGGATCGCCCAGGCGCCGAGACCGGACTCGAAGCCCTCGGCGTCGAGCTGGCCACCGGTGGTGGTGACCCTGGTGTCGTCCACGAACGCGCCGACGCCGCCGCTGCCGGGGTCGGTCACGTAGCTGATCGACACCTCGACCTGCTGGCCCGCGTACGCGGACAGGTCGAAGGCCACCTGCTGCCAGCCGCCGGAGTCACCGGTGAAGGCGTTCCAGGAACCGCTTGTCCCGGTCGGCGTGCAGGGGTTGCCCGGGGTCAGGTAGCGCAGCAGCCACGGGTGCTCGTCCAGCAGGAAGCCGGCCTCGCACTCGGTCGGGACGTCGGTGGCGGTGCCGCCGTTGAGGTCGGGCAGGGTCGTCCAGTTGTCCTGGCCGACCGTGTGCGCCTCGACGATGACGTTGTCATAGCCCTGCTCGGTGTTGTACGAGAGCTGGAACTGGAGCTTGGGCTGCTGCGCGGCGGAGACCGCCGCCAGGTCGATCGTGCGCGTCAGCCTCTTGTACGCGTCGTCGGTGTGCGGGCCCGCCACGTACCAGCCGCCCTCGACCGGGTCGAACGGACCGGTCGCCCCGATGTAGTCGGCCGCGGCCGAGCTCTTGAACTGCGGGAACTGCGCGGGTGGCAGCGTGTCGCTGGTCACCTGCAGGGTGCCCGCCTCGTCCAGCGGGTTGTCGGCGACCGCCTGGCCGCCGAAGGTGCCGCTCGTGCCGTTCAGCCCGGGACCGGTGCCGGTGAAGCCGGTCGGCCCGACGCGCGGGTTGCGGCCGTAGACACCGAGGTAGTACTGGGCGAAGTCGTCGGCGAGGATGAGGCACTCCTCGAAGAAGCCGTCCTGGCTGGTGATGACGCAGTCGGAGTCCGGCGCGCCGTCCAGGCCGTAGTAGATGCCGCCGAGGCTGCTGCCGAAGAAGCCGAAGTACGCGGCGGTCTCCCCGGTGTGGAGCAGCTTGCCTCCCTCGTTGAGGTAGTCGCGGACCGAGACGGTCAGGTCCTGCTGCTGCCTCTTGACGTCCATGTCGGGAAGCGGGCCGAACGGGGTCTCGGTCTCCACGTCCTGGGCGTCCATCGCGAGCCGGTCGTCACCGAGGTACCAGGCCACCGCCTTGAAGTGGCCGAGCACCCCGAGGTGGTGCGGCACGCCCTGGGCGTCGACGTCCCACGTCTCCGAGGAGTATCCGGCGGTCTGCAGCGCCTGCTTGTACTGCGCCGCGTACTTCGGCGCGGTCACCGACGCCGGGTAGTCCGGGTTGAAGCCGGTGTAGTCCTCGTTCGCCACGACGAGCACCTTGGCCTTGGACTTTTTTTCCAGCTTGTACGTGAAGTGCTGGCTCTCCACGGTCCCGGTGCCGGGTTTGTAGCCGGTGAACCAGACCTCGACCTTGTCGCCCGGTTTGGCGCCCTCCACCTTGGAGCGGTACTCGGCGAAGTACAGGTCGTTCTCGTCGCCGTAGCGCTCGCCGCCGTTCCACTCGCTGAGGCCGCGCAGGCGCACGGGGCCGCCGTTGATCCGGAAGCGCAGCTGCTTGGTCAGCAGGGAGCGCCGCATGGTCACGGCCACCGGCTGCGGGTCGCCGTACGAGACGGTGAAGCTGTCGGGCCGGAAGTCGGGGACCGTGCGGTTCACCGGGGAGACCGGGGAGTCGGGGGTCTTCACGGACTTGGCGAGGTCGACCGCGAGCGGGACGTTCTTGGCGAACTCCGCCTGGATCAGGGCCTCGCTGTCGGGGAAGGTGAAGCCCAGGCCGCCCGCGCAGTCGGCGAGCGTCCACTCGTCGTCCGGCACGCTCTCGACCGCCACCTCGCAGGTGGTCATCTCCGGTGTGATCGTCAGTGCGTCGTGCTTGTTGGTCATGTGACCGTCGGTCTCGCCGTTGGTCGTGTAGAGCTCGGCGCCGATGTCGGGGTCGTAGCCGGGTACGGCGGGCGTCGCGTCGTCACCGAGCAGCGCCTCGAAGATGAGGTCGTCGGGAGAGGGGGTGGCCTGCTGCCAGCCGATGCCGTACAGCAGCAGCTGGGCGGCCGAGTGGTAGTTGAGGATGTAGGTGAAGTCGACCCGCTTGGCGAGGTTGTCGACCGCCCTGGTCTCGGGCTCCGACTGCGCGCTCGGGCCCCGGTAGGTCTGGCTGGCCGGGTTCTCGGAGGAGCCCTCGTTGTCGTAGCCCCACTTGTAGGCGAAGTTACGGTTCAGGTCGACGCCGTCGGCGCTGGTGATCTGACCGTCGCCGTTGTTGTCGCGGAGGTTCTTGCGCCAGAGGCGGTTGCCTTCGGTGAAGCTGTGGTCGTAGCCGTCGGGGTTGGAGACCGGGATGAACCAGAGCTCGACGGTGTCGACCAGCTTGGTGATCTCGGGGTTGGTGCCGTAGCCGTTCAGATAGTGGAGCAGGAGCCTGCGGTTCATCTCCGGGGTGATCCACTCGCGGGCGTGCTGGGCGGACATGTAGAGCACGGCCTTGCGCGCCCCGTCCTTGAGCTGCCGCGCGTTCTTGGTCACCTTGATCGCGGTGAGCGGCTGCCCCTTGACGGTGGTGCCGAAGTCGACGACCTTGGCGATGTTCGGCTTGGCGTTCGCCGCGTTGACGATCTGCTCGCGGATGCCTCCGGCGCCGCTGTACGGCTTGAAGACGCCGTCCCCCTTGGCCGCCTGCCTGCTCGCCACCGCGGACCGCTGGACCTTCAGGCCGAGGCCCGCCTTGTGGAGCTGCTCCGCCTGGGCCGCGCCGAGGATCGCCTCGACGCTGACCTTCTTGCCGTTCGCGGACTTGGTGATGCGCAGTTCCTCGCGGTCGACGCCCGACTTCAGCAGCGCGTCCAGCTGCTGCGCGGTGAGCTCGCCGACGTAGACGTGTACTCCGTCGTCGCCGGCGGGTGGATCGGGTACCGCCGCCGCGGGCGTGCTCACGACCAGGCCAAGCAGCAGGACCGCGATTGCGAGAATGGCTAATCTCGCACGTTTCATTGCAACCTCCGTACATCCCCCGAAAAACAGGAATGCCCGAAATCTGGGTGATAGTCGGACCTGAGTCAACGTCAATCCTCGCCAGCTTTTCGCCGTGACCTCATGTGGTCAGAGCGAGCCCGGGTCTTCCGGAATCACGAGAGACGTGCAAGGCCTGATGACAGATCGCCCGCACGGTCTGTCGTCCGTACAGCACGTCACCGACGTACCGGCCTGGTCGAGTGCTATAACGGGCTTGTCGTCCGGCCGCGGACCCACCACCGGAATCCACGGCCACCGAGGTCTCCTCCCGTCTGAAACCAGTCCAGGGATGAGGGACGTATGAGAAGTCTTCCGTCGGCCGTGCCGCAGCGCATCGGGGTTTCGAGGCCGGCCGGGGTGCCTGAGACGGGAGCCTCCCTTCCGGCAGGAGTGCCGAAGGCGGGAGCGGCCCTTCCGGCACGGGCCGGTCGATCCGGGACCTCCCTGCTGGTGGGGGTTCTTGCCGTCTTGGTGGGGTTCGGGTGTGTGGTCGCGGTGCCTGGTGCCGCGGGCGCGGAGGTGGCGCCGGTGGGTCTGGGTACGGCGGGGGCCTTCGCGGTTCTGGCGGGTAGTACGGTCACCAATACCGGTGCCACGGTCGTCACCGGTGATCTGGGGTTGAGTCCGGGGACGGCGGTGACGGGGTTTCCGCCGGGGACGGTGAACGGTGCGATCCATGCGGCCGACGCGGTCGCGGCGCAGGCCAAGGTGGATCTGGTGGCCGCCTACGATGATGCGGCCTCGCGTACTCCCGCGGCCACGGTGGGGACGGAGCTGGGTGGGACGACGGTGACGCCGGGTGTGTACACCTCCGCCGCGGGCACGTTCGGTATCACCGGCACGCTGACCCTGGACGCTCAGGGTGATTCCGGCGCGGTGTTCGTCTTCCAGGCGGCGTCGACGCTCATCACCGCCTCGGCGAGCACGGTGGTGCTGACCGGTGGTGCTCAGGCGCGTAACGTCTTCTGGCAGGTCGGCAGTTCGGCCACGTTGGGGACCGGTTCCAGTTTGGCCGGCAACGTTCTGGCGCTGACCTCGATCACCGTGACGACCGGGGTGAGCGTGAACGGCCGCGTCCTGGCCCGCGACGGCGCCGTCACCCTGGACACCAACACCATCACCAAACCCGCCGGCGCTCTCTCCATCAGCGTGCCGGGCACCGCGAACCTGGGATCCGTGGTGGCCGGAAGCCCCACCGTGTCGGCTCAGCTCGGTGACGTCACCGTGGACGACGCCCGTGACTCCCTCGACGCCTCCTGGATCGCGACGGTCAACGCGACGGACTTCACCACCGGTGGCGCCACCGCGCCCGAGACCATCCCGAAGGAGTCCATCACCTACTCGCCGGGCCCTGCCACGGCCACGACCGGCGACGCGACGTTCACCCCCGGGACCACCGGAGACCTCGGCTCCACCCGCACCGCCTTCTCGGCCTCCGACGGCACCGGGAACAACTCCGCCACCTGGAACCCGACGATCACCGTGACGCTGCCCCCTCAGGTGATCGCCGGGACCTACAGTGCCGTCATCACCCACTCGGTCAGCTAGGACCGGGCGGGGTCGGAAACCTGATCAGACGGACGGGGAACGCGTGCCGTCGGCGGCCTTCCTCACCGTGCCGGCGGCGGATTTGCAGGCGCCCGGCGTCACCGCTGTTCGTCACCGAACAATCCTTTCTTTCAACATTTTTCACATTGTTAATAGACCGCCCGGAAACGCCGAGAATCCCAGGCCGGTGAACCGGCCTGGGATTCTCGTCCAGGAAAGAGCAGGAGACCTCGCGGCCCCGGCGGCCTATCTGCCGTAGACCTCCAGCTCCCACAAGGAATAGCCGTACGGGGTCGCGCGCTGGGTGCCGTACACCCGCACGTATCGAGCACTGGTCGCGGTGAAGCTCACGTCGTCCACGCCGCCGTCACCGGTGGTCGTGGCGTGCGCCTGCGTCCAGGTCGTGCCGTTGGCCGAGGTCTCGATCCGGTACGCCCTGCCGTAGGCGGCCTCCCACTGCAGCCTCACCCGACTGACCTGCCTGACCGTACCCAGGTCCACCGAGATCCACTGCGGGTCCGAGAACGCCGACGACCAGCGGGTGCCGCCGTTGCCGTCCACCGCGTTGCTCCCGACGAACGCCCCGTTCTCCGTGGAGGAGGTGGTGACCGGACGCCCGGACGACAGCAGCACGACACCCGGGCTCGGCGTGGGAGTGGGCGTCGGGGTGGGCGTCGGGTTCGGGGTGGTCCCGCAGTCGCCCGAGACGACCCCGGCCGCGTAGCGGAGCCCGCCGTACAGGTGCGCCCGGAAGTTCGGCTCGGTGTAGGACGCGATGGTGTGGCCGAGGCCGGTGTACCAGGACCTGCCGCCCTGGTAGGCCTTGCACCAGGAGATCGGGTGGTCGGCCCCCATCGACCCGCCGGAGTAGGTCGACTCGTCCAGCGTGGCGAGCACGTGGGCGGTGGAGCGGGGGTTGGTGCGGTAGTTGTACAGCTCGTCGGTGCGCACCCAGTTCGCCGGGAGGTGGGCCGTCGAGGGGTGCGTGCGGTCCTCCACCCGTACGGTCACCTGCTGGATGGCGGGGTGGGAGGCGAAGTAGGCGCCGACGAGGTTGCCGTACCAGGGCCAGTCGTACTCGGTGTCGGCCGCGGCGTGGACGCCCACGTATCCGCCGCCGCCGGCGATGTAGGACTCGAACGCCGTCTGCTGCGTGGCGTTGAGCACGTCGCCGGTGGTCAGCAGGAAGACGACCGCCCGGTACTGGGCCAGGTTCGCCGTGGTGAAGGCGCCGGCGTCCTCGGTGGCGTCGACGGTGAAGCCGTTCTCGGTCGCCAGTCCGCGCAGCGCGGTGATGCCCGCGGGGATGGCGTCGTGCCGGAACCCGGCCGTCTTGGAGAAGACCAGGACCTTGTACGCCGGATCCGCGGCCATGGCCGGAGCCACCAGACCAATCATGACGACGAAGAACGCGGTGACGACCGCGATGACATTACGCACCGTAGACCTCCATTTCCCACAGGGAGTAGCCGTACTGGGTAGCCCGCTGCGTGCCGTACACCCGCACGTAGCGGGCGCTCGTCGCGGCGAAGCTCACGTCGTCCACGCCGCCGTCACCGGCGGTCGTCGCGTGCACCTGCGACCAGGTCGTGCCGTTGGCCGAGGTCTCGATCCGGTACGCCGTGCCGTAGGCGGCCTCCCACTGCAGCCTCACCCGGTTCACCTGCCTGGCCGTACCCAGGTCCACCGAGATCCACTGCGGATCGGAGAACGCCGACGACCAGCGGGTGCCGAGGTTGCCGTCCACCGCGTTGGACCCCGCCGAGGCGGCGTTCTCCGTCGAGGACGCGGTGACAGGACGCCCCGCCGACAGCAGCGTGCCGGTGGGCGGGCCCGTCCCGGTGGTCAGGGTGAAGTCGTCCACGTCGAACAGCGGGCCCGTCCCCCCGGCGAAGACCAGGAAGAGCCTGGTGGTTCCCGCCGGGGCGTTCGTCAGGGTGGTGGAGACGTCGACGAACGTCTCCCACCCGCCGGTCGGTGCCACGGTGGCGGTGCCCAGCAGGGTCCCGGTCGCCGACCCCGCCCTGACCTGGATCGTCCCGCCGACCCCGGCGGAGGAGACCCGGGCGGTGAGCCTGGTGGCGCCGCTCAGGACGTAGGGGTCGAAGGAGATCCAGTCGCCGTTCTCGATGCTGCCCACGGTCTTCGCCCCGTGCGCGGCCGGCTTGTCGTACTGGACCACCCCCTGGGAGGTGGTGTAGTGCTCGGCCTGCCGGTTCCTCGGCTGGGTGACGTGCTGGGTGTGGGTGGTGAGCCCGCCCGCGTCGGTGTACTCGGCGTCCCATACCCCGAACAGGTTGGCGGCCCCGTCGTGCTCGCCGTTGCCGGGCGTCTGGATCGTGCCCGAGCAGCCGTTGGCGGTGGCCATCGGGTGCCCGTGCGTGTCGTGACCAAGGATGTAGGTCATCTTCACCTTCGCGCAGTCGATCGTCGTGTCCTCCGCGTCGGTCACCGTGATCCGGTACGGCACGGCGTCGCCGAAGCCGAACACCTGCCCGTTGAGCGGCAGGTCGATCCTCACGACGGGCGCGGTGTTGCCGACGTTGATCTCGACGTTGGCCGTCGCGGTGTTGCCGGTGCCGTCCCGCACGGTCAGCGTGACGATCCGCCTGCCGTCGGTGGTGTAGGTGTGGGTGGGATTGGCCGCGTTGGAGGTGCCGCCGTCGCCGAACGCCCAGGAGTAGGTGAGCGCGTCGCCATCCGGGTCGGAGCTGCCCGCCGAGGAGAACGCCACGGTCAGCGGCGCCTTCCCGGAGACCTTGTCGGCGGTCGCCTTGGCGATGGGCGCCCGCCCGCCGGCGCCGATGTGCTCGATGCGGTACAGCGCCGAGTCCTGGTTGCCGTTGAACCAGCCGGTGCCGTAGTCGAGCACGTAAAGGGCGCCGTCGGGGCCGAACGCCATGTCCATCACCAGCTTGCCCGACCAGGGGAAGGGCTGGATGGTGCCCCTGGTGCCGTTCGCGTTGACCTCGATGTCCTTGATCCACTGACGCTGGAGCTCACCGGCGAGGAAGTGCCCGTCGAGCGACTGCGGGAACTTGACCGGCGAGTTCAGCGCGGCGGAGTAGCGGTAGACGACGCCGCCCATCGGCGACTCGGCGCCGCAGCCGAACTCCGGAACCAGGGTGCAGCCGTCGTAGGTGATCCAGGCGGGCTTGGCCGCGGGCAGCTTGACCAGGCCGGTGTTCTTGAGCGAGGTGTTCTCCGGACCGCCCGCGCAGTCGTACTTCGCGCCGATCGTCGAGGTGTCGTAGTTGTAGCGGGCGTAGGTCTCGGCCGGGGTGTTGTCGCCGGTGCAGTACGGCCAGCCGAAGAAGCCGGGCCCAGTGATCCGGTTGAACTCGACCTGGCCGCCGGGCCCGCGGGGACCGGCGGTGCCGGCGTCGGGGCCGTAGTCGCCGAGGTAGACGACGCCGGTCGCCTTGTCGACGCTCATCCGGAACGGGTTGCGGAAGCCCATCGCGTAGATCTCCGGGCGGGTGTTCGCGGTTCCCGGGGCGAACATGTTCCCGGCCGGGATCGAGTACGACCCGTCGGCGTTGACCTTGATGCGGAGCACCTTGCCGCGCAGGTCGTTGGTGTTGGCCGCGCCGCGCTGCGCGTCGAGCGCGGGGTTGCGGTTCGGCCTGTCGTCCAGGGGGGCGTAACCGTCGTTGAACCCGGGCTCGCTGTCGTCACCGGTGGTCAGGTAGAGGTTGCCCGCGGCGTCGAAGTCGATGTCGCCGCCGACGTGGCAGCAGGCGCCGCGGCTCGCCCTCACCTCCAGGACGCTCTTCTCGCTCGCGAGGTCGAGGGTGCCGTCGGTGTTCAGCCTGAAGCGCGAGAGCCGGTTGACGCCGTCGAAACGCGCGAACTCCGCCGGGGTGCCGTCCGGCGGGGAGCCGTTCGGCGGCGTCGACAGCGGCGGCGCGTAGTAGAGGTAGACGAACCGGTTCGTGGCGAAGCCGGGGTCGACGCCGATGCCCTGCATGCCCTCCTCGTCGTTGAAGTAGACGGAGAGCTTGCCCGACACCTTGGTGTTCCCGGCGGCGTCGGTGATCCGGACCGTGCCGTCGCGGGCGGTGTGCAGGACGGAGCGGTCGGGCAGCACCGCCATCGTCATGGGCTCTCCCACCTCGGCGACCCCCTTGGCCAGCGTGACCTGCTGGAACTTGGTGGGGTCGACGGGCGGGGCGGCCGCGCTCGCCAAAGCCGCGTTGGTTGCCGTCGCGGTGGCCGGGAGCGGGTGCAGGAGGGCGGTGAGGGTGAGGAGAGCGGTCAGGGGTGGTAACCATCGGCGGAGCGAGGCCATGGGCGAGACTCCAGGTCTCTGTGGGGGGTGAAACCGGTGGTCAAGGTCTCGGGACGGGGGGTTCGGTATCCCTGGCGGGGACACCGAGGAAAAAGCTGAGGGAGCGCTCTCCCAACCCGAGATTGCTCTTGCTCGACAATCGTTGTCAAGGGGCTGTTTAACCTGACGGAAACAGCCCGCACACCACGGGCGCACACCGGCGCATTTCAGGGAACGTTCCCTGAGGGCCTTTTGTACCGTGCCAGGCGCCACTGACCTGGTCGAATCGGGAGCTCTTCGAGGAAGCGCTTTCCCGGTTTCGTGCCGCCCGCCGGCGGGCCGGGTGGGGCCTGCCGTTGACAGGAAACGTGAACGCAATCACCCTTTGCCAGGGAGCGCTCCCTTCATGATCGCCAAATCGCCGGTGGTCGACACGCCTGTTCGCTCCGCTCCGGACCACGAGCCCGGAGCAGGACCCCGGGGCAAAACCCGGGCCATGACTTCGGATCACGACTTCGGATCACGACGGGGAAGGGCCCGGCGAAGCGGTGCGCTCCGGGCCGGGGACGACGCGCCGACCGGACCAGCCCGGTGAGGATCCGATGACCCGGACCATCCGCTGATCTGGAACAGGAGCCCGGTCGTGCCCGTGACCGGGCTCCTCGACGGTTCGCGGCGTGACCCGGTCGGTACAGGTGGCCGGCCGATCCGACCATCGCCAGTTGGACGCCGAGTGCGAGGAGATGTGTTACTTCTTCGCCCACCTGCACCGCGAGCGCCACGGACCCTTTCCGAAGACCGGGTCGGGCATCTCCCGCGAGTCGTTTTCGAACCCGGCCGGCTGGTCCGACTGATCCGATACGCGCCCTTTTGGACTCATTCGACCAGATCTGCCGCCGGATCTTCCGTAGGCCGGCGACTCTTCCCCGGCATCGAGCATGCGAGGTGATCTCACTCGGCGAATTTCACGAGAATCACCAAGAGCGTGGCGTCAGCCCATTTCGACCGAACAATTCATCGGCCAGGGTGATGGTTCCGGTCTGTTCCGGCGCGCGGGATGTCCCGGACGCGGGCGGCACCCAGATCATGCCCCTCGCCTGGCAGAGGGCAAGGATCCAGCGGCCCAGAGGATCGTCCTTCCCGGGCCGAAATAAGCCGCTTATATGGTCAAATGCGACGAAAGCGAAAATTATCACGATAACGGGAAAGACGGCAAAGACCCACTACCCGGATTGATGGCTTACCTCCCAGAAAACAGTATCCGACCGCTACCTTTCACCAGTAATATTCGCAAGGCGGTCCGTGGTCGCAGATTTCCTCGCAGAGGAGGGTCGTCAATTGATCGACGTTTTCATCTCCTACGCCCGCGAGGACGCCGAATGGGCCGGAAAGCTGGCCGAACGGCTCGCCCGCCACGGGGTGAAGATCTTCTTTGACGAGTGGAGCCTCCTTCCCGGAGACGTGGTCGTGCACAAGGTCGACGCGGCCATTCGCGAGTCGCGCAACGGGATCGCGATCGTCAGCCCCGCGTCCGCCGCCTCGCCCAGGGCGCTCGAGGAGTACGCGGCGCTGGCGCGGGCGTCGGCCACGCGCGGCCTGCGCTTCATCCCGGTCCTGATCGGCGAGCTGCCCCTCGCGCCGTCCACCGAGAACCGGGTCTGGCGGGACTTTCGCGACGTGAGCGGGCGCCGCTACGAGGAAAAGGTCGCCGAGCTCGCCGCCGCCGTCCTGGGACTGGAACCGGAGGTCGGCGGCCCCGTGCCGTGGGAGAACCTGTGGGCGGGGCTCCCGTCGCGTCCACGGCCCATCACCGAACCCGACCGGCACCGGATCGTGGTCTGCTACGTGGCGGCCGACGCGGAGTACGGGCGGCGGCTCGCGGCCCAGCTCCACGCGGCGGGGCTCCCGGTCTGGTCACTGAGCGATCTCCGGCCGGGCGACGAGGAGTTCTGGGTGATCCGGCGGCAGCTGAGGCACGCCATCGCGGTGATCGTGCTCATGTCCCCGCAGTCCCAGGAGTCCGACGACATCACCCGCATGATCCTGGAGGCCCGGGCGTACGGGCGGACGTTCTTCCCGATCCTGCTGCTGGGCGGCCGCAACTACCACCTGGCCGCCACGTGGTACGTCGACGCCCGCGACGGCCGGCTCCTCGGCGGGGAAGAGCTGGCCATGCTGGCCAGGTTGCACGAGGCCGACGCGGCGGGCAGCCCCCTGAACCCGGTGGAGGTGTTTCCCACCCCGCCGGCCCGGCCCACCGCGCGGGCCGCGCGGGCCGTGCGGGTCCCCGGCGCGGTCTCGCTCCACCGACTCGACGCCTACCTCGCCGAGGGTGAGCTCGGGTACGCGGACCTGCTCACCACCGACCTCCTGCTGGAGGCGGCGGGCCGCTCGGCCGAGGGCTGGATGCGTGAGAAGGACGGCGGCGGGCTGTCGTCGGAACTGCTGGCGGGGGTCGACGCGGTGTGGTCGGAACGCTGCCACGGGCGGCAGGGGTTCGCGGTGCAGTCGAGCCTGGCGCGGGTGCGCCGCGGGACCTACTCGGAGTTCCTGGGGCTGGCGACCGAGTGCGGCTGGTGCGACCCCGAGGACGGCGCCGCACCGGGCAACTACCGCGGCTTCGTGGAGCGGGGCGGCGGGCGGATCGGCTTCTTCCCGACCCTGCGCAACCCGCAGAACGAACGATACGTGGACTGGTACGACCAGTGGGCCGAGACCGTGCTGGCGGTCCACCTGAGGTCTCGCGCCTGGGAGGGCACGCGGTGATGGCGATACTTCTCGTTCTCCTGGTGTTACCGGGCATCGGCGCTTACATCTGGTGGGCGGGCCGCGTGGTGGTGGAACCCGACCACGTCGGCCTCGTGCGCCGCAGAATCGGGCGTCGGGACCGGAAACACCCCAAGATCACGCCGTACGACATGCGCGGCCCGCAGGCCCGCACGCTGCCTCCCGACTCGCCGAGCTGGCTACTGCCGTGGGTCTACACGGTGGAGTCCGTGCCCTGGACGCACGTTCCCACCGGGATGATCGGCCTGGTCGAGGCGCATGCGGGCGCGAAACGACCGCGGGAGCGGCGGCTGGGCCGCCGGGTCGACTGCGACGACTTCCAGGACGGTCAGGCGTTCCTGTGCGGCGACGGCGAGCAGGGCCCTCAGGTGGACGTGCTGACCGGGGGTCAGTCCTACTACATCAACACCAACCTGTTCACGGTCACCCTGGCGCCGTGCACCTACGTACCGCCGGGCACGGTGGGGTTGGTGATCGCGAACGCGGGCCGGGTCCGCCCGCCGGACCAGTCGTTCGGGCGGCACGTCGACTGCGACAACTTCCAGGACGGCCAGGCGTTCCTGGACGGGCACGGGGAGCAGGGCAGGCAGCTCGCCATCCTGCCCGGCGGCACCTACTACGACATCAACCCCGCGCTGTTCCAGGTGATCACCGTGGACAACCACGAGAGTTCCCGGGACGGCCTGACCCCCGCGCACCTCCACGAGATCGCCATCCCCGTCGGTTACACGGGCGTGGTCGTGACCCTCGAAGGCGCCGCGCCCGCCCGGCGGGGAGAGGACGCGGTGGGGCAGCGCGTGACGGGCCACCACGGCTTCCGGCGTCCGTGGGTGTTCCTCGAGCGGGGAGGAACCTTCGGCGTGCAGGAGGAAACCCTTGGCGAGGGCATGCGCTGCGCGCTCAACCCGTGGTTCGTGCGGGTGGTGCTGATCCCGACGAGGGAGCTGATCCTGGAGTGGAAGGCCAAGAGCGACTCCGAGGCCAGAAACTACGACGCCGAGCTGGAACAGATCACGGTCACCATCCAGGGGCACAGGGTGCGGGTGAAACTGAGCCAGACGTTGAAGATCCCGGAGGAGGCGGCGCCTCGGCTGGTCAGCGCTTCCGGCGGCACCGACCACTCCGGGCTGGGCGGCCTGGTGCACGACCCGCTCCCGGTTCAGCGTTTCGTCGAGAAGGTGCTGGGCTCCGCCGTCGTCTCCTACTTCAGCGGGATGGCGGCGGCGAGCAATGTCGGGGAGTTCATGCAGAAATGGGCCAAGGCCCGCGTTGAACTCGCCTCTCAGGTCCGCAGGGCCCTGGAGGCCAGGGGTGTCATCGCGATAGCCACCAACCTGGAGTCGTTCGAGGCCGACGACCCGGTGCTCAACGAGGAACTCCAGCGGCAGGCCGCCCTGGACCTGCGTGTGGAGAGGCTCGGCACGGAACGCATGATCGTGCAGGCCGAGGACGAGATGGACGGGGTCCGGATCAACGCCGAGCGCAGGCGCGTGGTGCTCGAACTCGAAGCCGAGATCGCCATCCTCGGCAGGGAGAACGTCGCCATGATCCGCATGATCCGCGAGATCGCCAAGATGCCGGTCCCCGACTACATCGGCGGAGACGTCGGCAGCTACGTGGAGGCCCTGCCGATCCACACGGTGCAGAATCTCATCGGCCGCCTGCGGACACTGCGCAGCGATTACGAGGTGACCGCGGAGCCGCCCCAGGAACTGGTCTCCGAGGACGGCGCGGAGGCCAGGAGGGCGAGATCCGACCACCACATCGACTGACCGGGCCGGAACCGGTGCTCGGGGCGCGCTCGACACCGGTCATCGGCCGACCGGCCCGGTACGGACCGGGGTGAAAAACAGACCAGCGCGTCCCTCGATGTGATCGGGAACGCGCTGGTCTGGATTGTTGTGCGCCGCCAGGGACTCGAACCCCGGACCCGCTGATTAAGAGTCAGCTGCTCTAACCAACTGAGCTAGCGGCGCTTGCAACGGAGGTAACTCTAGCAGCAGCTTCAGCGCGCTCGCACCCCGGTTGATCCCGGCCGGCTCTGGTCCGTTTTATGGAGAAATTTCTGGAGAAACCGGACCGGCCGGACGCCGTCCGGTCCTCCACAGACTCGGGGCCGGACAGTCCCCCAACTGTCCGGCCCCGGCCTCTTCGCGGGCTTTGCCGTCGTCTCCCCCAAGACTTCGGCGGCTCCGCTCAGGAACGCGATCCCCCTCGCGTTCTTATCCGGTGAAAAGTCTCTGCAACGCTCCCCCCGGGCTTCGCAGACCCCTCGACCTGCACCAACACTACCTAGCCAAATGTAACGGGCGCGTCATCCAAAGGTTGATTTTGCGCCTACACCCAACCTTGACCCGGTATCACCGAAGCGCCGTCAGCCCCTGCGGACATGAGAGAACACGCCGCCGAGGGGGCGGGCGCGTTGGTCCGGGCTCGCGGGCGCATCGGTTCCGGGCGCCCGCCGGGAGCCCCCGGTGAGGGAGCGGGACCGTCAGGGGAGTTCGAGGTTGATCTCCATGTTGTCCCGTAGAGCCCGGCTCACCGTGCAGTACTTCTCCTCGACGCGGTGGGCCACGGCGCGGAGGACCTCGGCGGCCTTCTCGTCCCCCTCGGGCAGCTCCACGTCGTAGGTGATCGTGATCGTCCCCAGCCTGGACGACTCGACCTTCTCCGCCTGGACGGTCATCGCCAGGCGGGTCATCCGATGGCCGCGCTGGGCCGTCAGCGGCTCCACGGTGACGATGTTGCAGCCGCCGAGCGCCGCGAGCAGCAGCTCGACCGGGGTGAACACCCCCTGCTCGTCGCCGCCGCCCATGGCGACCTCGGCTCCGCGATCGTTGCGCGCCACGAACCCGTCGTCGGTCCGCTCCACTCTCACCTGTGCCATGGCGTTCCTCCCCTGGATCTGCGGATCACCCTACAGAGGCCCGCGAAGGGAGGAACGCCCGGGTGAGGGCCGGAACGAGGCCCGCCTCAGGCCTCCGGATGTTTGGACAGGTAATCGATGTAGAACGGCCGCAGCGCCTCGCCCAGTTCCCCGTGGCCCGAGGCCATCGCGTCGCTGAGCAGGGCAGAGACCCGGCTGAGGTCGTTGGTCGTCTGGTCCTCGTTCCCCGCGGACGCCTCCGCCGCGGGAATCAACGTGAGCAGCTCCCACAGGAAGCCGAGATCTCCGTGGTGCACGGCGTAGTGGACCGCGCGATCATGCAGTTCCTGGGCCGACAGCGACTCAAGCTCGTCCGTTTCCAACAGACCCACCCCCTCACGCCCCTTCTGCCCCGAGAATATGGCCATCATGCGCAATTGGCGGTATGCACCGTCAAGGCACCAGCCGGACCAGCATCTTTCCGGTGTTGGCCCCGCGGAGCATGTCGATGAACGCCCGCGGGGCGTTCTCCAGGCCGTCGACCACGGTCTCGGTGAAGGTGATCTTGCCCTCGCGGAGCCAGGTGCCCACCTCGGTGATCATGTCGGGCAGGCGCGCCTGGTGGTCGGACACGATGAATCCGCGCAGGGTGAGCCGCTTTCCCACGGTCAGGCCCATGTTTCTCGGGCCCGGGACCGGCTCGGTGGCGTTGTAGGAGGAGATCGACCCGCACATCGCGGCCCTGCCGTACGTCCTCAGCTCGTCGATGGCCGCCTCCAGGTGCTCGCCGCCGACGTTGTCGAAGTAGACGTCGATCCCTCCGGGAGCGGCCCTGGCGAGTTGCTCGCGGATCTCGCCGTCGCGGTAGTTGAAGGCGGCGTCGAAGCCGAGGTCGCGGATCAGGTGGGTCACCTTCTCCCGTGACCCGGCGCTGCCCACCACGCGCGAGGCGCCCTTCAGCCGGGCGATCTGCCCGGCCATGCTGCCCACCGCGCCCGCCGCGCCGGACACGAACACCGCCTCACCGTCCTCGAAGCGGGCGATGTCGAGCAGGCCCACGTACGCGGTGAGGCCGGTCATGCCCAGCGCGCCCAGGTAGGCGGAGAGCGGTACTCCGGGGATCTCCTCGACCTTGCGGGCCTCCTTCGCGTCGAGGACGGCGTACTCGCGCCAGCCGTATCTGTGGGTGACGGTGTCTCCGGGCGCGAGGCCGGGCGCGCGTGACACGACGACCTCGCCGAGCGCGCCGCCGTCGAGGGGCTCGCCAACCTGGAAGGGCGGGACGTAGGACTTGCCCTCGTTCATGCGCCCCCGCATGTACGGGTCGACGCTCATGAAGAGGTTACGAACGAGGATCTCCCCTTCGGCGGGGGCGGGCAGTTCGACCTCCGCCGTTTCGAAGTTCTCCGGAGCCGGCCACCCCGAGGGCCGCGACGCAAGCCGGATCTCCCTGGAGACCGTACGTCCCTCCCCGCGCGGCGTACGACCGGTGGTCCCCGTTCCCGGGTCGGGCTTTGCTCCCGGGTCGGGTCCTGTTCCCGGGTCGGGCCTTGCTCCCGGGTCGGGTCCTGTTCCCGGGTCGGGGCCGGGGGCGGGCCTGGGAGGGGGACCGGGCTTGGGCGGACCGGGCTTTGGCGGGGGGCCGGGCTTGGGGGGCGGGCCGGGCTTGGGGACGGAATGGGCCTCGGTTCCGGTTCCGGGCGCCGTCCTGGCTCCGGCGGACGGCTTCTCCGGTCGGCCGGTGAATGATCGGGCGTTGGACATGATGAGGTCCCCTCGGCGATTCGTGCTCCTCACCTGGGACTTTCCCATCCGGCGGCGTTTCTCCACGGCGGGGAGCGGCACACCTGACATGATCTCGCCACTTTCATGACCGCATACGGTCACGGATGCGAAACTTTCCGCGGCAGCCGGGCCGGGTCACCGCCCCGGCGATCGTGGCGGCCGCCGCGTCCTCGTCGCCCGAGGTGACCGGACCGGTGGACACGCGGCCGACCGGAAAACACCTGTTATGCGTATATATCCACATCAGGGGCGCGAACCTACCGTCCGTCCGGCTATTCATGCGAGGATCCTGAAACGTGAAAGTAATCATCAAAATATTGGTCGTAGCAGCCGCTCTGTGGGCGGCGACCCGGTTCGTGGACGGCATCACGGTGTCCGCACAGACCCCGGTCAAGGAGATCGGCACGCTCATCGCCGTCGCTCTCGTCTTCGGGATCGTCAACGCGGTCCTGAAGCCGATCATCGCGACGCTCGGCTGCGCCTTCTACATCCTCACGCTCGGCCTGTTCGCCCTGGTGGTCAACGCCGGGCTGCTGTTGCTGACCAGCTGGATCGCCGGCGAGCTCTCGCTGCCCTTCCACGTCGACGGCTTCTGGGCCGCGTTCTGGGGCGCGATCGTCGTCGGCCTGGTCAGCTGGCTGCTCGACCTGATCCTCGACGCGATCGTCGGCGACTGAGCCGATGACCGTCGTCCTTGACGGCGCCCACCTGACCTGCGAGCAGGTCGACCGGGCGGCCCACGGCTCCGGGATCGCGCTGGGCTCCACCGGCCGCGCGGAGGCGGCATGGCGGATGGCCGGCCTGCTCAACGGGCCCGTGTACGGCCGGACCACCGGCGTGGGCGCCAACAAGGACGTGGCGGCCGAGAACACCGGCCTGGACCTGCTCCGCAGCCACGCGGGCGGCGCCGGACCGGCGATCGAGGCGTTCCGCGCCCGCGCCACCCTCGTGGTCCGCCTCAACCAGTTGCTCGCCGGCGGCTCGGGGGTCGATCCCGCGCTCCTGCCGGTGCTCGCCGCGGCCGTCAACCGCGGCCTCACCCCGCCGATCCGCACCTACGGCGCCATCGGTACCGGCGACCTGACCGCCCTGGCCACGACCGCGCTCTGCCTCCTGGGCGAGCTTCCCTGGACCTCGCCCTCCGAGGACGTACGGACCGGGGCGCGGGGCGGAAACACCGGAGACACCGGCGTACGGACCGGGAATCCCCCGTCCGGGAGCGGAGCCGGGAATGGAGCCGGGAGCGGATCGGGGAACGCGGGGGGCGGCCCGCCGAGGACGCGGGCGGGAGATCCGGTACCCAGGTTCGCGCTCGCCTCCTGTGACGCGCTGCCGTTCATCAGCTCGGGCGCGGCGACCCTGGCGGACGCCGCGCTGGCCTGTCACCGCCTGGGCGTCCTGCTGTCCGCCGCCACGGCGGTCGCGGCCCACTCCTTCCGGGCGATCGAGGCCTCGCTCGAACCGCTCTCCCCCGTCGTGCAACGCGGCCCCGAGCAGACCGAGGTCGCGACCGAGCTGCGGGCACTGGTCGGCTCCACCAGCCCGCGTCGCGTCCAGGACCCGTACGGCTACCGCGCCTTCCCGCAGGTCCACGGGGCCGTCCTCGACGCTCTCGGCCGGGCGGAGCGGACGATCGTCGAGGAGATGAACGCGGCTCCGGAGAACCCGCTGATCGCCGACGGCCAGGCCTGGCACAACGGCAACTTCCACTCGGCGCGGGTCGCGCTCGCCCTCGACGCCCTGCGGGCCGCGCTCGTGCAGACCGCGACGCTGAGCGCCGCCAGGCTCGCCACCCTGAACGATCCGGCCCACACGGGCCTGCTCCCCTTCCTGGCAGAACGTCCCGGGCTGTCCGGGGTCATGATCCTCGAATACGTCGCACACTCCGCGCTGGCCGAGCTGCGCCACCTCGCCGCGCCGGTCACCCTGGGCGGCGCCGTGCTCTCCCTGGGCACCGAGGACCACGCGAGCTTCACCCCGCAGGCGGCCCGCTCCGCGCTCGCCGCCGCCGAACCGCTGGAGATCGTCCTGGCGTGCGAGCTGGTGGCCTCGGTACGGGCCCTGCGGCGGCGCGGCCTGCCCTGCGACCTGCCGCTCGATCCCGCGGTGGAGGACCGTCCCCTGGACGCCGACCTCGACGCGGCACGCGGGCTCCTGCCCGGCCTCGTTCCCCGAGACCTGTGAGTCAGCCGACCGAGCCGCGCTCGCGGAGCTGGGGCGCCTGGACGATGCGGCGGCGGCGCGTGTTGCCGTCGGCGGCCGCCACCACGATGCGGACCGCGGCCCGGACGATGCCGTCGATGTCCCAGTCGACCGTGGTCAGGCCGGGGGTGAGCAGGCCCGACATGGGATGGTCGTCGTAACCCATCACGGACACCTCGAACGGGATGCCCAGCTTCCGCTCGGCCGAGGCCGCGTAGACGCCGTAGGCGATCGAGTCGGCGAAGCAGAAGAACGCCCGGTGGCCGGCGTCGAGCATCTCGCCCGCAACCCGGGTGGCGGGTCCCAGCGACTGCGAGGCGGTGACCATCTCGATGTCCAGGCCCAGCCGCCCCGCCTCGGCCAGGACGTGCACGTCGGCGGGCCGGTCGGGGGTGCTGGCCCGCGTCGAGGTGAGGACGGCCAGGCGCCGGTGGCCCCGCCGGCGCAGATGCTCCAGGGCGAGGGTCACCCCGGCACGGTTGTCGAAGACGACCTCACCCGCCGTGCGCGCCCCGGCGAGGGCGTCGCCGATCGACACCACCGGCAGTCCCTCGCACAGGTCGGCCCAGAGCGGCGCCGCAGGGTCGACCGGTTGCACGATCAGCGCGTCCACCCGCTGGTCACGGAGCTGCCTGGCGAGCGTGTTCTCCCTGGCCGGATCTCCCGCGGCGTCCAGGATCAGGGCGTAGCGGTCGTTGTCCTTGAGGGCCCGGCCGATGCCGACGGCCAGCGCCTGCTGCCAGAGGTCCTCCAGGGAGCCGCAGAGCAGGCCGATCATCCCGGTCCGGCCGCTGGCCAGGGCGCGGGCGATGGGGTCGGCCTCGTAGCCGAGCTCGGCCGCGGCCTGCCGCACCCGCTCGATGGTCTCCTCCGACACCTGCATGCCGCGCAGGGCGTACGAGACGGCGGCGGGCGAAAGACCGGTGGCCTTCGCCACCTCACGTATGGTCGCTCGTTTCCGGGGCCGGGACATCGGACCAGCCTATTCCCCGGGGCCTTCGAAGGCGCGTTCCCCGCGCGATCGGCGGCGTCGCGGGACATCGGGAGGTATTGACACCAAGCCAGGTGAAGCGGTTCACTGAAACGGTTCACTGAACCGTGTCACTGTTGGATGTGGCGAGGTGAAGGCGTTTACCCCTATTCTAGGTAGGAAATAACTCGAAGGCGCGAAAGGAGGGGACCCGTCGTGACCGTCGACGTTCACCAGCATCTGTGGACGCCCGCGTTCGTGGACGCGCTCAGACGTCGCACGACCGCGCCCCGGCTCGACGGCTGGACCCTCCATCTGGACGGCGAACCCGCCTACGAGGTCGACCCCGCCGACCACGACCTCACCGATCGCCTCGCGCTGAACTCGGGGCTCGACCTGGCTCTCGTGTCACTCTCCAGCCCGCTCGGCATCGAGTCGCTGCCCCCCGACGACGCCTGGCCGATCATCGACGCCTATCACGAGGACGCCCTCGCGCTGCCCGCGCCCTTCGGCGCCTGGGCGGCGACCTGCCTCAGCGAGATCGATCCCGCCAGGCTCGCCAAGACCCTCGACGCGCGGGACGGCGTACGGAACGACGCGAAGGGCGAAGGCGGCGCGAAGGACGAAGACCGCGCGAAGAACAAAGGCGGCGCGCGGGACGTGCGGCTGGGATTCGCCGGGCTCCAGCTGCCCGCGACCGCCGTGCGCGACGCCGCCGGCCTGGCCGGGGTCGCCCCGCTGCTCGACGTGCTCACCGAGCGCGACCTGCCGCTCTTCGTGCACCCCGGCCCCGCCGCCGAGCCCGAGGGGCCCGGCTGGTGGCCCGCAGTCGTGCCGTACGTGCAGCAGATGCACGCCGCGTGGTACGCCTTCGCCGCCTTCGGCCGGGCCCGCCACCCCCGCCTGCGGGTCTGCTTCTCGCTGCTCGCCGGGCTGGCCCCGCTCCACTCCGAGCGCCTGGCCAACCGGGGCGGCGAGGGCCGGGGACAGGTCGACCCCGACCTGTTCCTGGAGACCTCCTCCTACGGCCCGCGCGCCATCGACGCCGTCGTCCGCGAGCTCGGCGTCGACATCGTGGTCAGCGGTTCCGACCGGCCCTACGCCACCGCACCCGACCCCGTGCTCGGCGACGCCGCCTGGCACGCCATCGCGGTCACCAACCCGAACCGCCTGCTGAACGGAAAGGAGTCGCGCAAGTGAACCAGTACCAGGGCCGCGAGAGCTGTGTGCTCCCGGCGAAGAGAGCCGTGAGCGAGCGGCCCGCACGAGCCGCCGGGCCCGCCGACCGCACCGGTCACGCCCGTCACGCCCGTCATGTCGGTCACGCCTGGCGAGTGGCCATCGCGGGCTTCGGGCCGTTCGGCGGTGAGACCTCATGAGCTATATGAGCTACGAGGCCCTGCCCGCCCGCGCCCTCGACCGGCGCGAGCTCCTCGACCTGGTCAACGATCTGGCCGCCGACCCGTCCACCTGGCAGGACCAGGTGGAGTTCCCCGAGGAGGGAGGGCGCCACTTCGCCTCCCTCTACCGCGACTCCCACGTGGACGTCTGGCTGCTGTGCTGGCGTCCCGAGGACGACACCGGCTGGCACGACCACGACACCTCCTCCGGGGCGGTCCGCGTCGTGGCCGGGACGCTCCTGGAGTGCAACCCCCGCATCGGCGGCGAGCACCTGGAGACCGTGATCTCGGAGGGCGAGTCCTTCTCCTTCGGCCCCGACCACATCCACCGGCTGACCGGCGCGGTGCACGGCAGCGTCTCGATCCACGCCTACTCGCCGCCGCTGTGGCGCCTGGGCCAGTACTCCATCAGCGACAGCGGCGTGATGCGCCGCGTCTCGGTGAGCTACGCCGACGAGCTGCGCCCCATGGACGACGCCGAGCGGATGGTCGAGGTCGCCTGAGGGACGCGGTTTCTGATGAAAAGTTGACAAGAAGGTAATCCCGGACTGTTGCCGGATTTGATCAAAAACGCTTTGATCAAATCCGGTAACGGAAGGGGACCTGTGAACATCCCGACGATCGTCCGCGGCTCGCTGGCAGCCTTATGCCTCCTGGTTGCGAGCGCGTGTGCGAACGCCGACACCGGCAGCACCTCCGCGACGGGCTCCGGCGCGCCGTCCGCGCCTGCGGCGGCCACGAAAATCAACTATCTGACCTCGTTCAACGTCTTCGGGCGCGACGCCTACGCCTATGTCGCCCTGGAGAAGGGATATTTCAGGGACGCCGGGTTCGACGTCACCATCAGACCCGGCAGCGGCACGGCCGACTCCCTCAAACTGATCGCGAGCGGCCAGGCCGACTTCGGGATCACCGACCTGACCGGCTCCATCGTCACCCTGGCGGGGCAGAAGCTGCCGGTCACCGGCGTGGCGGCGATCCAGCAGCGGTCGCTCACCGCCGTCATCGCCCTCGAGGGCTCGGGCATCGCCGCCCCCAAGGACCTGGAGGGCAAGAAGATCGCCGACCCGCCCGGCTCGGCCGTGAAGCTCGTCTTCCCCGCGTACGCCAAGGCCGCCGGGATCGACCCGGCCAAGGTCACCTTCGTCCCCGCGCCGCCGCCGTCGCTCCCGCAGCTGCTGTCCTCGGGCAAGGTCGACGCCATCGGCCAGTTCGTGGTGGGCAGGCCGACCATCGAGCAGGCGGCCCAGGGACGCAAGGCCGTGGTCCTGCCGTACAGCGACCACGTCAAGGAGATGTACGGCAACATCCTCACGACCACCGCGAAGATGGCGGCCGAGAAGCCCGAGATGGTGACGAAGTTCCGGGACGCCCTGCTCAAGGGGCTGGAGTACGCCGTCGACAACCCCGACGAGTCCGGAAAAATCCTGAACAAGTATCACCCGACCCAGAACCCGGTCACCGCGGCCGCGGAACTGAAGGAGATGGCCGCCTTCGTACGGCCGTCGGAGGCCGGGGTGCCCGTGGGCGCGCTGGACGAGAGCCGTCTGGCCGCCGTCATCACCATCCTCGAAGACGCGAAGGTGATCCAGCCCGGTTTCAAGCCCTCCGACATCGTCACCTTCGGCCTGGCCCCCGGATCCTGACATGATCGAAATATCGGATCTGTCCTGCGTGTTCCCGGGCAGGGCCGGACCGGTGACCGCGCTGGAGGGAATCGGCCTGCGGGTGCGCGAGCACGAGTTCGTGGCGGTGATCGGGCGCTCGGGCTGCGGGAAGTCGACGCTCCTGCGGCTGGTCGCCGGTCTCATCCCGGCGACCGGCGGGGAGGTGCGGGTCGCGGGAGAGCCGGTGACCGGGCCCCGTCCCGATGTCAGCCTCATGTTCCAGCGGCCCGCCCTGCTCCCGTGGCGGACGGTCCTCGGCAACGTGCTGCTGCCCGTGGAGTTCCTCGGCAGGTCGAAGGCCGCCCATCTCGGCCGCGCGCGCGAGCTGCTGCGCGTGGCCGGGCTGGAGGGGTTCGAGAAGCGGCTCCCGCACGAGCTGTCGGGTGGCATGCAGCAGCGGGTGGCCCTGTGCCGGTCGCTGATCTGCGAGCCGAAGGTGATGCTCATGGACGAGCCGTTCTCCGCGCTGGACGCGCTCACCCGCGAGGAGCTCTCCGCCGAGCTCCAGCGGATCCGGGCGGAGAGCGCCGCGACGGTCGTCCTCGTCACCCACTCCATCGAAGAGGCGGTACTGCTCGCGGACCGGGTCGTGGTGCTCAGCCCGCGGCCCGGCAGGGTCCGGGAGATCGTGGAAATCGACGTGCCCCGGCCGCGCTCCCTGGGCCGCGACGCCCACGCGGAGCGGCTGGCCGGGTACGGCGCGGAGCTGCGCTCGCTGCTCGCCGAGCCGCTCGGCGAGCAAACCGGCGAACAAGACAGCGAACGGTTCGACGAACAGGCCGGTGAACAGGCCGGCGAGCCGGCTCCTGGCTCGTCCGGGGAACCGACGGGGAGAACCGCCGGATGAGGGTCTGGGTGCTTCCCGCGGCCGGCGCGGTACTGACCGTGGCGGCCTGGTGGCTGGCCACGGTCGTCTTCGACATCGCGCCGTACGTCCTGCCCGCGCCTCCCGACGTGCTCGCCGTCTTCGGTGAGCACGGCGGCTACCTGCTCGACCAGACCTGGGTGACGCTGGTGGAGACGCTGCAGGGGTACGCGCTCGCCGTGGTGGCGGGCGTGCTGATCGCGGTCCTGATCGCCACGTTCCGGATCGTCGAGGAGAGCGTCTACCCGCTGCTGATCGCCGTGAACGCGGTGCCCAAGGTGGCCGTCGCGCCGATCCTGGTCGTGTGGATGGGATTCGGCCAGCTCCCCAAGGTGGTGATGGTCTTCCTCGTCTGCTTCTTCCCCATCGTGATCTCCACGGCCACCGGCCTGCGGTCCACCCCGGCGGAGTTCGTCGAGCTGAGCAGGTCGCTCCGGGCGAGCTGGTGGCGCCTGTTCCTCCAGGTGCGCTTCCCGCACGCCCTGCCGCAGATCTTCGTCGGGCTGAAGGTCGCGATCTCGCTGGCCGTCATCGGCGCGGTGATCGGCGAGTTCGTCGGCGCCCAGGCGGGGCTCGGCTACGTCATCGTCCAGTCCGGCGCGAGCGCGGACACCGCGCTCGCGTTCGCCGCGATGGTCCTGCTCGGCGCGATGAGCATCGCGCTGTTCTACGTCCTGGTCGCGATCGAACACCTCCTGTTGCCGTGGGCGCGCGAGACCACCGCCTGAACCCGGCTCTCCCGGCAGGCACCCGCCACATCATCCGAGTCGACACGGAGGTATCCGATGAGTGATCCAGAAGCGGGCGAGACCGGGCTGGGCCCGGTGGGCCAGCACGTCGTCTTCGAGAACGAGCTGGTCAGGGTATGGCAGATCGAGCTGGAACCGGGCCAGACCCAGCCCCTGCACCGGCACGACCACCCGTACCTCGTCATCGCGGTCGAGGAGGCCCTCAACGTCATCGAGACCGCCGACGGGCAGCTGATCGACGCGCCGGAACCGCGCGGTTCGGTGATCTTCAGGGATCCGGGCGCGGTGCACAAGCTGACGAACGTGGGAGAGACGAGATACGTCTCGCGCCTGGTGGAGTTGAAGAATGGCTGACCACCCGACCGCAGGTGAGCGGCCTGTCCCGGCCTCCGGTGAACGCCCCGCACCCGCCTCCGGTGAGCGGGCCTCGTCGGCCGGCGGTGAGCGGCCCGCTCCGATCGTCGTGGCCGGCGCGGGTCCCGTGGGGCTCATCACCGCGCTCGGGCTCGCCCACCACGGCCTCCCGGTCGTGGTGCTCGAGGAGGACGAACGACTGTCCCCGGACACCAAGGCCGGCTCGCTGCTCACCCGCAGCCTGGAGATCCTGCACCGGTACGGGGCGCTGCCCCCGGTGCTCCGCGCCGCGCTGCGCGTCGACGAGATCGGCGAGTTCGAACGTGCCACGGGCCTGCCCAGGTTCCGGGTGCGTACGGACGCGCTGGCCGGGGACACCCGGTTCCCCTTCCTCGCCAACATCCCGCAGCACCACCTGGAGCCGGTGCTCCGCGACGAGCTGGAGCGCAGGGCGCCGGGCGCCCTGCGCATGGGACACCGCGTGACCGGTTTCCGGCAGGATCCGGACGGGGTGGAGGTGACCGCGGAGACGACCTCGGGGCCGCGGGTGATCCGCGGGTCGTTCCTGCTGGGCTGCGACGGCGGGCGGTCGTCCGTCCGGGGGACGCTCGGGGTGACCGTCGAGGGCCGGACGCTGGAGGAGCGGTACGTGCTCGTCGACCTGGAGGTCGACCTCGACGTCGACACCCCGCGCGACTATCCCTACCTGGGTTACTTCTCCGACCCGGAGGAGTGGGTGGTCGTGGTGCGCCTGCCGCACTGCTGGCGCTTCGTCTACGCGCTCAAGCCGGGCACGCCGGAACCGGACGAGGCGGAGCTGCGGGACAGGGCGCTGCGCTTCCTCGGGGAGGTGGGCCCCTCGCGGCTGGTGGGCTGCAACGTCTACCGCGTCCATCACCGGATCGCGAGCCGCTGGCGTGACCACCGGGTCTTCCTGCTCGGGGACGCCGCCCACCTGATCACGCCGATGTGGGCCCTCGGCCTCAACACCGGGGCGCTGGACACCTCCAACCTGGTGTGGCGCCTGGCGTGGGTGCTGCGGGGGTGGGCGGACGACCGGCTGCTCGACGGGTACGAGAGCGAGCAGCTCCCGGTGGCCTCCCTGGGCTCGGGCAAGATGGCCGAGGCGGCCCGCGCCGTCATGGCCCATCGCGGTGCGGGCGTCACGGCCATGACGGAGGGCGGCTGGGGAACCGCCCAGACGCGCACGCTGCTGGGCGTACGGCTCGACGTGGACGGCACCGGCGACTGGGGCATGGTCAAGACCGGTGACACCCCCGCGCCGGTGCGGCGCGGGGACCGCGCCCCGGACCTGCCGCTGTTCGGCCCCGCCGGGGAGGTCCACCTGCACGACCTGTGCGCGGACTCCTTCGTGGCGCTGTACTTCACCGACGCCCGGCGGGCTCCCCTGGTTCCGCCCCCCGACTCGCCCGCGCTGCGGCAGTACGTGGTCAGCAGGTGGGACGTGCCACCGGGCTCGGAGCTGCGTGACCGGCTCCTGCTCGACCCCGGCGAGCGGGTCCGCCTGCGGTTCGGCGTCCCCGACGACACGCTGGTGCTGGTGCGGCCCGACGGGCACATCACCGCGATCGGGCCGTTCGCCCCCCGGGGAGGCGAGGGCCTGGCCGAGGACCTCTACACGGCCGTCACGGACAGGCAGCCGCCGGCCCCCTTCCCCGTCCGTTAGCCGCGTTCCCGGCCCGCACGGGGTCCCGCCGCCGCGAGACCCCGTGCGGATCGCCGTACCCGGGTGATCGGGGCCGGGGGATGCTAGAAGACGCGCTCCCTGACGGCGTTGGCCATGCCCGGGTCGTCGGCGAAGACGCCGTCGACGCCGAGGGAGTAGAGCCTCTCCAGCCAGCCCATCACGTTGCCGGTGGCGCGCGGGTAGGCCGGGCTCGCCGGGTTGCCGAACCGGAAGTCCACCGGGAGCTGCGAGTTCTCGTTCCTGACGGTCCAGGTGTGGACCTTCAGACCGGCCCGGTGGGCGTCCCGGATGAGCGGGGTGGGCGGCAGGAGGCGTCCGTCGGGGCCGGCGGGCACGATCCGCCTGGTGTCGACGCCGACGCCGTCCGCGTAGCTCGCCACGTCACGGAGCCCGGCGGGGGTGACCATGGTGTCGTAGGTGCGCGGGTCTCCGGCGGCGACCCAGTCGTACGGGGCGCCGGTGGCGGTGACGAGCTGGATCAGCGGCAGCTTGGTCCGCTTGCTCAGCTCGCGCAGGTTGGCGGTCTCGAAGGACTGGATGAAGACCGGGTCGCGGCTCCCGCGCCAGCCGTGCCGGCCGAGCACGTCGAGCAGCGGCTCCTCCAGGGAGAGGCCGATGGAGTCGAAGTAGGTCGGGTGCTTGGTCTCGGGGTAGACGCCGACCCCGCTGCGCTTGGCGAGCGCGACGACCTCGTCGAAGGTCGGGATCTCCGCGAGGCCGTTGAAGGCGGTGTTGTCCGGACGCAGGTCGGGAACGCGCTCCTCGGCCCTGAGCGTCTTCAGCTCCGCGAGCGTGAAGTCCTCGGTGAACCAGCCGGTGATCGGGGTGCCGTCGATGGTCTTGGTCGTCCGACGCGCCGCGAACTCGGGGTGGTTCTCGACGTCCGTGGTGCCGCCGATCTCGTTCTCGTGCCTGGCCACCAGCACGTGGTCCTTCGTCGAGACCAGGTCGGGCTCGATGTAGTCGGCACCGAGCGCGATCGCGGTCTCGTACGAGAGCAGGGTGTGCTCGGGCCGGTGCGCGCTGGCGCCCCGGTGGGCGATGACGAGGGGTTCGCGGCCGCGCGGCTCGGCGGTGGCGGGTTCGGGTTGTTGCAGCACAACGGCGACGGTACCGGTCGCGAGGACCGTCAGCGCCGCGGCCAGAAGCCTACGGATCATGTTCAGGAACGTAAGCCGCTTGGATGACCATTGGAACAACGACTCGCGAAGGGAACGGGACGTGCGGGCGGCCGATGATCCGCGCCGCCCCGAAGGGCGGACGGATGTCACTCGAACGATTCCAGGCGCAGAACCGCCCCGAGGCTCTCGTTGTCACCGTAGTCGACCGGCACGTCGACGACGACGGGACCCGGCGTGTCGAGGGCCCGGCGGAGCACCGCGGGGAGCTCGTCCGCGCAGGTCGCCCGCATCCCGGTCGCGCCGAAGCTCTCGGCGAAACGCACCGTGTCGATCGGGCCGAAGTCGACCCCCGACGTCCGCCCGTACTTCAGCCGCTCCTGGAAGGCGACCATGTCGTAGGTGCCGTCGCGCCACACCAGATGCGTGAGATCGGCGCCGACGCGCACGGCGGTCTCCAGTTCCATGGCGGAGAAGAGGAAGCCCCCGTCGCCGGAGACGGACACCACCTTGTGGCCCGGCCGCACCAGCGCCGTGGCGACGGCCCAGGGCAGTGCCACGCCGAGCGTCTGCCGGCCGTTGGAGAACAGCAGGCCGCGTGGCCGGTAGGTCCGGAAGTGACGGGCCATCCAGATGTAGTGGGAACCGACGTCGCAGACCACGGTGGTGTCGTCGTCGACCGCCTCACGCAGGGCGCGGACGATCCGCAGGGGATGGATCCGGCCCGGACGGGACTCGGCGGGCGCGGTGTCCAGGTCGGCGAGCCTGGCGCGCAACCTCGCGACACGGGCCGCGGCGCCGCGTGCGAGGGCCAGCCCGTCCAGCCGGTCGGCCAGCGCCGTCACGGTGGCCGCCACGTCGCCGCGCAGCTCGACCGACGGCCGGTAGCGATTGTCGATCTCCGCCGGGCAGTCGTCCAGGTGGACGATCTCCGGTCCCGCCCCGGGGCCCGGGTTCCACAGCCCGGGGTCGTACTCGACGTGGTCGTACCCGACGGCGAGGACGAGGTCCGCCTGGCCCAGCGCCTCGTCCCCCGGCTGGTTGCGGAACAGGCCGACCCTGCCGAGGAAGCGTTCCTCCAGCTCCCCTCGCGGCACCACCCCGGCGGCCTGGAAGGTCTCCACCACCGGCAGCCCGGTGCGCGCCATCAGGCCGCGCACCGCCTCGGCCGTGACCTGGTCGCCGGTCCGGGCCCCGAGCAGCGCGACCGGCGTCCGGGCCCGCCTGACGGCGTCCGCGGCCCGGTCGACCGCCTCCGGAGGGGCGGGCCCGAGCCGCGGCACGTCCGGAGCCCCGGCGGGTGACTCCGTGGTGGCGTCACCGAGAAGGTCCTGCGGGAGGATGACGGCCACGGCTCCGCGGGGCGAGGTGGAGGCCGCCCGGTAGGCGTTCGACACGACTTTTGGCAGGGCCGCCACGTCGTCCACCTCCCAGGTGGACTTGCAGACCGCCCGGAGCAGGCCGACCGAGTCCATCGACCGGTGCGTCCGCTTCAGCCGGTCGGCGCGGGGCACCGCCCCGGCGAACGCGACGACCGGGTCGCCCTCCGTGGTCGCCGTCGCCAGGCCGGTGGCCAGGTTGGAGGTGCCGGGCCCGGAGGTCACCAGCACCACGCCGGGCCGTCCGGTGAGCCGGCCGGCCGCCGCCGCCATGAAGGCGGCGTTCTGCTCGTGCCGGCACACCACCAGTCGTGGCCCTGCGCCGACCAGGGCGTCGAACACCGCGTCGATCTTGGCGCCCGGGATCCCGAAGACGTACTCGACCCCCGACCTCTCCAGGCAGTCGACCAGCAGATCAGCGCCGGTGGCGGGAACCCGCCTCACGAGCCGTCGCGCCGTCGCGACCATGTCCGCCCCCGTCCACATCGCGGGGAGCCCCGGTGACACGGGGTCGTCGTCGCGAAGAGAGTCGCAAAGAGACAAAGAGAATGCAATGACGGCCACCCCGGATCCGGGTGAACGCGATGCCGTACGGCGTGCCGCCGATCGCGGCTCCGCCCTTCGTCGTCCGGTGGCGGCCCCGTCCCACGCTACGCGCCCGCCCGGAAAGCCACAAGAGGCCGCTTAACCCCGCTGACCAGGGCTTTTACGGCACACAGGTCAGGCCAGGGAGGGCGAGCCCTCGGCCGGGCGAGACTCTCCCGCGCCGGACGGCGCGACCGGGCGCCCGGCCAGGAACCCGGCCGCCAGCTGCAGGCCGCACGCGCCGATCCCGGCCAGCAGCGGCAGCGTCCAGCCACCCGAGAGCTGGTGGAGCGCGCCGATCAGGAGCGGTCCGAGCGCGGCCAGCGTGTAGCCGACGGACTGGGCGACGGCCGACAGGGCGGTGACCGAGACCGGGTCGGGCGCGCGGAGCGTGATGATGAGCAGGGCCAGCGCGATCGAGGCGCCCTGCCCCACCCCGAGGACGATCATCCAGAGCCACGGCAGGGCGGCGGGGGCGATCAGCACGCCGAGGTATCCGGCGATCGTGAGAAGGGTCGCGGCGGTGACGTACGGCACCTGCGACCGGGCCAGGCCCGCGAGCACCGGGACGGTCAGCGTGGCCGCCACCTGGGCCAGGTTGGTGAGGCTGAGCATGTATCCGGCCTGGTCCGCGGGGAGTCCCGCGTCCTTGAAGATCGTCGGTATCCAGGCCAGCATGATGTAGAAGGTCAGCGACTGCAGGCCCATGTAGACGGTGACGTACCAGGTCACCCGGCTGCGGAGCAGCAGGGCGAACGGCCTGGGCGCGACCTCCGGGCGGGCGGGGCGGCGCAGCGCCTGGGGCAGCCAGAGCGCCGCCGCCGCCAGTGCCGGGATCGCGGTCATCGCCGTCACCTCGCGCCAGCCGAGCCCGGTGGCCCGCTCGATCGGGACCACCGAACCGGACGCCACCGCGGCGCCCAGCACCAGGCCGGAGACGTAGATCGCGGTGAACGGCCCGACCCGCGTGGGGAAGTGCTGCTTGACCACGCCCGGCATCGCGACGTTCATCACGGCGATGGCCGTACCGGCGACGGCCGCGCCCGCGTAGAGCGCGGGGACGCTTCCCGTGCTGCGCAGCGCCACCCCGGCCGCCAGGATCAGCAGCCCGGCCATGAGCGTGCGGTCCAGGCCGAAGCGGCGGGCGAGCAGGGGGGCGAGCGGGCCGAGGACACCCAGGCAGACCACCATGACCGTGGTGATCGCCCCGCCCCCGGCGGCGCTCAGCCCGAGGTCGTCCATGATCTCGTCCAGTACCGGGGAGATGCCCGCCAGCGCGGGCCGCAGGTTGAGCGCCGCGAGCACGAACCCCGCGACGAGCAACACCCGCGACATCCACGACACCCGTGACACACCGACTCCCCGCTCGAGCATTGCCCAACTCTCCCATAGGCCTCACAGCGCATCATCGGGGGAGGTTATGCAGCCCGCCGGCAGGGAGTCAGAAGGGATACGTCGCGATATTTCCTTGCATCGTCACCCAGCGGGTCTCGGTGAAGGCCTCGATGTTGGCCCGTCCCCCGCCGAAGCGCGAGCCGGTACCCGACGCGCCGACCCCACCGAACGGGGCCACCGCCTCGTCGTCCACCGTCTGGTCGTTGACGTGCACGATCCCGGTGGGAACGAGGTCGGCCAGTGCCAGGCCGCGCATCGCGTCGCGCGTCAGGACGCCCAGCGACAGGCCGTACTCGCTGTCGGACGCCAGCGCGGCGGCCTCCTCGATCGTGGAGAACGGCACGACGGGCGCGACCGGCCCGAACACCTCCTGGACGTACGCGGGAGCGTGCGCGGGCAGGTCGGCCAGGACCGTGGGCCGGTAGAAGAGCCCCTCGTAGGTGCCGCCCGCGGCCAGCCGCGCCCCGGCGTCGACGCTCGCGGAGACCAGGCCGTGGACCTTGTCCCGCTGGCCGGCGTCGATCAGCGGGCCGAGCGCGACCTGCCCGCCCGCCGGGTCGCCGACCGGCAGGTGGTCGGCCTTCTCCGCGAGCCGCGCCACGTACTCCTCCGCGATCGAGGAGTGCACCAGGTGGCGTCCGGTGGTCATGCAGATCTGCCCCTGGTGCAGGAAGGAGCCCCAGGCGCCCGCCGAGACGGCGAGGTCCAGGTCCGCGTCGTCCAGGACGATCAGCGCGCTGTTGCCGCCGAGCTCCAGGTGCGCCCGCTTGAGCAGCCGTCCGCACGCCTCGCCGACCGCGCGCCCCGCCGAGGTCGAGCCGGTGAAGGAGATCACCCGTACCAGCGGATCGCCGACCAGCGCCTGACCGGCCGCCACCCCTCCCGGCAGCACGTGGAGCAGCCCGGGCGGCAGGCCCGCCTCCTCGAAGACGCGGGCGATGGCGACGCCCCCGGAGACGGCGGTACGCGGGTCGGGCTTGAGGATCACCGCGTTCCCCAGGGCGAGCGCGGGGGCGACCGAGCGGATGGCGAGGACCAGCGGGAAGTTGAACGGGGCGATCACCCCGACCACCCCGGCGGGTACGCGGCGGGCCAGGCTGAGCCGCTGCTTGACGGTGGGCAGGATCTCCCCCAGCGGCTGGGACGCCAGCGCGGCGGCCTCGTGGCACTCCTGGGCGGCGACGTGCGTCTCCACGCCCGCCTTGGGGCGGATCGACCCGGCCTCGCGGACCAGCCAGTCCTGGATCTCCTCCGCGTGCTCCTCGAACAGCCTCCCGGCCCGCCGCAGCACGGCCGCCCGCTCCTCGAACGAGGTCGCCGCCCACTCCCGCTGTGCCCGTACGGCGCGCACGGCCGCCGCCGCCACGTCCTCGGGCCCGGCCACGCCGACCCGGCCGAGCTCCGCGCCGGTGGCGGGCTCGACCACGGCCGCGTCACCCGCGCGCGAGGTGATCCAGCCGTCCCCGAAAACCTGCCCGGTCCACGTCTTGGCATCCATCAGCGACATGGCGTCTCCTTTGTCATGTTGAGTCATGGTGAGTCACGGCTGGTCATGGCCGGCCAGGAGGGCTGGGGAACGACGCACGGAACCTTCCGGAGGGAAGAGGTTGGGAATGGGCGTGCGTTATGCGAACAATGATTCCCTGAACGCACGATGCGTATCGCGGAAGCTACGCCCCGGCATCCGGCGTGTCAAGGAATGTCGGGCGGCGAAGTTGACCGCCCGAACGACACCTCAGTATGTTCATTTAGAGAACATTCGTACGCATGACGAACGTCCACCGATCCGGGTATCCAGGACGCGCGGGGAGGAACGATGGCCACGGTGGCCCCGCTCGCCGAGCCCCCGGCCGACAGGAGCCTCCGAACGTGAACGACGTCTACATCCTCGACGCGGTCCGCACGCCCATCGGCCGGTACGGCGGGGCCCTGTCGGGCGTCCGCCCCGACGACCTGGCCGCGCACGTCGTCCGCGCGCTGGCCGACCGCGCCCCCGCGCTCGACCCCGCTGCCATCGAGGACGTGTTCTTCGGCGCGGCCAACGGGGCGGGCGAGGACAACCGGGACGTCGCGCGGATGGCCGTGCTCCTGGCCGGGCTGCCGGTGACGGTGCCCGGCACGACCCTCAACCGGCTGTGCGGCTCCGGCCTGGAGGCGGCGATCGCCGCCTCCCGCGCGGTGGCCGTGGGCGACGCCTCCCTGGTAGTCGCCGGAGGTTCCGAGTCGATGAGCCGGGCGCCGTGGGTGATGCCCAAGCCCGCGCGGGGCTTCGACCGGGGAGAGCGGACCCTGCACGACACCGCCCTCGGCTGGCGCATGGTCAATCCCCGGATGCCCGCCGAGTGGACGGTCGCCCTGGGTGAGGGCGCCGAGATCCTCGCCGACCGCTACGACATCGGCCGCGAGGCCCAGGACCGGTTCGCGCTGCGCAGCCACCGGCGCGCGGCGGCGGCCTGGGAGCGCGGCGTCTTCGACCGCGAGGTGGTCCCGCTCGACGCCCTCGGCCACGACGAGTCCGTCAGGGCCGACTCGACCGAGGAGTCCCTGGCCGGTCTGAAGCCGATCTTCCGCGCCGGCGGCACCGTCACCGCGGGAAACGCCTCCCCGCTCAACGACGGCGCGGCCGCGCTGCTCGTCGGCGACGAGGCGGGGGCCGCCCGGTCCGGACGGGCCCCGCTGGCCAGGATCGTCTCCCGCGCGGTGATCGGCGTCGAGCCGCACCTGTTCGGCATCGGGCCGGTCGACGCGGCCCGTACGGCCCTCAAGCGGGCGGGCGTCGGCTGGTCCGACCTGAGCGTGGTCGAGCTCAACGAGGCGTTCGCCGCCCAGTCGCTGGCGTGCCTCGCCGAGTGGCCCGACCTCGATCCCGAGATCGTCAACGTCAACGGCGGCGCCATCGCGCTCGGCCACCCCCTCGGCTCCTCGGGGGCGCGTATCCTCGGCACCCTCGCCCACGAGTTGCACCGCCGGGGCGGCGGGTACGGCCTGGCCGCCATCTGCGTCGGCGTCGGCCAGGGACTCGCCGTCGTCCTCGAGGGAATCGGTTCCTGAGCGGCCATGACCGGCGTCCGAACCACCCGGAGGTGGACATGACCTCTCCCGCTCCCGCTCCCGCGAACGGCGGCCCGGTCTCCGGCCTGTTCTCCGGGATGTTCGCCAGGGGCGAGGCCTCGGCGGAGGTGTCGGACGTCGCGTGGCTGGCCGCCATGCTGGACGTCGAGGCCGCGCTGGCCGGCGCGCAGGCCGGGATCGGCCTGGTCCCCGCCGAGGTGCCCGCCGCGCTGGCGCGGGCCTGCCGCCCCGAGCTCTACGACGTCGCCGAGCTGGGCGGCAGGGCCGCGCGGACCGGCAACCCCGTCATCCCCCTGGTCGCCGCCCTGCGGGAGCGGGTCGAGCCCGGCCTGCGGCGGTTCGTCCACTACGGCGCCACCAGCCAGGACATCAACGACACCGCCGCCATGCTGGTCGCCCGCCGCGCGCTGACACCGATCCTGGCCGACCTGTCCGCCTGCGCGGACGCCTGCGCGCGGCTGGCGTCCGGCCATCGCGGCACCGTCATGGCCGGGCGCACCGTCCTGCAGCACGCCGTGCCCGTCACGTTCGGGCTGAAGGCGGCGGGCTGGCTGAGCGCGCTGGACCGCTCGCGGTCCTGGCTGGCGGAGGTGCCGCTGCCGGTCCAGTACGGCGGGGCGGCGGGCACCCTGTCGGTCCTCGGCGAGCGGGGCCACGAGGTGCCGCCGCTCCTGGCGGCCGGGCTGGGACTGGCCGAGCCGCTCGTCCCCTGGCACACCGACCGGACCCCGGTGGCCCGGCTGGCCTGCGCGCTCGGCACCGCGGCGGGGACGCTCGGCAAGGTGGCGAACGACGTGAAGCTGCTGGCCCAGACCGAGGTGGCGGAGGTCGCCGAGCCCACCGGGCCCGGCCGGGGCACCTCAAGCGCGATGCCGCACAAGCGCAACCCGGTGGGCTCGATGTCCGTGCTCGCCTGCGTCCAGCGTGTCCCCGGGCTGGTCGCCTCGATCCTGGACGGCATGGTCCAGGAGCACGAGCGCGCCGCGGGCCCCTGGCAGGCCGAGTGGGAGACGCTGGGCGAGCTGCTCCGGCTCACCGGCAGCGCCGCCTCCTGGCTCCGCGAGGTGCTGGAGGGCCTGACCGTCGACCCCGCCCGGATGCGCGCCAACCTCGGGGCGACCCGCGGGCTGCTGATGGCCGAGCAGGTCGTCGTACGGCTCGGGGGCACCCCGCAGGCCCGGCGGCTGGTGGACGCCGCCTGCGCCCGCGCCACCGAGGAGGGTGCGGAGCTGCGGGAGGTCCTGCTCGCCGATCCCGGCGTCTCCCTGACCGCCGGGGAGATCGACGCGGCCTTCGACCCGGCGGGCGCCCTCGGCTCCGCCGCCGCCTTCGTCGACCGGGCGCTCGCCGCCCACGAGAACCTCACGGGAGCCGGCGGATGAGCGGACGGGACACCGAGGAGAGACGAACGCCACGAACGAACGGGAGAGCGGACGGATGAGCGGGGAGACCGCGGGAACGAACGGCACGAACGCGCAGATCAGCGGGGAGACCGCGGAGACAAACGGCACGAACGGGTGGGCGGCCGGGGACGCGACGCGCCGGGCCGTACTCGGCGACGAGCACGTGGACCGCGCCGTCGCGGGCACCACCCCGTTCACCGCGGACTTCCAGGAGTTCATCACCACGTACGCGTGGGGTGAGATCTGGACCCGTCCCGGCCTGGACCGGCGCACCCGCAGTTGCATCACGCTGGCCATGCTCGCCGCGCTCGGGCACGAGCACGAGCTGGCCATGCACGTGCGGGCGGCGCTCCGCGTCGGCCTGACCGAGGAGGAGATCAAGGAAGTGCTGCTGCAGACCGCGATCTACGCGGGTGTGCCCGCCGCCAACCGGGCGTTCTCGGTGGCACGGGCGGCGCTAGAGTTCGACCGGAACGAGGAGGGCGGGGATGGTCGAACCGGTTGACCGTGGCTCTGACCACGTGCAGTCGCTGGCACGCGGACTCTCGGTGATCAAGGCGTTCAGCGCGACGAGCCCCGAGCTGACGCTCAGCGAGGTGGCCCGCGCGACCGGCCTGACCCGGGCCGCGGCCCGGCGGTTCCTGCTGACGCTCGTCGACCTCGGCTACGTCAGGACCGACGGGCGGCTGTTCGCCCTCTCTCCCCGCGTCCTGGACCTCGGGTACGCCTACCTGTCCAGCCTCTCGCTGCCCGAGGTGGCCGAGCCGCACCTCGAACGCCTCGTCGCCGAGGTGCACGAGTCGGCGTCGGTGGCGGTGCTCGACGGCGAGGACGTCGTCTACGTAGCCCGGGTGGCGACCAGCAGGATCATGCGGGTGACCATCAACATCGGTACCCGTTTCCCGGCGCACTGCACCTCGATGGGCAGGGTGCTGCTGGCCTGGCTGCCGCCCGACGACCTCGACGCCTACCTCGGACGGGTCGAGCTCCACAGGTTCACCTCCAACACGATCACCTCTCCCGCCGCCCTCGGAGCCGAGCTCGACAGGGTGCGCGCCCAGGGCTGGGCCATGGTCGACCAGGAGCTGGAGGAGGGCCTGCGCTCGATCGCCGTCCCCGTCAGGGAACGCTCGGGACGGGTGACCGCCGCGATCAACATCTCCTCCCACGCGAGCCGTACGACCTCGGAGTCCGCCCGCCGTCACCTGCTCCCGCCGCTGCTCGCCACCGCCGCGCGGGTGGAGGCCGACCTGCACGCCTCGGGTGTCAGGGGCAGCGCCCTGTCCCCCCGCTGACCCCGGCCCCCGCGCGTACGGCCGTCGGCGCCACTCCGGTGAGGGCGCCCACCGACCGTTCGCCCGTGGCGGATCCGATCAGGGCGACGCGGCCGGGCGAGCAGCATGTGACGCATGACGATAAGACTCACTAAATTCGGACATGCGTGTGTGCGGCTGGAGAAGAACGGGCGGAGCCTCGCCATCGATCCCGGTGCGATGACCCCGGAGGCCGATGCCGTCACCGGCGCCGAGGCCGTACTCGTCACGCACGAGCACTTCGACCACTTCGAACCCGAGCGTCTGCGCGCGGCCGCCGCCGGGGACCCGCGTCTCGTCGTCTACACCTGCCCCGGCGTGGCCCGGCACCTGACCGGGCTCGGCGACCGCGTACGGGTCGTGCGGGAGGGGGACGTGCTGCCGATCGCGGGCTTCGAGGTGACCGTCGTCGGGGAGAAGCACCACTTCAGCCACCCCGACGTGCCGCCGGTGGACAACGTGGGGTTCGTCGTCGACGGGGAGGTCCTCCACCCGGGCGACGCGCTGACCGTCGTCGACGTGCCGACACTGCTGGTGCCCGGCCAGGCTCCCTGGATGACGGTTCCCGACATGATCGCCTACCTGCGGACGATGGCGCCCCGGCGCGCGTACGCGATCCACGACGGTTTGATCAACGAGTGGGGCGTCAAGGTGCTGGAGGGCGTGCTCGCCGGCGAGGCCGAAAGACTCGGGGCCGACATCCGGCGGCTCAGGCCCGGCGAGAGCGTCGAGCTCTGACCCCCGGACCGACCCCCGGACCCGGCGGCCGGACCCGGCGGCCGAGACCTCGCCGGCGTGCCGCCCGGCGGCACGCATCATTGCTAAATCACGACATAACGCGAAAAACAGGAAGGGCCTTGCCGCCCACCCTGTTCTATACGTAGGCTTATACGTATACGGGATGAGGATGGAACGATGCCCAATAAAACGATCTACGTCTCGGACGATGACCTGCCCCTGTTCCAGCGGGCGCAGGAGCTCTCCGGGGGCAAGCTGTCGACGGCGATCAGTGTGGCGCTGCGGCGCTACGTCGAGATGGAGGACGGCCGCCAGGAGGGCTACGACGAGATCATCGTGCAGGTCGGCCAGGGTGGCACGGGCCGCAAGCAGCGCTTCTCCGGGGTGCTGCTCGGCGAGTGGGGACGCACGACGGGCAGCCGGGTGGAGATGTTCCGGGTGTACCGCTCGCGCAAGGACAAATACGTCCTGCATGTGGACCGCTCGCCCGACTGGACGGACAGCCTGACCTCGGGAGCCGACAACTGGCTGGAGGGTCTCCTCTCGCGCGGCGCGTGGCGGAGCTATCTCGGCCTGGCCGACTCCAGCTGGGGCTTCGTCCAGGGCGAGTCCACGCTTGAGGTCGTGAACACCTTCCAGGAGCTGCGCGGCAGGATCCCGGACGAGTTCTACGACCTGATCGCCGACATGGCCGAGCGTCCCGCCGTGGAGGACCTCGACATCTAACTCCATCCGACGAACGCAACCGGACGGTCGACAGGCGACCGCCCGCTACCCCCTCACGCCCTCATCCCGCTCATCCCACTCATCCTGCTACCCCGTCACGCCCTCATCCCGCTGTCCCCCGGCACGAACGAACGAAGGAGAAACCCGCATGCCCCCCGCGATAACGGCCGAAGGGCTGGTCAAGAAGTACGGTGACGTCGTCGCCCTGGACGGGATGGACCTGTCCGTCCCCGAGGGCACCGTGTTCGGCCTGCTCGGCCCCAACGGTGCGGGAAAGACCACGGCCGTACGGATCCTGACCACCCTGTTGAAACCGGACGCCGGCCGCGCCACGGTCGCCGGGTTCGACGTTGTCGCCGACGCGTACCGGCTGCGCGCCCACATCGGCGCCTCCGGCCAGTACGCCGCCGTCGACGACCACCTAACCGGTGCCGAGAACCTGGAGATGGTCGGCCGCCTCTACCACCTGGGCGTCAAACGCAGCAGGCAACGGGCCCGCGAGCTGCTGGAACGCTTCGACCTGAGCGAGGCGGCCGACCGCCCCGTGCAGGGCTACTCCGGCGGCATGCGACGCCGCCTCGACCTCGCCGGAGCGCTCGTCGCCGCCCCGCCGGTGCTGTTCCTCGACGAGCCCACCACCGGCCTCGACCCCCGAGCCCGCACGAGCCTGTGGGACGTCATCTCCGAACTCGTCGCCGACGGCACCACCGTGCTGCTCACCACGCAGTACCTGGAGGAGGCCGACCGGCTGGCCAGGACGATCGCGGTGGTCGACCACGGCCGGATGATCGCACTCGGCACCGCCGACGAGCTCAAGGACCAGGTCGGCGGTGACCGCGTCGAGCTGACCATGACCAGCACGGCCGATCTGCACACCGCGCGGCGCGTGCTCGCTCCCCTGGCCGTGGGGAACACGCGGACCGACGACGCCACGCTCCGGCTCACGATCCCGGTCGGCGACGGCACGGCCTCGCTCACCACGGCCCTGGGCCACCTGGCCGCCGAACGCGTCGCCGTACGCGACGCCGGACTGCGGCGGCCGACGCTGGACGAGGTGTTCCTCACCCTTACCGGACACCCGACCGCCGGACCGACCACGACGAAGACGAAGGAGCACACCCGATGAACGCCCTCCAGCTGGCGGTCTCCGACGGCATCACGATCACCAAGCGCAACGTCCTCAAGATCAAGCGAGCGCCCGACCTGCTGGGCGGCGTGATCATCCTCCCGATCGTGTTCGTGCTGCTGTTCGCGTACGTCTTCGGCAGCATGATGAGCCTGCCGGGCATGTCGTACCAGGAGTACATGATTCCCGGGATCTTCGTCCAGACGATCGTGACGAGCGCGCAGATCACCGGCTACACGCTCACCCTGGACCTGCAGAAGGGCATCTTCGACCGGTTCCGCACGCTGCCCATGTCCCCGTCGGCGGTGCTGACCGGCCAGACCTCCAGCGACGTCCTCATGAACGTGAGCAGCATCGTCGCGATGGCCCTCGTCGGGCTCGCCGTCGGCTGGCGCATCCACTCGGAGCCGCATCGGGCCGTGCTGGGCTTCCTGCTGCTCCTGCTGTTCTCGTACGCGTTCTCGTGGGTGACCGCGACGGTCGCGCTGGCCCTGCGCAAGCCCGAGGTCTTCAACAACATCGCCACCATCGTGTCGATGCCGCTGGTCTTCCTGTCCAACGCCTTCGTCGACAGCACCCGCCTGCCCGGGCCGCTGCGGGTCGTCGCCGAGTGGAACCCCGTCTCCACCGTCGTCCAGGCCGCCCGCGAGCTCTTCGGCAACACCAACGCGGCCATGCCGGTGCCCGCCGCCTGGCCGCTCCAGCACGCGGTGCCGGCGACGCTACTGTGGTCGGTACTGCTCCTGGTCGTCTTCGTGCCCCTCTCCATCCGGCTGTACAAGAGGGCGGTCAGCCAGTGATCCGGCTCGACGAGACAGGGCAGGTGACGGAGCGGATGGAACCACGGATACGCGTCTCCGACGGAGAACGCGACAGGGTCGTGCAACAGCTCCAGCAGGCGTTCGCCGACGGTCGCCTCGGCCCCGGCGAGATGGAGGAACGGCTCGAACGCGCGCTCACGGCGAGGTCCCACGGCGACCTGCTGCCGCTGATCGCCGACCTGCCCGACGCCCCGGACGGCCCGGACGACGTCCTCCGGCTGACGTCCACGGGCGGACGCATCAAGCGGTCGGGCGACTGGCAGGTCCCGCGCCTGCTGCGCGTCGAGTCCGAGTACGGCGGGGTGAAGCTCGACCTGTCCCAGGCCCTCGTCCGGTATCCGGAGATCGACATCGAGCTCCGGCTCCCCTACGGCTCCGCCACGATCATCCTGCCGCCCGGCGCGACCGCGAACGTCGACGGGGTACGCACCGGGTGGGGCAGCGTGACCTGCGCGCTGCCCGGCCGTGCGCGTCCGGGCGCGCTGCACGTCCGGATCACCGGAGAGCTCGAATACGGCCGCCTGCGCGTCCGCACCTCGCGCGACCGGCTCGGTGCCCGCCGCTGAGACCACCTCTCGCCGGACGGAGGGCGCCAAGATCGTAGGGTGACTCGCGGGTTCCCGGAGTGCGGCGAGCAGATATGCCCGCCGAAGACGTCACGAGTGGGACCGAGAAGCTCACGAAGAACAATAGCGACGCGTGAGGAGCCGAGGGTGAGTGAAACCTGCGAGGTGCCGACCCGAGTGAGTGAACGAGGCGGTGATCCCGCTGTTGCCCCCTCGGCCGTGCCACGGCCCAACGATGGAACCATCGACCCGCTCAGTCAACGAGCCCCAGGTAGGCGAACAGGTTCTCCTCGATCAGAGACAGGGACTGCGCGGGTAATCGTCCCAGGTAGTCGCCGAGTTCCTCCTTGAGGAACGGCTGGGCGCAGACCGTACGCACCCAGCACTTGCTCGGCAGGTTGCCGACTCCCTGGGCGAGCTTGACGCAGTATTCGGTCTTGAGCGTGGTCGACGTCGACGTGGGGACGACGTACACCAGGGGCCGGTCCGCCTGCTCGTTCTTCGCGTCACCACTGAGAACGATCACTGGTCGTTTCGGATGGAGGTTGCGCTGGTCGTTGGGAGGCATCGAGAGCGACCGGTCGGGCACGAGGTAGACGCCACCCTTACGGATGGAACCCTTCACTGATCATCCAGCGTATTCGCGTTGGCCCGACGAAGGCCGTCTCTTGTCTCCCGGAACTCCACCTCAAGCACATCGCCGACCCCCGGATCGTCCCGCTGCGGAGGTCGCGCTCCGCGCCGGGACTGGAAGAGCTCAAGCAGCATTTCCACCTGTCTGTGCCGCCGCGCGCGGTTGAGATCGAGCAGTACTCCTCGTTCGCCACCTGCCTGCGCTTCGACGGCGGGAGGGGTTTCGTGGGAGAGACGCTTGAGATCGGCGGCGCTCCTGCCTCCGTGCGAACGGACCACGTCCCGGACGCACTCCATGTCGGCCGCATCCAGCGGATCCTCGATATCGACGGTCAAGGTGAGCGGATGCGAGCCGTAACCCGCGTCGCGGTCGTCGCAGCGTTCCACCAGCTCGCTCTCCACCACCCAGTCCTCGGTACGCGTGAGCGCATGATCATAGGGACCGTGCTCATCCCATCGCCAGGCGGCGCCGGTGAACGGGGTGCGCCCGGACTCCACGGCCTCCAGGTCGGCCAGGTAGAGGAGCTTCGGCAGCTTCGTCCTGGTGACCTCGAAATCCAGCTCGCGGGCCGCTTTCAACACCGCGAGGACGGCACCGGCGAGAGGGTTGGGGGATTCGAGACGTCTGCTCATCACCGCTCCTCCCCTGCTGTGCCTTGATGTCACGGTACTCCTGTCAGCTTTTGTCATCTCTGATCGGCGCCGGACCACCCCGGGGCGGGTCGCGACTCTGCGTTGAATCATCATCACACTGAGATGCGTCGAAGTCAGCTGATTACGAAACCGTGCCCCCGCCGTGGGACGTCGTCACGCGGGTCGCTGTCCGCCGGCTCTCAGGGACCGGTGCAGGGCGAGGGCGGAGACGACGGTCGCGGCTCCCGTGAGGACGATGGCCATGTGCGGGGAGGTCAGCTCGGCGGCGACGCCGACCAGGGCGCCGCCCAGTGCCTGGCCGGTCATCATTCCCGCCGAGGCCAGACCGAAGGCCTGCCCCCTGACGGCTTCGGGGACCGCGTCCACGAACCACCGCTGCAACCCCAGCTGGCAGGCGGTCGACGCCGCCGTGGCGAGCAGCACGATCAGCGCGGCTCCCGCGAGTCCCGGCCGGGCGGCGAAGGCGAGCAGGGGAACGCCGGACACCACCGCGAAGGGAAACGCCAGCCGTTCCCGGCCGACGGGCGAGACGAACCGGCCGACGACGAAGTTGCCGGCCGCCAGGCCGACTGAGGCGGCGGCGAGCGCGAACCCGGCGGCGTTTCCCAGGTAGGGGACCATCATCGCCTCGGCACCCACCACGAGCGAGATCGGCAGCCACTGCGCGAGCAGCAGGCCGCGCACCCGGGGGTCCGCCAGCAGGGCCCGGTTGACCCGCAGCGTCTCCCGTACGGGGCCGTCCCCCTTCGGGGTCGCATTCTCCGCGTTCCTGGCGGGGAAGTCGGGCAGGCCGTAACGCAGCACCACGGCCGCCAGGGCGGACAACACGGCGGTGACGGCCAGCGCCCCCGTGGGTCCCGCGAAGGCGAGGATGGCGCCGCCCGCCGCCAGGCCGCCGATCTGGGCCCCGGCGGCCGTCACGTTCAGCACGGACCTGGCCAGGACGAACGCGTCACCCGGCAGCAGGTCGGGCAGGAGGGCGCTGCGGGCCGCCCCGAAGACGGGCGAGAACAACCCGGTGGCCAGGACCAGGAGAAGCATCGCCCAGACGGGCAGACCCGTGAAGGCCAGAAGCAGGCAGGTCACCACCCGCACCAGCTCACCTGCGACCATCAGCGCACGCGGGCGGATCCGGTCGGCCAGCGAGAGCAGGAACGTCCCGCCGACGATGTAGGGCAGGAACCCCACCAGGTACGCCGCCGCCGACAGCCCCGGCGAGCCGGTCCGCGCGTAGACCAGCGCCGACAGGGCCAGCATCTTGACCTGGTCTCCGGCCACCAGGAGGGTGAAGCTTCCGAACAGGACACGGAACTCCCGGTTCGCGAAGACCTCCGTGTAGGTCGCGCCGCGCTCTTGTGTGGTCATGGACACGATGGTGGGAGGTGCCCGGACGGCTGGCTAACCTTTCGGATATATCCGAAAGGTCGTTCCGTGATCATCCGCATCGAGGTCACCCCGCAGGACATCATGGCCAGCAGGTTCGCCATCTCCCCGCTCATCGTGACCAAGCACGCGCTCTGGATCCTCTCCGGCAGGAGGGAGGCCGGGGAGTGGCGATCGTGGGCCGGCAGGATGCGGGAGCCGTACGAGAGACTGCTGCTCGCGTACCCCGGGCTGGGGCCCATGGTGGCGCTGTTCCGCGAACGGCACTACAACGCCGACTTCCCCGCGCCGCCGCCGACCGGGGTGAACACCCCGGTCGAGGCGGAACTCGCGGTGGTGCGCGCCACCCCGGTGGCGCGGGCGCACGCTGAGATCGCCAGAAACCTGGAGGGAATGCCGCGCCTGCCGGGACCCGTCAGGGACGTGCTGTTCTCACCGGACGTCGTGCGGCTGTTCGCCGAGGCGCTGACCGCGATCTGGGAGGAGATCGTGTCCCCCGCGTGGCCGCGCTTCCACGCGATCCTGGAGCGGGACGTGGTCCAGCGGGCGGGCCGCCTGGCCACCTACGGCTGGGCGGCGGCACTGGACGACCTCACCCCCCGGGTCCGCTGGCGTCCCGACGGTGTCATCGAGGTGCTCTCCAGGGACGCGGACGAGACCTGCCGGCTCGACGGGCGCGGGCTGCTCTTCGTGCCGACCGTGTTCCCCACCGGGATCGGCTTCTACCTGGAGACCGACTGGCCGTACGCGATCAGCTATCCGGCCCGGGGCACCGGCATCACGCCCGAGGCGCCGGACGGCCTGGCCGGGCTGATCGGCAGAACCAGGAGCCGCCTCCTGCTGGAGCTGGCGACCCCGGCGACCACCACCCAGCTCGTGACCCTGCTGGAGCTGAGCCTGGGCACCGTGGGCGGCCACATCGCCGCCCTGCGCAGGGCGGGCCTGGTCACCGGGAGCCGCACCGGCCGAGGCGTCCTGTACCACCGCACCGCGCTGGGCGACTCCCTGGTCAGCCCCTCGGGACTCCTGCCTTGAGGAACCATCCGGAAACGGACCCCCGGCGACGCGAAGCCGGAGCGCCGAGACCGGTTCAGGAGGTACCGCGATACCCGGCGGCGCGTAGCCGCGTGGCGATGCCGTCCAGGCCACAGGGATCGGCCCAGCGGGAGGCCGGGTTGATCTCCTCCATGCCGCCGATCACCCGCAGGCCGCTGCCGAGGAGCGCTCCCTGCGGATGGGTCGTGTAGATCGGCGTCCCGGCCGGGAGAGCTGCCCGGTCCTCGACCACAGGCCACTCCTTCCGGGTGTCCGGGTAGACGAACAGCAGGATCCTGGTGCCCTCGGGCACCCCCCTGCGGAAATCGGCCACCGAGTGAACCGGAGTCTGCTTCCTCCATATCCCGCCCTGGAAGAACTTCACATGGACCAGACCGGCGGATCGCCCCTTGAATCGCTCGGTCACCCGCACCGGCATCAGCACATAGTGCGTACGGTCGCCGGGAATTCCCTCCTCGACGATCGGTCCCGGTACGAAGTCCTTGACGGTTCCCGCGACGACCAGCGGCGTCTTCGCCGCGAGTTCCTCCGGGGAGTTGAGGGGGTCGTAGTCGAAGGCGATCTGCCGAAGCAGTTTGACGTCCAACCTCCTGGAGGGGGCCGGAGCACACCTGGATCCGGCCCTCGCCTCGGTCTCGGTCAACGCCGGAGCCGGGGCCGCCGGTGCGCCCGTGCTCCGATCCACGGTCTCGGGCGCGCCGCAGGCGGTCAACGCGACGAGAAGAGTGAGGACGGTCAATCTCATGATCATGAGACGTCCGCGGGCCTCGTCCGGTTCAACCTTCCGGAGGCCGCCAGGGCGTGGAGCCGGGCGAGAAACGGCCGAGGAGAGTGTGGACGGCCGTCGTGGAGACGGATGCGGGCGGGCCGGAGCACCGGGGCGCCGGAGGTCCCGTCCGCGACGACGCGTTCACGTCGCGTGCGACGGGAGCGGGACGCCGGTCAGCTTGGCACACGCGTCGAGGAGGCCGTCCTGCACCTCGGGCGACCGCGCGGCGGGGTGGGCGAAGCGCGTCTCCTGGTGGTGGAAGTAGCTACCGGTCACGGTGGCCTCGGGGTCCTGGCTCGTGGCCAGCCACACCTGCGTCACGGGGCCCAGGGAGAGGTCGTCGGGCGCGCCCGGACCCCCCATCTTCGTCGCGACCCAGCCGGGTTCGAGCGCGTTGGACAGCACGTCCGGCCATCGGCGGGCGACCGCGAACGCCAGGACGACGTCCAGCAGCTTGCTGTCGGCGTACGCCCGCGAACCGTCCCAGTTGCGGGTGCTCCACTGGAGGTCGTCCAGTTTGGGGTCCCCGCCGCGATGCATGCCGGAGCTGACGTAGACCAGCCGGTCGGGTGGGGTGATGAGCGCCGTGAGCAGGTACGGGGCGAGCACGTTGACCGCGAACACGTGGGACAGGCCGTCGGCGGTCTCGATCCTGCTCGGTTCCCGGTATCCGACGGCGGCGTTGTGGATGATCGCGTCGTAGCGGCCCAGCTCGTTGGCCTGAGCCGCCACGGACCGCATCCCCTCGATGGTGATCAGGTCTCCGACGACGACGGCCTCCGCCTCCGGCAGCGCGTCGCGCGCGTCGTCGGCGCGGGTGTCGTTGCGGGCGTGCAGCGTGACGTCGTGGCCGTCGTGAACCAGCAGCCGGGCGGCCATGAGCCCGAGGCCGTCAGTGGAGCCGGTGATCAGAATGCGCGCCATGAGAATGATCCCCTTTGCAGAACATGCTGGTCGTTAACTACCCAGGGGACGGGCGCACACGCCGTCGAACACACATCAAGCCAGGTCAGGACCCGGTCAGCCGCCTTCTGATCGCCTCAGACGCGCTGGACGGCCCCGTCGGACAGCGCCACGACGGTCACGCCGAAGTCGTGGATGGTCGCCGACAGCTCGTCGGGCGAGAGGCCGGGGGCCACGACGACGAGGGAGCCGCGCATCAGCGCCAGCCCGATCAGGGTCGTCATGGCCAGGCTGCACCGCAGGGGCCAGGTCACCAGCAGGACGTCGGACTTCCCCAGCTCTGCGCCCTCGTCGAGGACGTTCATCCGCACGATCAGGTCGTGGTGGGTGAGCACGCCCCCGTCGTCGACCAGGAGGGCGGGCTGTACCGCCGGGTCGAGGAAGGGCAACGGGACGGGCTCCAAAAGCAGCAGGTCGGCGAAGTCGACGGTGTCACGGGCCTGGCCGAACGCGATCACCTGCCGGACCCGCGAGTCCTCCACGGCCCGCAACGACGCGTCCGCCAGGCGCGTGGTGGTGATGAGCAGCCGCGCGTCCCACTCGGCGAGCAGGTCGGCCATCTCCTCGCATCCGGAGGTGATCGGCGCCGCCACCCCGCCCGCCGCGATGACCGTGTGCACCGCCAGCGTCTGGGCCACCGCGCTGTCGACGTGGATCCCGGCCACCTGGCGCCGCCGGGCACCCCGCCTCACCAGGCCCGACGCTCCCCGCGTCACCTCCGCGGCCAGCCGGCGGTAGCCGTACACCACTCCGGCGCCGAGGTCGATCAGGGCGGGCCGGTCACCTCGACCGTGCGCGTAGCCGAACACCGCTTCGGTGAGGGTGCAGCTGGTGGACGGAGAGGTGGGTCTCATTCCGCCGACGGTAGGGCCGCTCGATCCACGCGGGCATCCGCAGATGTATGTAGATGACTGTGTATTCGGCCTCCTCCTCCAGGACGGCACCCCGATACCCCTCGGGTGGCGCCCGATTTCCCCTCGGATGGCGCCCCGTTTCTCCCTGGACGGCACCTGGTTCCCGCTCGGGTAACGCCCGGTTTCCCCTCGGACGGAGCACGCTCCGCGGGCCCCGACGCCGCGGCGGGAAGGAGAAACCAGGACAAGAGCCTGGAAAAGCTATGGGCGGGCCCGAGCCCTGCGCGACTCGAGCCCGCTGTCACGTGACCCATGGCCAGGGCCCCCACCCCTCCGAGGAGACCCCGGCCATCAACGGGGACACGCGACGTCCGTAGCGTGCTCGACCGAGACGCCCGGGATGGTGTGGACCTGCCGTCCCGGGCCGGAACGGTGGCCGGCACGGTGCGGAAGGCTGGACGTCATCGGTCGAACACCAGGAAAACGTACGGTGTGCGGCGGGCACGACACATGCTCCGGACTGCGTATCCCGGGATGTATCTTCACCCCCGCGAAACCCCCGCGAATGTGTAGTCCGGAGTATGTAAAACTCACGGCCGCCGGATGAGGCCTGTGAACGGGCGAGCCGGTCGCGCCGGTCAGGAGCGGTTCTGCTCGATGACCCAGGTGGCGACCTGCGTCCGGGAGGAGAACCCGAGCTTGGCCAGGATGTTGGCGACGTGCCGGGCCGCGGTGGCGGGACTGATCACCAGCTCGTCGGCGATGGCCTTGTTGCTCATCCCCCTGGCGATCAGCTCGGCGATCTCCCATTCCCGGCAGGTGAGCGTGGTCATGGGGGCGACGACCGGATGCTTGCCGAGCAGCAGGGGCGTCTCGTGGGGCTCGTCGAACTGCAGCGCGTAGCGGACCGCCTGCTCCTGGGACATCTCCTGGCCGTGCGCCCACAGCTGCGCGACCAGCGCGTCGCCGAGGCGCACCCGGGCGGGCTGGAGCAGCTCCTCCATCCGCGCCCCGAACCCGGGCGGCAGCACGGCGCCGCCCATCGCGCTCCTGATCGCGGCGGAGGCCCCGGCCAGGCGCACCGCCCGGCGGTCGTCCTCCTCGGCGAGCGCGAGCTGCGCGAGCGTCTCGATGCGGCGGGCCACGCCGAGCCGCTGGCCGGTCCCGATGCAGAGCCGCAGGCTCTCGATCAGCCTGCCCCGCGCGGTGGGGAGGTCTCCCTGGGCCAGCGCGATCCGGCCCAGCCCCGACAGGCAGGTGATGGCCTGCCAGTGGGCGGTGATGTCCTGGAGCATGTCGAGGGCGCGCTCGTAGTGGGCGCGGGCCTCCACCAGGTCGCCGCGGAGCCAGGCGACCTGGGCCAGGCCGATGAGGGCGACCGGCGCGGCCCAGTGGTTGTCGAGCTCGTGGGCGATGGCGAGCGCGGCCTCGAAGGACCGCTGCGACTCCTTCGCCCTGCCCTCGGACAGCGCGAACGTGCCCTCCATGGACCGGATGACCGTCTCGTGCCAGGGGTCGTCGACCGTGCGTACGGCCTCCAGCGCGTCGTCCAGCAGGGACCTGGCCCTCTCGGGGCGCCGCTGGTAGATGGCCACCCAGGCGAGGATGGCGAGCGCACCGCTGAGCGGTCCGTACAGGCCGGCCTCGCGGCACAGGCCGACCGCGGCGGCGCAGGCGATCTGCGCGGTGTCGGGGTCGCCCTGCCCGAAGGCCACCTGCCCGCGCAGCGCGAGCGCGTCGCCGCGCACGGACGGCGTCAGGTCCTCGGGGGCGGCGTCGAGCAGGCGGTCGAGCCACTTGTCGGCCGGGGTGAACCTCCCCCCGGCGATGATCGGCCAGCGCAGCAGGACGAGGAGGCGCAGCGCGCTCTCGGGGTCGCCCGCCGACTCGACCGACCAGCGCACCGCGGCCCACACGTTGGTCTGGAGCTCGTCGAGCATGACGAGCATCGGGCAGATCTCGGTCCAGGCCGGGCGGGGGCGCCGGACGATCGTCCGGTGGATCCGGGCGGCGATCTCGATCATGTGGTCGCGGTGCAGCCGCCGGAACTCGGGCTCCTCGCCCGAGGCGTCGAGCTGCTCGGTGGCGTACTCGCGGATCGTCTCCAGCATGCGGTAGCGCGTCTCGCCCGCCACCTCGGCGTCGGCCAGGACCAGCGACTTGTCGACCAGGTCGCAGAGCACCCCCAGGACGTCCTCGGCCCACAGCGCGTTGCCCGCGCAGACCTGCTCGGCCATGTCGAGCGTCCACCCGCCGGTGAAGACCGCGAGCCGGCGCAGGAGGATCCGCTCGGGCTCGTTGAGCTGCTGGTAGCTCCAGTCGACGGTCGCCCTGAGCGTCTGCTGCCTGGCCGGGGCCGTCCTGTCGCCCGCCGACAGCAGCCGGAACCTGTCCCTGATCCTGGCGTTGATCTGCTCCACGGTCAGCACCCTGCACAGGGCGGCGGCGAGCTCGATGGCGAGCGGCATCCCGTCGAGCGCCTCGCAGAGCCCGGCGATGTCGGCCGCGTTCTGCTCGGTGACGGAGAAGGCCCGCGAGGCGGCGGTGGCGCGGTCGACGAAGAGGCGCACCGCCTCGCTGGTGCCGAGGAAGAGCCGCACCGCCTCGCTGCTGCCGAGGTCGTGGCCGTCGCTCCTGGGCAGGGTGAGCGGCGGCACCCGCCACACGGTCTCCCCCGCCACCCGGAGCGGCTCGCGGCTGGTCGTGAGCACGCGTACCTCGGGACAGACGGTGAGCACGGCGCGGCAGAACCTCGCGGACTCCTCGATGAGCGACTCGCAGTTGTCCATGACCAGCAGCAGCCGCCGGTCGCCGAGCGCGTCGATCAGGGTGTCGGCCAGCGCGCGGGACGGCTCGGCCTTGACCCCGAGCACGGCGGCCACCCGGGGCTCGATCTGGTCACCGCGCACCGCGTCGGCCAGCTCGACCAGCCAGACCCCGCCGGGGAACTCCCCCGCCACCTGGCCCGCGACCCGGACCGCCAGCCTGCTCTTGCCGATGCCGCCCGCCCCACAGAGCGTTACCACCCTGGCGACGCCCAGCAGGTCGGTGAGCTCTTCCACGTCGGCTTCACGCCCCACGAAGCCGTTGGGTTCGAGGGGAAGGTTGCCTCCGGTGAAGGAGGAGTGTGCGGTGTCCTGGGTCATCGGCTCTTAGAGGTCGCGGATAGAACCGTCACAGAAAGTGTGACATCAATTACCGAACCATGCCCAGTCTTAGACCTTTTCCGACCTATGGATTATCCTGCCCCGCCGTGGCCGCACACGGCCATCCGATGGCCATCCGATGGTCATCGCCGGTGCGGCGACTCACACTGCTCCCATGACAGACTCCCCCGTCGGCCCGGTCCCCGAGATCGGCGAGATCAACGTCTCCGGCTGGTACGCGCACACCGACAAGATGACGAAGGTCGGCTTCCTGACCATCGCCCGCAGGCTTCCTGCGCTGGTGTCGCAGGCCGTCAGGCTGGCGTGGCTGGCCAGTCCCCGCGACACCGTCATCGCGATCGCCCTGAGCCTGCTGAGCGGGGTGTTCACCGCGTTCGGGCTGCTCGCCACGACCGGGGTGCTGTCGGCACTGTTCGAGGCGGGACCGACCCCCGACCGGGTGCGGGCCGCCCTGCCCAGCCTGATCCTGGTGGGGGTGGCCGCGACCCTGCGCACCCTCACGCAGGCGGGCGCGGGCTGGGCCCAGTCACGGCTGGAGCCCCAGGTAGGCCGGATCGCCGAGGAACGCCTGTACGGGCTGACCAGCCGGGTCGGCCTCGCGGCCTTCGACGACCCCGACTTCCACGACGCGCTCCAGCGGGCCAGGTCACGCGGGGTCACCGTCGCGGACGAGGTGGTGGGCACGGCCATCGACACGCTGACCGCGGTCATCGGCATCGTCGCCGCGGCGGGCGTACTGGGGGTGCTCCACCCGGTCCTGCTGCCGCTGCTGGTGCTGGCGGTGCTGCCCGACGCGTGGGCGGCGGTCCGCTCGGCGCGCATGCGCTACACGACGATGTACGCCCTGATCCCGGCCAGGCGCCGTAAATGGATCATCGCGGAGCTGCTCGCGGACCGCGATCCGGCCGCGGAGGTGCGCTCGTTCACCATGCACGGCTTCCTGATGCGGATGTACGACGCGGTGGCGACGGCCGAGCAGGCCGTCATGCTCGGCCTGGCCCGGCGGCAGGTCCTCGCGCGGGTCGTCGGCGAGGCGCTGGGCGGCGTCGGCACGGCCGTCGTCTACGTCGCCCTGGGCGTGCTGCTGGCGGTGGGGGCGGTCCCCCTGGCGGTCGCGGGCACCGCCGTACTGGCGATCCGTTCCGGCCAGACCTATCTGGCCAACCTGATGTACGCCACGAACCGCCTCTACGAGGAGGGCCTGTACTTCACCGACTTCCTCGACTTCTGCGCCGAGGCCGAGAGCAAGCTGCCCGCCGGGCGCCCGGCGAGGGCACCGGAGAGCTTCGAGCGGATCACCGCCGAGGACGTCGTCTTCACCTATCCGGGCTCCGCCGGCCCGGCGCTCCAGGGGCTCACGGTGACCATCGGCAGGGGCGAGGTGATCGCCCTCGTCGGGGAGAACGGCTCGGGCAAGACCACACTGGCCAAGATCCTGTCCGGGCTGTACGAACCGGACGGCGGCCGGGTCCGCTGGGACGACACGGACCTGGCGGACGTCGATCCCGACGAGCTGCGCGACCGCATCGCGGTCATCGCCCAGGACCACACGCGCTGGCCGCTGACCGCCCGCTACAACATCAGCATGGGCACCGACAAGGGGGAGCCCGCGCTCGTCGCGGCGGCCGAGGTCGCGGGCGCCGACCAGGTGGTGGCCGAGCTGCCGCACGGCTACAGCACCCTGCTCGACCGGCGTTTCAAGGACGGCCAGGAGCTGTCCGGCGGCCAGTGGCAGCGGATCGCGGTGGCCCGCGGCTTCCACAGGGACGCCCCGCTGCTGATCTGCGACGAGCCCACCGCGGCCCTGGACGCCCGCGCCGAACACGCCCTGTTCGAACGCATCCGGCAGCACGCCGACGGGCGCACCGTGCTGCTGATCACCCACCGGCTGGCGAGCGTCCGCTACGCCGACCGGATCTACGTCCTCGACCACGGCAAGGTCGTCGAGCACGGCACCCACGACGAGCTCATGACTCTCGACGGCCTCTACGCCGACCTCTACGGCCTCCAGGCCAGGGCCTACTCGGCCTGACCTTCCGGGACGGCCTCGGGGACGGCCTCGACGGCCTCCGTCACCTCCGGTCCGGGCCCTACTCGGTCTGGCCGCCCAGGAACGCCTCGATGACGGCCCTGGCGATGGGGGCCGCCACCCGCCCGCCCTGCCCGCCGCCCTCGACCAGGACCCCGACGGCGATCCGGGGAGAGACGGCCGGGGCGAAACCGGTGAAGATCGCGTGGTCCTCACCCGAGACGGCGTTCTCCGCCGTGCCGGTCTTCCCCGCGACCTTCACCCCCCGGACGGCCGCGGCGACGCCGGTCCCTCCCTTCCCGGTGACGGCGACCATCATCTCCGTGAGCCGTTCGGCCTCCTCGGCGCCGAGCGCGCGGCGGTACGCCGAGGGTTCGGTCACGTCGATCACCGTGCCGTCGGCGAGGCGGACCTCGTCCACCAGGTGGGGACGCATCAGCGAGCCGTCGTTGGCCACCGCCGCCGCGATCATCGCGATCATGAGCGGGGTGGCCCGGACGTCGAACCGGCCCAGCGCCGACATCGCGGTCTGCGCGTCGTCCAGGGCGGAGGGATAGACGCTCCTGGCCACCGGCATGGGCACCTGCAGGTCGTCGGTGTCGAACCCGAAGGCCTCGGCCTGCTCGCGCAGCGCGTCCTGGCCGAGGTCGACCCCCATCTTCGCGAAGGGGGTGTCGCACGAGAGCCTGAACGCCTGGAACAGCGGAAGGGCGCCGCCGCCGCAGGCGGCGCCGCCGGCGTTGCGCAGGTAGGTGCCGGTGCCGGGGAGGCGGAAGGACTTCGGGGCGCTGACGCGGGTGCCGGGGTCGTAGCGCCCCGAGCCGAGCGCCGCCGCGCCGGTGATGATTTTGAAGGTGGACCCCGGGGGGTAGTTCCGCTGGATCGCCCGGTTCAGCAGCGGGTCCTCGGGGTCGCCCTGCAGCCGCTTGTCCACCCGGTCGAGCTTGGCCGCGTCGAAGCTCGTGTAGAGGTTCGGGTCGTACGAGGGCAGGGAGACCATGGCCAGGATCGCGCCGGTGCGAGGATCGATCGCGACGACGGCGCCGGGCTTCCCGGTGGCGCGCAGCCCGTCGTAGGCGGCCCGCTGGGCGCCGCGGTCGACGGTGAGCCTGAGCGTGGCGCCGCCGCGGGTGCCGTCGACCAGCCCGCGCATCTTCACCCGGGGGTCGCTCCCGGACAGCAGGGCCTCCTCGGCCTGCTCGACGCCACCGGTGCCGTGGAGCGAGAAGTGCCCGGTGATCGCCGCGTAGAGCGGCCCGCCGGGATAGACCCTGCGGTACCGGTACGTGGCGTTCCTGGCCTTGCGGCTGGTCGCGACGACCGTGCCGTCGCGGAGCAGGATCCTGCCCCGGGGACTCTCGAAGCGCGCGATCATCGTCCGCTTGTTGCGCGGGTCCTCGTTGAGCCGCTCGGAGTCCAGCGCCTGGAGGTAGGTCACGTTGGCGAGAAGGGCGAACAGCATCCCCCCGCACATCAGCGCGACGTGGCGCAGCGGAATGTTGATCCGGCGCGCGCGCGGTGCGACCATGGCCCCTCCCCGGACACCCGACCTCGATACCGGTTTAACAGCCGGACCGAAAAGGGCACCTCGACCAGGGGCAAAGCCGCCGTACGGCTTCCGAACGGCCATAAGCCCCAGGGCTTGTGGCCGGCGCGAACCGCGCGGCCTCTAGTCGACCACCGAGTGGTAATACGAGATCTTGTTGCGGATCGCCACCTGCTTCTCGCGCAGGTTCTCGACCTGCTCCTGCACCCGCCGGTCGTGGGCTTCGAGCAGCGCGATGCGGTCGCGGACCGTGTGGTCGCCCGCCCTGGTCATCTCGGCGAAGCGGAGCATCTCCGCGATCGGCATGCCGGTGTCGCGCAGACAGCGGATCATGCCGAGCCAGCCGACGTCCTCCTGGGTGAACCGGCGCTGCCCGGCCGCGTTGCGGCCGATCGGCTCGAGCAACCCGATCCGCTCGTAGTAACGAAGCGTGTCGAGGCTGAAGCCGGTCTCCTCCACCACTTGTCCTGGTGTGTACACACTCACATCGGGCAGCATTTCATCTGGAGCCCACTCAAGGTCAAGTTCCGATGTTTCCCGGCGACCCACTTGCCCTGGAGTCCACTCCAGCATTCAGGGTGGCGTTCATGACACACATCCCCCTCGCCCTGGGCACCATCCCCTTCGGCACCGTCCTCGACGACCGGGCCGGCTTCGCGATCCTCGACCGGTTCGCCGACGCCGGAGGCGCCCTGCTGGACACCGCGAACAACTACCCGTTCTGGAACGAGGGCGCCACCGGCGACGAGAGCGAGCTGGCCATCGGCCGCTGGCTGGCCGCCCGGAACAACCGCGACCGGATGGTGCTGAGCACCAAGTGCGGCGCGCGCCCGACCGTCCCCGGTGACCGGACGCTGGACTCCGCCGAGGGCCTGTCGGCCACGGCGATCGCCGCCGCCGCCGAGGGCAGCCTGCGACGGCTGGGCACCGACCACGTCGACGTGTACTGGGCGCACATCGAGGACCGCTCCGTTCCCCTGGAGGAGACCCTGGGCGCCTTCGCCGAGCTGGCCCAGGCGGGCAAGGTCCGCGAGATCGGCGCGAGCAACGTCCCGGCCTGGCGCCTGGAGCGCGCCCGCGCCACCTCCCGGGCGAACGGCTGGCCGCTCTACGCCAACGTCCAGCTCCGCCACACCTACCTGCGGCCCCGGCCCGGGGTACGGCTACAGGAGGCGGGTCACGTCCTGGCGCAGGACGACATGCTCGACTACCTGCGCTCGGAGTCCGGCCTGACCCTGTGGGCGTACAACACGCTGATGTTCGGCGCCTACACGCGCGAGGACCGGCCGATCCAGGACATCTACGATCACCCGGGCACCGAGCGCGGGCTGGCCGTGCTGCGGGAGATCGCGGGCGAGCTGGGCGCGACCGTCAACCAGGTGGTGCTGGCCTGGCTGATCAGCGGTGACGTGACGACGGTCCCGATCGTCGGTGTGAGCTCCATGGCGCAGCTGGAGGAGGCGCTGGGCGCGCTGGACCTCAAGCTCGACGGCGAGCACCGCGCCCGCCTGGACGCCGCCCGCTGACGGCGTCCACCTGCCGCGTCCGCCGACGACGGCAGGTGCCCCCGGCCGGCCCCGCCGACGGTGAGCACCGGCGGCGGGGCCGGGGGCCGGCGCCGTCACTCCTGCGGCAGGTGCGCCGACAGGTAGCGGCGGACCAGGTGCTTGCACTCGGCGATCAGCTCGGGGTCGCCGTCGGGCAGAGAGCGGAAGGCGAGTTTGAGCACCGCGTCGGCGGCCTCGACCGCGACGAAGAGCACCCGGTCCAGCTCGGGGCCGAGCGGGGCGCCGAGCAGCTCGACGGTGATCGTGCGGAGCCGGTCGGCCACGATGGCGTTGTTCTCCAGGGCGGCGTCGAGCATGCGGCGGGTCCCCATGAGGATGGGACCGCCGGGCGAGGCGAGCACTCCCCCGAAGTCGACGACCGCGAACCCCGCGGTGGACCGTTTCATCGCGACGAACTCGTCGATCGCGAGATCGACCATCTCCGTCCACTCGGACAGCTGCACCTCGGAGAGCCTGGCCGTGACCCTGCCGAGGAACGCCTCCAGATTGCGTAGTGCCAGCGCGCGTACGAGCCCCTGCTTGTCGGGAAAGAACTGGTAGAAAGTGCCGATTGGAACCTCTGCGCGGCGCGCGACCTCCTTGGTGGTCAGTGCCTCGTAGCCGACCTCGTCCAGTAACCGCGCGCACTCGTCCAGCATGCGCTCCACCCGTTCCAGGCTGCGCCGCTGAGCGGGCCGGCGGCGAAGCGTTCCCCCGGAGACGTTCGTCATCTCCCCATCATCCCCTACGACAAGCCCGGGGGATTAACATGAGCCAGACTCACGCTAATTGGAGGCCGGGATGTTCCTCTGGGGTACGGCGACCGCGTCCTACCAGATCGAAGGCGCCGTCGCCGAAGACGGGCGGGGCATCTCGATCTGGGACACCTTCACCCGCGAGCCCGGCCGCGTCCGCGGCGGCGACACCGGCGACGTGGCCTGCGACCACTACCACCGCTGGCCGGAGGACGTCGCGCTGATGTCCGGCCTCGGGGTGAACTCCTACCGCTTCTCCATCGCCTGGCCGCGCGTCCAGCCCGAGGGGAAGGGCGCGATCAACCGGGCGGGCCTCGACTTCTACGACCGGCTGACCGACGCGCTCCGCGAGAAGGACATCGTCCCCGCCGCCACGCTCTTCCACTGGGACCTGCCCCAGCCCCTGGAGGACGAGGGCGGCTGGCTGAACCGCGACACCGCGTACCGTTTCGCCGAGTACGCCGCGGCCGTGGCCGACAGGCTCGCCGACCGGATCCCCCTGTGGATCACCCTGAACGAGCCCTTCATCCACATGGTCTTCGGCTACGCCCTGGGCACCCACGCCCCCGGCAGGACCCTGGTCCTGGACGCGCTCCCGGCCGCCCACCACCAGCTGCTCGGGCACGGCCTGGCCGTACGGGAGCTCAGGGCGCGCGGCGCGGAGAAGGTCCTGATCACCAACAACTGCACCCCGGTCCGGCCCGCCTCCTCCGACCCCGCCGACCTGGCCGCCGCCGACGCCTACGACGTCCTGCACAACCGCCTGTTCAACGACCCCGTGCTCCTCGGCGCCTACCCCGACCTGTCCGCGTACGGGGTGAGCCTCGACTGCGTCCGCGACGGCGACCTCGACCTGATCGGCACCCCCCTTGACGGCCTCGGCGTCAACTACTACAACCCCACCCGGATCGCCGCGCCCACCGGCGAGGGCCTCCCCTTCGAGGACGCGGGCGTCACCGGCTACCCCACCACCGCCTTCGGCTGGCCCGTCGTCCCCGACGGCCTGCGCGAGCTGCTCTCCGGCCTCAGGGCCCGGTACGGTGACGCCCTCCCGCCGGTCTACGTCACCGAGAACGGCTGCTCCCAGCCCGACGAGCCCGGCCCCGGCGGCACGGTCGACGACCAGGACAGGATCACCTTCCTCGACGGCCACATCGGGGCCGTCGAGCGGGCGCGGGCCGAGGGGGTGGACGTGCGCGGTTACTACGTCTGGTCCCTGCTGGACAACTTCGAGTGGGCCGAGGGCTTCAGCCAGCGCTTCGGGCTCGTGCACGTCGACTTCCCCACCGGGACGCGCACCCCGAAGGCCTCCTACCACTGGCTGCGCGACCGCATCTCGCGGGGCCTGCCCGGCGCGCCCTCCCGGCCGTAGTCCGAAAGATGTACCGCGGCCTCGGTGTCACGCAGGAGGTCACCCGGGTTCCGGCGTCGCATGATCGGAGGTGAGGAGAACCGGAACCCGACCGATCACCCCCCGTACCCGCTCCCATGGTCATGGCCGAAGGCGCCCGCGGATACGCGGGGCACGCGGGGCCGTCGCGCCCCCGGCGTCACCGACGGAGAGCGAAGTTGACCATCGAACTGGTACTGACCCTGGGAGCGCTGGCGCTCGTCGACAGCACGAGCTTCGGGACCCTCGGCGTTCCCGCCTACCTGCTGCTCGCCTCGGACCGGTCACCGGCCGGCCGCCTGCTGGTCTACCTCGCCACGGTCGCCACCTTCTACTTCGGCGTCGGCGTCGCGCTGATGCTCGGGCTGGCCGCGGCCCTCACCGCCTTCGAGGAGGCGCTGTACAGCCGCACCGCCTACTGGGTCCAGCTGGTGATCGGCGTGGGGTTGTTCCTGCTCAGCTTCCGTTTCGACTCCAAGCGGCGCAAGGAGAAGGAGAAGGAGGGGCCGAGCCGCTGGGAGCCCCGCCTCGGCGGGCCGGGGGCGATGATCCTCCTGGGGCTGACCGCCGCCCTGCTGGAGGTCGCGACGATGCTTCCCTATCTCGGCGCGATCGGTTTCATGACCGGCGCGAACCTGCCCGCCGCCCAATGGGTGCCGCTGCTCGCGGGCTACGTGCTCGTGATGATCCTGCCGCCGCTCGTGCTGCTCGGCGTCAAGACCGTCGCCGGGAACTGGCTCGACCCGAAGCTGGAACGGCTGCGCGCCTGGATGCGCAGGCACTCGGCCTCCGCGCTCGGCTGGACCCTGGGCATCGTCGGTTTCCTCGTCGCCCGCGACGCGGCGTCGCGCCTGTTCGGGGGCTGATCCCCGCGTCCTCCGGCCCGCCCCGGCCTCCCCGGCCTCCCCTGCATCCCCGGCCCCAGTCGGCCTCTCCCGCCCGGGCCGGCCTTCCCGGCCCCGGGCCGGCGCGACGGCCGGGGCCGGGCACGCTCTCTCCCCGAGCCGGTCCCACCGGCCACCCCGCCCGAGGGGAGCCGATGGAAAACCCGTTGCGAGGTAACGAGACGGGCCGTACCGTCTAGCGCTATGTGTATGTACTTCGCCTGCCACCTGGCCGGCTACGTGATCCGTCCCCGTGACAGCCGGGCTCTGGCCCGCTAGGGACGCGTCACCCCTCCTCCGTTGTCCACGCGTCCCCGATGCGCGCCCAGGGCCTCCGAGACCTTTCCTCACCTCGGACCCGAAAGGGCGAAAAGCTGTGGCGCACTCCTTCGCGCACGGAAACCATTCACACACCCAGAGAAAGGTCAGGAACGGCGGTGACCTCGGTGGCCGCGGTGACCGCGACCGGGCCAGACGCACCCTCTCGCAGAACTTCCTCGTCGATCCGGACGCCGTACGGCGGATGGCGGGGGCGGTCGGATCGCACGGCCTGCTCCTGGAGCCGGGCGCGGGAGAGGGCGCTCTCACCCTCGCCCTCGCGAGAGACTGCGCCAGGGTCGTGGCGTACGAGATCGACCCGCTGTACGCGGGCAGGCTCGCCGCCCGCACCCGCGACGACGACCGGATCGAGGTGGTCAGGGGTGACTTCCTGACCGCGCGGGTCCCGCGCGAGCCGTTCGCGGTCGCCGGGAACATCCCCTACTCGATCACTTCCAGGATCGTCGACTGGTGCCTGCGCGCGCCCGCGCTCACCTCGGCGACCCTGCTCACCCAGCTGGAGTACGCGCGCAAGCGTTCCGGCGACTTCGGCCGCTGGAGCAAGCTGACCGTGCTGACGTGGCCCGGCCATTCCTGGGAGCTGGCCGGGCGTGTCGGCCGCGAAAGCTTCCGGCCGGTGCCCGCCGTCGACTCGGCGATCCTGCGGATCGTGTCGCGCCCCGTCCCGCTGCTGGCCGGCGGCCGGGACGCGGCCTGGCGGGAGTTCGTCGAGCACGGTTTCACCGGGCTGGGCGGTTCGCTGCACGCCTCGCTGCGGATGCGGTACGCGGCCCGGCGGGTGGACGCCGCGTTCGCGCAGGCGCGGGTGGACCGTGACGCCGTGGTGGCGTTCGTCCACCCCGACCGGTGGCTGACGCTCTTCGAGCTGCTCCACTGAGGCACCCGCCCGGTCGAATACCCGGGACCGCCCGGGTCCGGCCCGCCCCATCGGCCGGACCCGGGCTCCCACCTTCACGACGAACGGGAACCCCCGGAAACGACATCTCCCGTCCACCGATCCTCGTCCGCCCACTCAGGGCTCATGGAGCCTCAGGCCCCCATGGCCGCCCGGCGGATCTTGGCCGCGCCGTTCCGGGGCCTACCCCGCGACGGCGCGCGGGCGGTCGCGGCGGGCGTCGTGCAGGACCGAGCCCCACCAGAGGAGCTGGTCGAGCAGTGCCTTCGCGGCGCGCTCGGGGCCCTCGGGGTCCTTGAGGGCCCCGTCGGGGCCGAACAGCTCGTAGTACCGGGGGAAGGTGACGTAGTCGCGGACCGTGTGGGCGTGCAACTCGCCGAAGACCTGGCGCAGCTGCTCCACCGCCAGGAGGCCGCCGCTCCCCCCGCTGTAGCCGACGAAGCCGATCGCCTTCGCCTCCCACTCGGTGTGGTGCCAGTCGATGGCGGCCTTCAGCGAGGCCGGGAAGCTCCGGTTGTACTCCGGCGTCACCACGACGATCGCGTCGGCCGCCCCGATCCGCCGGGTGAGGTCCGCCATCTCCGCCGGACGGGCCATGTCGGGTTGGAGCGCCGGCGGCAGGGGCGGCAGTTCGAGCGGCAGCGGCGTGTCCGCCAGGTCGATGAGATCCACCGTGAACCGGCCGTCGCGCTCGGCCCGCTCGGTGAACCAGTTCGCGACCACCGGGCCGAACCTGCCCTCCCTGACGCTGCCGATGATCACTGCGAGGTTGAGGGTCTCACTGGGCATGGTTGTACTCCCTGTCGGGGGTTCGAGGTCCGAGGTGACCGTGAAGGTCACGTTCCCCAACCTGCCGGGCGGGGCGGAGACCAGGAAGACCGGGCCGAGACTGGTAGTGGCAGGGCCACGACCCCGGCGGCCACGGCTGTTACGTTCGAAACGTGAGCGACAACGAGCTGGGCATGTTCCTGCGCATCCGCCGCGAAGCCGTCACCCCCGCCGAGGTGGGGCTGCCCACCGGCCCCCGCCGCCGCACACCGGGCCTGCGCAGGGCCGAGCTGGCCACCCTCGCCGGAGTCAGCGTCGAGTACCTGACCCGCCTCGAACAGGGACGCGACCGCCGCCCGTCCACACCCGTGCTGTCCGCGCTGGCGAGCGCGCTGCGGCTGACCACGAGCGAACGCGTCCACCTGCACCGGCTCTCCAAGTCGGCCGACGGCGGCTTCACCTGCATGGGCGCCACGATGCCGGCCCGCGAGGTCCGTCCCACCGTGCGGGCACTGCTCGACCGGCTGGAGCCCGCCCCCGCCCTGCTGCTCAACCGGCTGAGCGAGATCCTCGCCTGGACGGCGGGCTACGAACGGCTGGCGGGACCGATCGGCCTGCTGGACGGCAACCCGCCGAACCTCGCCCGCTTCGTGTTCACCGACGGCCGGGCGCGGACCGCCTACCCCGACTGGGACCATGTCGCCGACGAGCAGGTCGCCGCCCTCAAGCAGGGGCCGTTCCGGGCGGACTGGCACATCGCCACGCTGGCCGACGAGCTGGCCGTCACCGCCGGGGCGGCTTTCGCCGGGCGGGTGGACACCCTGCCCGGCCTCCCGAAGTCCAGCGGCGTCACGCGGCTGGTCCATCCCGACGCGGGTGAGCTGCGCCTGGCGTACGAAACCCTCGAGCTGCCCGCCGACGACGACCAGCGCCTCATCGTCCATCTCCCCGCCGACAGCGCCACCTCCGCCGCGCTCGACCGCCTCACCGGCCGCCACCCGGGCGCCCTGCGCGCGGTCTCCGGCTGACACGGGGCGCGCCACCCGCCGGCCACGGCCCCGCGAGCCTTTCGGGCCACGGCGCCCGGGGCAGGGGCCACATCAGCGAGGCGTGCCTGACGTGTGTGAAGGTCACGATGAACCAGCAGACCCGCATCAGGCGGATCCGGGTGCTCGGCCGCGACTCCACCCCCCTCTACGTGCGAAGGTTCAACATCTGGCAGTTCTTCGACTAGCGCGTGTCCCCTCCCGGCCCGGCGTGCCCGGCCAGGGGCGATGATTTTTCGGACCTCCGCGGGTTGTACGCGGTGACGGAACCCGTCGACCCACAGGAGGCAGGCATGGCACGCGCGGAGAGCCGGCAGACGGACCCCGGGCACGGAACCGCGCTCTGGTCGTCGGCGGCCTGGCGGCAGGGCGCGGTGTCATGGCTGGACGAGCGGCTCGCCGCGGCGGGGACGGAGCGGACCGGCAAGGTCACCCAGCCGCACCTGCGGCCGTGGGGGACGGTGCTCAGGGCGCCCACCACCCGCGGCCCGGTGTGGCTGAAGGCCCCCGGGCCGGACACCGCGTTCGAGGTGGCGCTCTACCGGCTCCTGCTGCGGGTCGCGCCGGAGCGGATCCCGCCCCCGATCGCCGTCGACGTCGAGCGCGGCTGGCTCCTGCTGCCCGACGGCGGGACGCCGCTCGGGGAGCGTGTGGACGGCGCCGCCCTGGCCGACGCCCTGGTGACGGTCCTCCCGGAGTACGGCAGGCTCCAGCGCGACCTCATGCCGCACGTCGAGGACCTGCTTCCGCTCGGCGTCACCGACATGCGCGCCGCCGTCATGCCGCGGCGCTTCGACGAGGCGGCGCACGCCGTCGGAGAGTACGTGGAGCGGTACGGCGACACGTCCGACAGGGAGGCCCACCGGCGCGTGACCGCCATGCGCGCCACCTTCGTCTCGTGGAGTGAGCGGCTCGCCGCCGCGTCCGTACCGCCGAGCCTGGACCACAACGACCTGCATCCCTGGAACATCCTGGTGACCGGGACGGCCCCGGCCCGCCGGGTGCGGTTCTACGACTGGGGCGACAGCGTCGTGGCCCACCCGTTCGCCAGCATGCTGGTCGCCCTGGGATTCCTCCGCCTCCGGCTGGGGCTCGCCCCCGACGACCCGGCGATCCTGCGCGCCAGGGACGCCTACCTCGACGTGTTCCGCGACCTCGCCCCGCACGCGGAACTCGTCGAGGAGCTGGAGCTGGCCTGCCAGGTGGGCAAGATCGCCCGTACCCTGGTGTGGGAGCGGTCGATCCGCGCCCAGGGCCATGCCCGGGCGGGCGAGTTCGCGAAGGCACCGCTGAACTCCTTCGCGTCCCTGGCGGCGGACTCGTGGATCGCGCTGGGAGCCTGAAGGTGCCCGATCCCGCCCGCCGGGGCTCGCCGGTGGGGTTCCGCGGGATGCCGGTAGGGTTCCGCGAGATGAGCGAGACCGGGTGGGGATCCAAGGCCGGCGCGGCCGGAGCGGCCGGAGCGCGGCTGCTGGACGCCGCGAGGAAGGGCGACCCCGACGCCTTCGGGCGCCTGGTCGATCCGTTCCGCGGCGAGCTGCACGCGCACTGTTACCGGATGCTCGGATCGGTGCACGATGCCGAGGACGCCCTGCAGGAGACGCTGGTGCGCGCCTGGCGGAGCCTGGAGAGGTTCGAGGACCGCGGCTCGATCCGGTCGTGGCTGTACAAGATCGCGACCAACAGGTGCCTGACGCTGATCGAAAGCCGGGGTCGCCGGGAGCTGCCCACCGATTTCAGGCCGGGTGCCGCGCCGCTCGCCGAGACCTCGTGGATCGAGCCGTACCCCGACGAGAGGCCGGGCCCCGAGGCCCGCTACGTGGCGCGTGAGGGGATGGAACTGGCCTTCGTCGCCGCGCTCCAGCACCTGTCGGCTCGCCAGCGAGCCGTCCTGGTCCTGCGCGAGGTCCTCGGATTCCCGGCGCGCGAGGTCGCGGACCTGCTGGAGACCACGGTCGCGTCGGTCAACAGCGCGCTGCAGCGCGCCCGCAGTGCCCTCGGTGCCCGGCTTCCCGGCACCGGCCGGCGCTCCCCGGACGAGGAGGGGCTCCGGAAGCTGGCGGACCGGTACGCGGCCGCGTGGGAGGCCGGAGACGTCGAGGCCATCGTGGCGATGCTGACCGACGATGCCAGGTACGCGATGCCGCCGCTGCCGGAATGGTACGAGGGGCACGAGGAGATCAGGGCCTTCCTCGTCGAGGGGCCGCTGACCTGCCGGTGGCGCTTCCTGCCGGCGTACGCGAACGGGCAGCTCGCGTTCGGCACCTACGCGTGGGACGAGGACGGGAAGGTCTACGTCGCGGCCGGGCTCGACCTGCTCGCGCCGCGGGGCACGAGGATCGCCGAGGTCGTCTCGTTCCTGACGCCGGAGATCTTCCCCGCGTTCGGCCTCCCCGCCGAGATCGCGGGCTGATCCGGCCCCGGCCCGTCTCGGCGCGGGCCCTCGCCGCCTCCGGCTGGGCCCGCGCCGAGACGGGGCGGCGATCGACACCACCTGCGGCGCGGTCCCGGGCCGGCGGCCGGGTCACGATCCGTACCACCTGCGGCGCAGTCCCGGGCCGGCGGCCGGGTCACGATCCGCCGGCCGGACCGGTGTCCGGCCGCCAGATCCAGTTCCGCCGGTTGTACAGCGTCCGCAGCCCGGCCGCGAGCATGTTGTTCAGCGACGGATTTGCCGAGCCCTCCGCCGGCAACCCGGCCTCGGCGACGAGCCGGCGGCAGCCCGCGTTCGCGGCCTCCTTGGCGCGGGCCGCCAGCAGGGCCGACTGCGCGCCGCGGTTGCGGTGGCCGGGCAGCGTCGAGGCGGCGTTCAGGGAGCCGGTCTCCCCGTGGACGAAGAGATTGGCTCCGGCGACCATCTCGTCGCCGTCCCAGACCGCGAACGGCCGAAAGGCCGGATGCTCGACGCTCGCCGCCAGCATCTCGGCGAGTCCCTCCTCGGGCATGCCGAACCCCCGCAGGACGACCGAAGCCCACTCCGCGGCGGTGTCGGGGCCGACCGGCCCGACGCGCATCTCGGTCCGGCCCGGCAGGAAGGCGTCGATCGGGCACGCCAGCTTCACCCAGGACGAGCCCGGAATGATGCCGTGGCCGGCGCGGATGTCGTCCCAGTCCGGCGGCAGCACGTCCGGAGCGATCTGGATGACCGCCCCCTTGCTGTCCTCCGCGCGGTAGAAGTCCACCACGCGGTCGACGAGGTCGCGAGTGATCGGCTCCTCGAAGCCGAACCCGAGCGCCTTGCTCCAGTAGCCCGTCACGTCGTGTCGCATCGACAGGGCGACACCACCGCCGATCCGCGTGGTGGTGATCCCGAGCAGGGACGCGGCGGACGGCGGTGCGAACGATTCGTACTGGTACATGAACTCCGCCTCGACGCCTTCGGCGAGAGCGGTCAACCGATCCTGCGACATGCTGTTTCCCCTCGGATGCATCGGATGCATCGGATGCATCCGATCCCTCGATATCCCCCATGGCCGCGTCTCGCGTCCCGGGGCCTCACGCCTGCAAGATGCATCGGCCACCCCGGAAGTTCGATCCGTCGGCGAGATCAGCTGAAATCAGGTGAGGCCGAGGAAAACGGCCGCGCGCCGCCGTGCCCCGCCCTGGCGGATCAGCGCGACGCGCCCGGGACGCCGGCGTCGCGCGGGAGATGGAACAGCCGGAACCGCCGTACCCGGCCCTCCTCCAGGAACTGCACCCACACGGCCGCCGGCGGGCAGTGGAAGGGGTCGTCGGGCGGATTTATCAGGTCGGTCTCCCAGATGACCACCTCACGGCCGGCCACGACGTTGGCCAGGCGATGGCGCACGCCGTGGTCAAGATCGCGGTTCATCGCCCGTACGAGGTAGTCGAAGCCCTTCGTACGCCGGCCCCGGGGCCAGGTGATCTCCACCTCCGGGGACCAGTGCGCCGCCACGGCCTCGGCGAACGAGCCGCGGCCCGCGGCCCGCAGCGTCTCCTCGGCGTCCCGGCGGCGCGCCTCGGTCAGCACCGCCACGTCGTCGTGCGCCAGGCTCGCGGTCGCCAGCAGGGCCTCGGACAGTTTGGCGCGCGCCTGGTTGAGCCGGCTGCGCACCGTGCCGACCGGCACCGCGCACAGTTCCGCGATGTGCTCGTAGGCCGTCACGTCGGTGAAGTAGCGCAGCATCGTCACCAGCCGCAGGTTCGGGGACAGCCCCTCTATCGCGCTCCAGACCCAGTCCCGCGTGGCGTACCGGTCCAGGAGCTCCCCGGGATCGGGCTCGCCACGCGGCAACACCAGCGACTCGAGATCGTCGACCGGCACCGCCTTCCTGCTCCGAAGGTGCATCCGGCAGACATTGCGGACGATCGCCCGTAGCCAGGGCGCCACCGCACGCGGATCCCGGACATCCCCGATTCGGCGCAACGCGACCAGGACGGCCTCCTGGACAGCGTCCTCGGCCTCGGGGACACGGCCCAGGACGCCCAGCGCCACCGCGCGCATGTCCGCCTGGTACCGGGCCAGCAGCAGCCCGAGAGAGCCGACGTCACCGGCCTGCGCCTCGCGGACCAGATCAACCTCTGCCGGCGTCCCGTCTCCCATACCCGCGAGGCTACCCACGGCCTCCTCACCAGCGGTAAAGGGCGCCGTCTGCGCGTCCGGCGCGGGGGCCACACCGCGAACCCGTCCTCGTTCCCGCGAAGCGGGCGCCGGAACACCCTCCTCGTACGACGGCGGCGAGAGATCGAAGCCGGTATGGATCATCCCGTCGGGGCTTTTCGCACCTCAGGACACAGGATTTCACCTCGCCGAAACCTAAGAGGACATCACGCTGGGTAGATTTCCGCCATCCTCGACAACGTTGACCCCTTCATCGGCGTAGCGGCCACCGACCTGCCTCGGGCACACGGTCTGGCCGCCACTTGGTGGCGTCCGAAACCCCAGGTGGGCAACACCCACCCGGGAGCCACGTCGCCGCTGGGCATGGTGTCGGCCTGCGCCTACTCCGGCGCGTACCCGACCGGCTACGGAAGGTACACGAAGAACACCGAGGGCGTACCCGAGGAGATGTTCGGGCGGCTGCAGGCGTCCGGGTTCAGCCATTTCCAGCAGTCCGGCACCGGTGCGATCCGCAAGTACTACAACTACGTCCGGGTCACCCCGATGGTGCAGCCGCTGGACGCGCTGGGGGAGGCCTGGCCGCTGCGCGACGAGGTGGCGGAGGCGGGCTACTACGCGGCCACCCTGGACACCGGGGTCCGCTGCGAGCTCACCGTGGGCACCAAGGTCGCCGTTCACCGATACACGTTTCCCGAGCACGGCAGCGCCCGCGTGGTGATCGACCTGTCCTGCGGCGGCCTGGCCATCGAGCACGGCCGCACCGTGCCGTTGCGGGCGCAGGTGGAGAGCATGGGCCACGGCCGGGCCCAGGGCACGGTGGTGATGGAGGGCGTCCCGCTGTCGGTGTACCTGGACGTCGACAGCCCGGGCTGGCGGCAGATGCTCTGGTACGACCGCCGGCTCATCGACGGCGGTACCCGCCTGGACTTCGACAGCATCCGGCACACCACGCTGCGCCCTTTCGGCATGCTCTTCATGGGCCCGACCGAGGCGGGGCAGACGATCGAGGTGCGGCTCGGGTTCTCGCTGCGCGGATGCGACCAGGCGCGGCAGAACCTGGAGAGCGAGTGCGGGCACGCGCGGCCGGCGTTCGACGCGGTACGCTCCCGGACCCGGGTGCGCTGGGGCGACCACCTCGGCCGCGTCCAGGTCGAGGGTGGCACGCCGGCCCGGCGCACCGTGTTCGCGACGGCGCTCTACCACTCGCTGATCAAGCCGTGCTTCGCCGACGACGAGAGCCCGTTCTGGCCGACCCCCGGACCGTTCGCGTTCGACGTGTGCACCATGTGGGACATCTACAAGACGCAGTTGCCGCTGCTCGCGGCCATCGTCCCCGACCGGGCCGCGGACCTGCTGGAGTCGCTGATCCGGGTCTGCGAGGAGGAGGGCAACTTCCCCGTCGGCTACCGGATGGCCCGCGGCGCCGACCGGTTCTACCGCCAGGCCAGCGCGCTCGCGCACACCGCACTGGCGGACGCCCACGCTCTCGGCCGGGCGGGCCTGGACTGGAACTGGGCGCTCGTGCACATGGTCGACGACCTTCGCCGCCTGTACGGCGAGGACTTCTTCGAGCACGGGGTGGTGCACCCGATCACCCACACCCTCGACCTCGCCTACGGCTACCACTGCACGGCACAGGTCGCCCGGGCGATGAACGACCGGCGCCTGGCCGACGACCTCGAGGACCGGGGCCGCCAGTGGTCCAACGCCTTCGACCCGGGCACGGGACTGCTGCGCGACTCGGAGTTCTACGAGGGCGGCAAGTGGAACTACTCGTTCCGGCTGCTGCACGACATGGCCGCGCGGATCGCCCTGGCCGGCGGCGACCGGGCCTTCGTCGGCATGCTGGACAGGTTCTTCGGCTTCGGTGCCGCACCGGTGACGCAGCCCGGCCTGCGCCCCCAGGCCGCGGAGATGGCGGCCGGATACGCCCTGAACCGGTTCGAGGGGTTGAACAACGAGCCCGACATGGAAGCGCCCTGGGCCTACCACTACGCGGGGCGGCCCGACCGTACGGCCCGGGTGGTCCACGCGGCGCTGACCTGGCAGTTCGGCACCGGGCCCGGCGGGCTGCCCGGCAACGACGACTCCGGCGGCCTGAGCTCCTGGTACGTCTGGGCCTCGCTGGGGCTGTTCCCGATCGCCGGTCAGAACCTGTTCCTGGTCAACGCGCCCGCGTTCGCCAGGTCCGTGCTCCGGACCGGTGGCGGCGAGTTCGTCGTCGAGACCAGCGGGCACCGCGAGACGCCGATCGGTGTCGACGGCGTCGATCGCGACCTGCCGGCGCAGTACGTCCAGTCGGCGACCCTCGACGGCAAGCCTCTGCACGCGACGCACCTGAGCGCCGCCACCGTACACCGGGGCGGCGTGCTGCACCTGCGGCTGGGTCCGGAGCCGTCGGGGTGGGGGCGGGAGGCCCGCCCGCCGTCCCTTTCCGATCCTCCCGCCGAACCGAAGGAAGCACGATGACCAACCCTCGCCGCCGTCTCGTCATCGTTGTCAGAGCAGACCCGGTCATCTGCGGCCACTCCGGCGAGGCCCGCAACCTCGCCGAGGTGGCGCTGACCCGTGGTTTCGACGACGTACGGCTGTTGACCTGGACGATTCCGACGCTGCGGGCGGCCGGGCTGCCCCTCAAGCCGCTCGACCGGCTGCTGCCGTACAGCGCCGGGATCACCGTGGAGCGTCCGGAGGCGGTCGGGGACTACCGGGTGCCGGACGGGCGCCACCAGGCAGGCCTCACCGGCCGCCTCGTGGAGCTGCTCGCCGAACCGGTGCCCACGACCTGCCTGTCCATGTACACCGTCCCGCACGCCTCGGTGGTCGTGGACGCGGTCGCGGCCGCGCGCGCGGCCGGGTTCGCACCCGACGTGCACACCGTCGCGAAGGCGGTCGGCTCCGACGTGACCAACGTGATCCGGTCGTGCCTGCGGGAAGGCCGGTTCGGCGCGGCGACCGTGCTGTTCACCACGTTCCTGGCCAACGACGAGGTCGTCGCGGTCTCCGAGTACACCCGGGAGGAGATCGTCTCCTCGGCCGAGCAGGTGGACGCCCACTGCGGCACCACGTTCGCCGAGCAGTGCCGGCGCCGCGTGACCGTCAGCTACCCGCCGATCGACTCCGCCGCCTTTCTCGACCTGGACCCGGCGCACGTGGACGCCGCCCTCGCGGAACGCGGGCTGGAGCGTGACGGGTACATCCTGTTCCTGTCCCGGATCACCCCGGCCAAGGGCATCGACGACCTGCTGACCGCCTTCGGCCGGATGCGCTGCCGGTCACGCGTGAAACTGGTCGTCGCCGGCACCGGGCCCGCGCTGGAGGAGGTGCGGGCGATGGCCAAGGAGGACGACCGGGTGGTGATCCTCACCGATGTCGACGACCACGAGAAGCCGATGCTCATGCGCGGCTGCGCGGCCTACGTGCTGCCGACCAGGCCCGAGCCCGACTTCGTGGAGACGTTCGGCATCGCCCTGGCCGAGAAGATGCTCGCCGGCGGTGGACCGATCGTCACCACCATGACGGGCGGGACCCTGGAGGCGGTCGGCGACACCGCCGTCATCGTCGAGCCCAGGGACATCGGCGGCCTGGCCGCGGCCGTGGACCGGGTGGTCCTGGACATGCCCGACGCCGAGCGGCGGGACCTGGAACTCCGCGCCCGCACCCGCGCGATGGCCTTCGACCGGACCGCGGTGTTCGACGACCTGTTCCCCCAGGAGGTGCTCGCCGCCGGGGCCCGCTGACCTCGGCACGGCCCCGGCGGCCCGTGGTCCCCCGGCCGCGCCTCGGGCGTCTCGCCGGTGCGGTCCCTGCCGGAGGGCGGTTCCTGCCGGGCGGGGGTGACGGGCGGACCGGGGCCCGCCCGTCACGGACGACGTGACGATGTGGCCGTGTGGCCGTGTGGCCGTGAGCCCCCGTCATCGGCCCTCACTACTCGTCAGGCAGCAGGTACCGCCAGGAGAGCACGAAGAGCGATCCCGAACCGGTCTTGAAGAGTGACCGGTCGTGCTCCGGCCCGGCGGGCACCGCCTTGGTGATCGCGCCCACCGTCGCCCCCTCGACGTCCTTGCGCCAGACCGGGTCCACCGTGCCCGAAGGCTCCGGGACCCCCGCGGGCCACGGCGCCGGCGTGCCCTCCGCCGACGCGGCCCCCTCGGCGACCATCCGTACGCGGGTGGCGACGTAGTCGGTGCCTGAGGCGGCGGCCCGGGTCGCCAGGCCGTCCATCAGCTTCTTCGCGTCCAGGAGCTCCTTCGGGTAGAAGGCCGACAGCTGCTCCAGGGCCGGGGCCCGCACCTCCAGCATCTTGCCGTCCTTCCCCCGTACCCCCAGAACGGTGGCGGGCAGGTCCGTCACCATCGGCGCGTCCGGCCTGGGCGTCGCGGTCGGCGACTGCCCGGTCAGGTACCTCTCCATCGACGCGACCGTCTCGCCCACCTCGGCCTCGGTGATCTTCACCTGCCTGCGCGCGTCAACGATCACCAGCCCGTCGCCGTACAGCACCACCCTCGGCGGACGCAGCACGTTCGTGGTCGCGGTCACGAACCCGCCTTCGGCCCCCCACAGGGCGACCGGCTTCGCCGGCCCGTCATCGGCCGGGGTCGCCGACATATCCGCTTCCGCTCCTCCACAGGCCGCGGCCAGCGACAACAGTGCGACAAGCAGGGTCATTCGTAGTCTCATGCCCCATAAACGCACTTTTCCCCCAGGTGGTTCAGCCGGCTCGCCCCCGCCTTCCCAAGACGTTCGATCCGAGGTGTCAGCCCATGCTTCTGGCGCCGTCAAGGGATTCGCGGATGATGTCGGCGTGGCCGGCGTGCTGGGCGGTTTCGGCGATGATGTGCATCAGCACCCTGCGGGCCGACCACCACGCGCCGGGCTCGAACCACGGGGCCTCCGGCAGCGGCTGGGCGGCGTCCAGCCCGGGCAGGGTGACGACCAGCTCGTCGGTCCGGCGAGCCACCTCGGCGTAGTCGGCCAGCACACCGGCCAGTGTCTCGCCGGGCAGCAGCCGGAACTCGTCGGCCCTGCGGGCCCAGTCGGCCTCGGTCATGGCGGCGAAGTCGCCCATCGCCGACGGGCCTTCAAGGATGAAGTCCACCCAGCTCCGCTCGACCGCCGTGACGTGCTTGATCAGCCCGCCCAGGCACAGCTCGCTGGCGGTGGTCCGCAGCCCGGCCTGCTCGTCGGTGAGGTCACGGGTGGTGAAGCGCAGGAAGTGCCGGTGCTTGGCCAGCATCGCCAGCAGGTCGGCGCGCTCACCGGTGACAGCGGGCACGCCGGCGGCGGGCGCGCCGGTATCGGCGGGCGTCTCGGTGGCGACGGGCGCGTCGGTGATGTCGCGGGTGGTCAGCTCGTCAACGCTCGTGGTCTCGCTCACGGTCTTCGCCTTCCGTTGTTCCGTCGGTCAGGACCCACGTTAGGCCGGATAGAGGTCACTTTCTGACCTGAATTGCGAAAGAATCAGAACATGGCGAACATCGGCCCCCGGATGCTGCGGCTGCTCTCCCCGGATGTGCGGAGTGTCGCGCAGGCGGAGCTACGGGCCGCGGGACTCGACGTGATCGGACCACCGGCCGTGACCGCGCCGGCCGACGGGCTCAGCGAGCGGTTACGGTCCGCCGCCACGGTGCTCGACGGTGATGTCGTCCTCTCCACGATGAGGCGACCGGACTGGACGGTGCTGGCCGCCGAGCATCGGCGGGAGCCCTTTGGCCGCGTGCAGCGCCGTGCCCTGATCGCGCGGCCCGACTGCCCCGACGCGCTGGCCGGCGCCCTGCTCACACCATGGGATTCCCTCGTCGCCGGTCGGCTCGTGGCCCGGCGGCAACCCGTTCCGCGGTGGACGTGGCAGGCCGCCCTGACCCGCATCGGTGAGACGCGCCCCTCGTTCCTGCGTCATGTGCTCTCGGATGGGACGGTGGAGGAAATGATCCTCACCACGCCGCGTCTGGACCTGCTGGTCCGGGCCGTCGACGGCTATGACCACAATCATCACCAGGCGGCACGGACCTTCTGGGAGTGCGTGGGAGGGCTGCTGCGACATCGGCTCGGCACCGACCGGTCCACCTGGCCGGCAGCCGCCGCGGCGTTGCCGTCCCACCCGGGGACGTTCTCGAACCTGCTCCGCCGGGTCGGGAGGACGCCGGGCCCGCTGCCGTCGGAGCAGGCAGATCTGCGAATCCTGGCTCATGCGCCCGACGCGGTGCTGGCCGATGTGATCGCAGACCTCCCCGACCCGCTGCTGGCCCACATGGAAAGACGCGACCTCCACCCGCGGCGAACCCGGGGGCACCTCACCTCCATGGTCCTGGACCGGTTCGTCTCGGCCGGAATACCCCCTCGCACGCTCTTCGCCCGCTGGGCCTACAACACGCAGGCGTGCACGCCTGCGACACGGGCGTGGGCACACGGGCTGAATCCCCTGCTGGACCGGGCCAACGAGCGTTCAGCCGCATACGACGTGACGCTGCGCCGGCTGCTCGCGGCCGGCTCATCGCCTCCGGTGGCGGCATCGGACCTGGTCGGCGCGCTTCGGGCATGCGCCGACCCGATCGAGAGCGAAGCGTTGCTGACATCCGTACTCGATGAGAACGGTTCGCCCCCCTGGCGCGAACTCGTCGACGCTCACCACGATTCGGCGTTGCCGCCGCATCTCCTGTGCGCCCTGGCCGCCCGTGAGGGCTTCCCCGAGACACTCGCCCAGGCGCTACCCGCCGACCTGCTCCCCATACTCGCCGGCCAGAGCCCGGCGGCCGCGCGCACCGCCGTGACCGCACTGCACCACATCCACAACTCCTGGGGACTCCTCCAACGAATCCGCGCCGCGCGAGTCCTCACCGACGAAGAACTGCTGGCGAGGAGCCGCCCCGCCAGGCAAATCCTCCAGTACGCCTCCACGCTGCCCACCTCCGCGCCCTCGTCCGAGGGCAAGCACGGCGACGAATTCCTCGATCACTGCGCTCAGCTGTTCGACACGGCCGCGCGGTCGGCGCCGGCGGGGTTCTGGCCGGCACTGCTGGAACTGCTACCGGCGTTCGAGGGCACGCTCCCGGAACTGCTCGACGCCGCTGCCGCACACCCCCGCCCCTCCCGCGCGTAACGGTCGGGCGACGACGTCGGCAGCTGACGTACCGTCCGGACGTTCGGACACGCCGGTCCGTGATCAACCCCCCGAGCAGCACGTAGAACGTGGACGTTCCCCAGCTCGCGTACTCATCTCCCCGATTCTCATCCCACCCTCGCCGGAAGTACCCACCTCATCAGCTCCTTTCTTCACGGCCTCACCTCCACGAGGAGCCTGGCGGCGGAAGCGAGCAGCCCGACCGATGAAATGTGATCTTGTCATAGGCGGTTGCTACCTTCCCGGCCATGATGAAGGTCGGAGACGTCGCGGCCATGCCCCTTCCGCTGGGCGGCTACGGTGCGTGCCAGGTGGGCGGGATCAGCGCCGACGGCTGGGTGACGGTGTGCATGCTCGACCGGTACTCCGAGGTGATGCCCACGCTGGACGACCTCACCTCGGCCGGCCCTCTCGTCCTCGCCCACCACAACTGGCGGAAGTGGCCGGGAAGACCAGACGCCCTCAGGGTCGACCGCTCCGTTCCCCCGCCACCAGATCTCCGCTGGCTCGGGCGGATGCCGGTCCTGCCCGGCGTTCCCCAGGAGACCAATGCCTACGGCGTCTGGGAGAACCTATCGTTGTCCATCGTCTGTCAGCGGCGATGGGACCTGCAGATGCCCGCGGACGCCAAGGCCGCCTACGACAGCCCCACCCCCGACCCGGTCGTGGTCGATCTCGGCGACGGACCGCAGACCCTGTACGCCACGATGTGGAACCTCGACCTTCCGGCCCACCTCTCCCAGGTTCGCTGGTCGGCCCTGGACCCGCTGCCCTGCCTGACCGCCCTGGGATTCTCCGGCCCCGATCGCGGCCTCGTCGAGGCTCTCACCAACCGCCCTCTCATCGACCAGCTCACCTGGGGCGACCCACCGAGCACCGTCGATCTGAGCACGACGCGCCTCACCACGCTGACGATTTCCGGCACCGGGCTACGACACCTGCGCCTGCCACCCGGGCTGATGGCCCTGCACCTGACAGGTGAACCGCCCGAGGTCGTCGAGGCGGCCGAGGACGGCCGGTGGATCCGGCTGACCGTGACCTCGTCGGTCGGCACCGTCCCGAGCGGCCTGCATGGAATTCGCGATCTCGACCTTCAGACGGCGGGTGACCTGTCACTGGCCGCGCTGGAAGCCCTCACCGGCCTGGAGTCGCTGCACCTGCGGTGGAACCGGCCGTACGGCCGGCTGCTGGACGCCTCCGACCTGAGTGGCTTCCCGCGGCTGCACACCCTGCGGCTCACCGACGCCTACGGCATCGACGCACCCTTCCTGCCATCCGCCGCCGCGTCCCTGCGTCGTCTGGGCATCGACGGGATCCGGCGCAGCCAGGTCAAACTTCTCAAAGCCCGCTACAAGGGCACGCCCGTGCACGTGGCCGTCCAGGGCGCCAAGTCCGACGCCTGGCTGGCGGCCAATGTCGACAACCCGCTGCGTGACTGGGTCGATGACGACGAACGAGCGGGCGCCGCCGCGTGCAGGGCCTACGCGTCCGCCTTCCGCGCCATCGACCATCTGCCCGCCGACGATCCGGCCACGGCGACTGCGGCCCGGCCGATCCTGCGGACCCTCGTCGAGAAACTCAACAGGATCGAAGAACGCCACGAGATCATCGACACGCTTCGGCGGGAAGAGGCCGGGGACGCCTTCTTCGACCTGGCGCGACGCGCCGGCATCCCGGATCCCGAGGCTGCCGACCTGTTCGACGAGTGGCGCGACTTCTAGCTCGCACCTTTTGTTCCGCAAGAAGGGCAGACGCCTCGTCAACGACATCTCGCCCTGCTCAGACGGTGGATCCGGGTCGGTGGAGAATGATCGTGTAAGGCGGTGTCGCCGTATCGGCTGCCGTACGGCATTCCTCATTCCTCGTGAGATGCGGCGTGGCCTGTCGCCGAATCGGCGTCGAGCGATTCCCTCAAGATCGACTCTGAGTCAAGATGATCCAATCACCGGGACCCGGGAGGCGCATGATCGTGTTCACGTGTGCGGGCTGTGACGCCTCGCTGACCTTACCCGTGTCGCAGGTCGCGCTCCCCGCCCACGCCCATCAGAAGCACGGCTACGAACTGCTTCTCGTACTCATGGAGCGTGGGACCTACGCGGTGAACCCGGAACCCTTCGGACCGTCGTGGCAGCGGTGGGAGGAGATCGGCGTGGAGGAGGCAGAGGCCCGCGGTGTGTACGCGCCGGGCTTCGCCCTGTCGTACGGGCCGCCGGGAGCGGTCGCGGACATCGCCTTGGTTCCGCGGTACCCGCAGACCGGGGAGACATGGCCGTCCGGCACGGAGGCGGCGGTGCCGCTGGCCGCCGACGTGTGGATGTACATGGCCTTCAGCGGCAATCGGCGGCTTCGCCACACGTCGGGCGAGCTACCCGACGGCGTCTACGGCGATGACCCTCCACCGCCGTTCGGCCCGTTCCGGCTCGACCGGGAGGTGTTCCTCCACGCGCTGGCACGACTGCCGGAGGTCCGTCCAGCCCTGTTGCCGACATCCGCGTCAGTAAGATTCCTCGTGTCGGCAGCGTCCAGCGCCGGAAGACGGCCTCTCCGATCCACGGCCACGCGAAATCGAGGAGTTCGGTGCCGAGCCCTTCCTGTACGCCCTGCTGCGCATTCTGAAGGGCGAGTGCGGGGGAAGCCCTTACGGCTACCAGTCCCTCGGCCACGAGCCGAATCGAACCGCCCCGACTTTTCCGGAGCGATTCAGCCACTTTCCTCCAACGGCCCGGTCACAAGCCCAGCAGCCACGAGGCAACGGTCTCGAAAAGCCCCTCCGACCACTGATGATCTCTATGTCGGCGTAAACTCGCCGGTATGAGTGCGGCACCCGAGGAGTACGACGACCTGCACCGCCTGGTTGACCGCTTGACGCTGGGCCAGGTCCGCGCTTTGCGTGCCGTCGCTCTGCAACTCGTCGAGAACGAACCCGCCCCCGTCGCCGAAGCACAGGGTCAACGGCGTCGATTGTCGTTCGCCGGAATCATCACCGACGAGCCGGACAGCGCTCAACGCTCGGAGGAGATCCTTCGTGACAGGTTCCGGACCGGCTAGTGCTCATCTGTGACACCGGCCCCCTGTACGCGGCGATGAACCGGAAAGACCAGGATCACGACCGCTGCCTTGATCTCCTAGAAACCCATCCGGGCCCGCTGGTCCTGCCTGGACCGGTGCTGGCGGAAGTCTGCTGGCTGCTGGAGTCACGAGTAGGGCCGGCCGCGGAGGCCGACTTCCTTCAGTCCATCGTGGACGGCGAGTTGGTCATGGAGCCACTGACCACCGTTGACATCGCCAGGGTGAAAGTCCTGGTCGTGAAATACGCGAATTTCCCTCTGGGGGCGGTGGACGCCGCCGTGATCGCAGTCGCGGAAAGACTGGGCGTCCAAGAGATCGCCACCATCGACCACCGTCACTTCGGAGCGGTGCGGAACGTGCGAGGCGGGCACTTCACACTGCTGCCGTAAGCCAGCGCAGGATTCATGACGCGCACCTCACCGACCATGGGGCCACATTCGCGGTCTCACCGACGGCTCGACGGTGTCGGTGAGACCGATCACGTCAGAACATCGAGATGTGGACGTGGTCGATGTGGTTGGCGGTGTTGCCGCCTCGGTTGGACATCATCTTCCATCCGGCGCCGGTGCGGACGTCGTAGTACTTCTGCTGCCAGATGATGTACATGACCCCGAGGCGGTTGCCGTTGTCGATGGCCCACTGGGCGAGACGGTTGCCGCGGTCCAGGGCGTCCTCCGCGGGGACGCTGCCGCCGGAGCTCAGCATGAAGTCGCAGGCCCGGCCGCTGCCGTGGTCGCCGGGGTCGCCGGGGCGCAGGCAGCCGTAGCCGTACGGCATGGGGAAGTTCTGCAGCACGAGGTTGCGCATGGTGATCGTGCGGGGGGTCAGGCCGCCGCTGCCCGAGGGGGTCTGGAAGCCGTACTTGGCCAGGAGCTTCTCGATCCTGACCCGCTGCCGCTTGAGGTCGGCGATGTCCTTCTTGAGTTTGACGATCTTCGTGTCGGCGGACCTCTCCGCGGCCTTGGCCTTCTTGATGAGGTCCTTGACCCGGTTGAGCTGGGTGGCGCGACGGCTGGCCAGGTAGGACATGGTCGCGGCCTGGCCGAGGGCCAGGTTGGCGTCGCCCTGGAAGCTCAGCAGGTTGCCGTCGTCGAGGGCGCCGCCCATGTAGGCGGTCTGGGCGAAGCGCACGACGTCGGTCTCGGCGTTGGCCAGGGCGCGCCTGAGGCTCTTGGCGTTGGAGGTGGCCTTGCTGGCCTGGACCCGGGTCTCCTCCAGGCTCTGCACCTGGCCGCGGTAACTCTTGTTGATCGCGGCGGCCTCTTGGGTCAGCTTCTTGAGCTCGGCCTCGGGACTGGGTTTGACGGCCCGCAGGGGGGCGGCTCCGGCGACGGCGGGCGACAGGAGTAGCACGGTGAGTGCGGCAGCCAATGCGGCTGCGCGAGTCGGCCTCACGCTTCGCTCACCTCCGGAGCCCCCTCATGGACGGAGCGAAACTATAGAAGACGATCTTGAAGCTCGCCACCGGAACGAAGGAACTCGCGCACCATTGGTGAACTATCAACCCCTTTAGGGTGATTTAACCAACTACTGCGAGACATGTCACTCCTGTCACTCCGGAGAATCCTCGCACAGAACGCACCACTCCACTCGCGGGCCGAAGACATCTGGGGCTCACGGCACGAGGGCGTCTCAGCTCAAGGCGCGAAGACGTCTCAGCCCAAGGCGCGAAGGCATCTCACCTCAAGACGTGAAGACGTCTCAGCCCACGACACGGGGGTATCTCCGTCCAAGGCGCGAAGACGTCTCGGATCGGGACACGAAGACGCCGGCCACCCTTGTCATCAGCGACAGAACATGATTCGGTCTCAAACAGCGGTGGGGCGCGTGGCGCCCTTCCCCGCGAATGAAAGCGGATGAAACCGTCCGAGAATCGCGACTCTGGCCCGCCCACCAGGAGGCAACACATCATGCGCCAGCACGACACGCTCTTCATCGGAGGCGACTGGGTGGCCCCCGCCGGGACCGGCATCATCGACGTCGTCTCCCCCCATACCGAGGAGGTCGTCGGCCGGGTTCCCGACGGCACCCCCGCCGACATGGACCGGGCGGTGGCAGCCGCCCGCCAGGCGTTCGACCACGGCCCGTGGCCCCGTATGACGATGGCCGAGCGCGCGGCCGTCGTCGGCAGGCTCGCCGAGCTCTACGCGGCCCGCCAGGGCGAGATGGCCGAGCTCATCACCCTGGAGATGGGCTCTCCGATCACCTTCTCCCAGTTGGCGCAGGCCCCGCAGCCGCTCGGCATGCTCCAGTACTACGCCGAACTGGGCAAGACCTTCCCCGTCGAGGAGGAGCGCCCCGGCACCTTCGGCACCGTGACCGTCCGCCGCGAGCCGGTGGGCGTGGTCGCCGCCGTGGTCCCGTGGAACGTCCCGCAGTTCGTCATCATGATCAAGCTGGCCCCCGCCCTCGTCGCGGGGTGCACGGTCGTGGTCAAGCCCGCGCCCGAGACCCCGCTCGACTCCTACCTGCTGGCCGAGATGGTCAAGGAGGCGGGCATCCCCGACGGCGTCGTCAACATCGTCGCCGCCGGGCGCGAGACGAGCGAGTACCTGATCTCCCACCCGGACGTGGACAAGGTCGCCTTCACCGGTTCCACCGCCGCCGGGCGGCGCATCGCGGCGATCTGCGGCGAGCAGCTCAAGCGGTGCACCCTGGAGCTGGGCGGCAAGTCCGCGGCGATCATCCTGGACGACTGCGACCTGCCCTCCGCGATGGGCTTCCTGTCGATCGCCTCGCTGATGAACAACGGCCAGGCCTGCGTCGCCCAGACCCGCATCCTGGCCTCGCGCAACCGCTACGACGAGGTCGTGGACGCGGTCTCGGCGATGGTACGGGGCATGCAGGTCGGCGACCCGTCCGACCCGGCGACCGGCATCGGCCCGATGGTCGCCAAGCGGCAGCAGGAGCGGGTCGAGGGCTACATCAGGATCGGTATCGACGAGGGCGCCAAGCCTGTCGTCGGCGGCCTGGAGCGCCCCCACGACCGCGGCTGGTACGTGGCCCCGACCGTCTTCGCGGGAGCCACCAACGAGATGCGCATCGCCCGTGAGGAGATCTTCGGGCCGGTCCTGGCGGTGATCCCGTACGAGGACGAGAAGGACGCGATCCGGATCGCCAACGACAGCGACTACGGCCTGGCCGGGACGGTGTGGACCGCCGACACCGAGCACGGCATGGACGTCGCCCGCCAGGTGCGCGCCGGCACCTACGGCGTCAACCTCTTCATGATCGAGAACAGCTCGCCCTTCGGCGGTTTCAAGGGCAGCGGCCTCGGCCGCGAGCTGGGCCCGGAGGGACTGTCGTCCTACCTGGAGTACAAGTCGATCGCCCGCCTGGGCTGAGGCGCCCCGCGAGCGGGTCGAGCTTCAGGTGTGCCTGTACGGCTCGTGACGAGCCGTACAGGCACACCGCCGGACGGACCGCCCAGCGCACCCCCGCGACGCTGGGCGACCGTCCGACCACAAGAAGTATGTCCCACGGCGGTCGCCGAGCGATGATTCGGGTCCCGTGGACTTCTCCCGGCGGATCTCATTCATCCGCTGTCGTGGTAGACGTCTTTTATCCGCGATTGGTTCGGGAAACGACGGAAAGAGTTTGCCGGGCGATCTCGAACTCCTCGTCCGTCGGAATCACCGCGATCCTCACGGCCCCGCCGTCGGCGGAGATCAGCGTGTCGCCCCGCGCGTTGCGTACCGGGTCCACGGTGATGCCGAGCGCCCCGAGACCGGCCAGCGTCCTCTCCCTGACCAGGGCGGAGTTCTCCCCGACGCCGCCGGTGAAGGCGATGACGTCGACCGTGCCGAGGACGGCGTAGTAGGCGCCGACGTACTTGCGGAGCCGGTGGCAGTAGACCGACATGGCCAGCTCGGCGTCCGGGTCGCCCCCGGCCAGCCGTTCCGTCACCGTGCGCATGTCGTTGTCGCCGCAGAGACCGAGCATGCCGCTGCGGCGGTTGAGCAGCGCGTCGATCTCGTCGAGGGACATGCCTCCCGTACGCGCCAGGTAGAGGACCACCGCCGGGTCCAGGTCGCCGCTGCGGGTCCCCATGACGAGGCCCTCCAGCGGGGTCATGCCCATGGACGTGTCCACGCACCGCCCGGCGGACACCGCCGAGGCGCTGGCCCCGTTGCCGAGGTGCAGGACGATCACGTTGGCCTCGGGCCCGCCCGCGAGGAGGGCGGCCTCGCGGGAGACGTACGCGTGTGAGGTGCCGTGGAAGCCGTAGCGCCGCACCCCCAGCCGGGCGGCCACCTCGCGGTCGATCGCGTACGTCGAGGCGGCCGGGGGGATCGTGGCGTGGAAGGCGGTGTCGAAGACGGCGACCTGCGGCAGGTCGGGGCGGAGCCTCCGGGCGACCTCGATGCCCGCCAGGTTGGCGGGATTGTGCAGGGGCGCGAGCGGGACGAGCGCCTCGATCCCCCTGACCACCTCGTCGGTGATCAGCGTGGGCCGGGTGAAAGCGGTGCCTCCGTGCACCACCCGGTGCCCGATCGCGGTGAGCTCGGGGGAGTCGAGCCCCAGGCCGTCGGCGGCCAGCCGGGCCGCGACGGTCTCCAGTGCCGCCCGGTGGTCGGGCACCGGGGAGCCGGGCTCGCCGATGCGCTCCACCGTTCCCGAGGCCAGCCGCTCGGCGCCGGACAGGAGCCGGTACTTCAGCGAGGAGGACCCGGAGTTGAGAACGAGCACCCGTCCGGGAAGGCCCTCCCTGCCCGGCTCCCCGTCCCGGTTCGGGCCGATCGAGCCGTTCGGATCGTCCGGGCCGTTCGAGCCCTCCCGGCCCGAGCCGGGGCGGTGCCCCGAGTCGCCCTCCCCGCTCTCGTCGCCACTCCGTCCGGAGGCTCCGGCCGTCCGCGCGCCTCGCTCGCTCAAGGGGTGACCTCCTGCGCCTGTACGGCGGTGATGGCGACGGTACTCACGATGTCGGTGACCAGGGCTCCGCGCGACAGGTCGTTGACCGGCCTGCGCAGCCCCTGCAGGACCGGCCCGACCGCGACGGCACCGGCCGAGCGCTGCACGGCCTTGTAGGTGTTGTTGCCGGTGTTCAGGTCGGGGAAGATCAGCACGGTCGCCCGGCCGGCGACCTGTGACCCGGGCAGCTTGGCGGCCGCGACCCTGGCGTCCACCGCCGCGTCGTACTGGATGGGTCCCTCGACCAGCAGGTCGGGCGCCCGCTCGGCGACCAGGGCGGTGGCGGCGCGGACCTTGTCGACGTCGGCGCCGGTGCCCGACTCGCCGGTGGAGTAGGACAGCATCGCGATCCTCGGTTCGACGCCGAACCGCTTCGCCGTACGGGCCGAGGAGATCGCGATGTCGGCGAGCATCTCGGCGTCGGGGTCGGGGTTGATCGCGCAGTCTCCGTAGACGAGGACCCGGTCGGCCAGGCACATGAAGAACACCGAGGAGACGATCGAGGTGTCGGGAACCGTCTTGATGATCTGGAAGGCCGGCAGGATCGTGGCGGCCGTGGTGTGCGCGGCCCCGGAGACCATGCCGTGCACCAGGCCCCGGTGCAGCATCATCGTGCCGAAGAAGTTGACGTCGGAGACCACGTCCAGGGCCGATTCGAAGGTCATCCCCTTGTGCGCCCTCAGCTTGGCGTACTCCTCGGCGAACGACTCCCGCAGCGGCGAGGTGAGCGGGTCGGCGACGGTCGCGCCCGACAGGTCGAGGCCGAGGTCGCCGATCCGCCGCCGCACCACGTCCTCCCTGCCGAGGAGGGTGATGTCGACGATGCCGCGCCGCAGGAGGATGTCGGCCGCCCGCAGGATACGGTCCTCCTCGCCCTCCGGCAGCACGATGTGCCGCCGGTCGGCCCGCGCCCGCTCCAGCAGGGTGTGCTCGAACATCATCGGGGTGACCCGCCCGGAGCGGGTCAGCTCGATCCTGTCGGCCAGACCGGCCGCGTCTACGTGCGCCTGGAAGTGGCCGAGGGCCGTCTCGATCTTGCGCGGGTTGTCGACGGTGAGCCTTCCCTCCAGCCCGGCCAGGGTGGTCGCCACGGTGAAGCTGTCCGCCTCGGCCGCGAGCACCGGCACGCCGGGCGCCAGACGGGCTGTGAGCTCCCGTACGGCCTCGCTGGGCCTCTCCCCCACCGTGAGGACGACCCCGGCCGGTCTCGCCGTACCGGCCGCCTCGACGGCCAGCGAGACCAGCAGCAGGTCCGCGCGGTCACCCGGTGTGATCACGAGCGCGCCGTCGACGAGGTGCTCCAGGAACACCGGGAGCGTGGCGCCGCCGAACACGAACCCGAGCACGTCGCGCAGCAGGCCGTCCTCGCCCTGGATCAGCTCGGCGTCCACCGCCCGCATGACCTGCCCGACGGTCGGCGCCGACAGCGACGGGTGCTCGGGCACGGCGTAGCAGGGCACCGGCAGGTCGCACTCGATGACCGTGCCCTCGGGCACCCGGTTGGCGATCACCGCGAGCACCGTGCAGCCCAGGTCGGAGAAGACCTGGTGGCCGGTGCGCATCTCCGTCGCGATCTCCTCGGCGTCGTCGCCGTGCGCGCCCACCACCACGATCACCGGGGCGCCGAACTCGGCGGCCAGGCGGGCGTTGAAGGCCAGCTCACGCGGCAGGTCGTCGGTGTCGAAGGAACTGCCGAGCACCAGCAGGGCGTCGCACTCGCGCTCCAGCGTGTGGAAGCGGGCGACCAGGCGGCCGATGAGCTCCTCGGCGCCCCGCTCGGCGTAGATCTCCGCGGCGTCCTCGGCGGTCACCCCGGTCGCCGCGGCCGCGGGGCGGTATCTGGCCTTGAGCAGTTCCAGGACCCGGTCCTCGCCGCCGCCGGTGATCGGCCGGAAGACCCCCGTACGATCGGCCCGCCCGGTCAGCAGCTCCATCAAGCCGAGCTCGACGATCTGCCTGCCGTCTCCCCGGCCAAGACCCGCAACGTAGATGCTCCGCATGTGTCCCTTTCCTCGCCGCTGCCCGTCGCCGTCACATCGGCATCGCCATCAGGTCAATCTTCACGAGGCATACGGTCAATCTTCCCGAGGATAGACATCTTCCGGGGGACCGGAACGGGCCGCGGCCCATCTCCCGATGCGACGGACCAGATCCGGGGTGGCCGCCGACTCCGCGTGGCCGAAGCCGGACTCGATCCACAGTTCCTTCGGCTCGTTCGCGGCCTCGTAGATCTGGTACGCGTGCTCGAGGGGGAAGAACCGGTCGGCGTCGCCGTGCACGACCAGGAGCGGCACCGGCGAGATCTTCGCGGCCGCCTCGTACGGCGCCAGCGGCAGCGGGTCCCACACGCCCTTCATGATCCGGGTGCGCTTGCCCAGCCGCGCGGCCAGCCGCCCCATCGGCCTCTCGATCGCCCAGTGCACCTGGCGCATCGGCCTGGTCCCCCGGTAGTACCAGCGCGCGGGGGCGCTCACCGACACCACCGCGTCCGGACCGCCCAGCACCCCCGCGTGCCGCACGGCCACCGCCCCGCCCATGGAGAACCCGACGGTCACGACCCTCCGGTAGCCGATCGTCCGCGCGTGCCGTACCGCCGCGTCCACGTCGAGGATCTCCAGGTCTCCCACGGTCGACCGGCCTCCCGAGCGGCCGTGTCCCCTGAAGTCGAACGCCACCACCCCGCCGAACCCGCTGAGCACGTGGGCGATGCGGCGCGTGGCGCGTTCCCTGAGCGATCCGGTGAAACCGTGGGCCAGGACGATCCCGAGGTCGTCGGCGCCGCGCGAGGGGGTGTGGGCGGCGTCTATCCGCAGGTTGTCCCGAGTTTTCAGCATTACGGGAAACGACGGTGCGAGAGGCATGGATCCGAGCTTAGGGAGTGCCGGGGACCCGGCCGCACCCCGCCCGCCGCCCCCGCGCGGCCCGGTCCGCCGTACACGCCACGGGCCCCCGCAGGGGGGTCGCGAAGGTGTCCGGAGGGTGAATTGGCGCACTTCATCTGCCGGAGGCGTGAGAGCGATTGTCCGGATCAACTAAAATGGGAAGGCCGCACAGTCCGCGGCCAGCCTCCACGATCACAGAGTGAGACTCCATCATGCCTTTGAACAGCCGCGACGACCTGCGGAACATCGCGATCATCGCGCACGTCGACCACGGCAAGACCACTCTCGTGGATGCCATGCTCTGGCAGTCGGGCGCCTTCCGCGTCAACCAGGACGTGGACGACCGTGTCATGGACTCCAACGACCTCGAACGCGAGAAGGGGATCACCATTCTCGCGAAGAACACCGCCGTCAAGCACGGCGGCATGACGCTCAACATCATCGACACCCCCGGCCACGCCGACTTCGGCGGTGAGGTCGAGCGGGGCCTGTCCATGGTCGACGGGGTCGTGCTGCTGGTCGACGCCTCCGAGGGGCCGCTGCCGCAGACCCGGTTCGTGCTGCGCAAGGCGTTCGCCGCGAAGATGCCGGTCATCCTGTGCATCAACAAGGTCGACCGCCCCGACGCCCGGATCAAGGAGGTCGTGGACGAGGTCTACGAGCTCTTCATCGACCTGGACGCCACCGAGGAGCAGATCGACTTCCCGATCGTCTACGCCTCGGCCAAGGCCGGACGCGCCTCGCTCAACCGTCCCGAGGACGCCGGGATGCCGGACTCCGAGGACCTGGAGCCGCTGTTCGAGGTCATCAAGAACACGATCCCGGCCCCGGTGTACGACCCGACGGCCCCGCTGCAGGCGCACGTCACCAACCTGGACGCCTCGTCCTACCTGGGCCGGATCGCGCTCTGCCGCGTCCACCAGGGCACCATCAAGAAGGGCCAGCAGGTCGCCTGGTGCCGCACCGACGGCAGCATCCAGCGGGTGAAGATCACCGAGCTGCTGATGACCGACGCGCTGGAGCGCAAGCCCGCCGAGGAGGCGGGGCCCGGCGACATCATCGCGATCGCCGGCATCCCGGACATCATGATCGGCGAGACCCTCGCCGACCCCGAGGACCCGCGCCCGCTGCCCCTCATCACGGTCGACGAGCCCGCGATCTCCATGACCGTCGGCACCAACACCTCGCCGCTGGTCGGCAGGGTCAAGGGCTCCAAGGTCACCGCCCGCATGGTCAAGGACCGGCTCGACAAGGAGCTCGTCGGCAACGTGTCGCTGCGCGTCCTGCCGACCGACCGTCCCGACGCGTGGGAGGTGCAGGGCCGTGGCGAGCTGGCGCTGGCCATCCTGGTCGAGCAGATGCGCCGCGAGGGCTACGAGCTGACCGTCGGCAAGCCGCAGGTCGTCACCAAGGTCATCGACGGCAAGGTGCACGAGCCGGTCGAGCGGGTGACCATCGACTGCCCCGAGGAGTACCTGGGGGCGATCACCCAGCTGCTCGCCGTCCGCAAGGGCCGCATGGAGCACATGACCAACCACGGCACCGGCTGGATCCGCATGGAGTTCGTGGTCCCGGCCCGCGGCCTGATCGGCTTCCGGACCGAGTTCCTGACCGAGACCCGCGGCACCGGCATCGTGAACCACGTGTTCGAGGACTACGAGCCGTGGTTCGGCGAGCTGCGCACCCGCAACAACGGCTCGCTGGTCGCCGACCGGCCGGGCCCGGTGACCCCGTTCGCCATGCTGAACCTGCAGGAGCGCGGCGTCCTGTTCGTCCAGCCGACCACCGAGGTCTACGAGGGCATGATCGTTGGTGAGAACTCGCGCTCCGACGACATGGACGTGAACATCACCAAGGAGAAGAAGCTCACCAACATGCGCTCCTCGACGAGCGACACGACGGAGACGCTGATCCCGCCGCGCCAGCTCTCGCTGGAGCAGGCGCTGGAGTTCATCCGCGAGGACGAGTGCGTGGAGATCACGCCGGAGAACGTGCGCATCCGCAAGGTCGTCCTCGACGCCTCGACCCGCGCCCGGACCACCGCCCGCGCCAAGCGGACCAACTGACGCCCGCAGCACCGCTCCACCCGTCCCGCCGGGCACACCCGGCGGGACGGTCTCGTTTCGTACGACCTCTTCGTCCGGCTCGTTCCGTACGGTCTCTGCTTCCGGCTCGTTTCATACGGTCTCTTCGTCCGGCTCGTCCGGCTCGTCCGGCTCGTCCGGCTCGTCCGGCTCGTCCGGTCCGGCCTCGCGCGAGACGACCTCTTCCGGCACGCCTTCGTACGGCACGGTTTCGTACGGCACGGTTTCGTCCGGCCCGGTCTCTTCGCCAGGCCCGGCCTCGCGCCGGGCGGCCTCGCACGGCACGGTTTTGCCCGGTGGGACGGCGTGGTGCCCCCGGTACCCGCCTCCACCTGGGGTAGGAACCCTGTACTGGCCGCTCCCCGTCACCACGGGGAGCCCAGGACTCGTACGGGGGGATCTCTCATGCTTCACAGAACCTGTCTCGCCCTGGCCGTCTCGCTCGGGACGGTGACGGCCGGAGCCGGCACCGTCCCGGCCGCCCAGGCGATATCGCAGATATCAGGGATTTCGGGGATTTCAGGGACGTCGTCGCCGGCGCCCCAGGCGTCGGCCGAGGCCGTCATCAAGGACACGGCCGGAAGGAACATCGGCTCCCTGCGCATCGACCAGCAGCCCGACGACAAGTCCAGGCTCGCGGTCGCCGTCCGCGGCCTGCGCCCCGGCTACCACGGCTTCCACGTCCACATGAAGGGCGTCTGCGACCCCAGGGCGATCGACCCGGTCACCCGCAGCCCCTTCGCCAGCGCGGGCGCGCACTTCACCATCCCGCCGGTCAAGCACACCGGGCACTCCGGCGACCTGCCCAACCTCCTCGTCGCCGCCGACGGCACCGGCGAGACGACCGTCGTGACCGACCGCTTCCAGGTGGGGCAGCTCTTCGACGCCGACGGCAGTTCCATCGTCGTCCACGCCCTGCCGGACAACCACTCCAACATCCCCGACCGCTACCGCCACCCCGGCGGCACCGGCCCGGACGCGGAGACCCTCAAGGCCGGAGACTCCGGCGGGCGCGTCGCCTGCGGTGTGATCACCAGGAAGTAGGGGGCTCCGGTCCCCTCAGGGAGCGGCCGGGCGGGACTCCCCTCGTCCCGCCTCCAGCCGCCTCCCAACCACTCTCAGCCGCCGAGTTCACGCTTGCGCCGCAGCAGGGCGGCGCGGTCGGCACGGGCCCTGAGCAGGACGGCCACCGCGAGCACGGCCAGCGTCACGGCGACGACCACCCCCGCCGCACCCGCCCAGGTGCCCCTCGCGACCGCGACCGCGGCCGTCCCCGCCGTCAGCAGGCCCGTCGCGGCCACCGCCAGCCAGGCGGCGATCACCCGGTCGAGAGCGAACAGCGGCGTCCTCCGGGTCAGCGCCCAGGTCCCGTAACCGGCCCAGGTCAGGCCGAGCGCGACCAGCGCGCCGAAGGCCAGGTGCGTACGGCCCGGCAGGGCGGGCTCGGTGGCCCACAGCAGGCCGGTGAACAGCGCCCCGCCCAGGCCGCCGAGCAGTGCCACGACGTTGCCGATCCGGCGGCGCAGCGACAGCGTGCCCGACAGCCTGTCGATCATGTCATCGGGGTTCATGCCTGGTATCCCCTCTCCGTGAGCTGGTCGCGCAGCATGCGCCGCGCGCGGGACAGACGCGACTTGACCGTGCCGGCGGGGACGGCGCAGATCTGCGCGCAGTCCTCCAGGGAGAGGTCCTGCAGGTAGAACAGCACGAGGACCTCCCGTTCCCTGACCGGCAGCGCCGACAGGCCCGCGAGCAGGCCGGCGCGGTCCACGAGGGTGTCGGCGGGGTCGGCGGACACCCGTTCCTCCTCCGCCGGGACCTCGGGCCTGGCGTACTCCTCGCGGAGCCGGTCGGCCACCGCGCGCCTGGCGATCGTGAACAGCCAGGGCGCGAACCTGCCCGGCTCCTTCAGGCGCGGCAGCCCGCGCACCACGGCCACCCAGACCTCCTGGGTCACGTCGTCGGCCCGCGAGGGCCCCAGCATGCGCCGCACATAGTTCCACACCGGATCGTGCCAGGTCCTCACCAGCTCGGCGAACGCCTCGCGCTCACCGAGCCGACACCGGACCACCAGCAGTTCGTCAGTCACCCTGTCCTCCTCGCCCAGGACAGTCGGGAAACGGGCCCGGCAGGTTCACGCCTCTTCCGCCGGTCCTCCGAGCGGGCCCCACCGGCCCCTCAGCCGGGTTCTCCGCCAGGTCCTCCGGCCAGGCGCGGGAACGGGAGCGGGCCCTGCGCGTCCGTCAAGGGCCGCCGTAGTACTTCCTCCCCGGCGCGGGACGCCCACCGTACAGCTCGGACAGCGTCACGAACCGGTAGCCCCTGGCGGCGAACTCGTCCAGCAGCCGGGGAACGGCCTGGACCGTGGAACGGTGGATGTCGTGCATCAGCACGATGGAACCCGGCCCGGCCTCGGTCGCGCGCCGGGCGACGATCGAGGGGTCCTGGTCACGCCAGTCGAGCGTGTCGACGTTCCACAGGATCTGGGCGAGCCCCAGCTGGCGGCTCTCGGCGGCGACCCTGGAGTCGGTCAGCCCGTACGGCGGGCGCATGAGGATCATCGTGACCCCGGTCGCCCGCTTGACGAGCCACTGGGTACGGCCCAGTTCCTCCCTGATCGCGGACTGTGACAGCAGGGGCAGCTGCGGGTGGTCCCAGGTGTGGTTGCCCAGCTCGTGCCCCTCGGCCACCATCCTGCGAAGGGTGCTCTCTCCGTCCCCGAAGGCCATGCGCCCGACGACGAAGAAGGTCGCCCTGGCCCCGTACCCGGCGAGGATGTCGAGCAACGGCTCGGTGTAGGCCCCCGGCCCGTCGTCGAAGGTCAGCGCCACGCACCTGATCCGCTCGCAGTCGATCCGGCGCGCCCGGGGGGAGACGGGAAGGTCGTCCCGCGCCCAGTGCGACCGTATCGCGCCGGGTCCGAGCCCGGGGGAGACGGCAGGGGCGGGGGCGGGCCGCGCGAGGACGGCGGGCGTCACGGTCGCCGGTTCCACCGATCCCACCAGGGCGATCGGGGAGGTGCAGCCCCAGATCGCGAACAGCGACGCCACCGGCACGACCCACACCCGCCACACCCGCATGCTTCCCCCCGAAAGCGCCGCGGGGGCGGCGAGCGGCCCGGCCGGGTCCCCCCGCAAGATCATGACCGGGTATTCCACCAGGATGGGACATCAACGGCCGATTGCCCGTACCGACGCGCCACTTCACGCCACATCCGGCGAGATGCGCGCCCTGGTGGCCATGTCTCATCCGATGCGGCCAGTTAAAGCCTTAAAGCTCCCAAGGCAGGCAGGCGATCAGTGGCGCCCCTCGAAGACGGGGAGTCGGTGGTGTCTCTCTAAGCTTGTTGTTTAACCTCGGATTTGTACATCTGCTGCGATAGGCCATGCCAGGCGATATACCGGGCTGTGACGCCTC